>NZ_VFRR01000028.1 GCF_006385675.1 Maribrevibacterium harenarium | reverse complement strand
GCCTTACGGCGTATTTATAGCAAGATTTCGGTATTAACTATCGTATAAAAACACGTTGTATTCAATGGGTTGAGAGTTTTTCAGGGGCGACTAAATAAGCATTACGGCCATCATCATCTGAGTTAGACTTTAGCTCGAAGATTAACTGTTACGGGAGAAGTACGTGAAAGGTAGTCAACGCGTCATTGATAGTTTGAACACGTTGTTAGCGAATGAGCTGGCAGCAATCGACCAATATTTTATCCATTCTCGTATGTACGAAGATTGGGGGCTGACAAAATTGTATGAACGCCTTAACCATGAGATGGATGAAGAAAAGGATCATGCAGACTGGCTGATAAAGCGAATTCTGTTTCTCGAAGGTACGCCTTGTATGACCAAACGCCGTGAATTGCTTATCGGTACAGATGTGCGTTCTATGATGCAAAACGATCTCACTCTCGAGCTAGAAGTGGTTGAGTGTGCGCGTGAGGTCATCGCTGTGTGCGAGGCGGAAGGAGATTACCAAACTAGAGAAGTGTTAGAAAAGCTCTTGTTTGATACAGAAGAAGATCATGTCTACTGGTTGGAAAAGCAATTGCGTTTGATCGACATGATTGGTTCTCCTAACTACCATCAGGCGCAAATGTAAGGAGCGATAATGAAAGGTGATAAAAGTGTTATTGCCGCCTTAAATAAGGTGTTAGCCAATGAACTGGTGGGAATCAATCAGTATTTTCTTCATGCCCGTATGTTTAAGGACAAGGGCCTAGATAAGCTGGATAAAGCCGACTACAAGGTCTCGATTCAGAAAATGAAAAATGCTGACCGTCTGATTGAGCGTATTCTGTTTTTAGAAGGGCTACCTAATCTACAAGACCTGGGCCGCTTAAGAATCGGAGAAGATTGCGAAGAAATGATTGCCGCTAATTTGGCCTTTGAAAGTGCTTCGTTGCCAGACTTGCTTAGTGCGGTGAAGGTTTGTGAGCAAGCCAAAGATTTCATTAGTCGTGAGGTGGTAGAGCACATTCAGGAAGAGCAGGAAGAGCAAATTGATTGGCTTGAAACGCAACAAACATTAATCACGAACGTTGGTATTCAGAATTACCTTCAATCTATGATGGCTGAGTAGTATGCCGTCATAATTCCGGGTGGCTTGTGGTTTCAGGCCACCTGGACGGCATCGTAGGCTAACTTGGCTAGCTCTTCGTTAAGTATTTGTTTGGCTGTTTGGCAGCATTTTCCACACTGACGTCCCAGCTCCAGCTCAGTATAGAGGTCTCGCATTGAATGCGCCCCTTGAGCAACAGATTGTTTAATATCTTTCTCTTTCACCGAGTAGCAAATACATACGTACATTAATGAAAATCGCTCTCAATACCTTTTGTATTTGAGATATTAAAGTTTATAAGAACTATTATCAACTGTAATTTTGTCTCATCTATAAAAAAGCCAGCATTGCGCTGGCTTGTTGAGATCGCTAGGAAAGAAAACTTAGTCGCGTCCGTCAATCACTTCTATAATGGCTTGGGCAAACTCTTCTGGGGAGCGCGCTCCTTGCAGTAAAAACTGCTCATTAATAATATAACTCGGTACCGATTGGATATTTAGGCGGCGGATTTTATCGATTTTCTCTTGCACTATTTGGGCGCCGCTACGGGTGAAAGCATCGTTGATGAGCTCGTCTTCAAGCCCAACATTCTTCGCTATTTTGGTAAGTACTGTTTCAAGGCCGATATTTTCGCCCTTGGTAAAGTAAGCGTCGAACAAGGCCAGCATCATGGGAGTTGCTAAGTCTTGTTTGACTGCTTGGAGCATCAGCTGATGCGCTTTCAAGGTGTTCGGCACAACATCTTCGGGAGAAAAATTGAACTCAATTCCTTCAGCTGCGCCAATGGTTTGCAGGGCGTGGCTCACCTCATTGAGCTTCTCTTGGCTACCAAATTTGCGTCCCAAATAGTCATCTCGCAAAACCCCCGTGGCTGGAATATCCGGATGTAGCTCAAATGGTAGCCAATTTAATTTGAAACGATAACTGTCGCCGAGATGCTCAACAGCACCTTGTAAACGTCGGTAGCCAAGGTAGCACCAAGGGCAAACCGGGTCAGCAATGATATCGATGGTTACATCAGCCATAACAATCCTTAAATACGTTTAAAATTGCTGCCATTGTAACACAGGTCGTTCTACCTAAAAGATGAGCGTGTTTATGACAATTTATTTCCCTAATGGCGGTGATGTGGTTGACCAGATTAGCTTATAATCTACTCATAACTTTGGTTTTAGAGTATTTGTATGACGCATTTAAGTGTAAATCTGAATAAAATTGGCCTGCTGCGAAATTCTCGTGGGCGGAATTACCCCAACATGGAGCAGATGGCAAAACGCACTCTAGACTTGGGGGCATTTGGTATCACCATTCACCCGCGTCCAGATCAACGTCATGCAACCTATCAAGATGCCCATGATTTAAAGGCGCTGTTAGCTCAATATCCGGGCAGAGAGCTGAATATCGAAGGCTTTCCCGATAGCAAATTTCTCGACGTGGTTCTGGAAGTTGTGCCTGATCAATGTACGCTGGTGCCAGATGACCCAAACCAGTTGACTTCAGATCACGGTTGGAACCTAGACAGAGACAGTGAAGCCTTGTTGCCGGTAATTGCAAAGTTGCAAGAAAAAGGCATTCGCGTGTCTTTATTTATGGATCCTGTTCCGGAACAAATGGCCCTAGCTAAAGCCACCGGCGCGGAGCGAGTGGAGCTTTATACCGAGGCTTTTGCAGAGGCTTACGGTACGGATCAGCAAGATATCGTCAATGCTCAGTATCAAGCCGCAGCGCAAGCAGCCCTTGATCTAGGTTTGGAGGTCAACGCTGGGCACGACTTAGACTTGCAAAATGTCAGTTTGCTATGTGCGCCTGGGCGTATCATGGAGGTTTCGATAGGGCATGCACTGACTGTCGAAGCGCTTCAATATGGTTGGGATGAAGTCATTAAGCGTTATTTAGCCGAGTTAAGTTAGGTGCTATATGTCTCGACCAAGGTGTAGCCAGTGTCAATATGTGCATGAGCAGTGCGTGTGCGACTTGCGACCATCCTTAGTCTCAGACATACATCTTGTGATAGTGCAGGATAAGCGCGAGGCGCACCATGCCAAAAATACAGTGCGTCTGTTGTCTCTGGCGTATTCGCCGGTGTCCATTATTCAAATTGCTGAGCCTTTTGTTGCCCTAGACCTCCCCGATGATATGAGCGTCGAGAACACACTACTGCTGTATCCCGGAGAGGATGCTTTTCCTCTTGTCCGAGAAAATAGCGAGCAGTTTGCGTCAACCAAGTATCTGTTATTGTTGGATGCAACTTGGCGCAAAGCTAAAAAAATGATGTATAGCTTGGATCATCTGCGTTGTTTTCCAAAAGTGGCTTTAACAGATTTAGAAGAGTCCAACTACAACATTAGAAAAACGTCGGTAAGTCATGGTCTGTCTACCTTAGAAGCTAGTGCACGTGCTCTGGAAGTGATAACCGAAACCGATATGACACCACTGGTAAACTTTATGATTCAGAGCCATAAACGCCAGTGGCGTTTACATCCCAATATTGTCTCTGTTTAGCTGAGATCAAGTGAATGTCGCTATTGTTCCTATCCAAGCAACTCTTGATCACCCGTCTTAGCCGATGGTGGTGCTACGGACTAGTGCTAATGGCGTTGGTTGGGGTAACGCAGGCCGAGATTTCCCAACAATACCTACGTTTGGCACAGCAGATAGGCAGTCAGTATGGCGAGTTTGCCCAGCGCCGTATCATTGCTTGGCGCGAAACAATTGATAATAACCGCTCTAAAAATATTCAGACTCAGCTAACAGCGGTCAATGATTTTTTTAACCAAATGGACTTTGTTAATGATATTGACCATTGGGGGAAAGAGGACTATTGGGCCACACCAATAGAATTCCTCTCTACTCGGGGGGGAGATTGCGAGGATTTTACCATTGCCAAATACTTCGCCTTACGGGAGCTCGGTGTGCCGGATGAAAAATTACGCTTAGTCTATGTTAAGGCGTTAACCTTAAACCAGCATCATATGGTGCTAGCTTACTACCATACACCAACCGCGGTACCAGTGATTTTGGATAACTTGGATAAAACGATTAAGCCTGCTATACACCGAAAAGATTTGTTGCCTATTTATTCATTTAACGCTGAGAATCTTTGGTTATCCAAAGAGAAAGGCCGCGGTGAATTGGTAGGTGGTTCTTCCCGTCTGAGCCTATGGACGGATCTCAACAATCGACTCTCAGAATTCGAGAATTAGGGGAATATAATGACCTTATTTCGTCAGTTGCTATTGACCATTGTGGCGCTGCTGTCACTGATGTTGTTGGTGGTGATGGGAATAAACTTCCAAACCACAAAAGATTATCTGGTTAATCAATTGCAGAATACGACACAGGACTCAGCCACGTCGTTAAGTATGCAAGTCTCGGATTTCATGGCCTATGAAGACTATGCTGCGGTAGAAAGCAGCGTCAATGCTGTCTTCGATAGTGGCTACTTCTCGGAAGTTCGAATTCACGTCTACGCCACCGACAAAGATATTCGCCGTACCAATGATACGCAGGTGAAAGGCGTCCCCGGCTGGTTTATAAGCGCAATTGATTTTCGTGTGCCCACTGCGAAAGCGGTCATTTCTAATGGTTGGAGCGAACTAGGACAAGTTTACGTCACTGGTAGCGCCGGATATGGTTACTATCAGCTCTGGTTAGCAACGCGAGATCTATTGATCTCTTTTGTCATTATTGGTGGTATTTGGGTGGCTCTGGGAGGCTTAGCGTTGCGCTGGTTATTCCGGCCTCTAGTGGAGGTGGAGCGTCAGGCGGAAGCAATTCAACAGCGTCGTTTTGTTAAAATGACCAAATTGCCAAAAACCCGCGAATTAAAGTCTGTGGTTGAGTCGATGAATCGCATGGCTGAGAAATTGGAAAAGGAATTTGCGGCAGAAGCTGAAACCGCCCAGTGGTTGCAAGCGAAGGCTTTTAAAGATCCAGTTAGTAACTTAGGTAACCGTAATTTCTTTGAAAGTCAGGCTCAAGCCCATTTCTCTGCAGCAGATCGAGCCACAGATGGCCTTATGTTGATCAGTTTGGCAGATTTGGCAAAGCTGAATAATGAAAGGGGTTATGAGGCCGCAGACACCTTAATTCGCTCAGCAGCTCAAGTGCTGTCGGAACAAATTAGTCAAACCGGTACAAGTGCGACTCTGGCACGTTTGAGTGGTGCTGATTTTATCGTCTTAATTACCAATATCGACTATGAGGGGCTTACTCAGCTTGCCGAAGCAATCATGCTGGGCCTGAAAGAGTTGGTTCCGGCGCGTATCAGCTATAGCGAATCCGTGGCGAACATCGGTGCTGTGCTAATCGACGAGAATGTCGATCGCTCGAATGCAATGGCTCAAGCAGATGCGGCTCTGCGTGCAGCCAAAACCGCTGGTATAAACGCCACTCGAGTGTTTGATTTAGAAACTGGGCAAGAGATGGCAATTGGTCGCATGGCATGGAAGGATATGCTCGAAAGTGCCATTGAAAAGCGTGCATTTAGCCTCAGAAAGCAGCCTGTTATGGCCACTGATGAAAATGGAAAGGTGCTGCAGCAAGAAGTATTTGCGAGCCTAGAATACGGCGGAAAGCAGTATCATGCTGGGTACTTCATCGGCTTGGCGGAGCAATTTGATCTCGGCGATGAAATTGATAAAGTTGTGATTGATTTAGTGATCGAACGTTTGCCATCTTTGCCAAAAGATCAACAGCTAACGATAAACCTAGCCGCTTCAGCCTATGCTAAGACCACGTTCTTGGGCTGGTTAGACCGGCGCCTAGGTGCCTTGGACTTGAAAACCCGACAGCAATTAGCCTTCGAAATTTCTGAGCAGAGTGTATTGGCAACTGAAGATCATGCTTTTCTGTTGGCGCAAACACTGAAGCGCCATCAGGTGGCATTTGGCATAGACAATGTGGGCAAGCAGTTTTCTGCCTTTCAGTATTTGCAGACGCTAATGCCGGATTATGTGAAAGTCGATCCTTCCTATACCAAATTAGCGGTTGGGAAGGATTCCGAGTCTTTCTTTATGCACACCCTGTGCAAGATGTTTAACAGTCTTAATATAAAAGTGTTTGCGACTGGTGTCGAAACTGCGCAACAGGCACAAACCTTAGCCCGCTTCGATATCGCGGGGGTACAGGGATTCGGAGTAGGTAGGGCGGAGAGCTTTTAAACTCAGAACTCAGTGGTTGTGGGTCACTGATTTGAACAGGTATTCAGATCAGTGCATCATCATCTAAGTTGTGTTCTTGGATCAAGGCTTCCTCGTGATTAGCATGGCGGCCCCGAACCCATTTTCTGCTCAGTAATTTCTTCTGTGCCGCGAGCGGTAACTCGGTAAATTGGATCAAGCGTTTGCTGGTTAACAAATCAATCAGGTCTTCAAGTACCCGCATCATATCTTGGTCTGAGGCTTCTAGTAACTCTTGCGTGTCACTTTCAGTAAGCTTAGCTTCCAAGATTCTCGCGACCACAGGGTCATCAGGCGCGACAAGTTTGCGGTAATCATCTGATTGACGCGTTGCCACGTCGACGATCTCGCCATTTGCATTTAACTTGGCATAGAGCATAAGTTCCCCTTATTAATCCGTTAATCGCGTATGTAAAGGTCTGTTAATAGCAGCCGATAAAGCATATTCTAGACTAATAGTTTATTGATTCATAAGTAATTAATCTCGATTACGCTAAGGTTAGGGCGAAAGTATGTCTGGGACTGATCAGAACGACAACACAGATACCCCCAAAGAGTCGGCAACGGTGCCTGAACAGGATCAGAAAAAGCCTCAGTGGCAAGTGGACTCTACGTCGATTGAGTATCCCAATCCACTACTGGATTGCTTGGTGCTGCTTACTCGCTATTTTAATAACCCCTACACCGCCGACGCCTTGGCTGCAGGTTTGCCAATAACGAATAGTGAGATGCCTCCGGAGCTATTCCAACGGGCGGCGCAACGTGCAGGAATCAGTAGTCGCTTAGTGAAAAGGGATTTGGCGACTATTCCATCCATGCTACTGCCCACCGTGTTGTTATTAAAAGATAAGCAGGCTTGTATTCTGCTAGAGGTCGATCACGAACAAAATGTCGCTAAGGTATTGCGCCCCGAATCTGGGGAGGGAGAGATCTACCTGTCGTTGGATCAAGTTCAGAAGCTCTACACAGGCTACTGTTTCTTTGTCCGTCCGCTATACCGATTCGATAAACGCTCTGAGCATCAATACGAAGAAAAGCAAAAACGCGGCCATTGGTTTTGGCAAACCGTCACATCATCCTGGCGCATTTATCGGGATGTATTGATTGCGTCTTTGTTGATTAACCTATTTGCCGTCGCGAGTCCCTTGTTCGTTATGAACGTGTATGACCGTGTAGTTCCCAACAATGCCTTTGAGACCCTCTGGGTTCTGGCAATTGGAGCGACCGTTGTTTACCTGTTCGATTTCTTACTAAGAATGCTGCGGGGATATTTTATCGATGTGGCAGGCAAAAAATCCGACATACTAATCTCGGCAAAAATATTTTCCAAAGTGAACAATATGCGCATGGCCGTGCGTCCTAAGTCGGTGGGTGCGTTCGCGAAGAATTTGCAAGAATTTGAGAGCATTCGGGATTTTATAACTTCAGCTACTATCACTACATTAGTCGATCTACCCTTTATGTTTATCATTCTTGGGGTGATCTGGATGATTGGTGGCCCCGTGGCTTATGTTCCCCTCGTCACCATACTATTGGTAATCTGTTACAGCGCTATCATTCAGATCCCCCTGAGAAAATCCATCGAAGAAGGGCAAAAAACTGCATCGCAAAAAAATGCGGTATTGATTGAAAGTTTGTCGAATGCGGAAAGTGTCAAGCTCAACAACGCCCAAGGCGTCTTGCAGCAGCACTGGGAAAGTGCCGTGGGCAATATTGCAGACTGGGGAATCAAGACACGGCAGTTAGCCCAATCAAGCTCAGCGTTTGCGTCAGTGGCGCAACAGCTAACCACTGTGGTGATGGTCATTATCGGTGTTTATCAGATATCCGAGCGCAATATGAGTATGGGTGCTCTGATTGCTGCGGTGATGCTTACTGGAAGAGCTCTAGGGCCCATGGCGCAAGTGGCGAGCTTGGCAACCCGTTACAATCAGGCCAAATCGGCCTTCAACTCTCTCAACGAAATTATGGCTTCTCCAGTTGAGAACCCTGATGACGTCAAGTTTGTTCACCGCCCTAAATTTGAGGGGGCTTTTGAATTTGATAAGGTTTCCTTTGCTTATCCTGAGCAGGAACAAGCAGCAGTTTCCGATATTTCCTTCAGTATTAAGGCCGGTGAAAAAGTCGCTATTATTGGGCGTATCGGATCTGGGAAATCAACCCTTGGCAAGATTATGACGGGCCTATATCAGCCTAGTGATGGCGCCATACGTATCGACGGGGTGGATTTGCGGCAGATCAACCCAACTGACTTGCGCCGCAATGTTGGGGCGGTGTCGCAAGATGTTACCCTATTCTACGGCTCTATTCGTGACAATATTACCCTTGGTGTTCCTTACATTGAGGATGGTGCAATTATCCGTGCGGCAGAGCTCTCCGGCGTGGCGGAATTTGCTAACCGAAGACCATCTGGGCTAGATGCGGTGGTAGGGGAGCGTGGCGTGCTATTGTCCGGCGGTCAACGACAAAGCGTTGCCATTGCTCGGGCATTACTGTTCGATCCTAATATTCTCATTTTAGATGAGCCAACCGCTTCCATGGACAATACAACCGAAGCGCGTATGAAGCGGCGACTAGGGGAAATTATTCATAATAAAACCCTGATATTAATTACGCACAAGTCGTCAATGTTGGATTTAGTGGATCGAATTATCGTCATGGATAATGGTCGTATGGTGGCTGATGGGCCAAAAGAGCAAGTATTTGAAGCGCTCCGTCAGGGTCGGTTAAAGGTAAGTTAGCATGTGGAAGCGAGAGAAGAGTGAAGATCAGGTTGCACAGCAGGACCTTGATTTTTTGAGTGATAGAAATGCGGCTTTGATGCTTAAAACACCTCGTGGGGGCCGTATTATCCTATGGGCGATTACCGCTTTTGTTTTTATTGCGCTCATATGGGCAAATTTCACAAACTTGGATGAAGTCACCGTAGGAGATGGCAAAGTCATACCATCCAGCCAAGTGCAAATAGTACAAAACCTTGAAGGTGGTATTTTAAAAGAAATTAATACCGCGATTGGTCAGACAGTGGAAAGGAATCAGTTGCTGATGACAATCGAAAATACGGAAGCGCTATCCTCCTTACGAGAGCAGCAAATTGAGGAGATGAACCTAAGAGTCCGCGCGGCAAGACTGACAGCGGAAGCCAATGGTGAACAACCTGATTTTGATAATCCAATGTTTAGCGATTATGGACAGATTGTGGCGCGGGAAAAGGATTTGTATCGCAATCGCCTCACTTCCCTAGTTGCTAACCAATCGATTTTTGAACAGCAAGTCGAGCAAAAGCGTCAAGAAATCGTTGAGCAAGAGGCCAAGTTACGCAACCTTATGGACAGTCTTGAATTGGCTCAAGAGGAATTGAAGTTAACGCAGCCTGCGTTCGAGCAAGGTGCGGTTTCTCGGGTAGAGCTATTACAAATCGAGCGCGAAGTGAATCAAATGCAAGGGGATATGGAAGCGACCAAACTGGCGTTGCCACGGGCGAGATCATCCTTGAGGGAAGCACAAACTAAGCTCGAAGAAAGTACGGCTAAATTTCGTGCCGACGCCCAGGAAGAGCTGACTAAAGTCAAAGCAGAGCTGGATAAAATTCGAGAGTCTAGTGTCTCACTGGAAGATAAAGTGCAGCGGACACAAGTGCGTTCACCTGTGAAAGGGATTGTGAAGCAAATCCAAATAAATACTGTGGGCGGTGTCATTAAGCCTGGTATGAATTTGATAGAAATTGTGCCACTAGAAGACTCGTTGTTAATAGAAGCCAAAGTGCGCCCCGAAGATATAGGCTTCATCAAACCTGGTCTAACCGCAATGGTAAAATTGACGGCTTACGATTTTGCAATTTTCGGTGGTTTGCCGGCGAAAGTGGAGAACATTTCTGCCGATACCATCTTAGATGAAGAGGGTAATAGCTTTTATCTAGTGCGGGTTCGTACTGATAAGAGTTATCTAGGAACGGAAGAAGCGCCGTTGCCTATCATACCTGGGATGCAGGCTAGTGTAGATGTCATTACGGGTAAGAAAACGCTATTGGATTACCTGTTAAAACCAATATTGAAGGCGCAGCAAAATGCACTTCGTGAACGCTAGTAACAATTCTGTTTTGAGATAAGGTAAAATTTTTACAAAAAGTTACATTTGGTCTTGGTGGGCTAGATAAAATGATTTCTCTAAACGGAAAGTAGGCTTTAGACATGAGAGCAGGATTGAGGTCGCTTTGAAGATAATTTGTTGGAATACAAACGATGCAGTATGGCGCCATTGGCAGCAAGTCTCGCCGTCAGTGTATGAGTTGCATAGGGCGGTAACATTTGATGAATGTCGCGATTTTCTAGATCAGGAAAATGACGTATCTTTTTGTTTTGTTTATCTAGGGCCTGAGTCTTTTACCGCTCAAGTGGAACAATTGGTGACACTTAAAGCAACATTTCCAAATACTCTGATGATTGCGTTTCCTAATCAACGGAGCCAGTCAGCTGCAATGCGCCTATTGTCTAACGGAGTAGAAGGTAACTGTGCGCCTTTCATCGGTGCTCGTCAGCTTGGTTTAGCGTTAACTGTCATTGAGTCAGGGGAGATCTGGGGTGGAAAAGACTTCATTCAAGGGTTGATTAACCTGAACCCGGTGGAGCAAGACGCACAGAAGCAGGCTGCAATTGGTCTATCCGAGCGTGAATTTGAAGTAGCGATACTGGTATCTAAAGGGCTGTCCAACAAACAAATTGCAGATCAGTTGAGCGTCACTGAGCGTACTGTAAAAGCCCACTTGACTTCGAGTTTTAAGAAGCTTCAGGTCAAAGATCGTCTTGGCTTGGCGTTGGCGCTACGCTGAACGGTTGTGCGACATATTTCTATTGGCGAATCTTTTCTAGTTCCAGTTTGTAAGATTCGCCATCTTCCTTATGCACCATTTTCACCAGCAGGTAATCGTATTTAGGTGCAAACCAAAACGTCGATAAGCGTTCTTCAGATTGGTTGTCTGTGCGTATTACCTTAATTGCATCAAGCTTACCTAGTTTTGTCTGGATACGATCACTACCTTGACGCTTAAACTGCCAGTGTTTTACTTTCCCGCCATCAGCCACATCATAAGACAATTCTTCTTTTCCAAGTTGCAGATCCCTGCGTAATTGCAGTTGCAAGCCCAGCCGGTCCAGTGTCCCGTTCTCCACTTCCATATACCAAGGAGTATCATCGACATCGTTGAGTACGCGCATGTTATCCCAGTCGAATGTGATTATTGCTTCACGCTTTCGCCCCAGAACACTGCTTTTGTAGGCGTAACGCAAAGGTTTTATTGGGGAGTCTAAAGCATCGGGTAGGGTGAATGTGACATCTTCTTTGAGGCTTGCGATTAAGGCGCTGGCTTTAAATTCAAAATGCCACGTATTGGGCGCTTGTTTGGTAAGAGTTTGCTTGCCTTCTACTCTTAAGCTAATTCCCTTGTGCCATGTGGTGCTGTAGGTGGCACTAAAGGGTGCAAGATTGGATTCGGCTTCAGCGCTACTAAAAAAAAGGGTGCCGGCAGCTAATAGAATGGCTATGAGAGTTGGTCTGTATGTCTTTCCTTGATTAATCGCTCTCATAGCTGGTCCTATTTCATTAGCAAGTTAGGCTCAAAATTAATGCCTGATTCACCGAGAATATGATCATCCAAGATAGCGTGAGTGCCATCAAACCGAAGACGCCCTTCGCTGAACCATTTAACTGCTAGAGGATAAATAAGGTGCTCTTGTTGGTGCACTTTTGCTGCGAGAGTATCAGCATTATCTTCTGGGCTAATGGGTACACTTGCCTGAATAATCACTGCTCCGGCATCAAGCTCTGCGGAGACGAAATGAACAGAAACACCATGCTCACATTCCCCAGCATCGATGGCTCGTTGATGTGTATTAAGACCCTTATACTTTGGCAGAAGAGATGGATGGATATTAACTAATCGACCTTGGTAATGATGAGTAAATTCTGGGGTTAGAATCCGCATAAATCCGGCTAATATCACGAGGTCCGGCTGATACTGGTCGATGGTGGACATCATTTCTGTATCGAATGCTTCGCGGCTGTCATAATCTTTATGACTTAGTGCGTGGGTTGGAATGAGAGCGCGACGGGCGCGCTCTAAACCAAATGCTTCCGCCTTATTGCTGATCACGGCTTTAATATCGATATCGAGCTTTCCGGCTTGATGTTGATCGATAAAAGCTTGCAGATTGCTGCCGCTACCTGAGATCAGTATAACAACGGATAGACTCATTGATTTTCCTCAAGATCAGAAATCACAACTTCCTTATCTTGCAGTGAACGAATTTCACCGATCACCCAAGCTTGTTCGCCCGCTTCGGTAAGCAGGGCTCGGGCTTGCTCAGCATGCTCTGGAGCTACGCTGATAACCATGCCAACGCCACAGTTTAGTACGCGATACATCTCTTCTTGCTCAACGTTACCTTGCTGTTGGAGCCAATCGAACACGGCAGGGCGCTGCCATGAGGATGCATCAATATAAGCTGCTGTGCCTTCAGGCAATACGCGAGGGATATTCTCTAGCAAACCACCGCCGGTAATGTGGGCCAAGGCATGAACCTGGATTTGCTCCATAAGCTTTAGGATAGATTTTACATAAATCTTAGTTGGCGCCATTAGGGCATTTTTAAGTGCTATGCCGCCAATATCAGTATTTAGGTCAGCTTTGCTTACTTCCAAGATTTTACGAATAAGTGAGTAGCCGTTGGAATGAGGGCCAGAGGAGCCAAGGGCAATTAGGGTGTCTCCAACAGCCACCTTGCTACCGTCAATGATCTGGTCTTCTTCTACAACTCCAACGCAGAAGCCAGCAAGATCATAATCCCCGCCATGGTACATGCCAGGCATTTCTGCGGTTTCGCCGCCCACTAGCGCGCAACCGGCTTGTAAGCAGCCTTCACCGATCCCGGTCACAACGTCCGCTGCAACATCAACGTTTAGCTTGCCCGTGGCGTAGTAATCTAGAAATAGTAAGGGTTCTGCGCCGGCCACTACTAAATCGTTTACACACATGGCAACTAAATCGATACCGATGGTGCTGTGTTGTTCTAGATCCATCGCAAGGCGTAGTTTGGTGCCGACGCCATCAGTACCAGATACCAAAACAGGTTTTTTGTATTTTTCTGGCAAACGAGTTAATGCACCAAAACCACCTAAGCCGCCAAGGACTTCAGGGCGTTTGGTTTTTTTGCTAACGCCTTTGATGCGTTCAACAAGTTCATTGCCTGCATTAATATCAACACCTGCGTCTTTATAACTAATCGAGGTCTTGTTCGATTCGGTCATTACCTAAGCCTTACGTTAATGGGGGAAAAAAGCTATTTTAGCACAGTCGTTGTATAGGGCTATGGTTCTTTGAGGGAATGTCGTTAGAATAGTGCGACAAATTAAGGAAGGGTTATGATTTATCGTATCGTTAGTCTTTTGTGCCTTTGTATTCCTTTACTGGCGAAGGCCGTACCTGTGAGCAATCTCTATAGCGCTCAGGTTCTTATGGGCGCTAATCAAGGGGAAGCAGATTTATTGCAGAATGCTTTTACCAAGGCAGCGACACAAGTATTGGCCCGTGTATCGGGAAAAGAGGTTGAAATCAAAGGAGAATTGGCTCCTAGAATTGCTCAGCAAGCCTCTAAGTGGGTAGCGGAACATGCCGTACAAGCATTGCCAGGTCTATACGACATCGATGGTGTGAGCCAGCCAGCTAAGCAGGTAAAGGTTGATTTCTATCCTCAGTTGGTTAATCAGTTCTTATATGCTCAGGGGTTGCCCGTATGGGGGGGGAATCGTCCCTCGATATTGGTTTGGGTGATTTCCGAACAAAATGGCGTTCGAGCGGTTGCTAGTGCCAATCAATCCACATCGGCGCTGAATGCATTAGCTTCCCACGCGCAAATGATGGGGCTCCCTATTTATGCACCTTTATACGATGATACTGATCAACGTAATCTGTCTGGCTCTGAACTATGGGGAATGTTTGAAGACTCGATTGCCTTAGCCAGTAAAAGATATCAGACCGATATGGTGTTAGCGGTAAAAGTCGATCAGTTAACACAAGATGTATCTGCAAATGCAGAATTATTTATTCCGGATATGGAACCTGTTGTTTGGCAGTTGACAGCAGAGAACGAAGCCGCAGTGTTAGAAAGTTTGATTGGTGCGGTTGCTGCAGAATTATCTGAGCGCTATGCCTCAACTCGTTCCGATATTACCGGTGATGTTGTGATGCGTGTAACAAATATCAATGATGCATCCGCTTTGCGACTAGTGAGTTCCTATCTGTCTTCCATCGATGTTGTCCGTAAAGTGCGTCTAGCTACGTTAGATGGGCAAACAGTCGAGTGGGTTTTGACGCTTGATGGTGACCAGCAAAAACTACTTAACAGTATTCGCTTGCGCTCTATTTTGGTAGCGCAAACTGTCAGTGCGCTTGATCCTGATGCCAATCGGGTGCTTGCTTATAAATACAACAGAGGTAATTAATGGATCAGAATGAAGTGTTAGAATTGAATTTCTATGACCGTCCTGAAGATGAGCAGCAAGATTTCTTGGCTCAAACATGGTGCAATCAATGTCTTGAGGTTGATCTAGGTATGGTTAATCCTCGGGAGTATCGTAGTGAGGATCGCCATTGGATCGTGGGAGATTGTGCGCGTTGTGGTAATGAAGTGATTACCGAAATTGTCTACGAAGATGATGAATAAAAAAATGCCGCGGTTTGAACGCGGCATTTTGTTTTACGAATTAATAATCGTATCTTACTTTTTCGGATAACTGCGCTCAGTATGACCAACGTAAAGCTGGCGCGGGCGTCCAATTTTGTAAGGCCCACTGATCATTTCATTCCAATGTGAAATCCAGCCAATGGTTCGAGCCATAGCAAAAATTACAGTGAACATAGAAGTTGGAATGCCAATCGCCTTCATGATGATGCCTGAGTAGAAGTCCACATTCGGGTAGAGTTTGCGCTCTACAAAGTAAGGGTCTTCTAGGGCAATCTGCTCTAATCGCTTAGCGATCTTCAGCATTGGGTCGTCTGATTTGCCTAACTCTGCAAGCACCTGATCACAGGTCTCACGCATTACTTTCGCGCGAGGATCGAAGTTCTTGTATACCCGATGGCCAAAACCCATTAGTCGGAATGGATCGTTCTTGTCTTTTGCCTTAGCGATAAACTCATCAATGCGGGACTCATCACCAATTTCTTCAAGCATTGTTAATACTGCCTCATTGGCACCGCCATGAGCAGGCCCCCATAGGGTCGCGATACCGGCAGCGATACAGGCAAATGGGTTGGCGCCAGATGAGCCAGCCAAACGTACAGTAGAAGTGGAGGCGTTTTGCTCATGATCGGCATGAAGAATGAAGATTCGATCCATTGCCTTAGCAAACACAGGGTTCACTTTATATTCCTCACATGGAGTAGAGAACATCATGTGAAGGAAGTTTTCAGCGTAACTGAGGTCGTTACGAGGGTAAGTTACGGGTTGTCCCTTGGAGTACTTGTAACACATTGCTGCAATCGTTGGCATCTTAGAAATGAGACGGAACGCCGCGATTTCTCGATGTTTAGGATCATTTATATCCATATGATCTTGATAGAATGCCGATAATGCGCCTACCAATCCAACCATTACGGCCATTGGGTGTGCATCGTTGCGGAATCCTTCTAGGAATTTTTGCATCGACTGTTGCACCATAGTGTGGTTTTTAACAGTCTTAACGAACTCTGCCTTCTCGGCCTCGTTTGGTAGCTCTCCATATAAAAGTAGGTAGCAAGTTTCGAGGTAGTCAGAGTGTTGTGCTAATTCGGCGATAGGGTAGCCGCGGTGTAGTAATACACCCGCGTCACCATCTATGTAGGTAATTGCAGACTCGCATGAGCCAGTAGACATAAAACCAGGGTCGTATGTAAACACCCCGTGGGAACCGAGTCCACGAACATCAATTACGTCTGTGCCTAATGTACCTGACAGGACGGGTAGTTCGATTGGTTGATCGATACCGTCCACCGTTAGTCGTGCTTTCTTATCAGCCATTTATGGTCTCCTTCGTATCTGGTCCGGGGCAAAGAGCCGTGAGTTGACTCTCCAGGCCCAGAAGGTGCGGAAAAAATACTTTCTAACTCACTCTAAAGTCAATCATACCCTATACCGTAAGATTCATAGTTTAGATTAAAAATTCTGTAATAAAATTACGAAATGCGACTAAAGTAGAATAGGTTTTAGGTGCGTAATTATAATTTAACTTATTGATAAATATATGTTTTATTTTGGTTTGACATGGGGTTGTTATATGTAATTTTGTACCATTATTGCTTGTGTTTATGGGGCTATTCATTTTATGAATGACGACAATTAAATTGCTATAGTTTTGTCTATTTGTCTTAACTTTTTTCGCTAGTCTATAATTGCGCTCCGATGATTTCATTGATTTGTCGATGTGATTTTGCGGTTGCTAAGCCGCCAAGATTGAACTCGTTTGCAAATCGATGGGATTTTCAATTGGCCTATTCGGCAGCGTCTAGCGAGAGGGGCGCTACTGGTAGATCCTGGGTCGTGATGGACCAATCATTTCAAAAAATGGTGTAAAGAGTCGTGAACAAAAAAAGACCAGTCAATCTTGATATTTCAACAATATCAATGCCCGTAACGGCAATCGTCTCCATCTTGCATCGTGTAACAGGCGTCATCCTTTTCGTTGGGTTGGTGTTCTTGTTTTATGCGTTTGATGCTTCTTTATCTTCTCAGGAAGGTTTTGACCAAGTTGTAGATCTGTTGTCTAGTAATTTCCTGGCCAAGTTCATCGTGTGGGGTGTGGTATCTGCACTGATGTATCACTTCGTGGCAGGTGTTAAACACTTGTTTATGGATCTTGGTTATTTCGAAGAGCTGGAAAGCGGTCGTCAAGCGGCGAAAGCTAACTTGGTAATCGCAGCAGTACTAGTTGTTCTAGCGGGAGTTTGGGTATGGTAACGCAAATTACAAGTTTTGGTCGCTCAGGCCTATACGATTGGATGATGCAGCGTATTTCTGCTGTTGTCTTATCACTCTACAGCGTTTTTATTATCGGTTATTTGCTGTTGAACCCTGATCTTACTTATGAGCAGTGGGGCTCGCTGTTTGAGGCTACGTGGATGCGTATCTTCAGTTTGTTGGCTCTTTTATCTGTTGGTATTCACTCGTGGATCGGACTTTGGTCTGTTTCTACTGACTACTTGAAAGCCACAGGTGTTCGTTTCTTCTTTCAATCTCTATGCGGCCTAGTGATGTTTGTTTATGTCGTATGGGGTGTTCAAGTGCTTTGGGGGCTGTAAGACATGGCAAATATCCGGACGATTTCATTTGACGCTATCGTAATTGGTGGTGGTGGTGCAGGTATGCGTGCAGCATTGCAGCTTACCGAGTCTGGTCTACACACAGCGTGTGTCACCAAGGTGTTTCCAACTCGTTCTCACACTGTTTCTGCTCAGGGTGGTATCACTTGTGCGATCGCCAGTGAAGATCCTAATGATGATTGGCGTTGGCACATGTACGACACTGTTAAGGGGTCTGACTACATCGGTGACCAAGATGCTATCGAATACATGTGCTCTGTAGGACCACAAGCAGTTTTTGAACTAGAGCACATGGGTCTGCCTTTCTCTCGTAAAGAAAATGGTCGTATCTACCAGCGTCCTTTCGGTGGTCAATCAAAAGACTTTGGTAAAGGTGGGCAAGCGGCTCGTACTTGTGCTGCTGCGGACCGTACGGGGCATGCACTATTGCACACGCTTTATCAAGCTAACCTAAAGGGCGGTACCACATTCTTTAATGAATGGTATGCTGTTGATTTGGTTAAAAATGCTGACGACGCCGTAGTGGGTGTAGTAGCGATCTGTGTGGAAACTGGTGAAACAGTTTATTTGAAAGCTAAGGCGACTGTCATGGCAACTGGTGGTGCAGGTCGTATCTACCAGTCTACAACTAATGCCCACATCAATACTGGTGATGGTGTTGGTATGGCATTGCGCGCAGGCTTCCCTATGCAAGACATGGAAATGTGGCAATTCCACCCAACCGGTATTTATGGCGCTGGTACACTTGTGACAGAAGGCTGTCGTGGTGAAGGTGGTTACCTGATCAACAAAGATGGCGAGCGTTTCATGGAGCGTTATGCGCCGAATGCTAAAGACTTGGCTGGTCGTGACGTAGTTGCTCGCTCCATGATTTTGGAAATCCTTGAGGGGCGCGGCTGTGGTCCTAAAGGCGATCATGTGTTGTTGAAACTTGATCACCTTGGTGAAGAGACTCTGAATAAACGTTTGCCTGGTATCCTTGAGCTTTCTCGTACTTTTGCTCACGTTGACCCTGTGAAAGAGCCAATTCCTGTAATCCCTACTTGTCACTATATGATGGGCGGTATTCCGACCAATGTTGGTGGTCAAGCACTAAAGACCAACGAAGCTGGCGAAGATGTGGTTATTCCTGGTCTATACGCCTGTGGTGAAGTGGCATGTGTGTCTGTGCATGGTGCCAACCGTCTAGGCGGTAACTCGTTGCTAGACTTGGTCGTATTTGGTCGTGCGGTAGGTATCCAGGTTAAGAAGTCGCTTGATGAAGGCTTTGAGTCCATGAACGCTAGTGATACCGATGTTGAAAAGGCTATGGCTCGTATCAATCGTCTAAATTCAACTAAAGGTGGTGAGTCTGTTGCGGAAGTGCGTGACGCATTACAACGTGTTATGCAGCTATACTTCGGTGTATTCCGTGATGGCGAAGCAATGCAAAAAGGTTTGAAAGAGCTTGCTGAGATTCGTAAGCGCGTTGAGAACCTACACCTAGAAGATAAGAGTTTAGCGTTTAACACAGCTCGTATTGAAGCGTTAGAGCTAGAAAACTTGCTTGAAGTGGCTGAAGCAACGGCAGTTCCTGCTGAGTTCCGTAAAGAGAGTCGTGGTGCGCATGCGCGTAATGACTTTACCGAACGTGACGACGAGAACTGGTTGAAGCATTCTCTATACCACCCAACAGACAAGACTGTGACAAAACGCGATGTTAACTTTGCGCCGAAGACCGTTGAAGCCTTCCCGCCTAAAGTTCGTTCGTACTAAGGAGTAATGACCGATGTTAGTTAGTATTTATCGTTACAATCCTGAAGTGGACGACGCTCCTTACATGCAGGATTACGAAGTTAATCTACCAGAAGGCAAAGACCTGATGGTATTGGATGTGTTGAATATCCTAAAAGCACAGGATCCTAGTATTTCTTACCGCCGTTCATGCCGTGAGGGTGTATGTGGATCTGACGGTATGAATATGTCAGGTAAAAATGGCTTGGCTTGTATTACACCCGTATCGAGCGCTGTTAAGAATAATAAGCTAGTACTACGTCCGCTTCCTGGTCTGCCTGTGGTGCGTGACTTAGTGGTAGACATGTCTCAGTTCTACAAACAGTATGAGAAGATCAAGCCATTCTTGATTAACGATACGCCAGCGCCTGCTATCGAGCGTCTGCAGAGTCCTGAAGATCGTGAGAAGCTTGATGGCTTGTATGAGTGTATTTTGTGTGCATGTTGTTCAACAGCTTGTCCTTCATTCTGGTGGAATCCTGATAAATTTATTGGCCCATCAGGTCTGTTGCAGGCTTACCGTTTCTTGGCGGACAGCCGTGATACGGCAACTCAAGATCGTTTGAGTGAGCTAGATGATCCGTTCAGTGTATTTCGTTGCCACGGTATCATGAACTGTGTGAACGTTTGTCCGAAAGGGTTGAACCCGACTAAGGCAATTGGCCACATTCGTACCATGCTGCTACAAAGAGCAACCTGATAGTCGTTGAATTATATTGTGCTAAATCAATATAATTGCAAAGAGGCGACTTTGGTTTCTCAGAGTCGCCATTTTTGCATGTGTGAGCCGGAATATCGGGTCAGACGATATAACTGTCTTTAATGAGTATTTTTGGTCTCACCAGTAGTTCGGATGAGAAAAAATACTGACTAAGCCTCATTTTTATCTAAGTGAGACAGGCTCAGTAGCTTAAAATACTCGACCAAGGCAAATAATAGCTGAAAGCAAAAATAAGTCGGTTCTGATTCGCGTCAGAAATCGATGTGATAGAAAAATAAGTTGTCGTCTGTAGGCAACTATAGCTCGAACATAAAAGGGTGATCGAGAATGCACGAAAGTTTAATGGAGTTGCTATGGAGCACCTCTCATTTCTCTGGTGGTAACGTAGAGTATGTTGAGGGGTTGTTTGAGAGCTACTTGGTTGATCCGAACTCGGTGTCGGAAGAGTGGAGAAAATGTTTTGATCAGCTTCCCAGAGTGAGTGAAGCACAATCAACCGATTTACCCCATTCTGTTATCCAACAACAGTTCCTTGAACTAGGTAAAAATAAATTTCGCAACGTACCTGTTAGTACAGGAGTTGCCGCAAGCTCAGAGCATGAGCAAAAACAAATCAATGTTCTGCAATTAATTAATGCTTATCGCCATCGCGGTCACCAGCATGCTAGTCTTGATCCATTAGGATTACAAAAGCGTGAGAAAGTCGCTGACCTTGATCTAAGCTATCACCAACTTACTGGTGCTGATCTCGATACCCAATTCAAAACCGGCTCTCTATTTTTTAATCAAGAGTCGATGCCTCTTAAAGAAATCGTTTCCGAGTTAGAGAAAACCTATTGTGGCTCTATTGGTTACGAGTTCATGCACATTGTTGACACACAAGAGCGTGCTTGGTTGCAACAGCGTGTTGAGTCCGTGCGTTCTCGTCCAGAATATTCAGCGGAAACCCGTATCGCTTTACTTGAGCGCTTGACTGCTGCCGAGGGTTTGGAAAAATACTTAGGTAGTCGCTACCCAGGTGCCAAGCGATTTGGCTTGGAAGGCGGCGAGAGTTTGATTCCGATGGTGAACGAGTTGATTCAACGCTCTGGTGCGCTTGGTGCCAAAGAAGTTGTAATCGGTATGGCTCACCGTGGTCGCCTAAACGTCTTAGTTAATACCTTGGGTAAGAATCCTCGCGATCTTTTCGATGAGTTCGAAGGTAAGAAACTCGTTAACACCTCTGGTGACGTGAAATACCACCAAGGTTTCTCATCAAATGTGATGACCGCGGGTGGTGAAGTTCATACCGTTTTGGCGTTTAACCCATCTCACTTAGAAATTGTTTCTCCGGTAGTGGAAGGGTCTGTTCGCGCTCGTCAAGATCGTCGTAACGATACTGTAGGTAAAACGGTTGTGCCAATTTCTATTCACGGCGATGCTGCTTTTGCTGGGCAAGGTGTGGTGTTGGAAACCTTCCAAATGTCCCAAACCCGTGCTTACCGTACCGGTGGTACAGTGCATATCGTGGTGAACAACCAAGTTGGTTTCACGACAAACCGTCGCGAAGACAGCCGTTCTACAGAATATGCAACCGACGTTGCGAAAATGATTCAGGCACCGATCATTCACGTTAATGGTGATGATCCTGAAGCGGTATTGTTTGTCACTCAGCTAGCGTTAGATTACCGCTATGAGTTTGGTCGCGATGTGGTAATTGATCTAGTTTGTTACCGTCGTCGTGGTCACAACGAGACAGACGAGCCATCTGGCACTCAGCCTTTGATGTATCAGGTCATCAATAAGCTCAAGACAACTCGTACGCTTTACGCCGAAAAACTGGTTGCTGAAAACGTATTGAGCCAAGCTCAAGCTGATGAAATGGTTGCTGAGAACCGCGAAGACCTAGATAACGGTCGTCACGTTGCGAAAAGCTTAGTGCTTGAGTCAAAAGTCGAGTTGTTTGTCGATTGGACGCCTTACCTTGGTGTTGAATGGACGGATGCCGGCGATACTACTTATCCGCTAGCGCAATTACAGGAAGTTGCGAAGAAAACTACAGCGATTCCTGATGGTGTTGTAGTGCAGCGCCAAGTGGAAAAAATCTACCAAGATCGCGACAAGATGACGGCTGGCGCAATGCCGATTAACTGGGGCTATGCCGAGACTATGGCATTTGCTACTTTGCTAGAGCAGGGTTACCCAATCCGTATCACCGGTCAGGACTCAGGTCGTGGTACTTTCTCCCACCGTCATGCAGTAATACACAGTCAAAAAGACGGTAGCACTTATATCCCACTGAAACATTTGTCAGAGAGTCAGCCAGAGTTTGATCTTTATGACTCCTACCTGTCGGAAGAAGCGGTACTAGCTTTTGAATATGGTTATTCAACCACAGCTCCCAAAGGACTGGTTATTTGGGAAGCACAGTTCGGTGACTTTGCCAATGGTGCACAGGTTGTAATAGATCAGTTTATTACCAGTGGTGAGCACAAGTGGGGACGTTTGTGTGGTTTGACTATGTTGTTGCCCCATGGTTACGAAGGTCAGGGTCCAGAGCACTCATCTGCTCGTCTTGAGCGCTTCATGCAATTATGTGCTGAGTTCAATATTCAGGTTTGTGTCCCGACTACGCCATCGCAAATTTTCCATATCTTGCGTCGTCAAGCGATTCGTCCGATGCGCCGTCCTTTGATCATTATGTCGCCGAAGAGTTTGTTGCGTCATAAGCAAGCAATCTCTACTTTGGAAGAATTATCTGAAGGCAGTTTTAAAACTGTATTGGCCGAGACAGAAGAGAAGATTAAGCCTGAAAATGTCAAGCGTCTAATTATCTGTTCGGGCAAGGTGTACTACGATCTATTTAATCGTCGTGAAGAACTAGAGCGTGATGATATCGCTATTATCCGTTTGGAGCAGTTGTACCCGTTCCCCTATGCGGATTTTGAAGAGATTCTAGCGCCTTACACGAATGTTGAGGATTTGGTTTGGTGTCAGGAAGAACCTAAGAACCAAGGCGCTTGGCACTCTAATCGTCACCGCATGAATCGCGTATTGGAAAAACTATATCCTAGCTTGAAGATCCGTTTTGCAGGTCGAATTTCATCTGCAGCGCCAGCAGCGGGATATATGTCAGTACATGTTGAAGAACAAGAAGCGTTAGTAAACGACGCAATCAACGGCTAAAACAGAGCCTGTCAGAGATAATAAGGGTATAAAATGAGCATCGAAATCAAAGCACCTACTTTCCCTGAATCCGTAGCGGATGGCACCATCGCGACTTGGCACAAACAGCCAGGTGAAGCTTGCAAACGCGACGAGCACATTGTTGACATTGAAACCGATAAAGTGGTTTTGGAGGTGGTTGCGCCAGCAGACGGTGTGATTGCTGAAATCATTAAAGGCGAAGGTGAGGTCGTACTAAGCGCTGAAGTGATTGCTGTATTTAACGAGGGCGCTGACGCATCAGCGCCTGTCGCCGCTGCAGCAACTCCAGCTGCGTCTTCTAGTACAGCGAAGGAAACTGTTCAGGTTAAAGCGCCAACTTTCCCAGAATCTGTAGCAGACGGCACAGTAGCTGCTTGGCACAAACAACCAGGTGAAGCATGCAAACGTGACGAGCACATCGTTGACATTGAAACTGACAAAGTTGTGCTTGAAGTTGTGGCGCCAAACGACGGTGTGATTGGTGAAATCTTCAAAGCTGAAGGCGAGACAGTGTTAAGTGATGAAGTACTTGCCAACTTCCTTGTAGGCGTATCCGGTTCTGCTGCTGTGGTAGCGGAAGCAGTAGCGCCAGTTGAGGCAGGTAGTGAAGATGGTGTAGCGGGTCCTGCTGCACGTAAAGCGCTGGCAGAAGCCGGTCTTACTGTTGCGGATGTCAAAGGAACTGGCAAAGGTGGTCGTATTACGAAAGAGGATGTTGATGCGGCGGCTAAAGCCAAGTCAGCTTCTGCGCAGGCAGCTCCTGCTCCTGCAGCAAAAGCAGCTCCAGCTGCGTTACCAGCCCTAGGTGCAGATGGCCGTGTTGAGAAACGCGTACCTATGACTCGCCTACGTGCAACCATTGCTAAGCGTCTTGTTGAAGCGCAACAAACGGCAGCTATGTTGACTACTTACAACGAAGTCAACATGGGTCCAGTTATGGAGCTACGTAAGAAGTACAAAGACCTTTTTGAGAAGACACACAACGGTACGAAACTAGGCTTTATGTCATTCTTCGTTAAAGCGGCTACTGAAGCACTAAAACGCTTCCCAGCAGTGAACGCTTCTATTGATGGTAACGATATGGTTTACCATGGTTACCAAGATATCGGTGTAGCCGTATCCACTGATCGTGGTTTGATGGTTCCTGTACTACGCAACACTGAAGCAATGGGTCTTGCAGATATCGAAGCCGGTATCATGGATTTTGCCCTACGTGGTCGTGAAGGCAAGTTGGGTATGGAAGATATGCAAGGTGGTACATTCACCATCACTAACGGTGGTATCTTCGGTTCCCTAATGTCAACTCCTATCCTTAACCCGCCTCAAACTGCAATCTTGGGTATGCACAAAATCCAAGAGCGTCCAATGGCGGTAAACGGACAGGTTGTGATCCAGCCTATGATGTACTTAGCATTGTCATACGATCACCGTATGATTGATGGTAAAGAAGCTGTTCAGTTCCTTGTTACCATTAAGGACCTGCTAGAAGACCCAGCACGTTTGTTGCTAGAGATTTAATCGTACACTAACCCTCGGTGTTTGTATGAACCCGGCTGGAGCGCTACCCGCTCCAGCCACAAGGAAAATTGGATAAACCCTATGTCTAATAAATTTGATGTTATCGTAATTGGTGGTGGTCCTGGTGGCTACGTTGCGGCTATCCGCGCGGCTCAATTAGGCCTGAAAACAGCATGTATCGAAAAGTGGTTGGACAAAGAAAATAAACCACGTCTTGGTGGTACCTGTTTGAACGTAGGTTGTATCCCATCTAAAGCGCTATTGGATTCATCTCACAAGTACCATGATGCCAAAGAAGAGTTTGCTACTCACGGTATCGGTGTGGAAGGCGTTTCCATGGACGTGAATGCCATGGTTGATCGCAAAGACAAAATTGTAAACCAACTGACTAGTGGTATTACCGGTCTTTTCAAAGCCAATGGCGTAACCAGCTTTGAAGGCTTCGGTAAACTGCTTGCTAACAAAAAAGTAGAATTCACCGCTCACGATGGCTCTGTACAGACTTTAGAAGCGGACAACGTGATCCTAGCTACAGGTTCTGTACCAGTAAATATCCCACCAGCACCACGTACTGGCGACATCATCGTTGATAACGAAGGTGCCCTAGATTTCCGTGCAGTGCCTAAGCGCCTTGGTGTGATCGGTGCTGGTGTTATCGGTCTTGAGCTTGGTTCTGTATGGAACCGCCTTGGCTCTGAAGTAGTTGTACTAGAGGCTCAAGATCAGTTCCTAAGCCTATGCGATCAGGACATGGCGAAAGAAGCAGCTAAGATCTTTAAAAAGCAAGGTCTAGACATTCGCGTCGGTGCTCGTGTAACTGGCAGCGAAGTGAAAGGCGATGAAGTTGAAGTGACTTACCTTGATGCAAAAGGTGAAGAGCAGAAGCAAACTTTCGATAAGCTGATCGTTGCCGTAGGTCGTAAGCCATTCACTGATGGCTGTCTAGCCGCTGATTCCGGTGTCAATCTAGACGAGCGTGGTTTTGTATTCGTTGATGAGCAATGCCGTACTAACGTACCTGGCGTATTTGCAATCGGTGATATCGTGCGTGGCCCAATGTTGGCTCACAAAGCCTCTGAAGAAGGTGTCATGGTCGCTGATATCATCGCTGGCCACAAAGCGCAGATGAACTACGACTGCATCCCATCTGTTATCTACACCCACCCAGAGCTTGCTTGGGTAGGTAAAAACGAGCAGCAACTAAAAGCGGAAGGCGTGAAATTTAAAGTGGGTAAATTCCCATTCGCCGCGTCTGGCCGTGCTATGGCTGCTAACGATACCGATGGTTTCGTGAAGATGATCGCTTGTGAAGAAACTGATCGCATTTTAGGTTGCCACATTATTGGTGGTCACGCAGCGGACTTGATCGCACAAGCAGTTATTGCCATGGAATTCGGTTCTACGGCTGAAGACATTGCCCTAACTGTGTTTGCTCACCCAACAGTGAGTGAAGCGGTACACGAAGCAGCACTTGCTGTTGATGGCCACGCCATCCACGTTGCTAACCGTAAACGTAAATAAATTCGATTTGCCGGCCTAAGAGCCGGCAATTTCTGTCGACAGACAGAGCTTATGTCAATCATTAAGATGAGCGGAAGAGTCAAATGAACCTACATGAATATCAGGCAAAACAGCTATTCGCTGAATATGGCCTGCCAGTATCTACAGGGTACGCAGTAGACACGCCAGAAGAGGCGGTAGAAGCGGCGAAAAAAATTGGTGGTGACAAGTGGGTTGTAAAAGCTCAGGTTCACGCTGGTGGTCGTGGTAAAGCAGGCGGTGTAAAGCTTGTTGATTCTTTAGACGAAGTAAAAGCATTTGCTGCAAACTGGCTAGGCAAAAACCTAGTTACTTACCAAACTGACGAAAAAGGTCAGCCAGTTGCTAAGATCCTAGTAGAGTCTTGCACAGACATCGCTAACGAATTGTACCTAGGTGCAGTTGTAGACCGTTCTACTCGTCGTGTAGTTTTCATGGCATCTACTGAAGGTGGTGTGGAAATCGAGAAAGTAGCAGAGGAAACTCCTGAACTAATTCACAAAGCGATCATTGATCCGCTTGTTGGTGCTCAGCCATACCAAGCTCGTGAAATGGCGTTCAAAATGGGTCTAAACCCTGCGCAAATCAAGCAGTTCACTCAGATCTTCCTTGGCTTGTCGCAAATGTTCCACGACTACGACTTTGCTCTACTAGAGATCAACCCTCTAGTTATCACATCGGAAGGTAATCTTCACTGTCTAGACGGCAAAATCAACATCGACAGCAACGCGGTATACCGTCAGAAGAAAATGCAAGAGTTCCACGATCCATCTCAAGAAGATGAGCGTGAAGCCCATGCTGCATCTTGGGAACTTAACTACGTAGCCCTAGACGGTAACGTAGGTTGTATGGTTAACGGTGCTGGTCTAGCGATGGGTACCATGGATATCGTAAACCTTCACGGTGGCAAACCAGCTAACTTCCTAGACGTTGGTGGTGGTGCGACTAAAGAGCGTGTTGCTGAAGCATTCAAGATCATTCTATCTGACAGCAATGTTAAAGCCGTATTGGTAAACATCTTCGGTGGTATCGTACGTTGTGACATGATCGCAGAAGGTATCATCGGTGCAGTAGAGCAGGTAGGCGTAAACGTACCTGTTGTTGTACGTCTTGAAGGTACTAACGCAGAGAAAGGCCGTGAAGTTCTTGCGAACTCAGGTCTAGACATCATCGCTGCAACAAGTCTAAAAGACGCAGCTGAACAAGTTGTTAAAGCTGCGGAGGGCAAATAATAATGTCTGTTCTAATTAACAAAGATACTAAAGTAATCTGTCAAGGTTTCACTGGCGGCCAAGGTACTTTCCACTCTGAGCAAGCAATTGCTTACGGTACGAAAATGGTTGGCGGTGTAACCCCAGGTAAAGGTGGTCAAACTCACCTAGGTCTACCTGTATTTAACACAGTGCAAGAAGCGGTAGAGCAAACTGGTGCTGAAGCATCTGTAATCTACGTTCCAGCCCCTTTCGTTAAGGATTCTATCCTTGAAGCGGCTAATGCTGGTATCAAACTAATCGTTTGTATCACTGAAGGTGTTCCTACTCTAGATATGCTTGACTGTAAAGTTAAGTGTGACGAGCTAGGCGTTCGCCTAATCGGTCCTAACTGTCCAGGTGTTATCACTCCTGGAGAATGTAAGATCGGTATCATGCCTGGTCACATCCACATGCCAGGTAAAGTAGGTATCGTTTCTCGTTCTGGTACGTTGACGTACGAAGCCGTTAAGCAAACAACGGACGCTGGCTACGGTCAATCTACTTGTGTTGGTATCGGTGGTGACCCAATCCCAGGTACTAACTTCATCGACGTACTAGAAATGTTCCAAAACGATCCACAAACTGAAGCGATCGTAATGATCGGTGAGATCGGTGGTACTGCAGAAGAAGAAGCGGCTGCTTACATCAAAGCAAACGTGACTAAGCCTGTTGTATCTTACATCGCTGGTGTAACGGCTCCTGCTGGTAAGCGTATGGGCCACGCTGGTGCGATCATTTCTGGTGGTAAAGGTACAGCTGACGAGAAATTCGCAGCACTGCAAGACGCTGGCGTTAAGACCGTTCGTTCTCTAGCAGACATCGGTGTAGCCTTAAAAGAAATCACTGGCTGGTAAGCATCTGCTTATAGTTGTTTGATTTGAAAATCCCCGCTTATGCGGGGATTTTTTTGGCTTAAATATTGCGTAAAGACTATGTAGTTCTTGTAAAGCCGCTTGCTTGAAAAAGCCCGTACTTCGATACTCTTTCTGATAGAAATCAAGGAGTAAGAGATGAAATACATAGGTTTGTTAATCGTTTCCGCTTGTTTGGATACATCGCAGATGTTATGGCTACTGGCTGATATTTGCCCATAATCAAGCGCTAAATTGGTGCAAATTGCTCTTCGTTCTTATCGGTAGCACTACTTTGTGTCGTTATCCTTTTCCAAGTCTACCAATAATTTTCCTAATAGCTTGGCGAGCAAAAGTTGCTCATCTTTGCTTAAGCTCTGCAATAGTCTAGCTTCGTTATCTAGATGTGCCTCTAGTGCCTCATTAATCAGGTCGACCCCCGTCTGGGTGAGTTGCACCAAGCAGCTGCGGCGATCCTGATTGTGGGACAGGCGTTCTACCAAGCCTCGTTCAACTAATCCCTCTAGTTTGGTCGACATAGTGCCAGAGGATAATAGGGTTTCCTTATATAGCTGAGTAGGGGTGAGCGCTTTGTTTGCCCTGCGTAATGTGGCCAATATATCGAATTCGATTCGGCTCAAAGTAAAGTCCTTTATGACTTTGAGGACCGGTGGTTCAAGGAAACGATTAGCGCGCCCGATCCGTGCAATGACGGCCATTGGTGTGCAATCAAGTTCTGGGCGTTGTTGCTGCCATTGGGCGAGCAAGTGGGCAACATGATCGGCCATTTTTTCCTCCGGAAAAGTATCTTTTATGAAAGATACTTTATCTCAATGCCGTGCTACAATATCTTTTTGAAAAGATACTTGTTAGGAAGTAATCTATGTATTTCTTTTTTGCGATGCTGCCCCCGATCCTCTGGGGTAGTACCTACGCTGCGGTAGGGCTATTCCTGACCGATCTCACTCCTTTTTGGGTTTCAGTTTATCGGGCGCTACCTGCGGGTATTTTACTCCTTATTATATTTCGTCGGTGGCCGGGGGCGCACATCTGGCGTTTAATGGTGCTCGGTGTATTAAATATTGGCCTCTTTTTTATCTGCTTGATGGTGGCTGCCTATCGTATCCCTGGAAGTGTTGCCGGAACCCTCTCGGCTACTTTGCCGCTACAGTTACTATTAGTTCAATGGTTAATCCTTGGTCGTAAACCAAGTTCTCGGTCTCTCATTGCCGCTTTGGTTGGGTTGACCGGGGTAATGCTGTTGTTAGATCCACGTTTTGATTTAGATATGGTTGGGGTAGTTGCCGCTCTTTCTGCCACGTCGCTTGTAGTGGTAGTGACTTTGCTGATGGAGCACTGGCGTAGTGACGATATTATCGGAGCCGCCACTTGGCAGCTTATCTTTGGTGGTTTGTTTTTGCTCCCTGTGGCTTATTTCTGGGAAGGTGCGCCGACTCTTCCAAGTCTGGCCCAACTGCCTGGAATCGCTTGGCTTAGTTTGATGAATACTGCTTTTGCTTACGTCATGTTCGTATATGCCATCAAAATGGTGGGGCCGAATATGTTTGGGATTTTTACCTTTTTAAATCCTCTCACCGCTGTCACCCTCGGAATTTTCTTTTTGGATGAGGTGTTATCGGTTTGGCAATGGCTAGGGGTTATTTTCGTGTTGAGTTCGCTGTTGATCGTAAAGCTATCGCCGGGTGCTATGCGCAATTTAATATCGACCAAGTTGAAGGGAAAAAAGCAGGTAAACAGCTAACTGCTTACCTGCTGATAGAGGAAAATATTAACGCTTTGATTTAAAGCCAATGCGGAAGCCGCCCCAATGCTTACCATTCACATAGATGGGTACGGATAAATCGTGTAGCACGTCCCCGGTGTCACGTTTATAGGTTTGTAGCAAGAATGACTCCGTATGTGCACCGCAGCGCCCTCCAGTGGCGTCATCAAAGATACGTTTGGTACGGTTATTCACCAGGTCTCGTTCGTAGTCGCCCGTAAGTGGATGACTGTAGCGCTTATTGTGGGTTGGGAAATAGCCTTTCCTATCTACCGCGCCAGCATAAAGTACATCTTGATGACGTTCTAATATGGGCTCTTGAATCGCGGGTAACAGTCTATCCGTAAGCGAGTCAAAAGGGGTGGAGAACTTGGTCGGGTTGGTATTAGCAATTGGCCGATAGTTTTGTGAGAACAAGTCGGATTCGGAAATTTGCCCATTCTTAATTTGTTCCGCAAACAGATCTCCGATGCTCTGGGCTGCTGAGCGCGCTTCCGATAGCAGTTTGGTGAAGAAGTTATCATGTGGCACCACATCAAGTTCACGGAATACCCCTTCGGCGCCTAGGCTCAATTTGCCGGCTTGTTTTGATAGGGTTGTACCACGGTCCGATAGGTTTGCTAAGGCTTGAGTGACATCACCTATGGATGTGTCTATTTGAGTGCTGCTGGTCTGGAATTCAATGCTAGATTGCTCTATTTGCTCCAATGCTGCTGACGCGCTTTGTACGTCTTGTGTAATCTTGATAAAAGTACCGGTGACAGCGGTTAGATCCTCTTTCAAACTGGCGCTTTGTGCGGTGACGGTAGCCATTTCTGCTGCGGTTTGTTGGCTGTTATTACGTACTTCCGTCAGCATATCCGCGATTTGTCGTGATGCGTCCGAGCTTTTTGCGGCAAGTGCCCGTACCTCATCTGCCACCACAGCAAAGCCGCGGCCCTGTTCCCCCGCACGAGCGGCTTCGATGGCCGCGTTAAGTGCTAATAGATTGGTTTGCTCCGATACGCCTTGAATGACGGTGGTGATACTTTCAATTTCGTCGGCGCTTTGATTAAGTCGATCTAGCTGATTTGCAGTTTGTTCAATTAATTTAGCAAGCTCAACGACTCGTTTTGCACTTTGTTCCAATTGTTGTTCTGACGAGCTCGCTGCATCTGCCGTCGCTTCCATGGTGCTACTTACTGTCGCAATATGATCGCTTAATGCTTGGCTATGCTCCTTCAGGTTAGTCGATGCTTGGCTAATCTGGCCGCTGTGTTCCATGGAAATACGCAAGTCTCGGGTAAAATTATCAACGAAGTGAGATACCTCTGCTGCTCCGATTGCCATATCAGAGGTGATGCGGCAAACATTGGCTGCCACTTGCTCAACGGGTTGAGTTGCAGCCTTTTGAGGGACTGAAAGTTGTTCTCGGTTTGCTTGGGGTACTAGTACGGGGATGAAACCAAATAATGTGACGATGATGGTAAAGCCAATAGGTACCGCAAAAACAAGCGTACCGACAACGCAAGCAACCAATATAAGTATTGGGCTGATCCATTTTACGTTCATATATTGCTCCGACTTTTTCTCGATAGTGTCTGTAACCTTCCTACCTATTGCAATCAGATAGGTACAAAACACGACTAAAGTATAGGCAGTTAAATGAATAGGTTTGCAACGAATCGTATTTTTATTGATGCGATTGATCACAATCATCAACTATTTGTATTCGAAAAGTAGGTTTTTTGGCTCGAACTTCACCTAATGCTTGGTTATCTTAGGTGGTATTACAATGATTCTAAAAGGTAGTGACTATGTCTAAGGTGATAAAACAGCGGCTATCGCTTGGTATGTTCTGGCCGACCTTCGATCCTTTCTTATTCTGTGCATTTCATAATGATAGTTACCCAGCAGGGAATGAGAAACTTGGGCCGCAGGCTTCTTTAGCTGGACGTAGTATTGGACAGGACTTTGCCGGTATTGGTGGTTGGCGTATGTATCATGGTGATGTTGTGCCTGGTTTTCCTAGTCACCCCCATCGCGGCTTTGAAACAGTGACCATCGTTAATAAAGGTTATGTTGATCATGCTGATTCTATGGGAGCGGCTGGCCGTTATGGCGTAGGGGATACCCAGTGGATGACAGCAGGTTCTGGAGTTCAGCACTCAGAGATGTTTCCTTTATTACGTCAGAATGAGCCTAATCCACTAGAGCTGTTTCAGATTTGGCTCAATCTCCCTGCTCGGAACAAAATGGTAGAACCGCATTTTGCTATGTTGTGGAATGAGCAAACCCCGAATGTCGCTTTCACTGATGGTGAGGGCAACCATATTAGTGTGAAAGTGGTCGCGGGAAGCCTGTCAGACCAACAGGGAAACCAAGTGGCGCCATTAGCACCACCGCCAAACTCTTGGGCTTCGCAGTCAGACAGTGAGGTGGCAATTTGGTTAATTGATTTACCTGCCAACGCTACCTGGACTATTCCTGAAGCTGTGGTTGGATTAAACCGCACCTTATACTTCTTTGAAGGCGATGCAATAACAATCGCGGGAGAACAGGCTAACGTGAGCGAGGCCTACGTAGTAGACAGTAGCTTACCCCTTGAGCTGGTCGGTGGGGATAAGCCTGCGCGTTTATTGATGTTGCAAGGTCGTCCTATTGGTGAGCCGGTTGCGCAACACGGGCCATTCGTGATGAATACACGCCAAGAATTGCAGCAAGCATTTTTTGATTTTCAACGTACCCAGTTTGGTGGTTGGCCGTGGCCTGACAACGATCAGACCCATGGTGTTGAAATACGCCGCTTTGCTAAACATGCTGACGGAACCGTAGAGACACCTTAATGATAATTATGAAAGAGCGAGGTTACTCGCTCTTTCTACTCACTCCATTCTTCAGCTCTGCAAGTCTGCCAGTGAGTCCGTATTTCTTTTGGTGAATGATCAAGCGCCAATAAATAGTGAAGTTTAGTGAACGCGGCCTCCACTGTCATATCTTTACCATCCAGAACGCCAAGCTGGGTTAAAACGCTACCCGCCGCATAGGCCCCGGTACTGGTGCCGCCATGTTGACATTGACTAACATTGACTACGACTAGACCCTTGTCTTTTGCATCAGCCAAGAATTGGCAAAAAGACTGGTTCTCCGAAGCGATATTGCCAGCGCCAAAACTGACCAACACTAACGCTTTGCACTTGGAGTCATGGAGAAAACCTCCATAGCTTGCTTGGCTCAGGCTTGGTGTTAACCACAATAAAGCAACCGCCTCTGGCTGAAAGTGCAATTCAGCAGGCTCCTTACATGGTTGGCACCCAGTCAAGCCATTAACTCGATAGTGTGGTGTGATTTGGTTGGTTACTAGCGGTGGCGTGTTGGGACTGTCAAAACCTGCGAACGCTTGGCTGGATATCTTGGTGGCCCTATTGCCCTGCAGCACTTGATTGCCAAAGGCGATAGCTACCTGCCCAAGTGGTATGCCATTCGCTAAAGACAGCGCCAAGGCAAGATTGCATGGCGCGTCAGATCTTTCTGCTCCCAAGGGTAATTGGGAGCCAGTTAGAATGATATTTTTGCAACTGTTGGCAAACACATAGCTTAGGAGACTGGCTGTATAGGCCATGGTATCCGTACCATGGAGTATGATGAAGCTGTTGTAAGCGTCCCAATGTTGTTGAATCGCAGCGACAATTCTCTGCCAATGGGTGGTATCCAAGTTGGCGCTATCAATTAAAGGGTCCAGCGTTTGTACAGAATACTCCGGTGTATTTGCTATGCCAGACGGAAAAATAGTATGCAGCTTTTCCACCAATGATGAGCTCGGTGCCAGACCTGACTCGCTTACCGTCATGCCGATAGTGCCGCCGGTGTACAAAATCAAAATACTCACGTCGTTAGCCTTCTTTTTGGGAAAAGATCATTTTTTCGATATTTAGTGCTTGCTCTAACTCTTGTTCGGTCAGAAGTTGTTGTTGCAGCACGAGTTCCTTGATGGTTGCGCCTGTGAGTAGTGCTTCACGGGCGAGTTTGGAGGCGACTGAATAGCCCAACACAGGAACCAGAGCGGTAACAATGCCGATACTGCGCTCCACATAATCACGGCAGATATCCTCGTTTGCAGTGATGCCGCGAATGCAGCGTTGCTCAAGCATTTCACAGGCCGCCTTAAGCATTTTTAAACTGTTGAATAAGTTGTAGACGATGAGTGGCTCCATCGCGTTAAGTTGCAGTTGACCTGATTCTGCGGCAAGTGAAACGGCCATATCCGCGGCCATCACTTGGTAAGCTGTTTGATTCATGGCCTCAGGAATCACCGGGTTGACTTTGCCTGGCATAATCGAAGAGCCGGGCTGCATTTCAGGCAAGCGTATTTCCCCTAATCCTGTGCGAGGGCCGCTGGATAGCAAACGGAGGTCATTACTCATCTTGCTGAGCTTGATTGCTAAGCGCTTTAGCATGCTGGAGAAAAATACGAAGGCGCCCATGTCGGAAGTTGCTTCAACCAAATTAGAAGCCGGTACAAGAGGTTTCTGAGAAATGGTGGCGAGCTTTTGTACGACTGCTTCACTAAATCCCGCCGGGGCATTGATACGAGTACCAATAGCGGTACCACCGAGGTTGACTTCGCAGAGTAGGGCGCAAGCTTCTTTGATGCGATCCACATCTTCGCCAAGGTTGACTGCAAATGCTTCAAATTCCTGACCCAAGGTCATCGGAACCGCATCTTGTAATTGGGTGCGGCCCATTTTGACGATATGGGCAAACTCGCGTCCCTTTTCCTCTAGCGATGCCTTCAAGGATATTAATGTTGGCAGGAAATTGTCGGCTGCAAACTGTAAACCTAGGCAAACCGCAGTCGGATAAGCGTCGTTGGTTGATTGAGAGCGGTTTACGTGGTCGTTTGGATGTAAATGCTGATAGTCGCCTTTATTGAATCCCAGCTTGGTGAGGGCGATATTGGCAATCACCTCGTTGGCGTTCATGTTAGTGGAAGTGCCGGCACCACCTTGAATCACATCCACAATAAACTGGTCGTGATGTAGACCTTGAATCAAATCCTGACAAGCGTAGACAATGGCGTCGGCATTTTTATCGCTTAATTGGCCAAAGTCTTGGTTGGTTCTTGCTGCCGCCGCTTTAACCATGGCTAGAGCTCGAATTAACTCGGGAAAATGCGCAATTGGAACACCAGTGATCTGAAAATTCTTCGCGGCGCGCAGTGTTTGGATGCCATAATAGGCGTCGGCCGGAACTTCCATTGTACCTAGTAGATCGGATTCAATACGTGTATTCATAGGTGCCTCGAAGAGGAGTTAAAGTGGTATTCGCTAGTGACTAGTAAAACTTGAATTGAAGCACAAAAGAAGTTCGTAAGCTGATATCTAATGATGTTTAAATAGCATCATATAGCGTCAAGATTTAGCTTTAACTGTTAGTGGTTGCGGGTTAATATTTGCCCATTGCTAGGGGGAGCTTATGAACGACTATTTTCCAGAAAATCTACGTTTGCTATGTAGCTATTACAAATCCATTGCTGATGTTTGTCGGCGTCTCAATGTGAATCGCCCACAATTTAATCGTTATTTAAGTGGCGCGACTTTCCCCTCTAACAGTACGCTGCGCAAAATATGTAACTTTTTTGGCGTAGAAGAGCACGAAATTGTATTGCCCCACAGTCAGTTTCGCCGCCTAATCCAAGTGCGTCCCGTGTCTCAAGCGGAGGATTACACCTCAACTCCAGAGCAAGATTACTTTGATCGTTTAAACGGGGTGGGGCAGGCAGGTATTGATAAATACGTGGGTCACTATTTCGAATATTATTTATCGATGGCTTATCCTGGCAAGGTGTTGCGGACGTTAGTTTCTATCGAGCGACGAGACGGCAAAACCTACTATCAACGTACCGAACGACTCAATCCAAGACGCACAGGTAAGCCTTTCCACGGCGTGTACAAAGGCATTGTGCAATTTTTGTCTGATCGTATTTTTTTATGCGACTACGAAACGTTGACGAATAGCGAGATGACGCAAACGGTCTTATTTCCTACCTTCAAAAATCGCATTGATCGACTTACTGGGCTCCGACTGGGGGTCTCAGGTAGTGGTGAACGGATGCCCTGTTGTACGCGGGTTCTATACGAGTTTATTGGCAAAGATATGAAGCGTAACAAGGTGTTTCCGTTATTAGGTTTATATGACTTTGATGATCATCGAATTGATCAGGATATTCGAGATGCCATTATTAATAATATCGCTGAAGGAGAGTGGCATTTCCGAGGTCGGTTTTGACTTTTAAGAAAGGGGTACTTATCTAATAAGTCATACTGGTTCACTGGTAGTTCCTAATGTATTGGCGTCAGGAATCATTTGCTTAGTAAACAAAAAAGCCCCAGCAACTTATTGCTGGGGCTTTAGCATCTTTATAAAGATGGTACCAGTGGGCGGACTCGAACCGCCACGCCTTGCGGCAACGGATTTTGAATCCGTCATGTCTACCAATTCCATCACACTGGCTTGGAAAGATGGTGCGTATTATGTCGATATTTTTAGTTGAGTCAACGGTTATTTTGAATTTATTTTTCCAAATGTGTTCTAACAAATGGTACCTAGGAGCGCAAAAATAACATTCTCAGGATTTTCGTTGTCCTAGCGTACCCAAGCCTAGCCAAATCCGCTAGAATGCCGCCACTTTTAAACTTAGTTAATATGACCCATGCGCGTTGCTGATTACCATTTTGACCTTCCGGAAAACCTAATAGCCCGATACCCCATGCCGGAGCGTAGCGCCAGCCGTCTGTTGCGCTTGCAAGGCGAGACGGGGGAACTCACTCACCATCGGTTTAAAGATATCTTAGATTTTGTTGAACCAGGCGATTTAATGGTATTTAACAATACTCGCGTTATCCCTGCTCGTGTCTTTGGTGAGAAAGATTCTGGGGGGAAAATCGAAATTCTGGTTGAGCGTGTATTGGATGAATTTGAGATTCTTGCCCATGTGCGTGCTAGTAAGTCACCTAAACCCGGTACCAGTTTATTTTTGGGGATCGATAGAGGGCAGAAAGTAAAGGCAGACATGATCGCCCGCCAAGGCAGTCTATTTCACCTACGTCTACACGCCCCAGTGCTAAGGGTGTTGGATGAAGTTGGGCATATGCCACTTCCACCCTACATTGAGCGTCCTGACGAAGATAGTGATCAAGAGCGCTACCAGACGGTTTACAATCAGACTCCGGGTGCTGTTGCTGCACCGACTGCAGGCTTGCATTTTGACGAAGCACTATTGGCGAAACTGTCAGAAAAAGGGGTAGAAACGGCATTTGTGACGTTACATGTCGGTGCTGGTACTTTTCAGCCTGTGAAAGTCGACAAGGTGGAAGATCATGTGATGCACTCTGAATACGCTGAAGTGAGTGAAGAGGTGGTTGCCAAAGTAAAAGCCGCCAAAGCACTTGGTAAGCGTGTGATTGCTGTGGGTACTACCAGTGTACGTTCGCTAGAGTCCGCGAGTCAGGGTGGAGAAATTGCACCAATGGCGAGCGATACCAGCATCTTTATTTATCCTGGTTATCAATTCAAAACGGTAGATTGCTTAATTACCAATTTTCATTTACCGGAATCTACGCTCATTATGTTAATCAGCGCGTTCGCTGGCTATCAAGAGACCATGCATGCCTACCAAGTGGCTGTTGCCGAGCAATATCGCTTCTTTAGTTATGGTGATGCCATGTTTATCTCACGAAACCCAAATGCCTGTGGGCCGCTACAAGAGGATGTCACCCCATGAGTGAAAAACGTCCAGAATGTTTTATGGATTTTGAAGTGCTTACCACATCTGGTAAAGCGCGCCGAGCGCGTTTGCGCTTTCCCCGCGGCAATGTGGAGACGCCCGCGTTTATGCCTGTTGGCACCTATGGCACGGTAAAAGGGATGTTGACTCGTGATATTGAAGAAATTGGCGCCGATATTATTCTAGGCAACACCTTCCACCTTTGGTTACGTCCTGGCACCGAAATTGTCAAACAACATGGCGACTTGCACAATTTCACCCAGTGGCAAAAGCCTATCTTGACCGATTCAGGTGGTTTTCAGGTATTTTCATTAGGAGATATGCGCAAGATAACCGAAGAAGGGGTAAGTTTTCGCTCCCCTGTTAACGGTGACAAAGTTTTTCTTAGCCCAGAAATCTCGATGAAAGTACAGCGAGATTTGGGTTCAGACATCGTCATGATCTTTGATGAATGTACCCCTTATCCTGCCACGGAAATTCAAGCAGCCCAGTCTATGCGCATGAGTTTACGCTGGGCGCAGCGCTCGAAAGATGCCCATGGGGATAGTCCTAGCGCCTTGTTCGGTATTATCCAAGGTAGTATGTACGAGCATTTGCGTCAGGAATCGCTAGAAGGTCTATTGAATATCGGTTTTGATGGTTACGCCATCGGTGGCCTATCGGTGGGCGAGCCCAAAGACGAAATGATGAAAGTACTGGATTACGTCGCACACCGTATGCCAGCGGATAAGCCCCGTTACCTAATGGGAGTGGGTAAGCCAGAAGATCTGGTTGAAGGGGTTCGCCGTGGTGTAGACATGTTCGATTGTGTTATGCCGACCCGTAATGCCCGCAATGGACATCTGTTTACTTCAGCAGGAGTTGTGCGTATTCGTAACTCGGCAAATAAAACGGATACCCGTCCGTTAGATGAAGAATGTGATTGTTATACTTGTAAAAACTTTTCTCGGGCTTATCTACATCACTTAGATAAATGCCAAGAAATGGTGGGTGCGCAACTGAATACGATTCATAACTTGCGTTACTACCAAACTTTAATGGCAGGATTGCGTCAGGCTCTGGATGAAGGTAGATTTGATGCTTTCGTGGATGAATTTTATAGTAAGCGCGGCATGGAAACGCCACCGTTGACTGCATAACCGCATCTTCCTGTTAACCTTATTTTTTAGCAATAAATCGGAGAGTGTAAAACATGATCGCATTGATCTCCCCAGCTTACGCTGAAGGCGGCGCACCAGCAGATGCTGGTATTTTCAACCTAGTATTGTTGGTTGGTTTCGTTATTATTTTCTACTTCCTCATGTGGCGCCCACAAGCTAAGCGTGCGAAAGAGCACAAGAATCTTTTGGCTTCTCTTGCTAAAGGTACAGAAGTCGTTACCAATGGTGGTATTCTTGGTCGAGTAACTAAAGTAGACGATAACTACGTTGCGCTAGAAGTTGCTGAAAATATCGAGATGAAATTCCAAAAAGCAGCTGTTGCTGCGGTATTGCCTAAGGGTACTTTGAAATCCATCTAACTTTTTAAAAAGCGCCTTTACGGCGCTTTTTTGCTTTTTGTTTCCCGTCATTAGTTCAAAGGAATATCCATGTTGAACAAATACCCCCTGTGGAAGTATTTGCTGATTCTGATGGTATTGGCCTTAGGTATGGTTTATGCCTTACCAAACCTCTACCCAGATGACCCAGCGCTGCAAATTTCAACCCAAAAAGCCACGACTGTTATTGATCAGCGTACCCTTGATAAGGCTGAAGCAGCTTTGGTTGAATCAGGCATACAACTCAAGCAAGCCGAACTTACAGCAACTGGCGCTACTCTTCGTTTCAATAGTGGTGAAGACCAGCTTGCGGCTAAGCCTGTTATTGCGGCAGCACTCGGTGATGGTTTTGTCACGGCGCTAAATTTGGTGCCAACTACACCCGCTTGGCTGGATGCTTTAGGTGCTGGACCAGCTAAATTGGGGTTGGATTTACGTGGGGGGGTGCACTTCCTGCTTGAAGTTGACACGCCGACTGCATTGAAGCAGCGCTTAGATGTTGCTGGTAGTGAGATGAAAACCCTCCTGCGTAAAGATCGTGTCCGCTACCGTAGTGTCGATATTAACGACGGGGTGTTGACTATTCGTTTCTTGCAACAAGACGAGTTGCAGCGCGCTGAGTCTTTACTAAAAGGGGAGTTTGATACCTACCTTTACCGCACCCGTGAAGACGGCAGCGAGTTCTTTTTGGATATCTCTTTCTCCGAAGCTGAGCAGAGAGAGATCGAAGCCTATGCGTTAGAACAGAACTTGACCACCTTGCGTAACCGCGTAAACGAATTGGGCGTGGCCGAGCCTCTAGTGCAGCGCCAAGGTAGTAACCGTATCGTGGTGGAGTTGCCTGGGGTACAGGACACGGCAGCCGCGAAGCGTATTATCGGTGCCACAGCAAACCTAGAGTTTCGTCTTGAGGCAGCGTTGGATGATAACGGCGGTGAAACTCTGACCTTCCGCGATGGCAGTGGGCGTACGGCGAAACTTGAGCGTGACATTATTATCACAGGTGAAAGTGTTTCTGATGCAAACTCTTCATTTGATGAAAATGGCCGTCCACAGGTAAATATCTCCCTTGATTCGAAGGGTGGTAAACAGATGGCCAAAGTGACCCGTACTGCAGTGGGTCGAAATATGGCGGTTGTGTTTATCGAGCACAAATCTCGTTCTCGCTTCGTCGAAAATGAAAAGGGCGAGCTTGAAGAAGTGCGTCGGACCTACAGTGAGCGTGGCATTATTTCCCTTGCTACGATCCAAACCACTTTGGGGAATGCTTTCCGTATTACTGGCTTGGATAGTCCTCGGGAGTCTTCGGAACTAGCTCTATTGTTGCGAGCCGGTGCCTTGGCCGCTCCGATTTACTTTGTAGAGGAACGTACCATTGGCCCAAGCCTTGGTGCTGAAAACATTCGCTTAGGCGTGTTGTCGGCGCAGATTGGTTTGTTGGTCGTGATGCTGTTTATGCTGGTTTACTACAAGGTATTTGGTATTTTTGCCAACATTTCACTTGGTCTTAATATCATCTTGCTGATGGCCTGTATGTCCATGCTCTCCGCTACTCTGACGCTACCCGGCATTGCTGGTATTGTGTTGACCATGGGTATGGCGGTAGATGCTAACGTACTCATTTTCTCCCGTATTAAAGAGGAATTAGCGGCTGGCTTGCCAAATCAGCAGGCTATTCATTCTGGTTTTAATCGTGCTTTTACGACCATTTTCGATGCCAATATCACCACCTTGTTGGTCGCGGTGATCTTGTTCGCTGTAGGAACAGGGCCGGTAAAAGGCTTTGCCGTAACTTTGTCGTTAGGTATTTTGACTTCCATGTTCACTGCTATTGTAGTGACTCGTGCCCAGGTGAACCTGGTCTACGGTGGACGTAAAAATAAACGCTTATTTATTTAATGGAGCAGGTATGAAAACGACAAATATTCCATTTATGGCGTATCGTAAAGTAGTAGCCATGTTCTCTATTGCTATGGTGCTAATTTCCCTTGGTTCGCTGGTTGTAAAGGGGCTGCCATTTGGTCTTGATTTTACCGGTGGCACCCTGATCGAGGTGCAATATGCTGACGCGCCAGTGTTGGATGATGTGCGCGCTCAGTTGGGGGCTGGTGGTTATCAAGATATCATTGTGCAGAACTTTGGTTCGCCAACCGATGTGGTTGTGCGCATGGCTAACGCCTTTACTCCAACCCTAGGGGATGAAGTGCTTCAGGTGTTGCGTCAAGATGGTGCCGTCGCCGTCGAGCTAATGCGCTCGGAGTTCGTTGGTGCTCAAGTGGGTGAGGAACTACGTGAGCAGGGTGGCTTAGGCATGTTGCTCGCGTTGGCGATCGTGATGGTTTACGTTGCTGTGCGCTTCCAGTTTAAGTTCTCAGTCGCGTCCGTGGTGGCTCTAGCTCATGACGTTACGATAACGTTAGGTGTTTTCTCAATTTTTGAAATTGAGTTTGATCTTACGGTATTAGCCGCCTTGTTGGCGGTTATTGGGTACTCTCTGAACGATACTATCGTGGTATGTGACCGTATCCGTGAGAACTTTAGGATCATGCGCGATACTACACCCTATGAGCTGATCAATGAGTCGATTAATCAGACATTGGGTCGAACCTTGATTACCTCGTTGACGACCCTTTTCGTGTTAGTGGTGCTCTTTTTCTTTGGTGGTGAAGCGATCCACAATTTCTCGCTAGCTCTACTAGTGGGTATTTTAGTGGGTACTTATTCTTCTATTTTTGTGGCAGCAAGTTTGTTGTTGACGCAGAATATTACGAAAGAAGATTTGATCCCAGCGCCAAAAGAGGAATTCGAGGACGAGATGCCGTAACGGTCGGGCCTCAAAGAAAAAAAGCTAATCCACTGAGGATTAGCTCAGACTGCTGATAAAGTCCTCGCCTTCGTACGGGGACTTTTTATAATAGCCTTATGCTTAAAGAACGCCCCCAAACCCAATCGACTCTAGAGTTTGTCTCCATTGATGAGCTCGTCCCAAGTG
>NZ_VFRR01000027.1 GCF_006385675.1 Maribrevibacterium harenarium | reverse complement strand
CAAACAGCGCCATTGGTGGCATTCCACCTAAATGGCTTATGAAGGCTGCTTAAGCTCTACTTTTAAACCCTGTTAAAAATGGGGGGATTACACATTGAAGCAGTGTCGTAGTTTGGATAACTATGATGAATATGTTGGGCTATTAGAGCTTGTTATCCAGAATTTCAATAGGCTTAGGGAATATACGAAGAGAAAGGATTTTAGTGTTGAAGCGGAGAAATACTGTCTTTCATTAAGGTTTATTGCTTTCAAATTAAACATTTTGTCGATTAATAATGAAGGGAAGCGGATTATTATCGATCATAAAGAAGGTGTAAATAGATTCACTATTTCTGATTCTGTAGTGATGGATAAGATTTTTTCAGATTATATTGTACGACTTGTTGACTTCTCAATGGACACGGTGTCTGGTCGGGATAAATTAAATATGAATTTGCTACCAGGAGAAGCATTCATAAACAATGAGGAGTATATGAATGCAGATTTTTAAATGGCGTTTCCGAGGCCCCAAGCCCCCCCACCCACCTTTATTCCACTTGAAAGCCTTCTGGGTGATGGTGCTATTCCCGCTATTTGTTGCGGGTATAGTCTGGTTTCTAATCTTCAAAAGCCTTGGCTATCCTGATTGGATGCCTACCAAAGAAGGCTTCGACAATGCTTATGAATACTTCAAAATTCCGCTTTGGGTCGCGGCACTGTCTCTGCCATTTGCTGGATTCTATGCTTCACATCACCGTTCGGTTCAAACGGTCGCCCAAATTTCTGCTACAGAGTCAAAGAATAATTTCGAAAACAGTATAAAGCATCGAGAGTATATTATTGGTCAGCTTCAACTTATCGAAGAACGGAATCATATAGAGTTTGAAGATTATCACCGCTTATATGAAGAAATTTTCGTGGATAATAATTTAGAGAATTTTTTTCCTTGGGCTGATCATAGTTTCGAAGATGGCAGCTATATTCTAAAAAGGACTCAGGTTTTAATTTGTAGTACTTCGGAAGTCTCTTCTAGCTCTATTTATAACCCTTTCAGATGCTTAAGTATAAGAAAATATTATGGTATAGATATTGGTGCGCTAGATGATTTGGTACTCGTAGTAGATGAGCCCAGATATGATGGTATTAGTATCAAAGGTGTGGACGGAGTTGACGCCGATGTCGCAATACTGTGTACACTTGGTTCACTTTCAAAAATTTGGGGAGAAATAGCTAGTATTGCTCTTTCTCCAAGGCTTGGAGAAGAAGTGGAGAAATGTGAAAGCCTAATGAAAAATCAAGTCCGTTCATTGTATGATTCTATTTCTGAAAGCTTTGAGGGCAACGCTGAGTATCGACGAAAGGAGTTAGTAAAGCAAACAACCCTTTGGTTTGACTACCTTAAATCCCACCACAACCCCGCCAGGCCTTGACAGTATTCTATTTTATATTCAATAATAATTTATAGCTGACCATTCAATTTATATTGAGGAGCAGTCACGATACTAGGGATTAATTTGATTAAGTCGGCAATAATATATCCTATAGCCGACTTAATCCTATGTTCCCAGCCCTGTTATAAGCTATTAATCAAGTATAATAATCTAGCAATTATTAATTGGTGGTGTATGGAATTGCGCACTAAGACTTAGTCGCAGCTATAGTAGGTAGATCCATCATTAGATAATATCGTGGTACAAATAACAGACCTTACGTTGAAAATATTGCCACAGCTTACTTGAACTATAAGTGAACCACCGTAACCTTGGTCTTGGGAAACCACGCTAAATGGCAGAGACTCACATCTCTCTCTTGCCGCTGCTTGAAAGGCGGCATTTAGGTTTGGGCTTACCGATGCATTTGCCTGGGCAGTCATTAGAACAGCGGTCAACAGCGCGATCTTTTTCATTTCTAATTCTCCATTATAAGTACAATTCAGCTGCTATAGTTAAAGCAGCATTTCCATTCAGAAAGACTCACACGCCTTCCTACTTTTACCATCTACTTGGCAGATCAGAACCTAACGCTGACTGCATAGTGCCAGTAGATATAGATAGTATGAATCGCCGCTAGCTCGGTAGACTCTTCTCGGTTGTCTTTTCAGACAGCTTTTCATACTCAGGCAGAGCACCGATAAATAAGCTCTGCCCAACTTCTATCAATGATTCTTCTTGTAGTTCTCGGCCTGTTCTAGGACGTTTTTATAAACATCATCATTGGCAACAGGCGGGAAGCCAAACTTATGGAGTAGCAGTATGAGGTCTACTTTGAGTTTGGCTTTGATGTCATCGCGGTTGCTCCAATCTGGGTATTGGGCGCTGTCGTCTACGACGATTTTCATTTGCTTCGCGAGTTCGAGCATTTTGTCGTGGTCGTAGGTGAACTGGTATTTCGTACACATGTGTTCGAGAATATCGAGGAAGGCTTTTTCTTCCATGTCGATGCCGATGTCTTCAAATGACATCATTTCCGCTTTGATGTCGTAGATCATGTCGGCCATTTCTTGGCTGAAGGTGTCGAACTCCTCGCCTCTTAGCTCGTCGTTTTCTTTGCGCTCGTTGTATTGCTCTACCAAGGCTTGGAAGCGTTTGGTGAAGTCCGTGCCTTTGAGTTGGTTGACCTTCTTAAACTCGCTGATGGCTTTTTGCAGCATCTTTTGCAGTAGCTGCATTTTGGTATTCGGCAGTTTGATCTTGTTGATGCGATCCATGTACTCATCATCAAAGATGTCGATAGTTTCGGATTTCTCTTGTCCAAGGGCGAAGATTTCCTCCACACCCTCAGCGCGAATCGCCTCGGCAATCATTTCACGAACGCGGGCGTTCATTTGCGCGGTATCCGGCGCATCACCTTTGGTGAGTTTGTAGACAATCGAGCGCACCGCTAGATAGAAGTGAATATGCTCACGTTCTGTCTGGGTGATGGATTCACTCCCTACACACACGTCGTAGGCGGCTTTTAGGCGTTTCACCAAGCCCATAAAGCGCAATTCGAGCTTTTTCGTCGTTAGCACGAACTCGGCAGCTCGGTTTAAGCAGGACAATTGATTAACGGGGTTATCACTGAAGTAATCACCGCTATCGAACTTATGGAACATTTGCGCCAGTAAATGCAGGTGGTCACGCACTTCTACCAATGACTGCCTGATATCTTCGATATTGGCGCCATCGGCTTTGGAATACATGGCTAAGGCTTGGTTCATACGGGATTTAATACCAATGTAATCCACCACCAAACCTTTATCTTTGCCTTCAAATTTACGATTCACCCGTGAAATGGTCTGAATCAAGCTGTGTTTTTGCAGTGGCTTATCAATGTAGATGGTATCCAGCTCTGGCACGTCAAAACCGGTCAGCCACATATCCACCACAACAGCGACTTTGAAATTTGATTTCGGGTTCTTAAACTGTTTATCCAGCTCTTTGCGGTACTCTTTAGTGCCAAGCAGGTCATACATGGCTCGGTCATCGTCTTTACCACGGGTCATCACCATATTCACCATCGGCAATGACATCAGCTCTTTCTTGTCTTTCTCGGTCAATTCCACGCCATCAATAGCTTGTTTCGCCTCAAACCATGTTGGACGTAGTTCTTTTACAGCCTTGTAAAAGTCATAAGCGATCTCGCGGCTGGCACAGACAAACATGGCTTTACCTTTAATAGTGGAACCTTCCTCAACGCGCTTTTCGTAATGCTCGACAAAGTCTTTTGCCAACATTTGAATGCGGTCCGGGTCGCCCAAGATGGCATTCATATTGGCAGAGGCTTTTTTACTCTCCTCTATCTGATGCTCATTAGCACCGGCGGCTTCGCACTCTTGGTAATACTTTTCAATCTCTTCCAGTTTGCCATTGTCCAAAATCACTTTTGCCGCACGGCCTTCGTAGACAATGCGTACCGTGATTTCATCATTCACCGACTCGGTCATGGTGTAGCTGTCGATTGGGTCACCAAACACATCCAAAGTTGCATCAATGGGTGTACCGGTAAAGCCCACATAAGTGGCATTCGGCAGTGAGTCGTGCAGGTATTTGGCAAAGCCGTAGGTCTTTTTCACCTTGCCGGTCTTTTCATCTACGGTGACTTTCAAATCTAAATTGACTTGGCTGCGGTGCGCTTCATCGGAAATACACACCACGTTACTGCGGTTAGTCAGCAGTTTGATGTCTTCGGTGAATTTATGAATGGTGGTTAGGAACACACCGCCACTGGCGCGCCCGGCTAACTTATCACGCAGGTCTTGGCGGCTCGAAACAGGCTCGATCACCTCATCGCCAATATAACCGGTGGCATTACAGAATTGTTTGGAAAGCTGTTCGTCCAGATCGGTTCGGTCGGTGATCAAGACGATAGTCGGGCTGGCAAAGTCGACGCTCTTCATCAGCAAACGGGCCAAAAACTGCATGGTAAAACTCTTACCACAGCCCGTCGCACCAAAGTAGGTGCCGCCCTTACCGCTACCGCCCTCTTTCGATGTCATCACCTCACCGTTGGCGTCTAATACTTTGCGTTCTTTTTTGATGTTGTAGTACAGCTTACGGGCCGCGTAATACTGCGGGTAGCGACAGCAAATCTTGGTTTCGTGTTTGCTGGTATCAGGGAAGAAAACAAAGTTCTTTAAAACATCCAAAAAGCGGGTGGGATGAAACAGACCATTCACCATCGTAGTGAGGGAATCAATGCCCTGCTTTTCGTTGGATTCATTGCCTGTTACCTTGCGCCATGAATAATAAAACTCATAGGGCGCAAACAGGTTGCCCATTTTGTTGTTCACCCCATCGCTAACGATACATAGGGCGTTGTAAACAAACAGTTTGGGAATATCGCGACGATAGCGCACCGCCAACTGTCGCCACGCATCGTAGGTCGTCGCCGACTCTTCGCGCACGGCCGACTTCAACTCAAATACCACCACCGGCAAGCCGTTGACGTACAAAATAACATCGGGGATGCGCTTTTGCTGGTCGGTGCCTTCGATCTCTAATTGATTGACCAAGCGGTAACGGTTGTTATCGGTGGAGATGCCATCAATACCTTCCACAAATAACGCATTCAGGCTTTGGGGCAAGGTGCGGGTATCGATCAGCTCGATATACAGGTCTTTCTTATTGCGCTCTTCACGCTTTAACAGGAAGCCATTACTTAACCAATGACAGAAGGTCTTGTTGCTTTGGTACAAGTCACTCGCGGGCAAGGTTTGCAACTGGCGCACAATGGTGTCGATCTCGCCAGAGGTAATGCCATCAGCTTTGTATTGCTCCGCAAGATACACGCGCAAATCATCAAGGATCAGCACCTCTTCATCACTAGCTCGTGGAATATCACTGCCGATAAAATGCGGATACACCGACTCGCCAGCTCTTTCGCCAGCAGAACGCTGATGCTGCCCCAGCAGAGTGATAACGGCTTGTTCCAATTTGGCTTCGTTAAAGGTCGTGGTCATAACATCCTGTACTGTTTATCTGTTTTTAACGCTTAATTTACTAAAGCAAAAAGGCAGCCTAAGTGACTCAAGCTGCCTGTTGTTTACGCTGTTATTGTTTCTTTAATCGTGGACTCCACCTCATCTAGGCGTAATTCGCCGGAGATCAGTTTGGGTAGCAAAGTATCTCGTAGTATCTGCAACTCAAGGCTTTGTTCATAATTTGATCTAAACTTTGCATACAGGGGCAAAATCATTTTTGAAAATTTCTCGTTAACTTTTCTGTCAGCCAACAGGAAAGGGATGCTATTCATATTTTTTTGATTAATCTTCATCTGAACAGCTCCTGTGACAAAGGCTTTAATATTAGCCTGCGCCATAAAAATCATTAAGTGTTCGGTAGATACACCATTTTTCCCTTTTAATACATGAGCATGGTTATTAACCCAGCATTTTCCCCAAATATACTGGTAGTACGGAGTACCATCTTCTTTAATCACTGATCCATCTTCACCAATAAGTAGATAGATGTCGTCAAAGATAAATTCACTAACATAATCCATTATCGAAGTAGCACCATGATATGGGTAGATTCCAGGCTTCAATTCATCTCGCTGTTTTTTCGATAGTGGTACGCGATGCTTATCGAAACACTCTGAAACGAAACCTACATTAGAACTAACCCACCCCTTAGGCACCCAGCCTAGTTCGCTTTCCTCAAATTCATTAGGGAACAGTTGGCGGATGTTATCAGGTAGAGGCTTAGCACTGCCCGCTTGCGTTGCGCTGACGTCACCCTGCTGTGTGGCTGCATTACGCAGTGCTTGGCGCTGCTCGGCGCGAGCTTGCAGTTCATCGGGAATAGCATTGCCCGCATCCAATGCGTTATCAATCACCGGATCGAAATCCACAAACCACGACTTAAACAGCGTCTGCGCCATTTGTTCTAGAGTTTGGTTGATTTGGCGGTTGACGGTTATTTTATTGTTAAACGAGTCAAGCAAATCAGCAATACGATCTTGAATAGGCCTCGGAGGAACGTTGACTCTAAGAGCATAAAAATCTTCTCTACGAGTGGAAGGTATAGCTGAGCCAGAATCTAAACCGTTAATGTCTTGTTTTAACAGCTCGTAATAAGCCCATTTGAGATTGATATCAAACTTAGGGGCAATGTAAAAAGCAGTATCAATAACATAGAACGGAACTTCCGAATAATGAACTCCCCTGTAAGCTCCTTTCCGACCAATAATGACACTAGGAAAATCGCATAGAGGAGTTTCACTAAACCCAACAGGACCATTGGTGCCAAATACCGGAAAACCCGTAACTTTATCCTTATAATCTTTGAGTGCTTTTCCATACTTAAGCTCAACCAGTTCACCCCAAGTTCTCTCTACCCATTCATCCTGATGCCATGGAGTTAATTTACTGTCCATAACCCAATGCCTCCATATTGGCACGAATCGCTTTATCCAGCGCTTCGGCTTCATCTAATTGGCGATATAAGGTTTGGGTCAGCTCTGACATTTTGACTTCGAATGGGATGCCATCATCTTCTAAGTCCGCTGCGCCCACATAGCGCCCCGGCGTGAGCACAAAGTCATTGGCTTCGATTTCTTCGATAGTGGCGACTTTACAGAAACCGGCTTGATCCTCGTATTGCTCAACGCTGATCTCTTTGGCATCAAGGCGGCGTTGGATTTCAGCTTCATCACTGCGCCACGCGTGGAAGGTGTCGGCGATTTTGGCGATATCGTCAAAGGTTAGCTCTTTATTCACACGGCTGACCATGGTGCCCATTTCACGGGCATCGATAAATAAGGTTTCACCACTGCGATCACGGTAGCCAAACTTCGAGTTAGCCCCTTTGTGTTTCGACATAAACCACAAACACACCGGAATCTGCGTGGTAAAGAAGAGTTGCCCCGGCAATGCGATCATACATTCGATGCGGTCGTCTTTAACCAGCTTGGCACGGATCTCCCCTTCACCACTGGTGTTAGAGCTCATGGAGCCGTTCGCTAAGACAAAACCGGCTGTACCGTCTTCGCTTAGCTTAGAAAGCATGTGCAAAATCCACGCGTAGTTGGCGTTGCCCGTCGGTGGCGTGGTAAAGCCGTTAAAACGCGGGTCATCAGTTAGCTCAGCATCGTTACGCCAGCTTTTTAGGTTAAACGGCGGGTTAGCCATGATGTAATCGGCTTTTAAATCTTTATGCTGATCATCGTGGAAGGTATCCGCAGGGCGTTCGCCTAAGTTACCGGTTAAACCACGAATGGCGAGGTTCATCTTCGCCAGCTTGTAGGTGGTCGTCGTCAGTTCTTGACCATAAATGGCAATGTCTTTGCTTTTGCCTTGGTGGCTTTGAATAAACTTCAAACTTTGTACAAACATACCGCCGGAACCACAACAGGGGTCATAGACTTTGCCTTGGTAGGGTTCGATCATTTGAGCAAGCAAGGTCACAACGGATTTTGGCGTATAGAATTCACCACCGCCTTTGCCTTCGTTCGCCGCAAAACGACCGAGGAAGTATTCGTACACACGACCGATCAAGTCTTCTTCACTGGTGCCTTCTTCGCACTCCACCGCTAGGGTATTGATGTTCTCGACGGTATCAATCAAAGACGCAAGGCGTTTGACCTCAAGGTTCATGCGGGAGAAGTAGTTGTCTGGCAACGCGCCCTTTAGGCTTGGGTTGTTCTTTTCAATGGTTGCCAGTGCGGTGTCGATAACCACGGCAATATCGTCTTGCTTAGCGCGTACTTTGACATAAGACCAGCGCGCCGCTTCTGGTAGGAAGTAGATATTGTCCTGCTGGTAAAACTCCGGCATATCGACAAAGGCTTCCATACCCGAGCTTTGCAATTGCTCGCGCTTGGCTTCAAATTTATCGCTGATAAATTTCAGGAACACTAAACTCAGGACAACGTGTTTGTATTCTGAGGATTCGACACTGCCGCGTAACTGGTTCGCGGTATCCCATAGGGTTTCTTCAAAACCTTTGGTGCTTTTCTTTTTTGTCGACGGTTTCTTTGCGGGTGCTTTAGCCATGAGTCTGTTTCTTTTATCCGTATGGCGTACTGTTTTAGTACGGTTTAAATAACTGATATCAATCATACTTTTTCAAGCGTCAGAATATGTCGCAACGGCCATTCCAACAGAGTACTTCTAGCCAATCCCCAACACTTCCCTTGCTAGCGGTGATTGGAAGGTAGAACCTTTGGGTAGTGTTGAGCCACTTTGAATACAGACGACAGAGCATTTTTCGTCTAATGAGGAATGAATAGTCGCGGTGGCTTTATCGTGAGGTTCTTTTGGGACGATTTGCACCGTTGCTAGTGCGAGAAACAGGGGTGAATGCTTGATTCCCATGAATGATCCTTATCCAACAGCAGAGCGACTTAGCTTGTAAGGCGCTCATGGTATACAAGTAAAATTGACTATTGTCCATTAAACCAAACGGCACTGTCACAGACAACACAATTTATAGCTGATTCAGAACCGCCAATAAAAACATTGCGTGACTGAATTGCGGGATCGAAATAGCTCTGCCATCTAGTGATAAACTCTCTATCAGTGCGGATTCATAGACAACGCCACCAATCCGTCGGTTTATTCTGTCGCGTCCATATTCCGCATGGAACTGACACTGATGGAATGCTTTTTTAGCGCCAAGATCAGCCCCCCTAGGAGACTATCTTGGTAATTTCTGGACATTCTTTACGCCATAGATGGTCAGTTTCATCTTTTAATATCTGATGACCATCACAAGTAATCAACTTTTTACGCATTTGGTGGTTCCTAACGAATACAACGAGAAGCAGATATCATAAGGCAGGCTGCGAATTCATAAGTACTCGAATCACACGCTCTCTTATTCCATCAATCGATAGTGCTGATGATACCAGAGCAGAGGGCAAACCAACGAGATCTTCATCTGCTGATGACGAGCCGTTTGTTTTAAACTCTGAGCCATCCTCAAGATAGACAGATATGTCGTGGGGCTCTTTTGATTTGCCTGGCATTCCTTCCACGGGGTTAGCAACGACTTTTTCTTCTGTCAGATTCTCTTTGATGTAAGATCCAGAGACTTCCTGCTCCAACCGCTTCGCATAGCTAATTAAATTCTCTTCTGCCAATGTGTAGAAGAAACACTCATCTGTTTGATCTTTCGTCACGCGAATGATGCGGCCCAGCACTTGTCGAAAGTAAAGTTCCGTTTTGGTTGCAGACAGGTGGCAACAGACCTGCAATCTTGGGATATCAACTCCTTCACTTACCATAGCGATGCTCACTATCCATTGGTCTGTTCCTTGTCGAAATTCTTCAATCTGCCTGATCGAGTCGTCATCTTTATAGGACACAAGAACAACCTTCTGAGAGAAGTAGTCCTCTAGCATTTGCTTGATAAATCGTGCGTGGGAATAGGACGCTGCGACCACCAAACCACCGGCGGTAGGAGAGATTTTTCGCAATTTAGTCAAGCGCTCCACACCACGCTTTAATACCTCAAATGTCAGCGACTCGTTGGACAGGAGAACCAAATAACTGTTGTCGTTATCCTTCAAGAACTCTGCAATAGATGAGTAAGATTTGGGGGGCCCATAAGCATGCTTAGTAATTTTAACCGCATCTAATGCAATTACTTTTGGCAAACGGCAAACCTTGTCAGTTACAGCATCACTTAAGCCATACTTCCACTGGTAACTCAGCCCTAAACCAGAACCATCATAGGAGGCAAATGTAATTGGGTCTCCATCTGTTCTCCAAGGTGTACCAGAAAGTGAGAGCGTAAAGGTTGCTAACGACGAAATTTGCCGCAACAACTCAATCCCCCATGCATTGCCCTGAACAAACTCAGAACCAGAACAATGATGAATCTCATCAAGAACAACAAAAACTCGGCTATTTACCAAATCGGCTAACACTGAGTGATTCCCGCCCAGCAAGGACTGATATGTTAAAGAAACACCGACGGAACCGATGCGACCAGAAAAAGGTCTGCCAAGCAGTTTTTTAAAAGTGGCTCTTACGGATTCACATATTGTTCGAGAAGGAGACAAACACACGATGTAGTCAATTTTCCCTGCTTCAAGAAGCATTTTTCCCACCGTAGCCGCCATTACTGTCTTACCGGCTCCCGGTGTAGCCAAGCAGAAGAAATGCTTGTGATAGTTAAAATGGTCGATCGCGCTGGTAACACACCCTCGTTGCCAATCTCTCAACATTGCTTTACCTCTAACTTCTCAGCGGAAGCCTTTAGTTTCCTAACGGCACTTAACTTGCCATACAGACTAGTGATCCGACTGCGTTCACTTGAGATCATCCCATCGGCATCAGCAGATAAAATTGGGAATCACACAGACAATGCCCTCATTTCTTCTAGCTCTGATAAAGCCAGAGAAATCTCGTTCTCAAGCCTTGCCTCATCCATCACTAATTCATCCAGTACTGCCTTTTTATTTAATGGCTCCTCCATCGAAAAGTCTGAAACTAGTTTCGTCAGTTTTTCAGAGGGCTCGTACCAACGAGAGTTTCTTGATCCGTGAGACACCAGCAAGCCTAGTTTCGTAAGGCGATGAACTTGTCTGGTAACAAATTTTTCTGCTTTCTCTTTATCACCATAAGCCTCAAATGACATTGATTTTTCAATCAAATTAGCTCTGTGAAGGCGCTTAGGTAGAATAGATCGAACAACCGTCAGCATCGTAGGATGCACATGAATCTTGTAGGGCACAGCATGAATCTCGAAATACTAAGGATTGCTTAGTATACAGAGTTAAGAGAAACTAAGAAAATCTTAGTTACTACTGGTAGTAAACAATGAGAACAGAGTGCAACCTAATCCCATACCTATTCGGCTCAAAGAAGCAAGGAAACGCAAAGGCCTCAGCCAACGCGAACTCGGCATTCGAACGGGCATGGATGAAAACGTGGCCAGTGCACGCATGAATCAGTATGAAAAGGGCAAGCATGCGCCCGATATTGTGATTCTAAGATCTATAGCCAAGGAATTGGATGTTCCTCTGAGCTACTTCTTCTGTGACGATGAAACTTCTGCAGAGATTGTTAGGCAGCTCAACAAGCTTTCAAGCGATGACAGAGAGAGCATCCTTGAACTCATATTAGAAAAATTAAAATAGAAGGCTGATGTCCATCACCACCCGGGCCATGGCAGCACGGGTTTCAAAAATGCCATTGGCACAGATAGGTTGTAGAGCGGCATTATCTAGCTCAAGCAACGCTGATGGCACATTGGATTCATTAGTAAATACATCAAGTCCCGTCCCCGTGTAATCCCCCCGAAAAACCATCGGCAGACCAGTGCTAAATCTTCAGTCGATCGAGCCGGCGTCCGCAGAAGGCAAACAATTTCTCACTGCAAGGTTCAAGATGGAATTGACATTGAAGTCATGCCATCCTCTCTCGAGGATATTTAATAGGCACGATATCATACGGTACCAGTAAGAACGGTTTGATAATTAGATGAGGTCTGAAGAAGGTAAGCGCTCTTATATCAGCTCCTAAAACAATATGGCCAAATTTGCTAATCTAGCCTGCTTTCGCCCTGTTCCAGGGTAATAACGCTTCGAGTTTTTCTAAAGTATCCGCGTCAGCGATGTGGTCGAGCACATATTGGATATAGCCTGATGGCTCAAGGCCATTAGCTTTGGCGGTTTCTATCAATGAGTAGCAGGTTGCACTGGCATGGGCGCCTCGCGTGGTATCAGCAAACAGCCAGTTGCGTCTGCCCACCGCAAACGGGCGGATGGCATTTTCTGCTAAGGCATTGCTAATATGAACGAAGCCATGGTCGCAGCAGGCGACCAGAGATGACCACTGATTGAGGGTATATTGGATCGCTTTGAAGGTCAGTGAGTCTTTCGGCACCTTTGTCTGGTTGGTTTCCAGCCACGCTTTGAAGTCTTCTAGCAGTGGCAACGCCAGCTCTTGGCGTACGGTGTACTTTTCTGATTCGCTTAAGTTCTCTATTTTGCTTTCGATGGCATAGAGCTTGCGGATTTTAGCGATGGCCACATCCGCTTTCGATGGTGTGGTCTTGTTGCTTTTTCCTTTCTGAGGAGCCGCACCGCGCGCGGCTTCAACAAACTTGCGTCGCACATGGTCCCAACACCCAATACGAGTAATATCAAGATCTCGGCAGACCTTGCCATAGAAGCTGTAGCCGTCCACTTGTAATACGCCACTAAACCCGTCCAATAGGCGTGCCGGTACGTGACCCGCACGGGTCGGATCATAGTCGAACAAGACGGAAGGTTTATCCGGTGGTCCACCCCGTGTCACCCACATCCATTTATCACTTTGAGCTGTTTTACCGGTTTCTTTCAACACTTGGATACGGGTCTCATCCGCCTGGATATAGCGACCGAGGTTTTGTTGCTCCCGCATCAGGTTAATCAAGGGTTTGAACACATCATCAAGGCGGATAATCCAATTCGCCATATTATTGCGACCGATTTCATGACCAAGGCGCGCTAACATGCCATCTAGGCGATACAGAGGTAACCCATCGGCATATTTTGACGTGATGATGTAAGCCAACAACGAGGTAGTGGCAACGCATTTACCCAGCGGATGGGTTGGCCGCTTTGCCGCGATGATTTGTTCGCCAGTTGAGGATTCGAACACCGCTTTTTCTTGCCAGATCTCGATCACGTTAAGCTGAGCGGGGATAAACTCCAGCTCTTCTTTCACTTTAGTGAAGAAGGTTTTGGTTGCACCGGCTTTTTCGTCATCGCTTAGACAGATCTCACGACGGATTCGGTTCAATGAGGCCGAGAAGCCACGTTGACGCTGACGACTCTGCTTGGTTTGTGCTAGCTCTGGGCTCAATGAGTCTTCTGGAATCTCATCAATCAGATCGTCAATCGCGCTTTCCAGTTCCGCCTCATCAAACAGGGTGATCTGAAACGGCTGCTTCTCACTCTTGGCGGCGAAGCGTTGGACTTTTTGCAGACGGATGATCTCTTCAAGCCGATCAATATAGGCATCACGCTGAGCTAAGATCGAGTCTTTTTGCAACAGCAAAGATACCAGTTCAGCTTGTGATAGCTGACTGTAATCCGGCTTTTTGGAGTGAGATTTGGGAGCAATTTTCATGGCGATATGTTAGCAAAAATCACTGCCAAAATCCTCAGCAAAGTGCCTCATAAAGCAAGGTTTTATGGCCTTTCATTAAGCTGAGATCGTAGCCATCCAGCAGCCAGTTAATTTGCTCGCCGGTGAGGGATACCAATTCCTCTGAGGCTTTGGGCCACTTAAACTTTTCTTCTGCTAAACCTTTGTAGAGCACGAAGCCATTGTCTTCCCACATCACGCACTTGATCTTATTGCGATGCCGATTAGTGAACGCGTACAAGGCTCCGGAGAAAGGATTGTGCCCTAGCTCTTGCTCGATCAGCACCGCCAGTCCATGGGCCTGCTTTCTAAAATCCACCGGGTCTCGATACAAAAAGATCTGGGGTAAATTTAGCGAGGGGCGCAGATAACGAAGTTTCATAAAGTCGCTACCAGAAGGGACACCAACGAGACATTAGTCATATCAATGCCACGTATGATCACCCCGTTAGGGAGCAAGATTTCTAGGTCGCTAGAAGACATCGGAGGAGTTGCCAGTGCTACCGGTACTAATTTCGATCCTGTTGTCGAGTCAGCGGCAGGCGAAAACTTCTGCCGCCAATAGCTAAACTGATGGTACACCAAGCCCTCTTGTTCACAGAAGGCTTTGATGGACAGGCCAGAGGCACGCCACTTTTCGATATGATCAGCCCAAGTTTGGTTCAACGCTGTGTTTGCATTCATATTGTGTGCTCCGTGGGTGAATAGACGAAGCACAGTTTGGTTGGGGTTAGGCGCGAAAACTAGAGGCTGATTTAGTGACGTTTACCTTGATACTCTTTAGAAAAGCCACTATGAATACGAAGTAACATACCCGTTACAGTAAATGGCCTTAAAATTAGAACTCTTGTGAATACTCTAAATACCGTCAGGTGCGTCATGTATGATAAGAAGAAGGCTGGCTTAGCAGCAGTAAAAAAAAGCTGAGTTTTGTGTTATTCACTCAGTCTCAATTTACAAATACGGTAATGCATACACATAAATATAAATGCCCGACCACTTAGCCTAGAACAACAGGAGATCCTTCATCAGACGGAAATGTGACAGCGAGATCAAGGTAAAAAGTTTCGTGAAATTGGAAAAATTCTGGTGTTCATCCACGAACTGTTGAGTACATATATCAACGTTACCATTAGAGTGGTAAGGATGACATCAGCGAAAAAATGATGTCAAAAAAATACACTTCGACGACTCAGCCAAGCTTGTGAACAACGGCGTGATCAATACCATTTATGATCAGATGCATGATCATCATAAACTCGGTTTTGTAGTTTTGAATCAACGTGTAGCCTCTCAAAAAATTATAACAGTTCTGGAATTATTTTTACGGTCAGGACAATTGGAACCAAACTTTATTGCTGAGTATTTCACACCTAAAAAGCCATTGAAGTTTTCTTGCTACGTACGTTTCTCTAAGTGTTACATCCGTGATTACCAATCCGTTTCATGATCAATGAACCCTCCATTACAGCGAAGTACTTACTGAAGTTCTTGCGAGCATTGATTGAGTCAACGCAAGACAAAGTATTTCTATTTTCGGGTGATGCCTCTCATCTCTGCTAAGTTGGTTCCCGGTTAAAGGCCTAGTAGGCAGGAAAAAAAAACTGCCTAACAGTATCAATCAAGTTGGGAGATTACGATTTATCACTGGTCAATCAATTAAAGAGACGTGCGCCACCTGAAATCATAAAAAATACTAACGCGAGTAGAATGAAAATGGAAAGTTTGTATAGTGCGCTCGTTTCGTTGATGGCCTTGGTACAAAGAGGACACACTTGGCGAATACGGCCACCATGAAGACCGATGATATGAGGGCGAACCACACCACCACATGATGGGCATTTCAGCTTACCTTGGGAGCGCAGAAGCTGGTCTTGAATCTCGTCAGGAGACTGTGTTTTGGGTTTCCTTTTTTTAGGACGTGGTGTTTTTCTAACGACGGTGCTCTTAACTGCGCTCGACGGTGTAGCAGCATCCACTTCGGACATTTTGTGTACGCCAAGCTTATCAGGGCGAATGTTAACTGCCTGCAAGAAGCCGGTGCCATCTCTGTCCTCTGCGTAGAAGATAACGACCTTTCCGATTTTTACCTTAAATCGTTCCTCAAAATTCTCTTTTCTTACCGGATATAGGAAGGATGTGCCATCTTTGAAAACTTCGCGAATTAGACCGGCGTTTGTTTCGAAGTTGTAACAAATAATCTCACCAAATTGTGCCATGCATAGGCTCCCTTGTCCTTGTTATGTATTTTGGGTTGCCGAATTGTAATAGATTACACAGCCAAAAGAGCGGCAATTTTTCATGTATTTGGTTAGCTGGTACCGTAGGTGAATGTTGGGGTATTGCGGAGTCATCTGCACCACCTTCAGATTTAACTATACCGATAACATGCCCCAAGATCTGATTGGCAATATGCCAAGCCCAGCCTGGACCCAATATTGATTGCAGTAGCGTCGCTCCGTTGTTTACGCCTTTAGCCACATAGCTAGTAAGGAAGCCTTTGAACTGGGCATGCTCCAATGGTGTGAAGATGCGACTCAGTTCTTTAATGCTTGGATTCACGAAGAACGGATCCGTCGAGGCTGCTATCACATTTTTTTGGGGATCAGCGGCATCCGAGTTTCATTGCTGTGCTATAGACTACGACGAACAACTTTTCCCATTCTCGATTTCCCGCTACTCTTTTGCCTTGAGTTCTATGTATGCACGGTAACTAATTCGATCGAGCAGCTAATATTCCATTTATTCATCCAAAAGGTTGTAGAGGCGCTTGAGTATCAGAATACGAACCATGGTTAAGTCGGTACACGGGGGCCTTCCCTCTAGCAGCTCTCAATACAAGGCGCGGTGCAATCAACTTCAGTGGGCAGTGTAAAGCAGTTGATGCTACCACAGCCCTAGCTACGCTATTGGAGAAGTTTTTCGAGGTTCCGTCGTTAGTTAAAGGCAGAATGCCCTGTTGATAAAGGGATAGCAGAGGCTAGTTGACAACTCTCACGCAGCAAGCTGCGGGGCTTTACGCCATTTTCGGTAATGTATAGCAGTAACTTGATCTACAGTGTGTATTATTAATGGCAGACGCTGCCAAAATAAAAATCAAAAACAAAAAAATGCCACTAGCTGCCATTTTTGGTATTGGAAATTCTTAAATGCGCTAAGAATTATGGAGTTATTAAAATAGTTCCACTAAAAAAGGAAAATAGCAAGAGATGATGTGAAAAATTCATTTCAAGAACCAGCAAGCCAATGGCGATGTAAACGCCAGTAGGGAGTGTGACCATAACGGAACACATTCTGGACAACTAAGGTAAAGTCGGGCCATGGGCTCATTAGGGCAATCATATGGACCAGCGCCAATGTGGCTAATACATGCAGTTCATTCATCGCTCACCTCTCGATTATTTCCTATTATGAGCACTGGTGAAGGGCTAAACCATTCCGGCTCGATGGAAAAGACGTTGGACTGATAACCCGATTCCTTTACCTAACGCCCTTCATGCAACTCATCCGGTGACATGATCACCACTTCCCCATAGCCCACATGAAAACGTTCACCGCGGCAAACAAACCTCTGCTCGCCCTTCACGATCAGCCCAAAGTGGTAATCCAAATGATAATGTCGCTTAAACTCGAATGCCTGATACTGACCAGCGATCAAGCCAATGGCACGCTCCGGTGAGCGAAAGTGCTGTATTTGATCCATACAATCCCCCTAATCAGAGCGTAGCAAGAACATCGCGTTTTACTTGTAGAAAACTGGCAGTACCCGTACTCAAATGCCAGATCGTATGCCGCAAAAACAACTCACGAAAAGAACCCAAGGCTAAATCACCGTCAGCAAGGGTTTACCTGAAAAATGCGCCTCAAGGTTATCCAGCACCAGTTGCGCCATGGCAGCGCGGGTTTCAAAAGTGCCGCTGGCACAGTGGGGTTGCAGCGCAACATTGTCTAGCTCAAGCAACGCTGATGGCACATTGGGTTCATCAGTAAACACATCCAGTCCCGCCCCCGCGATGGCCCGTTGTTGCAGTAGTTCTACCAAGGCCGTTTCATCTACCACCGAGCCACGGGACACATTGATAAAGTAACCATTGGCACCAAGTGCTTCGAGTACCGAACGTGAAATCAGGCCTTGCGTATCCGTACCGCCGGGCACCATAGGCATCAATACATCCACGTCATTGGCGAGTGCGTGCAGGTCATCATAATAACGATACGGAACATCCGATTTTGGTGACCGATTGTAGTAACTCACGCTCATGCCAAAGGCTTCGGCGCGAGTGGCAATGGCTTTACCAATTCGCCCCAATCCCACGATACCTAAGGTTTTACCACGCACTGCCGTGTTTAAGGGCATCATACCTTTGCTGACCCAGTCTCCTTGTTTAATCCAATCTACCGCTGGCAAGAAGCGGCGTAGGGTGGCCAGCATCAATAGCATAGCCATATCTGCCACATCATCCGTTAATACATCAGGCGTATTGGTCACAGGGATGCCCCGTGCTTGGCAGTCTTTCACGCATAAGGTGTCATATCCAACACTGGCGCACGCAACAATTTCTAGATTAGGTAACTGATCCAAAAGATTTTTTTCAAACCCACCCCCATGGGTCGTGACCACTGCCCGGATACGATCTCCAACCTGCTGGATCATGGCTGCTTTTTCCGCTGGCGTTGCCTGATCATAACGATGGGCCGTGTAGGTTTGCTCCAACTGAGCCAACTGCGCCGGACGAATTGGCCAGACAACAAGTACATGAATGTCTTTCATTGAATATTCTCCGTATCAGGATATTGAGGACAAAAACGCCAGCAGTACCGGTGCGACTAATATGATGACGCCGGAACCGAGCAAGGTTGAGGTGGCGATGGCATTAGCGGTTTGCTTGCCATCACTGCCGTGAGCAATCGAAACCACATAGGCCGAAGCCGCGACTGGCGCACCAAAAAACAGAAACAGATACACCAGTTCGTGGTCGCTAAAGCCACTGAATGCCGCAATGGTGGTCAACACCACAGGGCTAACAAAAATCTTAATAAACATGGCAAGGCTGGTGGTACGCGTCAACACAAAGGCACTGGTGGCTAATGACGCCCCTACACACAGCAAAGCCAACGGCAAAGTGGCGCTGCCGAGGTATTTACCGGCGGTCACGATTTGTTTGGGAATGGGGATATTCAGGTAGTTCACACTGATACCGGCAACCACACCTAAGATCATCGGATTGGTCACAATGCTGCGCAGCAAAGCACGATAACTGAAGGTGCTGTGTTGCTGATAACGGGATAAAGCGAGCTCGGCCAAAATATTAAACATGATGGAGGTGATACTGGCGAACACACCACCGATGACGACGCCCTCCTCGCCGAACATATTCACCACCAGCGCCAAACTGAACACGCCGGTGTTGCCTCGAAACGCCATTTGAATAAACACGCCACGCTCATGGTTAGGCATGGTTAATCGACCGGCTAACCACCAGGCAAAAGCAAAGGTGAGGATTATGCCAACGGAAAAGAAGGCGGGCATTTGCCACCCCATAATGCTGCCGGGGTCTGCCCCCAACATACTGAAAAAGAGTAGCGTCGGCATGCCCACGGCAAAGACAAAGCGCGAACCAGACGCAATGAAACCATCATCGATAATGCGACGTTTACGCAGTAGTGTGCCTACCAGTATCAAAATCAGTACCGGTGCTGACACATCTAGAATGGCGGTAAAAGCGGTCGTTTCCATAGGAGTCTCCTGACAGAGTATGTGTGACCGACAAAAAATAGGGCACCGAAGTGCCCCTAAAATAACGAGGTTTGGAGCTCAGTAAAAAGTAACTTAACTCAATCGACCATCGACCAATTGAGGCACATTCAATGGATTCGCATCCTGAATGGCGGCCGGTTGCAAAGCAACAGGAAGGTCTTGGTAACACACAGGGCGAACAAAACGATCAATGGCTGCGCTACCCACAGAGGTAGTACGGGCATCGGAGGTCGCCGGGAACGGGCCACCATGCACCATGGCATGACAAACTTCCACACCGGTTGGGAAAGCATTACACAAAATACGACCCGCTTTGCGCTCAAGGATCGGTAGCAAAGAGCGTACTGCTGCCACATCTTCATCGGTTAGCTGAATCGTTGCCGTTAGCTGGCCTTCGAGATGTTCCGCCACCGCTTTATATTCGTCCAAATTTTGGCATTGAATGATCAAAGAGGTAGAACCGAAGACTTCGTCTTCCATGCTTGGATCGGCCAAGAAGGCGGCTGCAGAGGTTTTGAACACGTGCGCTTGGCACTGGTTTGGCGCGTCGCTGGCGTTGCCTTTACCTACCAATTCCACACCGGTGTTGGCAGCCAATTTCGCCACCCCCTCACAGTAGGCTTTGTGGATGCCCGGCGTGAGCATGGTTTGCGTGCCTTGGGCTTGGATTTCAGCAGTCACGGTATTGATAAAGGTATCCGCGCCCTCACCATCACAGGTCACCACAAGACCTGGGTTGGTACAGAACTGACCCGCGCCCATCATCAAAGAACCCACAAAACCTTTAGCTACGGCTTCCGCTTGGGTCGCCAATTTGTTTGGCATTAAGAAAACAGGGTTAATCGAGCTCATTTCCGCATAAACCGGAATCGGCTCTTTACGAGCTGCAGCAATATTCATCAGCGCCACGCCACCGGCACGGGAACCGGTAAAGCCAACGGCCTTGATGTGCGGGTGTGCTACCAGTGCAGAGCCAACTTCACGACCAGAACCGTACATCAACGAGAACACCCCCGCTGGCATGCCGGTCTTTTGTGCCGCGGCGGTAATGGCACGACCCACCAACTCAGACGTACCAGGATGTGCAGAGTGTGCTTTAACAATGACAGGACAACCCGCTGCCAAGGCAGATGCCGTATCACCACCGGCGACAGAGAACGCTAATGGGAAGTTAGACGCACCGAATACCGCCACAGGGCCTAATGGAATGTACTGAAGACGTAAATCGTTGCGTGGTAATGGTGTACGCTCTGGCAGCGCGGGATCAATACGCACATCTAGGTATTTTCCAGCACGAACGACACTCGCAAATAAGCGCAGTTGCCCCATAGTACGGCCACGCTCACCTTCAACACGGGCTTGTGGCAGACCTGACTCGGCCATCACCCGATGCACTAGCGTATCGCCAAGGGCTAAGATTTCGTCAGCAATGGTTTCAAGAAATTGCGCACGGGCTTCCGGTGCCGTCCCACGGTAAGCATCAAAGGCTTGCCAAGCCGCTTGCGCCGCGTGATCGACTTGGGCTTGCGTACCACCTAAGTAAGCAGGCTCCATGGTTTCATTGGTGGCCGGATTGATGGCGTGAATCGCCGCTTGTGTACCAAGCACGTCCTGACCGGCGATCAGAAGCGTGCCTTTAAGAAGTTGAGAAGCTTCCATTTGTATCCCCTATTTGAGCGAGCTAGGTCTAACCCAAGCTAGACCTACAGTGCATTAGAGGTTAATCAAATGTATTGGACTCGTTATAGCGTTCGTAGCGAAGATATGCCCGATTTAAGTGCTGATACATGGCTTCTTTTGCTCCCTCGGCATCCTTGTTACGGATACAGGTCAAAATGGCTTCATGCTCATTACGCACTCGTTGCAGATACTCTTCGCTCGCCGCTGGGTCTACATTTGCATTAACCAGCTTAGCTCTCGGGATAACGTTCTTATTAAACTGTTCATAGAACTGCTTAAAAAATGGATTGTGAGTTGCCTGACAAATAGCTAAGTGGAACTGGTAGTCTTCTTTACGAGCCAGTTCACCACGAACCAGAGCGCCATCAAAGTCTTCAAACAGTTGCTCCATCTTAGCTAAATCCGCTTCGGAACGGCGTTCCGCAGCAAGGGCACAGGCCGCGCTTTCGACACTCATACGGATCTCTAAGATATGCAAAATATCTTTGATAGCTGTCGGATCAACATTGTAAGCAAACACAGTTTCGCTCGACATGGCGCGCATTACCGTGGTGCCCACACCGCGGCGGGTTTCAACTAATCCTAATGACTTCAGCTGAGTAATGGCTTCACGGATAACCGTCCGGCTCACTCCAAATAAATCACACAATGCGCTTTCTGTAGGTAATTTATGACCCACTTGAATACGCCCCGAGGTGATTTCTGCTTCCAGTTGCTTAGCAACCGTGGTGGCTAAGCTGTCGCCTTTTCCTACTTTCTGCACTTGGAGTGTGCTAACTAAATTATCAATGCTGCCCATTTTTATTTGCCATTCTTTTTTTAGAACATTATCCCAGAGCGCATTATCTAACAAGCGTTGGTTTCTTCGGATTGAATGTCCAACCCGGAATCAAAAACTGCATCGCCATGCTGTCATCACGCTGACCGAGGGTCAGTGTTTTGTATAAAGCATTGGCTTCCATCAATTTCTCGCGATCCAACTCAATGCCTAACCCTGGGGTGGTTGGAACCGCTATTTTACCACCACGGATCTGAAATGGGTCTTTAGTAATACGTTGACCATCTTGCCAAATCCAGTGAGTATCAATGGCCGTGATCTCGCCGGGGCAAGCCGCTGCAACGTGGGTCATCATGGCCAAGGAAATATCGAAGTGGTTGTTACTGTGGGAACCCCAAGTCATGCCCCACTCGTTACATAGCTCACCCACGGCAACTGCGCCTTGCATCGTCCAGAAGTGACAGTCCGCTAGCGGGATATCTACCGAGTCCAAACGCACCGCATTACGCAGTTGTTGCCAATCAGTCGCTATCATGTTAGTTGCAGTTTTCAAGCCAGTGCGACGTTTGAATTCTGACATGGTTTCACGGCCAGACCAGGCACCCTCTTGGCCACATGGGTCTTCAGCATAGCTAAGTATGTCTTTGATGGGCGTAAGGTATTCCACCGCTTGATCCAGCGTCCAAGCGCCATTCGGGTCAAGAGTTAAACGGGCATCTGGGAAGGCTTCATACAAGGCACGGATACAGTCCGCCTCTTGGTGACCATCGAGTACACCACCTTTAAGTTTGAAGTCTTTAAAGCCGTAACGGGCAAAGGCACCTTTGGCAAGACCGGCGATTTTCTCTGGCGTTAGAGCTTCTTCACCGCGCACCTCATCCCACTCATCAATTGGATTGGCGTAATCAGGGTAAGGCAGATCGGTTTTTTTACGATCTCCAAGGAAGAACAAGTAACCCAAAGCTTCCACTTCATCCCGCTGACGACCGTATTGCCCAAGTAGTTCTACTACCGGCAAGCCCATGTTTTTGCCGGCAAGATCAAGCAATGCTGACTCAATACCGGTAATAACGTGAACCGCTGTACGCAAGTCGAAGGTTTGGTTACCGCGTACATCGTCGGCTTGACCTGAAATAGCATCGCGCACGGTGGAGATAATGGACTTCCACTTACCAACGCTTTGGCCTTCTACCAATTCTTTACAGCGTTCTAGGGTATCAATGATGCTGTTGGTGGCAGGAATCTCGCCCAAGCCCAAGTTGCCATCGTTGTCTTCTAGAATCACCACGGTACGAATGAACCAAGGCGCATGACCGCCACTTAGGTTCAATAGGAAGCTATCGAAACCGGCAACTGGTACGACTTCCATTTTTTTAATGGTTGTAAACATGTTTCCCCCTCTCTGGTTACACGAGGAAGGCGAGCCCTCCTCGCTACCACGCGTTTCTTATTGGTTACTCTCGATGATCGCCTTCAACGCAGCAAGATCTGCTTCGTTTGGCATGGTTAGCGGTGCACGCACGTCACCCGCTGGCATACCCTGAAGCGCCACACCGGCTTTAATTAGGCTCACAGCATAGCCTTTTTTGGTGTCCCGTAGACGGCAGAATGGGATAAAGAAATCTTGGATGATCTTGGTGGTAGTGGCTTTGTCACCCGCGCGCAAGGCTTTGTAGAAGTTCATCGCCATTTCCGGCATGAAGTTGTACGCCGCTGAAGAGTAGGTATTCACGCCGATGGATAGATAGGCTTCCGCGAAGATTTCAGCCGTTGGTACACCACCGATATAAACCAAACGATCACCTACCGTTTTAATGGTGTCATTTAGCGCCGCAATATTGCCCACGCCATCTTTTAGGCCAACCATGTTCGGGTTGCGCGCTGCCAGTTCTTTCACTGATTCCGCACTTAGAATACCGTTACCACGGTTGTAGTAAACGAACTGAATATCCGCACTTGCCATGACTTGCGATGCGTACTCAACGATGCCGTCTTCTGGGCACTCAGTGAGGAAAGGAGGCATCAAGAGGATACCGTCACAGCCCGCTTCTGCTGCGATATTTGAGAACTTAGACGCGTCTTTTACACTGCGGCCCGCTGCGGCGATCACCGGCACACGGCCTTTCACTGTCGCTACCGACACTTCTACGATTTCACGGAAATCTTCTTCATCAAGGGAGAAGAACTCTCCAGTACCACCGGCGATAAAGATCGAAGACACGCCGTGCTTGATAAAGGCTTCTAAACGCTCTTTGTAAGTTTCCGCGTTAAATTTGCCATTGGCATCGAAGTCGGTCACAGGGAATGAAAGTAGGCCATCACTCAATGCGCCACGAATTTGTTCTACAGAAAAAGCCATGTCGGTTTCCTCATTTTTGTTATTGGTTTGAGCCTTGAAGGCTTTAGTATGATGATTGATTGTAATACATCATACAACTAGACAACGAATAATATCAACGATTTTTATAATGCTTAAATCAGGTCACTGGAGCAGGGTTAAATAGCACCAAGTCGTTATGCAAACCCAAGCGGTCTGCAGCTACTTGTTTGCGGCCAGATGCCACATCCAAGATCAGGTGGAATAGCTCCCAACCGGCTTCCTCTAGGGTGATTTCCTTACTCGCAATACGACCGGCGTCCATATCGATCAGATCGTGCCAGCGCCTACCTAGAGTCGAGTTGGTGGACACCTTAATCACCGGTGCCACTTCTAAACCATAAGGCGTGCCTCGTCCGGTGGTGAACACTTGAATGTTCATGCCTGAGGCAAACTGCAAGGTGCCACAAATAAAGTCACTCGCTGGAGTCGCAGCAAAGTTCAAACCACGCTTGCGAATGCGCTCACCAGGGCTCAACACATCCACAATGGGACTGTTACCGGATTTGGTAATCGAACCGAGGGATTTTTCAACAATATTGTTCAAGCCGCCCTTTTTATTACCCGGCGTAGTATTGGCACTGCGGTCCGCTTGGCCTTGACTTAAGTAATCGTCAAACCACTGCATTTCACGCAGTAACGCCTGTCCAACTTCGACTGTTTCTGCCCGTGGCGTTAATAAATGAATAGCATCGCGCACTTCGGAAACTTCAGAGAACATCACCGAACCACCGGCTCGCACGATCAAATCGGACGCATAGCCTACGGCTGGGTTGGCCGTCACACCAGAGAAGGCGTCACTGCCACCACACTGCATTCCAACCACCAACTCAGAGACTGGGCATGGCTCCCGGCGGCGTTGGTTCAAACGCGCCAAATGGGCTTCGGCCATCTCCATGATGTGATCCACCATATCCTGAAATCCGTGGTGATTTTCATCTTGCAGACTGACCACATGGTCATCCAGTTTTTTTGCCGCCTCAGAGTTTGGCAGAATGTTAACTGCCTGCGTCTCGTCGATCTCCAGCAAACGGGAGGGAGACAGTTTTTCGCAACCAAGGCCAATCACCATGATTTCCCCACCGAAATTGGGGTTCTTAGCGATATTTTGCAGGGTACGAATCGGCACAATGGCCGCTGGCGCAGTAATCGCCACACCACAACCGTAGGTGTGGTTGAGCGCCACCACGCCGTCCACATTGGGGTATTTTGGCAACAGAGTTTGCTTGATGAGCTTTACCACGTAGTCAGTGATACCTGCCACACATTGCACACTGGTGCTGATGCCCAATAGGTTTTTTGTCCCCACGCTGCCGTCGGCATTGCGGTAGCCATCAAAGGTGTACCCTTCTAACGGCTCAAGCACTGGCTTTTCACGGGTCGCTAGCGGCAGATCAGCCAATTTGGGCGGCGTAGGCATATCTACTACGGCTTCAGACACCCAAGAGCCTTGTTTGATATCGTGCTTGGCGTAGCCCACCACCTCATTGTAACGGCGGACTTCTCCTCCCTTGGGAATATCAGTTAAGGACACTTTGTGGCCTTGAGGTACAGCTTCTAACAGCTCAATCCCGCCGGGTAATTCCGCACCTGCTGGCGCACCACCTTGATTAAGGATGATGGCCACATTGTCGCTTTCATGAATTTTGATTAGGACGAAATCGCTCATTGTGCCGCCTCCTCAGTCGCTTGTTGTTTGCTCTTACGGTGAATGATGACGGATAGCACGATGGACAAAATGATCAGCCCCCACAAAACCAAGGCTATCGGGCTCTTGGTCACCAGAATTGAGTACTCGCCGTAGGACTCCAAACTCTTCACAAAGTACACTTCGGCACTGCTACCAAGGATGAAGCCAATCACCAAAGGCGCCACTTCAATGCCAATCTTACCGAAGATCCAGCCGGCGACACCGAATAGGAACAGCGTCCACACATCGAACATAATGCCGTAGTTGATCGCATACGCACCCACTGCACACATCATCACGATGATTGGGTAGAGGATGAATTTCGGGATCAACACCACTTTGGCGATGTAGCGAATGGCATAGAACATGGCAATAAACATCACCACGTTGGCGAACATCAAGCCAGTGACCATGGAGTACCAAGTGTCGATGTTTTCACCGATAAACAATGGTCCAACCTGCAAACCTTGTAGAGTGAAAGCACCGATCAGAACCGCCGTGGTACTGTCACCGGGGATACCCAGTGACAACAACGGAATCAACGCACCGCCGGTTAAGGCATTGTTGGCCGACTCAGATGCCACCAAACCTTCTGGAGCGCCCTTACCCATTTTCTCTGGGTTCTTCGACAAGTTCTTTTGTTGCGTATAAGACAAGATCGACGCGGCACTACCACCGATCCCCGGTAACATACCGATAAAGGTACCGATGGATGACGAACGCAACAGGTTACCCGTTTGACCCTTAAACACATTGAAACGGAATGGTGTGCCTTTGGTTAGGTTGACCTTGTTCTCAAGGGAGTTTTCTTTCACGCCCTTTTCCGCTTCTTCAATGATGGTCGAAATACCAAATAGACCAATCAAAACCGGCAACAACGAGAAACCATATGCCAAGTAAGGCTCCATCCACGTGGCCATCAAGCGGTATTCACCATTACCACCGTTTGATACATCGTAGGTACCGATCAGGCTTAACAGCACACCAATCAGACCACTAAACACGCCCATCAAGATATTTTTCGATAACGAGGCGATCACGGACATGGCGAAGAAGATCATCAAGAACTTCTCTACATAAGAGAACTTAATTGCAAAGTCCGCCAAGATAGGAGCAAAGAAGAACAAGATAATGGCACTAAAGAAGCCACCAAATAGCGACGCCACGATACAAATCTTCAGGGCGCGCTCGGCTTCCCCTCGCTGCGCCATCGGGTAGCCATCAAAGGTCGTAGTAATAGAAGAAGGGGTACCGGGAATATTCAATAGGATCGCTGGTACCAAACCACCAGAGATACCGCCCACATACAAACCGAGCAATAACGCTAAGCCTTCATGCAGCCCCAAGGTATAAGTCAACGGCAGACACACTGCCACCGCCATGGTCGCCGTCATCCCCGGAATGGCACCGAAGATAATACCGATAATTGAACCCGCAGCCGCTAGCAGGAAGTAGCTGGGGGAAAGTAATTCTAAAAATTCCATCGTGTCACTCCACTCGCCTAAGGCATGGATACAAGGAAGAAGTGATAAAGAACCACCCAAACAAACGTCGGTGCAATCACCGCATTCGCGGTGATGATTGTGACATTGCGGCGAGTCTTCTCATGGCAATACAGCATCGACATGGCAAACACAAACGGGATTGATGCGAGTAAAAAGCCAAGCCCCATATTGGGTAGCCACTCACCGATAAACTCCATCAACCAGAAATAGGCTGGAATCAGAGCAAGGGTAGCAAGCAAACGCATAAAATCGGCGTGCTGTACAAAAAATTGATACTGACCAGAACGCATCGCTCGTAACACCGGACGCAAATGCGTAATCAGAATAAACGTCCCAAGAATCGCGATCAGCGTAATGACGATGCGCGGAAAAAATAAGTGGGACTGGTCGAAGTCAATGACAACGGAATTGAGTGAGGAAAACCAAGACATAACAATCCTCTCAGGAACATCTTAGAAGTCACGAGCACCCTATGTGCTCGTGACTCAAACCGATCAGGATACTACTTCTGTAGGCTCTCGATGATTTTCGCGTAACTATCACGCTTCGCTTTGAAGTGCTTTTGCGCTTCCGCAGAGGTACGGAAGTTCGGAATGAAGAATGACTTCTTCAACGTTTCTTGAACTTTGCCATCCGCGAAGACTTCCGCTAAGGCATTGTCGAGAAATGCCACCACTTCTGGTGACATACGCTTGTTGTAGAGGAAGAAGAATTCCTTATCAAAAGTGAAGTCGTTTTCCGCGTCCATCGGTACACGAACACCTAGACCAGACGCATATTGCAACAACTCATCACGAGACGTTTGACCCATACCTTCTGGGTTAGCGTTTTGCAACGTAGAAGACTTTGCTGTCAACCAAACGAAGTTCATCGCTTTTTGGTCGTCTGCTGGTAGGCGCGTATATTGCTCGTTGGCTTGCACACTGCCGTTGATTACGTCAGCTAGGCCGTCAAACATCGCTTGGTTTTTGTCCGACTGAGAACCTGTATTAAGTGCCACTAGGTTGTCTTCTTGACCTGGGTAGGCCAGTCGAACGGCGTTTTTCATTGCTGTGTAACCGATCTCAGACACACCGCCAGGCTGAATCGCCACACGGATAGTTTGACCATTACCCGCTGCATTCAAAATTTCATCCATGTTTTTGTAAGGTGAGTTTTTCGGTACGAGGTAGCCGTTACCAGGGTTAGTTGCAAATGACGGTCCGATTTGCCACTGTTTGAATGGGTCTTCGTAGCCTTTTTGCTTGTAGAGGTGACCTAAGTACGCTTGATCGTGGAAGATCATTAGCGTATTACCAGATGGCACGCGCTCAAGGGCTTGGTAGCCAGCGGAGAAACCCACCGCATCCACCTTGATGTTAGCATCAATCTTGGCGGCTAAAGCTTCAGCAATGATTGAAGAGGCTTGATACGTATCGCCACCAGTCGATTTTGAACCAATAACGATGCGGATGTTGCCTCTAATCGGATTGTCTGCAGCAAATGTAATGGCAGGAGCAGCTACCACTGAACCGGCTAGTAACATTACTTTCGCTGTGTGCATGATATTTTTCATAGTTATGTCCTGTCCCGTAGTTGTTTTTGTATTAGACGAGATTGTCTCGTAAAACCACTTTTTAGTGTATGTAGCTTTCGAAACTCAATTAATCATACATCATACAACCTAGGTTTCAACCATAAAAATAGAAAAATTTTGTTTAATTATTAACCAACAAAAAGTGGTGAATTAGACATAGAAATAGGCAAAAATCACATGAATTGAGTCGATCTTGCAGCAAAAGCTAGAGATATAACCGTGAAAAGAAGCTATTAGAGGATGTTATAGGTTGAATGGCTGCGCCTGAAGCTCAGCTCGAAGGGGAGTATTAATTTACGCCTCGTCCAATAAACGAGGCGTAAAAGTACCCATTACAGGTAAGAACAGCAGTAATCCGCTACGGATTTCACTTGCAGTTTGAACAAGAAGTTCGTCGGTACGTTGAAGGACTCGCCATTCGCTTGCGTAAGCCATAATGCTCTCTTCCCTCGTCAGGGGTCTTTTGAGCAGAGTTCCCCTAAGTCAACACTATTATGGAGCACTGAGACTTCCAGCATCGAAATACCCGCTCACTTATGGATTCGCTTACGAGTTCCTTAATGTGCCTCCTACTCGCTACGCTAAGCTGGAAGCAAGGATTATTGGACCGAGTGATTACACTGCCAACCAGCTTTTTTTCTCTTATACGTGTTCGCGTCCTATTGTTTGGAGATGCACCTCTTTAAATCGGCTCGATTTTTTGCAGCACGGCCATCCATTTCCTCACGCTCTCAAATTCGCCCTCGATAAACTCAATCGCGCCCTCTTCCCATTTGTTGCATCATGAAAAGTCGCTTTTTCTGTGTCTCATTTGACCTGCGGGTTTCATTATCTGTCTTGGCACCGAGTGTCTTGATTCTTTTGCCCCGACGAAAAACATTTCGCTCCATGTGATCTCTAATTGATATTCCTGTCTTACTCTGACACGGCACATAAACTTGCCGCCACGCTCCGCCCCTTCTCCGTAAGCTATCTTATATCCACTCCCAAAACGTTAAGGCTAGACCTGCTAATCTAGTCAGCTTTCACCATGTTCTAGGGTAATAGCGCTTCGAGTTTTTTAAGGTATCCGCGTCATCGATGTGGTCGAGCACATATTGGATATAGCCTGATGGCTCAAGGCCATTAGCTTTGGCGGTTTCTATCACTGAGTAGCAGGTTGCACTGGCATGGGCGCCTCGCGCGGTATCAGCAAACAACCAGCTGCGTCTGCCCACTGCGAACGGGCAGATGGCATTTTCGGCTAAGGCATTACTGATATGGACGAAGCCATAGTCACAGTAGGCCACTAAGGAGTCCCACTGATCGAGGCTATATTGGATCGCTTTAAAGATCAGTGAGTCCTTCGGCACCTTTGCCTGGTTGGTTTCCAGCCACGCTTTGAAGTCTTGCAGCAGTGGCAAGGCCAGCTCTTGGCGTACGAGCCACTTAAACTTTTCTTCTGCTAAACCTTTGTAATAGAGCACGAAGCCATTGTCTTCCCACATGACGCACTTGATCTTATTGCGATGCCGATTAGTGAACGCGTACAAGGCTCCGGAAAAAGGATTGTGCCCTAGCTCTTGCTCGATCAGCACTGCCAGTCCATGGGCCTGCTTTCTAAAATCTACTGGGTCTCGGTACAAAAAGATCTAGGGTAAATTTAGCGAGGGGCGCAGATAACGAGGTTTCATAAAGCCGCTACCAGATGGTGCACCAAAGAGACATTAGTCATATCAATGCCACGTATGATCCCCCCATTAGGGAGCAAGATTTCTAAGTCGCTAGAAGGCATCGGAGGAGTTGCCAGTGCTACCGGTACTAATTTTGATTCAGTTGTCGAGTCAGCAGCAGGCGAAAACTTCTGCCGCCAATAGCTAAACTGATGGTACACCAAGTCCTCTTGTTCACAGAAGGCTTTGATGGACAGGCCAGAGGCTCGCCACTTTTCGATATGATCAGCCCAAGTTTGGTTTAACGCTGTGTTTGCATTCATATTGTGTGCTCCGTGAGTGAATAGACGAAGCACAGTTTGGTCGGGGTTAGGCGCGAAAACTAGAGGTTGATTTAATGACGCTTACCCTTCTCCTGACTTCCTCGACTGCCGTTTCCAGCTCAGCCAAATCTATCTATTTGGGAACGGGGCACCATAATTCCCACCTAATTGTATATAGGGAAGTCACGCCCTCGTTCCCAAACAAATTCCTACCAAATCAAAGTTGAGCATATTTTTGTTCAATTTCTACTCAATGTAAAAATAGTCAGATTTATCCCTATATATAGGGATTTTACATAGTGTGTTCCCAAATATTTTCGTACAGCACACGATTACAGAGGGCCTTTCGATCTTTTTGGTATTTAATTTATACATTTCCCTATATATAGGGAATTATTGCATTTCATACCCAATATATCGAAAAGGCTGTAATCCTTTGCGCACGGGGCTGTCGTGTGACAAAGCAACCCCTTTTTTGCTGGGCAATCCCAAATTTTCAAGTAACTAATGGAGGGGGCTCTAGTTCAACTGCGCTACATGGCAAGCGGTCATTTCGGGACGTCATTTTCGACCTGACGCCTTGACGATATGCTGTCCTCAAATTTTTATCGGAGGATTAACATGAGCAATAAGGTGAAATACACACGACGAACCGAGGCACAGTGGCACAAGTTGATTGAGAGCTTTGATACGAGTCGGCTCAGTATTACCGAGTTCTAGCACTCCGATGCCTGCTCAGGTATTTGAAGGTAGTTTAGCGGATGTCAGTTTCATTGCCGGTTTATTGGTAGATAAGTTCCAATACCACCTGCCACTGCATCGTCAGCACCAGCGACTTACCGATGCAGGTATTACTATGGCTCGCTCCACACTGACTAATCTAGTTAAACGTGGTATCGAGTTACTTCGCCCTATCCATGACGCTCAGCTGGCTGGCGTGTTACACAGTCACGTACTAGCCATGGACGAGACGCCACTTAAAGCCTGTCGGGAACCCAAAGGTGGAGGACGACCAGGTAAAATGCAGAGCGGCTGGATCTGGCCGATCTACGGCGACCAAGATGAAATCGTCTTTACTTATTCGAAGAGTCGAAGTGCGCAGCATATTCGTGACGTGCTGGCTAATAACTTCAGCGGTGTGTTGTTGAGTGATGGCTATTCTGCCTATGCCTCGTATGTGGCCGCGACTGAGTCGATTGAGCAGGCTCAGTGTTGGGCGCACACCAGACGAGGCATTGAGAGAGCGGAAAAACAGCATCCGCAGCTGGCGGGCCAAGTTCTGGATACTATTGCTGCCCTTTACAGAGTTGAGCGTCAACTTGAGTCTCTGGGTTTAACCAATGAGGCGAAGCGTGGATACCGTCAGCAAAACGCGGAACCAATCGTCTCGCGCTTAATGACGTGGGCTAGAGAGCAACTGCGGAACAATTTAGAGCTGACACCCGGTGAGCCGATTACCAAAGCACTCAAATATATGGTCAAGCGCGAGACTCAGCTCTCGGTATTTTTAAAGAATCCTGCTGTCAGTCTCGATACCAATCACCTTGAGCGTGGCCTAAGGCCAATTCCGATGGGGCGTAAAAACTGGATGTTCTGCTGGACGGAAATCGGTGCAGAGCATGTTGGCATCATTCAGAGCTTAATCGCCACTTGTAAGATCCATGGTGTCAACCCAACCCATTATTTGATTGATGTATTACAACGAGTTTCGATACATCCCAGTCGCCAAGTAGCAGAACTCACGCCACGACGATGGAAGGAACTCTTTGCAGATGAGCGAATGATCTCGTTCGTCAGTGGAAAAGGAATGCAGCATGCGCATTGATGAGATGACTATCGAGCAACTTATTGAGCTCAACCACTATATCTGCGAGCGAATCGATTGGCTGCGTGACATGCAGAATGCCGATATTCTCATGGATCTACAAACGGGCAATAAAGTTGCTTTCCAAGACAAATACGGCGATGACCGCATAGGGATTGTGCTTAAGAAAAATCGTAAGACCGTCGTGGTGATGACGGAAGATCGTGAGCAGTGGAAAATTTCGCTGGGGTTAATTCGAATTGCTAAGGATGTGAACTGACTGCGGAGTCAACTACGTCGTAGGATGAACGCTTACGCTACATGTACGTTACAGAGACCCTGCAAATGCTAACGATTAATCAGCAATACGCTAAATGAACCAGTAGAGTCGTTATAACGACTCTTCAATGAAATATATTGAGATAAATTGAAGCTCTCAATCACACATACCGTTTTTATAATGCGAGGGACAGCATTTAGGAACACTCATTACGGATCAAACAATCGCCTAGAATCTCGTAATGACACCTACTGAATGGCGTAACTTCGCCGCAAACCTACCTATTCCGTCAATGGCCTAAGTACGCCAAAGCCACATTGCGAAATTAATCCATCCTACTTCGAAGCCAGAAATGGCGTGGGGTGTCAGTATTTAGGAGCACTCATTACGGATCAAAAATCGTCCTGAATTTCGTAATGACACCTATTGTCTGGTGTATCCATTATGTGTCTCCTGCGATGTTTTGGAGGGTTTGCGTACGTGCATAACCAATAAGGACATTATGCGCCTGATCTGGCTTTGGTGTTTTGGCGCCTCCATCCCCTAGTTAAAGGTGAAACTATACGGTTAAAGGCTGTTGCCTGCATCGTGGTACAGTTGTACCACGTAGCTGTAGCCCTTTATTTCTGGGACAGCCTGCTCTAGGCTAGCGCCAAGTTAGCCAATTACATGCCGAGACTGGAGAAGTTGTAATGGCGCATCAGACCAAGTATCTCTTTGCATTGTGCGTGGGTGGCGCGAGTCCATTTTTCAAAAAACCGCCAAAAATCTCGTAATGACACCTAATGAATGGCTTAACTTCGCCGTAAACCTACCTATTCAGACAATGGCATAAAGTACGAAAAACCGCATTGCGATGTATCAATCCCATTTCAGAGCCAGAAATGGCGCGGGGTGTCAGCTTTGTGGGTGGCTCATTACGGATCAAATAATCGCTAAGAATCTCGTAATGACACCTATTGAATGGCATAACCATTATGTGTCTCCTGCGATGGGTTGGCGTGAGTACATAACCAATAAGGTCATTATGCGCTTGATCTGGCTTTGTTGTTTTGGCGCCTCCATCCCCTAGTTAAAGGTGAAACTATTACGGTTAAAGGCTGTTGCCTGCATCGTGGTACAGTTGTACCACGCAGCTGTAGCCCTTTATTTCTGGGACAGCCTGCTCTAGGCTAGCGCTAAGTTAGCCAATTACAGCCGAGACTGGAGAAGTTGTAATGGCGCATCAGACCAAGTATTTCCTTGCATTGTGCGTGGGTAGCGCGAGTCCATTTTTCAAAAAATAGCCAAGAATCTCGTAATGACACCTATTGTCTGGTGTAACCATTATGTGTCTCCTGTGATGTTTTGGTGGGTTGGCGTGAGTGCCTAACCAATAAGGTCATTAGTGGCGCGAGTCCATTTTTCAAAACATCGCTAAGAATCCCGTAATGACACCTATTGTCTGGTGTAAAATCGCCGCAAACCTACCCTACCTATTCATATAATGGCATAAAGAAGGCCAGGGCTACTTTACGAAATTGATCCTACCTACTTCGAAGCCAGAAATGGCACGGGGTGTCAGCTTTGTGGATGAGTCATTACGGATCAAACAATCATCTAGAATCTCGTAATGACACCTATTTTCTGGTGTAACTTCGCCGCAAACTTCCCCATTTATCTGATGGCATGGTGCAGGTCAAATCCTCTTTGCGAAAGAGAGCAATCCTAGTTCAAAGCCAGAAACGGCGTGAGGTGTCAGTATTTAGGAGCACTCATTACGGATCAAACAATCGCCTAGAATCTCGTAATGACACCTATTGAATGGCGTAACTTCGCCGCAAACCTACCTATTCCGTCAATGGCACAAAGCAGGCCAAGGCTACTTTACGACATTGATCCCACCTACTTCGAAGCCAGAAATGGCGAGGGGTGTCAGTATTTAGGAGCATTCATTACGGATCAAAAAACCGCTAAGAATCTCGTAATGACACCTATTGTATGGTGTAACTTCGCCGCAAACCTACCTATTCCATCAATGGCATAATGCAGTCCAAGGCTACTTTACGAAATTGATCCCACTTACTTCGAAGCCAGAAATGGCGCAGGGTGTCAGCTTTGTGGGTGACTCATTACGGATCAAACAATCGCCTAGAATCTCGTAATGACACCTACTGAATGGCGTAACTTCGCCGCAAACCTACCTATTCCGTCAATGGCCTAAGTACGCCAAAGCCACATTGCGAAATTAATCCATCCTACTTCGAAGCTAGAAATGGCGCGGGGTGTCAGTATTTAAGAGCATTCATTACGGATCAAACAATCGCCTAGAATCTCGTAATGACACCTACTGAATGGCGTAACTTCGCCGCAAACCTACCTATTCCGTCAATGGCCTAAGTACGCCAAAGCCACATTGCGAAATTAATCCATCCTACTTCGAAGCTAGAAATGGCGCGGGGTGTCAGTATTTAAGAGCATTCATTACGGATCAAACAATCGCCTAGAATCTCGTAATGACACCTACTGAATGGCGTAACTTCGCCGCAAACCTACCTATTCCGTCAATGGCCTAAGTACGCCAAAGCCACATTGCGAAATTAATCCATCCTACTTCGAAGCTAGAAATGGCGCGGGGTGTCAGTATTTAAGAGCATTCATTACGGATCAAAAAACCGCTAAGAATCTCGTAATGACACCTATTGATTAGCGCAACTTCGTCACAAACCTACCTATTCCGCCAATGGCACAAAGCAGGCCAAGGCTACTTTACGAAATTGATCCCATCTACTTCGAAGCTAGAAATGGCGCGGGGTGTCAGTATTTAAGAGCATTCATTACGGATCAAAAAACCGCTAAGAATCTCGTAATGTCACCTATTGATTAGCGCAACTTCGCCACAAACCTACCTATTCCGCCAATGGCACAAAGCAGGCCAAGGCTACTTTACGAAATTGATCCCATCTACTTCGAAGCTAGAAATGGCGCGGGGTGTCAGTATTTAAGAGCATTCATTACGGATCAAAAAACCGCTAAGAATCTCGTAATGACACCTATTGATTAGCGCAACTTCGCCACAAACCTACCTATTCCGCCAATGGCACAAAGCAGGCCAAGGCTACTTTACGAAATTGATCCCACTTACTTCGAAGCCAGAAATGGCGCGGGGTGTCAGCTTTGGGGATGACTCATTACGGATCAAACAATCGCCTAGAATCTCGTAATGACACCTACTGAATGGCGTAACTTCGCCGCAAACCTACCTATTCCGTCAATGGCCTAAGTACGCCAAAGCCACATTGCGAAATTAATCCATCCTACTTCGAAGCCAGAAATGGCGTGGGGTGTCAGTATTTAGGAGCACTCATTACGGATCAAAAATCGTCCTGAATTTCGTAATGACACCTATTGTCTGGTGTATCCATTATGTGTCTCCTGCGATGTTTTGGAGGGTTGGCGTGAGTACATAACCGATAAGGTCATTATGCGCCTGACCTGACTTTGGTGTTTTGGCGCCTCCAGCCCCTAGCCAAAGGCGTAACTATTTACGGTTAAAGGCTGTTGCCTACTGCGTGGTACAGTTGTACCACGCAGCTGTAGCCCTTTATTTCTGGGGCAGCCTGCTCTAGGCTAGCGCTAAGTTAGCCAATTACATGCCGAGGCTGGAGAAGTTTTAATGGCGCATCAGTCCAAGTATTTCCTTGCATTGTGCGTGGGTGGCGCGAGTCCATTTTTCAAAAAACCGCCAAAAATCTCGTAATGACACCTATTGAATGGCGTTGATTAGCCATAAACCTACTGTGTTCCGCTTATCAATTGTGTGAAAGGCTTTTCGTAATGACACCCAGCTGTTAGTATTTAGGGTGTCATTACAAGCATGTTTATATCTCTCTTTTTCTAATGAATATGCTGTTATTTTCCTGTACGTAACCTATTGATATGCATGGTAAAACAATTTTTGTTTCGTAATGACACCTAGTCATCTCTGTAATGACACCTTACCTCTCCCCGTAATGACATGGCCATAGGTTAGTAATGACACCCTAACTATACACTATTCGACATAGTAATGAATTATAAAAAGTCATTTAATATCAATAGTTTAATTTTAATTTTCGCTTCTTTTCTAACAAGACTAAAATTCCTTATCCTTACATAATCCATCATATATTAATCCTTTAATATTCAAACAATACCCACAAACAAACATAACAAAGAGTTTTGACAATTTCTCATCAATCAACAAATATTGCGTCATCAAATGATATTTGACTCTCGGTTGACACGATGACAACAGCACCACAGATAGACTTTCAGCACCTAAGATCACCCCAAAAAGCACTTTTATTTCGTGCTAGACCATCGTTGTACCTACGACTGTTCAATCAACTACTTGATAACTGTGTTATTACTACTCCAGTTCATAAGTTTTTGTCTGCATGTTGTGAAGTTGCTTATCAAGATGGTGAGGATGTCTACACATCTCCAGAATCTTATATACTCGTAGAGACATCGGCGATAGAAAGTCATCTGAAGCAAAAGGGGATAGCAGCAAGCAGAGGAACAATGATTTCGCGTCACAAAGCATTAGTTTCGCTCGGTATTGCTACAAATGTAATTATTCCTGCAAACGGGCATAGCCTTGATCAACGAAAGCATATCACTATGCTGGCTACACCGCTTGAAATAGAAGCCAATATTCTATCGAAACATGAAGCCAATGCCGACGAAGAGGATGCAGTCTCGGACCTAAGCGATTCAGAGAACGATATAAGATTGTTGGACAGATCACGAATTACATCTCGACATACCATCAATAAACTCAAGACTGACCGCGCAGCAGTAATTGCAAAGCCATTTCAATACTCACCGCTAGCATGGCCTCTAAACACTCGGCAGGCTAAGGTGACATCAAGCAGCGTCGAAATATTCATAAAAAAATGTAAAGTGCTAATAAAAAGTACAGTAGATGCAGAAACAGGATTAGCAACCGTTGAGGACGATCTACCGATTCTTAATATCATTCTCAATATAGTAAATGAGACAATCAAGGAGCAACGATCACTAGGAATTGAACAACCTGCAAACGAGTTCATTATTGATGTAGTCGATATTGCTGACATTGATGGTAAGGCGAATAGTGGATCTGTACGCAATCAAATCACTCGATCACTCATACGGTTAAACAGAACTAACAACGAGTACCATATACCACTCAACAATTCAGGGGATGAAGCTAGGCGTTTTCTCGGCCTTGGTGGTACTAGTCATTACTACAACAAGCGTTTTTTAACGGAATTGGAAGCGCAATTTGAGTTAGATGAAGCGAAACTAGCGACTCCTCGATGGTATCGCATTTCACTAGATAACGACACATACAAAGCTTTGTTGGAGCCACACAACAGCCGAGATACTCAAATTCTCTACTCACATTCAGAGCTGTTCAGTCACTCTAGTGGAGTAATCTATCTGTTATACCAATTTCTAAACCTCAAAATAGGCCGAACAGTATCTCCAATCAAGAAGGTCGATCCTCTACAAACTTATTCAATTGAACAATTACATGATGGTATTGCGCCACTCAGTCCGTTTGGTTTGTTTCAGCGCATATTTGATGCCGCCATAAAAAAGCTTGCTAGCAAATCATGGCACCACACATGGAAGTGGCAATATAATGGAACAAATTCGTTTACTGCACTTGGCTACAAGATGGAATGGCTAACACGCGATGAAAAAATCATTTCTGTCGTATTTAGTAGAGATAGACGAGATTTCTTAACTGGTGATAACAGCGCGAACAACAAGAGAATTCGCAGTCGATCCAGTCAGAAAAAAGAGCTTAGCAATGAACAAGTCCCCATAGATCTATATGTTGAAGATTCTTGATTCATTCACATGAATCAGATCTGACGAGAGGTTACTGACCGTTCCTAATTGTATGGAAAAATATTCCATATCGCCGGGCGAACAGTGTTCCCGACTGTGAGTGACCGAATTAATACCCAGTCACTTACTCCCGAGGTATTGGACACCATCTTAGAATCTGTACCTTCTGATTGTGCAGCAGACCTAGATTGCTTTCGCTTCGAGAGCAGCGTTGCATACGCCACTGGTTGTCGAGATACCTTCCTCCAATAAGACCATACGTGTTCTTGAACTTTCCTTACAGGTAGCCAAGAAGCGGTTTGATCCTCACGATTGGGTTGTTCTCGATAGTTCTGTGAGCGCCGTGCAATCACCAGTGCCGCCCCTTGGTGAGGGGTGAGGCCATAGCGCTCAGAGAATTTGTGTTTTCCAATCTGGCTGGTATACGCCGGATTGACGTCTTTTACTTCTATACCATGATCCAAGCACCTTGCCTTGATCACTTCGATAATCTTGCGGTAAGCGAACGAGCTGATCATGCGGTTGTAGCGACGATCCTCATTGGCTTTGAGGTCTCGCTTCTTCCTCGTAAAGTCCAATTCCTCCAAAACAATGGGCTTTCGGGCAGTGAGCGCAATGGCGATGAGTTGCTTGACGGCATCCCCAATGACCGCCATACGTTGATGCGTGCTTTTTCCGCAGGTCTGAACGTTGATGCGATGCTTGTTGATTGGATTTCCGTTGCGATCCATCTCAACAACGGCGAGATGATGAGCGTTGATATCCACGCCAATTGCGCCTTGAGCTTCGATGGTCTTTATCTTAGACGCTTTCACCTCAGTAGAGATAAAGACACGCCAACCTTTTTTATCACGCAGAAAACGGTAGCTGATGGCGTTGCCACGTTGCAATGCTTGTTCAATCGCTACTTCACCAAAAGGGAGCTCAATCGGCAGGACAATGTGCTTATTTAGGCCCGTTTGCTCCAGGACTGAGTTGGGTAATCGTAAGTACAGAAACCACTGTCCCTCAATGCGTTTTAACTGGCAACCTTGGCAGCCTGACGTTTCATCTTTGGAGCCTAATACCAGGAATTGACGATCTCGGTAGCTCTGCCAATCGCGCTTCCATTCACCATGGTTTTGCTTCCATTCACCATGGTTTTTGTAGCCATTTTCTTCTAGGTTGTACTGTGCATGGAATAATTTACGTGAGCCAAAACACAGAGATACCTTCCCCGATGCTTGCTCTGCCAGTTTCTTTTCTAAACGGTGTTGTTGAGTCACTAGGCGGCGTTTCTTGTGATGCAGCTTGAAGGCTGTCTTGTCGACGGTGGCCGCCTTGGTCTTGCGATCCGCTTTTAGGCGGCGCTCTAAGGATTTTACCGCTTTTTCCGCGTTTTTAACGCGTTCCCGCGCCGCTTGAATGTGTTCTTTGCGAAGCTCTTTGATGGATTCGACTTTCCCCTGCCCAGACAAAATGGCGTTGTATTGCCGTGCAGTGAGCCCAAATCGACTTTGAAAGCCGCTCTTATGAACTTGGGTAGGGCGGATACCTTGGGCAAACGTCTGAGCAAAAAGTGTTCGTTCTGCTTTAGAGAAAATGGCCGCATAACTCGATAAGGCCGCTTCAGTTTCGGATGTCAGAGACTTGAGTCGAGTTTGGTAAGTGCGGTGTGTCATGCTTTGGTCGCCTCCATGGCTTTATGAGCACGATTTTTCGCGGACCGCCTACCATATAACCGGGCGCAGAATGAGGTTAGTACCGAGATCATGTCTTGAACCAGATCATCAGTAAGTTCCGACTGATCCGCGATGACCAGCTTCACGCCACGAGCAGAAAGCGACGCTTCGACAAACTCTGAGCCGAAGAGCATAAGCCGGTCACGGTGTTCAACGATGATATGAGTCATCTCTGGATCAGCCAGTAACTGCAACAATTTCTTGCGTTTGCCATTCATGCCTGACCCAATTTCAAAGACGGTATTGGATACAGGGATGCCTTGTGAATTAGCAAAGTTCAAGCACCGATTGATTTGTCCTTCCAAATCTTTTTTCTGATCGGAGCTTGATACGCGAGCATAAATAACCGCTTTGGTGCCGTTAATAACGTCATCAACGATAATGGTGCCGGTAGGAAGCTGTCTTGCAGGCACTGGAAGTTTACCGCTACGGAAATGATTCCATGCCGTGCGATAGCTTATTCCTTGTTTTTTCGCCCAATCAGATAGCTTCATAATGATCAATACTTTACCATGTATATACATACAGTATCATATATTACGCAGCAGTTGTAAACCCCTCTTAAGAGTGCTTGAGCCGTTTCAGAGTTTCTAAAATGTTTAACTTTAAAACAAGCTGTTAACCACTGATTGATAATCAAGCCTTCAGGTTAGTTACAAATTGTCAAGTAGCGATTCACAAGAGTAACCGCTATTTCATATAGCGGAGGAAAACATCGGTACATCGGTCAGAGTCATAAATGCTTTATGTAGATCTAGCATTCTATTCAGATAGTTAGCACTATGCGTATTTTTATTGAAATTCATATAGTGAATCTAAATACTTATTGATTGATTTGTATATAGCGTGTAAATTGCGTACATCCGACTTTGTATGCACAGGGGCGCAACACTATGTTATTCGAACGATCAGACTTAAACACACAGGCAGAGTTACTAAGATCAATCATCAGCGACAGACTTGATAGTGATATCTACGACCGGTTTGCTAGTCTTATTGGGAGAGTAGACACCTTTCAAGAGTCAGGAATGGATGAAGTTGCAGCGCTTGAAGACAAATATCTGCAATTTCTGTCCGTTAATGCAGGTTTTATTCGCCATCAATTGGCTCTTAGGTTGTTAGGTTACACTGGTGTTGCTCCAATGCGAGATCGATTTAAAGATGAAATCGATGGAAAAAAATGTAGACTTTTACGCGATGGCTCCTATGTTACTTGGGACGATCGTCCCAGTGATGTATTAGAAGAGGATGGAAAAAAATACATTGGTTGGCCTCTTAATAATTTTATAGAAGAAGTAATCCCTCACCTTAAAAGTCGACAGAGTGATCGAATTCAGACTGACGCTGAGAAAAAGATCTTCACACCTCGACCCGTAGCTGCTTCCATTTTTAATAGTAAAGGTGGTGGTCAAAAAACTACTACTGCGACTCATATCGCGATTGTTGCTGCTCTTCTAGGTTTTAGAGTATTGCTAATAGATGGGGATCCACAAGCAACAGCAAGTACCTTGATGGGCTACCCATTTTCCCAATACCCAATGTCCAGTAAGTATTCGTTACACACAGCCTTAACTGATTTATACAATTCAAAGGTTAGTCACTCCGAATTCAATTGTCTAAATTATATACGTCCATCTTTGTTCTCAAATGTATCCATCATAACTGGCTCAACACATGGGTCGCTAATAGACATCCTAATAACCAAGGATGAAAATATTGTTTTTGAGTTCATCAATCAGCTCAAGGACAGTGGAGAGTTTGATTTAATTTTAACAGATACTCGTCCTCAATCTGCTTATCAAGATTTTGCACAGTACCAGGCTGCAGATTTCTTAATCAATACTTTGCCAGCATCAAGTACAGGAATTGGCTCTACATGTCAGGGAATTTTTAACTATCTTGCACATAATCAAAATACTGCTTCCTGTATTGAAGCTCGTAAAAATCAACTGGCAATTATCTCTACGACGTGTGTAGAAAATGACCCTCGTCACCCGAGTCGAACAATTTATGAACGCATCTTTTCTCTTACTAATGATTTGGCTAGTCCTTCTCTGAATGTACAGAACTACGTTCCAATGACAAACATTATTGCTGATGCTCATTCAGCTATGGAAACAGTGTTTCAGCAAACTAACGTGGATGTTCCTACGAGCAAAACGAAGCGTGTAATTGAGGCATTAATTGAGCAATTTGAGCAAATCTTCGCCAAATGCATTGTTCCATTTTGGCTCAATATTGATGGAGAAGAGGTTCCTCGAGAAGACGTTTTGTCCATTACTGGTGAAATTGGAGACCCATTGGAATTTGATAGCCAGCCATACGAATATCTTGATTTGGGTTTTGCTTTTGGGATAACCCGTCACGGAGAGCCAGCAACCATTGAAGTGTCAACACGAGGTAAAGGTGTGTTTTCAAACAACCCCAACCGGTTCCTAAAGGCATCAGACTTGTCAGGCGACTACAAAGGTAATCAGATTGTTATGAAGAATGGGCGCTTTTATGCTCTGAGTTATAACCTTGATGAGATTCCTAATATCACGCCGTATGTATTGCGATCCAATGCAGCTAATTAACGACTGGATAATGGACGAAAGAAAAAAATGGCACTAAAAAAACGCAGAACTGTTCCAGAAGACTTAAAAAAATTTATGGATAGTGATTTTGGAGAAGACAATGCTCCCAAAGCTCGCCCAATAAATCAGTCTTCTACTTATTTGCAGGCAGCTGAGCTGGCTTATGATTCTCTCAAAAAAAATGGAGGTAGCATTCCGCCTACGACATTTACAAATGACGACGGTACAGTAGTTAAGCTCACTCCAGAATTCATTGAGATCCCTTTCAGCGAGTTAGAGGAAAAAACTCTCATCTCGAATCTAAACCCTCGGTTATGGATTGAGACCGAATACAATGATCTTACGCTCTCTGATCAGATTGAGACAGCCGGTATTCGTAACCTATCAGCTGGGTATATGTTGGATGGTGATTCTTGTATTTCTATTGCTAATGGCGGGACTCGTCGAAACATAGCGATATCTCTATATCGTAGGAAGGGAATAAATAAGACTTACCCACTCGTCTATTACCGTATTACGGCTGAGAACTTGTGGGTCGTGCGCCAGCTTGTAGATGACTCCGAATATGGACGTAAGTTTAATACTATTGAGAATGCATTGCGTCTTCGGGCTGTTTATGAAGCTCAAGTCGACCCGAATTTGTCGGATCTAATGCGGGCATTTGACCTAGCGACAGGAAACTCTATTAGTCGCCCTTACTGTAAGCAGTTGCTGCTATTTTCGTTATTTTTGCCATACATTTCTCCATATTTTTTGAGGCACTTTTCTCGTTCTGAAGACATCACTGCAAAAATTATGGGGTTAGTGTTTGAATTTGTGACTGGTCACAAGATGAGTACTCTTGATCTATCAGATCCAAATAATCGAACTCCTTACAACATTCGACATGATCTAGATAGGCATATCAAAAGCTTAGTTATAGATGAAAAGGTTCTGGAGTTAGATAAGCTCTTATCAAATGGTAATAAGCACCGAGTGACAATCACAAAGCTATTAACAGAGAGACTGTCTCCCAAAAAAATTGATGATGCTCCTAAGCAAGAGAGCAACGAGCAAGGCATTCTGTCTGGGCAAACCCACGTCGGTTTTTCATTGTCCTACAGCAGGGAAGATTATGATTCAGATGAAATTGCTGTGATCCGTTCAGTTATAGAACGACACAAAGAGCAACTATTAGAGTTACAAAGAATAATTGATAAGGAGATAGCACAAGCGCTGACTCAAACTTAATGCGCGTAAGCGCTTGGAGCACAGATAGGGGAATCCGACCTCCCCTATCTGCTACAACATACAAATGCACAGGAGCAAGTATATGCCACAAATTGATACTAACATCAAGAACGGTATGAATCTAGCTGGGTTCAACAACCTACCGAAAAACATAAAGCAGCAAATAATAGCCTCAATTTCTTGTCGATGTGTCGTTACTGCACTTAGCAAGCTGTTGTAGCCTTCGGGGGGCTGATTATCCCGTTTAATTGGCTATTTGGCCTTTCATTGTTGTACGTCCATAACCACTTCGTGGCAAGGTATTGGTAAGCGATCTTATATTAGCCCTCTAAAATGGTTTGTCTTGCCCTGCTAATCTAGCCTGCTTTCGCCCTGTTCCAAGGCAATAGCGCTTCGAGTTTTTCTAAAGTATCCGCGTCGGCAATGTGGTCGAGTACGTATAGGATGTAACTCGATGGTTCTAGGCCATTAGCTTTGGCGGTTT
>NZ_VFRR01000026.1 GCF_006385675.1 Maribrevibacterium harenarium | reverse complement strand
AATCACGTCTGACTTTATCTATATTCTTCAACCCGAAGATTAAAGAACGTAAAGCGAATTGACATGGTCACTCGTATAAGACTTCAAGTTTTTGAGAAGTCTCCAGCGAGCGCCCACACAAATTATCTGATTATCTATTTTAAAGAGCGGTCACACTTTAAACATCAGCTGTTTTAGCTAGTGTTTTGCAGTCCTTAGCGGCCTGCCGTGTCAGTGGGTGCGTATATTACAGTCGCGAATTTTTAACGCAAGCACTTTTTTCAATTATTTTAAAAAAGTGCTTTTACCAACAGGCTATAGCTTGTTACGAAAGTGATCGATGGCCATTCGGTAGCAGCGCAATGCTAACTCGGGATCATAGCGATCCCCCTCATCCCGCATAAAGGCGTGCTGGCCGTTTACTTCATGCCATTCGAAATCTACGTTTTTATCTATGAGTTGTTGATAGATCTTCTGGCGACCTGCAGTCGGCACATGTGGGTCTTGCTTACCCCATATCATTAGCAAACTCGACTTAATATCTCCAGTTCGCGTAAAAGAGTCATTTCCATGATTGCAAGGCAAGGTATCGGAATGTATGTCCGTAGCGTATAAGCATACCGCGGCTTTGATGCGGTTATTTAGCGCTGCACGGTAGGCTAAGTGCCCACCTATACAAACCCCCATCGCGCCAAAAGAGCCATTGCAGTATGTTTGCGTTGAAAGGTAGCTAATCATTGCTGCCGTATCACTATCATGCTGTTCTAGCGGTTTTGCAAACTTGTCGGCATTTCCTTTGTCTTTGCCCGCCTCATCATAGGCTAAGACAGTACCGATGGGATTGAGCTCGTGAAACACCTCAGGTACGACAACACAAAACCCATGCCCAGCTAAGATACGCGCAGTTCGCTGAATCGGGGCCGTGATTTGAAAGATTTCCGAATAGAATATAACGCATGGAAATTGGCCGTCTTCTTTGGGTCGAAATATCTCACAACGCATTAGCCCAGTCGGGGTTGAAATCTGTACCGCGTGTTCCTGTAAAATCATTTTTGTGTTTGCCTTTGTTGATCTCATGACTAGGCAACTACCTAGCACGACAAGAATTAGTTGAGCAGCCCGATATCAATGGCATAGCGTGTTAAACCCGCTGTGGTATGTATACCTAACTTGCTTTTGATGTTTTGGCGATGAGTTTCTACTGTTCTTATGCTGATATGCAATTTGTTAGCAACTTCTTTATTACTCATTCCAGCCGCTAACTGACGTAATACATCTTTTTCTCTTGGAGTCAGCTCACACTGCTCCACTTCATCACCTTCACTAACATTCTGCATGAAGAGAGCTTGGGATGCACGAGCACTGAAGTAGGTGCCACCTTGATACACCGTATCAATTGCAGTCACCAGTTCACGAGCAGAAACATCTTTAAGCACATAACCACTCGCGCCGCTTTGCACTAATGACAGAATGTACTCCCGATCATCGTGCATGCTCAACATTAGCACCTTGATATAAGGCAGCTGTTCTTTAAAGTGTTTCGCCGCCTCTAGCCCAGACATGATGGGCATAGATACATCCATAAGTACGACATCAGGGTTGAGCACTCGAGCTTGTTCGATAGCATCTTTGCCGTTGTTCGCACACCCCACTATTTCTAAATGAGGCTCCAGCTCAAGTCTCGCCATGAGTCCGTCCAGTACAAGGGCGTGATCATCGACCAGCAGCAATTTAATGGTGTTCGAACCTACTGTCACGTCGATCATCTTAGTTCTCCTGGCACTATTCCTACCGGTAGAGAGGCTTTCACTTTGGTTCCTTTACTTTCCGTTGAAGAGAGCGACCATTGACCTTCCACCAACTCTAGTCGCTCGCGCATATTGAGCAAACCAATGCCTTCTTGCTTATCTTTGGGATCAAATCCTTTGCCATTGTCTTGACACTCGAAATACAAGGTATCTTCTTTTTGGTAAAGCTGGATATCAACTTTAGTTGCATCTGCGTGCTTTTCAATATTACTCAAACACTCTTGAGTCAGGCGGTACAAGGTGATTTCTATTTCTTCCGGCAACTGATTCAAATTTGGGGTGAAGTGGTGCGTCACTTGAATTTTTGTACGCTCAGCAAATTGCTCCAGCAAGCTCGATAGTGCCACCTCTAACCCAAGATCATCCAACAGCATAGGGCGCAAACTATGGGAAATCTGTCTCACTTCCTGAATGGTTTGGTTGATGACTTCCTCCGCTTTAATAAGATCGCTGCGTATCGACGCCGGATCAGCCTGTCTCTCAAGCTTATTTGACACGACCTCAATACGAAACTTGGACGACACCAGTAGTTGATTTATGCCGTCATGCAGTTCTCTGGAGAAACGTCGACGCTCGCTAATTTGCAGCCGGATAAAGCGCTGAATCAGCGTTTTTAAGCGAGCGTCTGCGAGACGATGTTCATGCAGATTAATAAGCAAACCCAATAAAATCACTAGAGCTACGGTCAACACCATGATCCCAACCACTGTAAACAAGCTACGGGAGATGTTTTCGTTCATTTTGGTCTGGGTATTACGCAGATCGTCATAGATATCATCAAGATATAAGCCTGTTCCCATCATCCACTGCCAGCGGGAGATCAGCTCAACATAACTCAATTTATGTTCCTGCTGCATCTGGGGCGGCTTTTCCCAAATATAACGATGAAATCCGCCACCAGAGTTAGCAGCAATTAGCAGGTTTTTGATCAAGAAATTGCCTTCTCGATCTTGAAAATCAAGCAAGTTTTCACCAACAAATTCGGGCTGAGTTGGGTGAACTAAATTAATACCCTCTTGGGTATAAGCAAAGAAGTAGCCATCATCGTTATATCGGAGCTTGGTTAATATCTGCTTAACTTGGCGCTTAGCTTCCTCCTCCGGCAGGATGTAGTTATCCAATACGGGACGGATAGCAGACATGGCAATCGCAACTTGATCTTTAAGCGCTTGTTTGCGCGTTTCAATCATTCGCTGTTCATATAGCGCTAATTGCTGCTGGGTAAGGGCCTTAGCCTGAGACACGCCAAGGTAGGTGATAATTGCCGTGGCGGATACCAGCGGCACCACCGTTAGCAATAGGATTTTGCTTTTCAGTTTCATGCTCGGACCTTTGTTATTGTTATGGTCGGCGGGTTAGATAACACTAATTGTGTTCGAGCATACCATAGAAAATGGGGAGGAGGAGTCTTGCCTCCTACCCAAACAACATCTAACCCATACCGTAAAAGTCTGGGAACAATAAGATGCTAATCAGTACCGCAATTTGCAATAAGATAAACGGCACCACCCCCCGGTAAATATCCATGGTGCGGATTGATGACGGCGCAACACCTTTTAGGTAGAACAAGCTAAAACCAAAGGGCGGCGTCAGGAATGAAGTTTGTAAGTTCATCGCAATCAAGATCGCAAACCAAACCATGTTAATGCCGAGCATGTCTGCGACCGGCGCCAATATCGGCACAATGATGAACGCAATCTCGACAAAGTCGATAAAGAAGCCCAACACCAAAATGGCGACCATCGAAAGAATGATAAAGCCCCATTTCTCTCCCGGTAAGTTAAGCAATACTTCCTCGACAATAGCATCACCACCAGTATAACTAAACGCCATTGAGAAGGCGGTCGCACCCATCAAAATGGCAAATACCATCGCCGTGACTTTTACCGTCTCGGTAGCACTATCGATCAGCATTTTGAAACTAAACTGGCGATACAACAAAGACAGAATAACCGCACCAACACCACCTAGTGCTGAAGATTCCGTTGGCGTCGCAATGCCAGTAAAAATAGAACCAAGTACGATAAGCACCAGTGCCAACGGTGGCACAATCGCTTTTAAGGCATCGAGTACTTGCTCTTTGCGCGACCCCATACTTTCATCATGGGGAATGGCAGGTGCAGCCTCAGGATTCAGCCAAGTTACAATCAGTATGTAGACGATGTAGGCGCCAATCAGCACAAAACCAGGCAGCAATGCCGCATGAAATAAGTCACCGACAGGAATCCCAAGCACATCACCCAAAATGATTAAGATGATAGAAGGCGGGATGATTTGCCCCAACGTACCGGAGGCACAAATAGTTCCGCAAGCAAGTGACTTGCTGTATTTGTACTTCATCATCACCGGTAATGAAATCAACCCCATCGCGACTACACTCGCTCCTACCACACCGGTAGAAGCAGCCAGTAAAGTGCCTACTAAAATAGTCGAAATGGCCAAGCCACCGCGCACACTACCAAATAGCTTGCCCATGGCTTCTAGCAACTGCTCTGCTAGCTGGGTTTTCTGTAACACAATGCCCATAAAGATAAATAAAGGCACCGCCATCATTACCGTATTTTCCATATAACTTTGAATACGGAACGGCATGAAGGCGAACATATCCATACCTTCGGCAAACACGCCGAAGATCAAGGCAACACCGCCGAAGGTAAAGGCCACTGGAAAGCCAAACAGCAACAGCACCAGCGCCACAAAAAACATAATAATTCCGATCATGGTTATACCCTCGCTGAATTAATGCTGTGGAGATTGGGTATCAAATCCGGCGTCACTAACACCGCGCAAAGCATTGATACAACGTAGAATCATGGCTAAACCGCTGACAGCCATAGAAAAAAAGGCGACAGGAATGACAGATTTAATAATCCAGCGTGCCGGCAAGCCGCCAGGATCGCCACTTGTTTCTCCAAGCGCATAAGCCTCATGGGCGAACCCGATACCATACCAACCGACCAAAAGTACAAAAGGCATCAGGAATACCAATGTTCCAATCAAATCGATCCAAGCTTTTTGGCGTAGTGTCACCCGCTCGTAGAACAGATCCACCCTTACATGGCTACCAACTTGAATACCGAATGGGATACCAAGCAGAAAGATCGCTGAATACAAGTGCCATTCCAACTCCTGCATCGCAATCGACACATCGTTAAAGGCATAGCGCATTAACACGTCATAAAAAACGTTTACTAAGAGCAGGAGCAGTAAAATCGCACTGACTCGTCCAAGGAAAAGGGAATACCGCCCCAGTGTCTTTTCAAGATTGACCAGAAACATAGAGAAACCCGAGCATAAGAAGTTAACGACAGAATCAAGGAACCAATATCTGGTTCCTTGATTCGGATACAGCTAGGTGAGACTAGTCTTCGAGGTTGTCTAAGCTGTCGAGGTAAGCGCGATCAGAGATATTGGTCCAAACACGAGCTTTCGCTAGATACTCCGCCTGAGAATCCAAAATTTCTTTCGCTAATGGATCTTCAGACGCCTTCTCCGCTAGTAGCTCTTGGTTGGCTTTATACATGGCTTTCATCACGCTTTCTGGGAAGGTTTTTACCTGAATATCTGGGAACTCTTGCTTCATCGTCGCCCAGTTTTCCGCACTTTCATGGTAAGACTGAATGTACATATCGTAAGAGGACACACGCATTGCGGTACGCAAGATTTCGCGTAGGTCATCTGGTAGTTTTTTCCAAGTACGCGCATTAACTAGGAACTGCAGCTCAGTCGCTGGCTCATGCCAACCGGTGTAGTAGTACGGTGCAATTTTGTGGAAGCCCATGCGTAAATCTAGGGAAGGGCCAACCCACTCTAGGGCATCGATAGTGCGACGCTCAAGGGCGGTAAATAGCTCACCAGAAGCAATATTGGTGGGTTTAGCACCTAGTTTCGCCAGTACTTCACCGGCAAAACCTGGAATACGCATTTTCAGACCTTGAAGATCTTCAACGGAATTGATTTCTTTTTGGAACCAACCACCCATCTGGTTACCGGTGTTACCACCAGGGAACGAAAGCAAACCAAATGGCTCGTATACTTTATTCATCAGTGACTGACCGCCACCATAGTAGAACCAACCATATTGCTCAGGCGTGGTCATACCAAACGGCATGGTGGTGAAGTAAAGCGTATTAGGCACCTTACCCTTCCAATAATAGGATGCAGAGTGCCCCATGTCGTACTGACCGGAACGTACTAGGTCAAATACACCCAACGGTGCTTTATGCTTGTTCGCCGAGTCGATGGTAATTTTTAGACGGCCGCCAGACATTTCGTCGGCAATGCGTGCCATATTACGTGGTGCATCTCCGAAGATAGGGAAGTTGGCGTTCCAAGTCTCCGCCATGGTCAGACGGTAAACTTTGCCGTCCGCAGCCATTGTGTACGACGCGGATAGTGCGCTAACGGTTAGTGTTGCTACTGCAGCAATTTTTGCGAGGTTTTGCAATTTCATTGTTAAGGTCCTGCCTGTGATTATTGTTATGGCATGTGCCTAAGCACCTATTTCAGTGTGAACGAAAAGTGCACAACCGCTCTATTCGTAGGAATACCGAATCGCATCCGTATAACTACCCAACACAATCTACGTACTACTACGTAGAGCCACCTTCAACAGCAGTTATCAGCAGCCGATAAACAAACTCAACTCTAAGTTTCCAATGAAGAAACAAAAACCTAAACATCTGAAAAACTTAGTCTTTTAGATTAAATAGAAGGCTATGTGGGCATTTCTCGACTTTCGTCTTGCTTGTTGAAACCCTTAAAAGTGACGAAGATAAAAGAAAAATAACCACGCCGCTGAGGCCGAAATAATGAATGTGTCTTTCTTCGCTACTTGTATTTGCGATGCCCTGTCTACCGAGGTCGCCAAACAAACCGTGTTACTACTCGAACAATTGGGGTGTCGAGTACACTTTCCGGTGAGACAAACCTGCTGCGGACAACCAGCGATTAATAGTGGCTACGCAAGCCAAAGCCTTGCCGCGATAAAAGTGCAGATCGCAGCCTTAGAAGAAAACGACTTCCCACTCATTTGCCCGGCGGGGTCCTGTACCGCCATGATTCATGGCTACCCCAAGCTATTACAGGACGAGCCCGCATGGCAGCAACGCGCGCAAGACCTCAGCGACCGCACCTTTGAGCTCACCCAATTTTTGGTACATCACCTAGACACCAGTCAGCTCAACGCCAAGCTTGAGGGGATCGGTGTGTATCACCCCTCTTGCAGCCTAAGCCGCAAACTCGGCATTAAAGAGGAGCCGATCATCCTATTGAAGCAAGTGGGCGGTCTGACGCTTGCCCCCTTCCCCAACCAAGAAACCTGTTGTGGTTTTGGTGGTACTTTCTCCGTCAAAATGGCGGAAATTTCCGGCGCTATGGTGACGGAAAAAGCCGAGCACATTCAAAGTGTTACGCCAGACTTCTTAATCGGAGCGGATGCCAGCTGCCTAATGAATATTGGTGGTCGCTTACGCCGGGAAGGCAGCACTATCCGCGTGATGCATATCGCTGAAGTTCTAATGAGTAGGTAATCCGATGAGCATGAAAACCAGCCAACAACCATTTAAAGAACGCATCAAAGTGAAGATGCAAGATGACGTGATGCGTGCCTCGGTGGCGAATGCTCAGGAACGCATGTTTGGCAATCGGGCGCGGGCCGCCGATGCTTTGGGAAATTGGGATGATTGGCGCGATATGGGGGCCAGTATTCGAGACCACGTGCTCGAAAACTTGGATTACTACCTAGTTCAACTCAGCGATAAAGTTATTGAGAATGGCGGCCATGTTTGCTTCGCTAAAACAGCCGATGAAGCAACGGCTTATATTGAGCAGGTGGCGAAACAAAAGAACGCTCGCTCGGTGGTCAAATCCAAATCCATGGTCACGGAAGAAATCGGGCTTAACCAAGTGCTGGAGCGCAATGGCATTAAAGTCGTAGAGACTGATTTGGGGGAATACATCCTACAAATTGACGACCACGATGCTCCCTCTCATATCGTTGCACCAGCCATCCACAAAAATCGCCGCCAAGTGCAGCAAATCTTCGCCGACAAGCTCGGCTACCAAGGGTCTGATGAACCAGAGGAATTGACTCGCTTTGTGCGCGAGCACATTCGCCAATATTTTGTACAAGCAGACATCGGCATTACCGGGTGTAATTTTGCCATCGCTGAATCTGGCTCCATCGCCTTGATCACTAACGAAGGCAATGCTCGACTCAGTACCGCCCTGCCGAAAACCCATATCGCAGTGATGGGAATGGAACGCTTGGTTCCCACTTTTAAAGAACTGGATGTGATGGTTTCCTTACTCTGCCGTAGCGCTGTTGGGCTGCCGCTCACCGGCTATGTCACGGTGTTAACTGGCCCGAAGGAAGCTGACCAATTAGACGGCCCAGAAGAGTTCCATTTAGTCATTGTCGATAACGGACGCTCAGACATTTTGGCGTCTGAATTTAAATCCATCTTACGCTGTATACGTTGTGCCGCCTGTGCCAATACCTGCCCGGCGTACCGACATATTGGCGGTCAGTCTTATGGTTCAATCTATTCTGGCCCAATAGGTGCCGTATTATCGCCATTGCTCGGCGGCTATGAAGATTTCCAAGATTTGCCCTATGCCTGTAGTTTGTGTACCGCCTGCAATGACGTCTGCCCAGTCAAGATCCCTCTTGCTGATTTGTTGCTCAAACACCGGGAAGTGATGGCAAACGCGAAACTCACTCCACTCAAAGAGCGCTTAACCGTCGGGGCATTTCAGTTAATTAACAAACACCCCTACATCTGGCAGCAATCTATCCGTCTCGGAGCGAAAGCGGCTAACAAGATGATCAATAATGGTGATATGCGGTTTAAACCCCAAGCGGTAGAGGAGTGGCATGAAACACGGGATTTACCCCATACCAGTCACGAAAGTTTCCGCGACTGGTTTGCTAAACGCCAAAATAATGGAGGTTCCCATGACTGATTCATCCCGCTTACAAGGTCGTGACGCTTTTCTCACCGCGCTAACTCAAAAGCTTGGCCGACCAACAGCCGCAGCACCAACGGCCTTTTATTTACCGCAACAGCGCCAACGGGAAGTATTTCAAGAGTATTCCCTGGAGCAGTTGAAGCAACACTTTGTCGATTACAGCCGGCAAAATCTAGGCGCCAAAGTCATCGAAACAACGTTTGACACCTTGCCTCAAGTCATTGAGCAAGATGCATTGGAACGTTTTGACGAAGACTCCATTAGCCTCCTAATCGGCACAGATGCCCGTTTCCCGAATAGCGGGGCGTTCGCAGCACTAGACAGTCGGATACAAGTTAAAGAATGGCAACCAGAGGAAATTCGGGAACAGCAAATCGCCTGTGCAGAGCAAGCTCAAATCGGTGTGGTATTTGCCGAGTGCGCTTTGGTGGAGTCAGGCACTATCATGCTGAAGTCTTCCAAGGCCCAGGGGCGCAGTATCAGTTTACTACCAACCCACTCCATCTTTGTCATTCAACAAAGTGACCTATTACCACGTATCACCCAAGCCTGTGAGCGCCTTCATGAACAAGCAACACAGGGGCACAGACTACCCTCTTGCGTGAATTTTATCTCCGGCCCCAGCTCTACTGCTGATATCGAGCTGATCAAAGTCGTCGGGGTACATGGGCCAATTTCCGCCACCTATGTCATACTCACGGATCAATAAACCGGTTTAGGTCAAAGTAACGTGATCACTCCACAACTAGATGATTTACTGCTGTTCACCGAACTGGTGGACTGTAGTTCGTTCAGCGAGGTAGCCGCTCGGCGCAGCATTACCAAGTCAGCGGTGAGTAAGCGGATTAGCAAATTAGAACAGAGTCTTGGCGTGCAATTGCTGTACCGTACCACACGTCATTTGACCGTTACCGAAGCAGGGCAACACCTCTATCAAAAAGCGAAAGAGCTTGCAGCCCTAGCCAAGAGCACCATGGAGTCAGTGGTAGAATATGCTGACAATATCAGTGGCCATATTCGCATGTCAGTGCCAACAATCTCTGGCGAGCTGCTATTGGCTGACGCCGTATCGGACTTTTGCGAATTACATCCTGATATTTCGGTAGAAATGGTGCTGGAAAACCAACTGGTTAATTTAGTCGAAGATCGCTATGACTTAGTGGTGCGTACGGCGCAATTAGCCGACTCCTCGTTAAAAGCCAGTCTAATTTTCCATAGCCGTTGGCTACTGTGTGCAAGCCCCGGCTATATCGCGCAAAAAGGACTACCTCAGTCCCCAACAGATCTCAGCCAACATAATTGCCTAGGATATAGCAACCAAACCACCGGACGCTTTGAGTGGCTATTTAAAGAGCAAAATGGTCGTGAGTACATCCAGCAGGTCAAGGGTAACTTTTCCTCAAACAACGCCGTCGCTCTAAAAATTGCCGCTATGAAAGGCCGCGGGATTGCCTACTTACCTATGTGTCTGATTTACGATGAAATTCAAGCAGGCAGTCTGGTCGAATTGCTACCCAAGGCATCCGCAAAAAATCTCGGTATTTATGCCCTATACCCGTTTACCGATCGTCCGTCTAAACGCATTCGCGCGCTCATTGATCATATAAAGATTTATTATGAGAAGAACCGCTATCGTTTCGAGTGATCCCGTATTAACCTTGCGAAGTCATGGAATAAACAACGAGAGCAGCATGAGCAACGATATTTTTGCCTACTATGACCAACACCCTGATGCCCAAACAGCACTAGCTAAATTACGCCAACGGGCGATTAACCAGCAGCGCCAAATCATCGGCCTAGCGGGACTACCGGGCTCGGGCAAATCAACCTTGGCGGCGTACCTAAAGCACAAGCTAAGTCGTGAGCTGGGGGAGCGTATACAAACCGTCAGCATGGATGGTTTTCACTTAAGTAAAGCACAGCTCAATGCTCAGCCAAACGCAACTGAGCTATTTGCCCGCCGTGGCGCGCCATGGACCTTTGACGGACAGGCTTTTAGCCAAGCATTGATTGAGTTTAAAACCAAACCAAATCAAGCACTCGGTTGGCCTGACTTCGACCACGCGAAAGGTGATCCCGAACCTGATGCCATTAGGATTACCCCAGCAACCAGTTTGCTATTGGTAGAGGGCTTGTATGTCTTCCACGACCAACATGGCTTTGACCTCGGAGCCCACCAATTAGATGAAAAGTGGTTTCTCGACGTGCCCTTTTCCGAAGCGATGAGTCGCCTGTGTCTCCGCCATCAGCAAGCTTGGAACATGAGTAAAACAGACGCCCGCGCGTGGATTGCCAAGAACGATCAACTCAACGCGGAAATTACCCAAGCCACTCGCCAGCATGCTGACTGGCTTATCACCCCTTAAACACAGACTGACAACCATGTTTCATATTGAATCCGATAGCACACAACCGAAAGCGGAATTTTACCAATCCCTAGCCGAGCAATTGCGCGCCCTACTCGCCGGTGAGCGGGACTTAATCTGCAATGCTGCACAATTCTCTGCTTTTATTATGCAAACACTGCCACAACTAAACTGGGCTGGCTTTTATTTCGCACGCGGGGAAGAGTTGATACTCGGCCCCTATGTCGGCAAAGTGGCCTGCACCCGTATTCCCTTTAGTCGCGGGGTATGTGGCAAAGCTGCGCGCACGGGGCTTACCCAACGGGTGGATGACGTTCATGCCGTGCCTGATCATATTGCCTGCGATGCAGCATCAAACGCGGAGTTGGTAGTGCCGGTGATCACTGCCAAACGAGTAGTCGCTGTCTTTGATATCGACAGCCCCAGCAAACACCGCTTTGATCAGGAAGATCAGCACGGAATCGAGCAGCTAGTAAGCATCTGGCAAGAAGCCACCGACTTTTCTTGGCAGATTTGAAACAAGATTCCAAATGACCAAATAAAAAGGCCAGAACTCAGTCTGGCCTTGATACATGGGTAAGGGTTTCGGTGCGACTCAGTCTGGCGCAGCACCAGACAAGAAAATCTGTACCTGTTGATTGTTCTCACCCCAGATGTGATTTTTCACATTTTGTAAGAATGCTTGGGCCTCTTTTAGGGTAACGATACCGCCCATCAACTCAACACCGATACCTTCTTGGGTAAAGAAGAAGCGCCAGACGTGCCCGTCTACTTTGACTTCCCCTTCGCCATTGTTATAAGAAACCTGTTCAAACTCGTAATCACTGGGCACGAAGCACGCCAACTCTTTGCCTGCTTCACCATAATTCATATCTGGTACATAACCTTGACGATCCACTAGTCCAAACTTCATACATCTTACTCCGGTTGTTTTTCTTAAGCGTAGCGCCAGAAATCAGATTTTGCCCAGCTATGAATCAAGATAACGGGGGATTAATCGGTATTTTTTGCAGATCGCTTAAATTTGGTGCATGACCGAACTCTAAACACGCTTGAAATACTTGGGGCTATACTAGTCATTCGCGCCATATTAAAGACATGTGTCGCAATAAGATAAGCCAGCTCAATAACGGCGTGAAAAAATGCAAAATACGATTGGCATAAGTCGCTACACTTGGCAACTTAAAAGAAGTACGTTCATTGAGCTAGGCTAAGCAAATGGCTTGTTCAAGCAACAGAATAATAAGCAACTCGACCGCCACCTTCTTAGACAGGGCGGCAGGAGGAAAATAATGACCACGCTGAAACCAGCGGCCTGGGATGCATCGGTAGCACAGTCAATTATTGATGAGCTAGCAGCCAAACCCGGTGCTTTACTGCCCATTCTTCACGCTCTGCAAGATCGCTTCGCTTACGTTCCTGACGCTGCAGTGCCTTTGATCGCGGCAACCTTGAAACTCAGCCGCGCCGAAGTTCATGGCGTGATCAGTTTTTATCATCATTTCCGCACCCATCAGCCAGGTAAGCATGTGGTAGAAGTCTGCCGTGCCGAAGCCTGTCAAGCGGTTGGTGCCCGCGCGCTAGAAGCCCATGCGAAAGCTTCCCTTGGTGTGGATTATCACGGCACTACCAGCGATCGTAATATTACCCTTGAACCAGTTTACTGCTTGGGTAACTGCTCTTGTGGCCCATCTGTGCGCATTGGTGATGAAATTCACGCTTATGTCGATGCAGAGCGCTTCGATGAGCTCGTTGAAGAATTACGCACCGACGTGTTGGAGGTTCAGTAATGTCCATTACCATCTATGTTCCATCTGATACCACGGCAAAAGCCCTAGGTGCAGACCGAGTTGCACAACTGATTGCCGAAACAGCGGCAAACCAGCAAATCGACCTTGTAGTTAAACGCAATGGCACCCGTGCTCTGTATTGGATTGAGCCTCTGATCGAAGTCGATAGCGAACATGGTCGTTACGGCTTTGGCCCAGTTAAGGCGAAAGATGTCGCTTCCTTGTTTGCCGCGAAATTCTGGGAAGGTCAAGTAGACCACCCACTGGCACTTGGTCTAGTTGATGAACTGGATTACTTGAAGAAACAACAACGCCTGACCTTCTCTCGCATTGGTAAAGCCAATCCAACCGATCTTGCGGATTACCAAGCTCTAGAAGGTTACCAAGGTCTACGTAAAGCGCTGGCATTAGAACCACAAGCTATCGTAGATGAAGTGAAAAACTCCGGCCTACGTGGTCGTGGTGGTGCGGCATTCCCTACGGGGATTAAATGGCAAACAGTTCTGAACGCGCCAGCGGAGCAAAAGTACATTGTTTGTAACGCTGACGAAGGCGATTCCGGTACTTTCGCTGACCGTTTGGTGATGGAATGTGATCCGTTCATGCTAATCGAAGGTATGACCATCGCTGGTTTAGCAGTCGGTGCTACCCAAGGCTACATTTACTGTCGCTCTGAATACCCACTGGCAGTAGAGAATCTTAACCTAGCGATCCAAGCAGCCTACGACAACAACTTACTTGGTGCCGATATTCTAGGCTCTGGTAAACACTTCGATCTTGAAGTACGTATGGGTGCGGGCGCCTACATCTGTGGTGAAGAAACCTCTTTGCTCGAAAGTTTAGAAGGCAAACGCGGCCTAGTGCGTGCGAAACCACCACTACCAGCGATTGTCGGCCTATTTGGTCAACCCACTATCGTTAACAACGTACTGTCGTTGGCCGCTGTTCCTTTCATTATGGACAAAGGCGCCCAAGCGTATGCAGACTGCGGTATGGGTCGCTCACGGGGCACCTTGCCATTCCAAGTTGCCGGCAACGTCAAATTTGGCGGCCTAGTGGAGCTTGCATTCGGCCCAAGTCTACGTGAGTTGATGTTTGATTTCGGCGGCGGCACCCGTTCTGGTCGTCCCCTACGCGCCGTTCAGGTAGGTGGCCCACTCGGTGCTTACTTGCCAGAATCCCAATGGGATTTACCACTAGACTATGAAGCCTTCGCCCAGGCTGGCGCAGTACTTGGTCACGGTGGCGTGGTGATGTTTGACGATACGGTCGATATGAGCGAACAGGCTCGTTTCTCCATGGAGTTCTGTGTAGCAGAATCCTGTGGTAAATGCACTCCATGCCGCATCGGCTCTACCCGTGGCGTGGAAGTGATCGATAAAATTCGTGCTGGTCAAAATGTGAACGCCAATCTGGAATTACTGTCTGACCTATGTGAAACCATGCTGGACGGCTCCCTATGTGCTATGGGCGGTATGACCCCATTCCCTGTGCAAAGCGCCGTTAAACACTTTCCGGAAGATTTCCAAGCCCCAGTTAAGCAAGGGGAGGAGGCATAATCATGTTGCAGCATTTTGACCCCAATAAAGACTATGGCACCCCGGCTTCCCTGAGCGAGAAGCTGGTGACCCTGTCAATCGACGGCGTAACCGTCACCGTACCTGAAGGTACGTCGGTGATGCGTGCCGCGTCCCTGTATGACATCAATATCCCTAAACTGTGTGCAACGGATAATCTAGACGCCTTCGGTTCTTGCCGTATTTGTGCCGTTCAGATCGATGGTCGTCGCGGCACACCAGCCTCTTGTACAACGCCAGCAGAAGAAGGCATGACGGTTTGGACGCAAACGCCAAAATTGGCGAAGCTGCGCCGCAATATTATGGAGCTGTACATCTCTGACCACCCGCTGGACTGTCTAACTTGTCCTGCAAATGGCAACTGTGAGCTACAGGATATGGCTGGCGCCGTTGGCTTACGTGAAGTACGTTATGGCTTCGATGGCAACAACCATTTGGATGCAGAAAAAGACACGTCCAACCCTTACTTCACCTTCGATGCTAGCAAATGTATCGTCTGTTCCCGTTGTGTCCGTGCGTGTTCTGAAGTTCAGGGCACATTCGCTCTAACCATTGATGGACGCGGCTTCGACTCTAAAGTTGCTGCGGGTCAAAATGAGGACTTCCTAGATTCTGAATGTGTTTCCTGTGGTGCCTGTGTGCAAGCCTGTCCTACTGCGACCTTGATGGAAAACTCCGTCATCGATATGGGCCAACCAGAACATAGCGTTGTCACAACCTGTGCTTACTGTGGTGTAGGCTGTTCGTTCAAAGCGGAAATGAAAGGTGACCAGGTAGTTCGCATGGTGCCTTACAAAGGTGGTGAAGCCAACCACGGTCACTCTTGTGTGAAAGGCCGCTTTGCTTTTGGTTATGCGACCCACAAAGACCGCATCAAATCCCCGATGATTCGTGACTCCATCGATCAACCATGGAAAGAAGTGAGCTGGGAAGAAGCGATCGGCTTTGCCGCAAAACGCTTAAAAGACATTCAAGCAGAACACGGTCGCGAAAGTATCGGTGGTATTACCTCTTCCCGTTGTACTAACGAAGAGGCTTACCTAGTACAAAAACTGATTCGTACTGCGTTTGGCAACAATAACACCGACACTTGTGCCCGTGTTTGTCACAGCCCAACCGGTTACGGTCTAAAACAAACCCTTGGTGAATCTGCTGGTACTCAGACATTTGACTCTGTGATGCATGCGGATTGTATTTTGGTTATGGGTGCTAACCCAACGGATGCTCACCCAGTATTCGGCTCTTTACTACGTCGCCGTTTGCGTGAAGGCGCTAGCTTAATCGTTATCGATCCACGTCAAATTGACCTACTGAGCACCCCTCACCTAGGTCAAGCTGCCCATTTGCCACTGCGTCCAGGCACCAACGTTGCCATGATCAATGCGCTGGCCCACGTTGTCGTTACAGAAGGCTTAGAAGATAAAGACTTTATCGCTAGCCGTTGTGAAGGCGATGACTACATGAAGTGGCGTGAGTTTATTAGTGATGCTCGTCATGCCCCTGAAGCCATGGAAGAAATCACCGGCGTTGCCGCTGAAACAGTACGTAAAGCCGCTCGCCAATACGCTACGGCGAAAAACGCAGCAATTTACTACGGCTTGGGCGTCACTGAACACAGCCAAGGTTCTACCACGGTTATGGGTATTGCTAACTTAGCATTGGCGACTGGCAACATTGGCCGTGAAGGTGTGGGCGTAAACCCACTACGTGGTCAGAACAACGTTCAAGGTTCTTGTGATATGGGATCGTTCCCACACGAGCTGCCTGGCTACCAGCATGTTGCTGACTCTGTCGCCCGTGCCCGCTTTGAAGCCGCTTGGGGCGTAGAACTGGATTCTGAACCGGGCTTACGTATTCCGAACATGTTCGATGCAGCCATCTCTGGTCACTTCCGTGCTATGTATGTTCAAGGTGAGGACATTGCTCAGTCTGACCCGAATACTCAGCATGTTGAAGCAGCGTTGCGTGCACTAGATTGCTTGATCGTGCAGGATATCTTCTTGAACGAAACGGCTAAATTTGCCCATGTATTGTTGCCGGGTTCAACCTTCCTTGAGAAAAACGGTACTTTTACAAACGCAGAACGTCGTATCAACCGCGTGCGCAAGGTGATGCCACCGTTGGCAGGTAAAGAAGATTGGGAAGTTACCATGGAGCTTGCCAATGCCCTTGGCTACCCAATGAGCTACAAGCACCCATCTGAGATTATGGATGAGATTGCCAGCCTAACCCCAAGCTTTGCGGGTGTCAGCTACCAGAAACTGGAAGAACACGGCAGCTTACAATGGCCATGTAACGTGGAGTTCCCAGAGGGCTCGCCAATCATGCACGTGGAAAGCTTCCCTATCGGTAAAGCGAAGTTCGCATTGACCGAGTTCGTTCCAACTACCGAGCGGGCGAATCGTCGCTTCCCACTATTGTTGACCACTGGCCGTATTTTGAGCCAGTACAACGTGGGCGCGCAGACTCGCCGTACCGAAAACCAAGTTTGGCACGACGAAGATATCCTTGAACTGCATCCTCATGACGCAGAAGAACGGGGTATTGTTGATGGCGACTGGTTGGGGATTACCAGCCGCGCAGGTCAAACAGTGCTACGCGCAAAAGTCAGTGAGCGGATGCAACCAGGCGTGGTTTACACCACTTTCCACCACCCAGTATCGGGTGCCAACGTGATTACCACGGATAACTCCGACTGGGCAACTAACTGCCCTGAGTACAAGGTAACGGCGGTGCAAGTGGAAAAAGTATCTCAGCCGTCAGAATGGCAGCAACGCTTCCAAGACAACCACACGCGCCAAGTGTCTTATTTAGCCGCTGCCGGTGCTGAGAAGGCAAATAGCTGAAAATGACGACCGCTAGGGGAATGCAGTCCGTATCAGTCAGGGTTCGAACTCCCAATCAACCTAGTGCAGAGCAATCTGCCCAGGATTGGTTGGCCGAGGAAGTACCGGTAGCCTTGGTATATAACGGCATTTCCCATGCGGTGATGATGGCAACTCCTGCTAATTTAGAGGAGTTCGCCCTTGGTTTTAGTCTCACAGAACAAATTGTTTCGCGCCCAGAACAAATTTACGGGATCGATGTGGTACCTGCCTGCCAAGGGGTAGAAATACAGATCGAGTTAGCCAGTGAATGTTTTCAGGCACTGAAATTACGCCGCCGCAACCTAACTGGTCGCACCGGTTGTGGTCTCTGTGGTACGGAATCTTTAGAGCAAGCAGTAACTTTACCCAACCCACTTGTTGGGCAAGCGCTGCCAACGGCCGAGGCGATAGAGCATGCATTGCAGCAGATGCGCAATTATCAGCCCCTGCAGCAGCAGACCGGAGCCGTTCACGCGACAGCAATCTGTAACCAAGATGGACAGATTTTACTGGCCCGTGAGGATGTTGGTCGTCATAACGCTCTGGATAAGTTAATTGGCGCTTGGTGCACGGCACAACCCCAAGAGACACCTGGGTTTGTCCTAGTTTCCAGCCGCGCCAGTTATGAAATGGTAAACAAGTGTGCTCAAGCTGGATTTCCTAGTCTGGTCGCCATCTCGGCTCCGACCACACTAGCGATTCAGTATGCTACAGCAGCAAATATGAATTTAATTGGTTTTGCTCGCCCCGGTCGCCATGTGATTTACGCGATCAGTGAACAAAGTCCCGGTGAAGCGGATGCTTCTAACTAACGATTGGATAGTCTTATGCAAAGTGAACGTGAACACCTCGTCCAAATGATCAATCAAATTGCTCAGAACAACATCAGCGCCGGTGATGAACATGCGGTAGCAGATATGGTAGCCAACCATATCAATAAATTCTGGTCACGCCGCATGAAGGTGCTGTTGAGCGAACAAATTGCCTCTGGCAATGCGGACTTACACCCTGCGGCTCGACTTGCTGCGACGCAATTAAGCGCTGAATAACACTCTTTCCATTGCGTTAATCACACTTGCATAGTCGAAGCCGTGCAAGTGTGATCCTCTATATAGCCCCCACCATCTAACTGTGTTATCAATAGCCCTCTAACCGCAAAATGAGTCTGCATTATGGCTTTGAAGATGCCTCCTCTGTTCCTGCTAGTCGGCTATATAGCAATGGCTTGGTGTATCGCCATGTTTATGCCCCAGTGGCATATCAAAATCCCTGGTGCTTTATTTATTTGTCTCTGGTTAGTCCTGATGGGAGGACTCATCGTTTCAGCCGCTGTGGTCGGATTCGCCCGAGCCAAAACCACCATGGACCCCCGTAGCCCTAAAAACACCGTAACCGTCGTCACTACCGGGATTTATCGCTTCAGTCGCAACCCCATGTATTTGGGGTTTGCCATGATTTTGACAGGGGTGTGTATCTGGCTGGGCAACCTTGGTAGCTTCCTCACCTTGCCTCTATTTGTGCTGTATTTAAACCACTTCCAAATCCTGCCAGAGGAAGCCGATTTACAAAAGAAATTTGGCAAGGCCTATGTAGCCTATAAAAAGCAGGTGCGGCGCTGGCTTTGATAGCTAACATTGCGAGCTAGGGAAATAGAATCAATTTGACCGCCGCAATAGTAGACAGCAAACGTACTAGCCATTTGAAGTGGTTCGGCTGTACTCGCTTAAGAAAGTGATATCCAAATAAAGCACCGACCAATAGACCCGGTGTTGCATAGGCGGAGATCGTTAAACTAGCAGGAGTAATCAGTCCGATACCAATATACATGGGGAGCTTAGCGAGATTGATCAGGAAAAAGGCCCACGCACGGGTGCTAACATAGCTCTCTTTGCTGAGTTTTTGTTCTAACAGAAACAGGCTGAATATCGGCCCCGCAGCATTCGCCATCATACTAATCAAACCTCCAGCAAAGCCCATGGAATAAGCAGCCCAAGGCTTTTGCATAAAACTGGTGGGGTATGCATCCAGAAAAAAACCTAGGCCAATCATAGCCATGATGATCACGCCAAGCAGGGTAATAAAATCATTTGGATCTATGTCCGACAGTACCTGTGAGCCGACCAACACCCCCAGCATAGCTAACGGCAAGAAACGTCCCAGCACTTTCCATGAAATATTTTTGCGATAACTTATTACCGCCAATATATCGATCAGCAAATATAACGGCACGATTGCCCCCAATGCCTCTGGCCCTGGGAAAGCAATCATCACAATAGGCAGCACTAACAACCCCATGCCACCGACGGAAAACTTGGAAAAGCCAGTTAGCAGGCCAGCAACAAACATCACCAACAAGGTGTCGGTCATAGCGTCCTCAGCATTTTATGCAGGATAGATAAAGATTGAGTCATTTGATTTTGCGCTAATCGCAAAGGAATACGATTATAGCAGCAACCACGCCACCAAGGCGGCGATCATCCCGTAGACTAACATTGGGATAACGGTTCGCTTCATCATAGCGCCTTCTTGATTCTGAATACCAAGAATGGTGGAAACAGCGATGATGTTATTGATACACACCATATTCCCCATGGCAGCACCAACCGACTGGAGTGCCAACACCAAGGTTAATGGTAATCCAGTCTCGGCAGCGATTGAGGCTTGGATACCACCAAAGGTCAAATTCGATACCGTCGCAGACCCTGAAAAGAACGAGCCCAGCGCACCCAAGAAAGAGGCCATATACAACCAGCTACCACCGAGCCAATCAGACAACTGGGCAGCAATAATAAATACCGGAGCTTGGTCTCCCCCCTGCATCATGGCATTGACCATGACTAACGCACCAGCAAGAGAGACGATTGGCAAGCGAACACGCCGCCAAGTATCTAGGCCTGCTCGGCGCAATCCTTTAGCGTTTAACTCTAACACCGGCATCAGCAGCAACACCGTTACTACGAAAGGTATCAAAGCCGGCACGTAGAGCATTTTGTAGCTCCAGGAGATTTCCGTACCAAGCAGGTTTTGCCAAGCGATCACCCCTCCTTGGCTGAAGCTCACCTCCCCCCATTGCAACCAAGTGCCGGTATCATTCAAAAGTGGCTTTATCCCTAGCTGCTCGATGCGGGTAATCAGCAAAATCACAATCACCAACAGAAATGGCGACAATGCCCGCCAAACTTCTGTTTTAGCCACCAACCTAGATATCTCTTGCGCTTCACTGGTTTGCAGGCCAATTCCTCGCTTGGCGATCACAATTGACAGCAATAACCCCAGCGCCCCACCCAATAGCGCCGGAAACTCGTAGTTCACCTGTGCTAATAACCAGTAGGGCACCGTACAACTTAGGATACTCAAAAAGATAAATACCAAATTGCGGCGAATTTGCTCTCCAGCGAGTACAAAACGTAGGGCCAGAATTGGCACAACCAAGGCCGCCACCAGATGTATCAATGCAGTTTGCTGGCCGATCTCGAGTAACTGGTCGGCTGACAACTCCAATGCGGCAAAGCCAAACCAAGTAGGTGTACCCACTGCACCAAAGGAAACAGGTACACTATTCATCACTAAGGCAAGTAACGCCACTGGAATGGGCGCAAACCCTAGACCCACCAAGATAGGTGCTGCGATTGCCGCCGGTGTGCCGAAACCAGACGCTCCCTCCAACATAAAGGCAAACGCCCAGCCGATGATCATTACCTGAGCCACAGGGTTGGGACTGATACTCTTAAGCCACTGCCCTAATACGGCTTCCTTACCACTGATCACCAAAGCACGGTTCAAAAAGATCGCGCCGGCTACAATAGAAATTGGCGTCGCCACTGCCAATATGCCCGCTAGGGTATTTGCGGATAACAACCAGCCATCCGCTTGAAAATAGCCCCATTGAATAACCAAGGCGACTAACCCCGTAACCGGCAAGGCGATATGGGAAGCAACGGGATGGGACTTGGTCATCAACCAAATGAGTAAGACGATGGGAAGTGAGGCAACAACCATATCCATAACAAGCATCCTTGGGTAAAGCGGCTAAGAGCTACGCAGTGATTATGGGCTTCTATCTTGCCATTCTTGAGGATTCTTATGAATATGAAATACGCCAAACACCAACAGAATATTCTCATGGACTTGGTAAAATACCGCGTAGGGATACCTACGACACAGGGCACGTCGTATGTCTCGATAGACTATTTGATAGTGAAGAGGCCCATCAGAAATACGGGACATGACTTCATCGATACTTTCTAAAAAGTCTCCACCAAGGGAAGAACTGATCTGAGAATAGTAAGAGAATGCGTGATAGATATCCGCTTGTGCTTCCTTGCGAACGCTGATCCTATAGGCCATTTTCCAACAACTTGTCCTTTAATTGACGCCACTCAATCCCCTCATCACCATCTTGAGCAAACGCTGTTAATCTTGCATCTAAAGATGCCTTTTGCTCTTCAGAGATGGAACATGATGACATTTCTTGATGAACACAATCCCAGAGATGTTGCGCCAACTCGATCTTCTCAGAAGACGATAAGTGATCAATTTTCATGGCTTCATACCTTAAACAAATGACTCTGTGAGTATAGTCTAATGAAGTACTCCCATAAAGTTGGTCATCATTTTTGACACTTCACTGAAACTTGCTGTTTTCCCTTACGTTTACCTATAGCGAATATAAGCATAATAAACTGGCTCCCTACGGTGGTTGCACTAGAGTATCTGGTAACCACTTGATAGGGAGCTTTGTTATGCAAGACCTTACACCAGATTTATGTGATTTATACGCCGAGCGCATCCAGATCGCAGATTCCATTTTTCAAGATTTTGGGGGCCAGGAATGTTTCCATGGTCAAGTCGTTACCGTCAGCTGCTTTGAAGATAACAGCCGAGTGCGTGAGCTTGTCGGCGAGCCCGGAGCCGGTCGTGTGATTGTGGTGGATGGCCGTGGTAGCCGCCGCCGAGCTCTATTAGGGGATATGCTGGCGGAAAAAGCTGCGAACAATGGTTGGGCAGGACTGATCATCCATGGGGCGGTACGGGATGCAGTGGCTTTGTCGAAGCTTGCTCTAGGCGTTAAAGCTCTGTGTGCCTTCCCGCTACCTACCATCAAACGCGGTTTGGGTGAAGTGGGCAACACGGTGGATTTCGCCGGTGTCACCATTCGCCACGGGGATTATGTCTACTGTGATCGCAACGGTATTGTGGTGTCTCAAGAGGCGCTATCGCTACCCTCTTGACTCAGTAGCCAGTTAGTAAAGGTCTGTACGACCTCGTCCTCTGCCATAGATTGCGAATGCACCGCAAAGTAACCATTGGTGGAGGACACGCTAAAGTCCATCAGCGGGACCAGCATATTCTGCTCAATCATGTCATCTACCAAGGAACGCCAACCAAGTGCCACCCCTTGACCCGCGATCGCAGCTTGGACCAGCAAGGTGTAGTTATCAAACTCCATGACCGATTGGGACGGAGACCATAATGTCTGGTGCTTCTCAAACAGTCGCTCCCAATTCATCCATTTCTCATCCACATCCGAGTGCAGTTTTAACAGAGGGGCCCGGGATAGATCTTCCAGACTATCGAATGGCCCATACTCTTCAAGCAAACGGGGACTGCATATGGGGAAGACTCGCTCGCTAATTAAGGGATTCGCAACAAACCCCTTATGCACCCCATCACTAAATAAAATCGCCACATCAATATCTTGCATCACGATATCGACACTGTTGTGGGCCGTATGCAGACGCAGCTCGATCTGTGGGTGCAAGCGGCGAAACTCCGGCAACCGTGGCATCAACCAGTAAGCAGCAAAAGCAAAATCCGTGGCCACATTAAGCCGCGGTGAGGTGCGTTTTTTGCGCAAATAGCTAATCACTTTACGAATTTCAGTGAAACTGGACTGGGTCGTTTTTAGCAATATATGCCCCTCATCAGTTAATTCGACGCCTCGGTAGACACGTCGAAACAGGGGCGTCTGCAGAAACTCTTCGAGGGCTTTTACCTGCTGACTCACGGCTGGCTGAGTGGTGCCAAGCTCTCTAGCCGCCGCCGTAAAACTCAGATGACGACCGGAGGATTCAAACACCGCAAGCATCTGCAAAGGGGGCATGTCGTTTTCAGATAACATTAGCTCAGCTTATCCCATATATAAATTTTCACTCAGTTTACAGGGCTTTTCCATTCATGCAAGCATAGGCCACATGCATGATTTCGCTAGCGAGACACCATCACCAAAGTCATTAATGGATACATTGGAGTAATCTAAAATGTCTCAAAAACAGCCAAATATTCTTTTTATCATGGCCGACCAAATGGCAGCCAGTGCATTGCCTATCTATGGCGGCAAAGTGGTCAAAGCCCCTCACCTTGAGTCACTAGCAGAAAACGGCGTGGTATTTGAATCCGCCTACTGCAATAGTCCTTTGTGTGCCCCATCTCGCTATGTGCTTATGACCGGCCAGCTACCATCCAAAATTGGCGCCTGGGATAATGCGGCAGATTTTCCAGCGGATATCCCAACCTTCGCCCACTATATGCGCGCCAACGGCTATCACACTGTACTTTCTGGAAAAATGCACTTCTGCGGTCCAGATCAGCTCCATGGTTTCGAAGAGCGACTCACCACGGACATATATCCAGCAGATTACGGCTGGTTCCCGAACTGGGACGACCCAGATACGCGCCCTACTTGGTATCACAACATGTCATCAGTGACCGATGCCGGTACTTGCGTACGCAGCAATCAACTGGATTTCGATGATGAAGTGGTATTTCATGCTCAACGCTATCTGTATGACTTTGCCCGTGGCAATCAGGAACGTCCATTCTGCCTAACCGTTTCCATGACCCACCCCCACGACCCTTATGCCATTACCAAAGAATATTGGGACCGCTACGACCACGATGAAATTGATCTGCCAAAAGTAACGATTGCCAAGGAAGATCAAGATCCTCATTCCCGTCGTTTACAGGATGTATTCGCTTACCATGATCAACCGATCACCGAAGACCAAGTGCGCAATGCTCGCCACGCTTACTATGGCGCCATCAGTTATGTGGACGACCAAATTGGCAAATTGTTAAAAGCACTAGATGAATGCGGCTTACGTGACGACACCATTATTGTCTTCTCCGGTGATCACGGGGATATGCTGGGTGAGCGTAATCTTTGGTACAAAATGTCTTTCTTCGAAGACTCCACCCGGGTACCCATGATTGTCAGCGCTCCCAAACGTTTCCAACCGAAACGTGTGTCTGAATCCGTATCCACTATGGATTTGCTACCGACTTTTGTCGATTGGGCTACCGCTGGCAAGGGAACGGAATATGCCATGCCGATCCAAGGCCGCAGTTTGATCAGTCATATTGAAGGCAGTGCTAGCGGTCATGATGAAGTTATCGGGGAATATTTTGGCGAAGGCACCATTGCCCCACTCTTTATGATCCGCCGCGGGCGCTACAAGTACGTCCATTGCCATATTGATCCTGACCAATTGTTTGACCTAGAAAATGATCCACTCGAGCTGACTAACCTAGCGGATGATGCCGCTTACGCCGAGACAGTTAAAGCATTCCGCGATGAAGCCCTGCAACGCTGGGATGTCACCACCCTGACCAACGCAGTGCTGACAAGCCAACGCCGCCGACGCTTGATCGTAAAAGCATTCGGTCAAGGAAAAAATATCGCTTGGGACCATCAGCCGATTTTCCAAGCCAGCGAAATGTATATGCGCAACCATATTGACTTGGACGACTTGGAAGCGAAAGCACGCTACCCCAGAGTCTCTTAACTCAACCAGTCCCCGGTACGCTGGGGGCGCTGTCACTGGCGCGAGCCAGCGGCGTTTTGCTTACGACGATGACGATAACTATGACAGCAAGGAACTCACAAATGAGAACATATTTACTAAAAAACGCTCTACTCACCGCCTGTATTAGCGCGGCCACTGCAACCGCTATGGCAGCAGAGCCCGCCCAATGTCAGAGCGTAAACCTATCTGACCCTGGCTGGACGGATATTGGTGCCACAAATGGTTTAGCGACCACGGTATTGAATGCCCTTGGTTATCAAACCGACATTAAGCTGCTATCAGTACCTATTGGTTACGAGAGCTTAAAAAATGGTGAGATTGATGTTTTCCTAGGTAACTGGATGCCAGCTCAGAACGCCTTTATTGAGCAATATAAAAATGACATTGATGTGGTCAAAACTAACCTGACCGGAGTGAAGTTTACCTTAGCTGTGCCGACTTATGTGGCAGAAAAAGGAGTCAAAGACTTTGCCGATCTGCATAAATTTGCGGATGAGTTCGATGAGCGTATTTATGGTATCGGTGCAGGTTCTCCAGCCAATGCCAACTTGATGAAGATGATCGACAAGAACGACTTTAGCTTAAAAGGGTGGCGTGTTGTTGAGTCCAGCGAGCAGGCCATGCTAGCACAGGTTTCCCGTGCCGTGCGTCGGGATAAGTTCATCGTTTTCTTAGCTTGGGAGCCCCACCCAATGAACGTCAATTTTGACCTCACCTACCTATCGGGTGGTGATGACTATTTTGGCCCCAACTATGGTGGTGCCACGATTCATACGGTTACCCGCAAAGGCTATATGCAAGAATGCTCCAATGTGGCCAAGCTGATCGACAATATGACCTTCACTCTAGATATGGAAAATACGGTTATTGCCATGACGGACGATGGTATGTCGTTTGAAGCAGCGGCGAAGAAATGGTTGCAGGAGAATCCTGGTGTTCTAGATACTTGGCTAGATGGCGTATCTACGGCTTCTGGGCAACCCGGTTTAGCGGCAGTTAAAGCCTCCTTGAACCTATAATCCTTCCCACCTAGACCGGCTTGGCAGCACGCCCGTCGGTCTATTTTTTTATGTCACGCCTTTTCTTGGAATGGCTACGACGTTTGCCATTTTGCGCCACCCTTGTGCCTATTTTTCAAATGCCTGTTTACAATCAAACCCAGCAGGTTAGGATGCCAATTTTTGCGCGGAGATGACCATGAATCAAGCTACAGTCGCCCTACTTCAAGACTACTATGCCGCTTTCAACCAGCAGGACATGGAGACGTTTCTGTCCCTGCTAACCGACGATGTGATTCACGATATCAACCAAGGTGATCGGGAAGTGGGTAAAGAGGCGTTTGCAGCGTTCATGGAGCGCATGAATCGCAACTACAAAGAACAAATCGTTGACCTATCCATCACCACCAATGAGGCTGGCGACCGAGCTGCGGTAGAATTCACTGTGTTAGGTGAATACCTCGCCACCGATGACGGTTTACCGGAAGCCAATGGTCAGACTTACAATTTACCAGCTGGTGCATTCTTCGACATTAAAGAAGGTAAAGTGGCCCGGGTAACCAACTACTACAACTTGAATGACTGGATTGCTCAGGTTTCCGCGTAAGTCTTGGCGTTAAAGAAAGTTCACTAACGGAGCGTTATGCTGACATTTCAACGTTTATCCGGCGCTGAATTAGAGCGCTATATCCCCGAACTGGCCCGCTTACGTATCCGCGTGTTTCGTGATTTCCCCTATCTTTATGAAGGGGATCTCGCCTACGAGGAACGCTACCTACAGACCTATATTCAAGGTCAAGGTAGCGTTGTCGTACTCGCATTTGATGGTGATAACATCGTCGGGGCATCTACCGGTTTACCTTTAAGCCAAGAGACCGATGAGGTACTGCAACCTTTCAAAGGCGCTAACCTACCGATAGCTGACATTTTCTATTGCGGTGAATCAGTACTGCTTCAAGAATATCGCGGCCAGGGTGCTGGCGTGACCTTCTTTAATGAACGTGAAGCCCATGCCCGCGAGCTCGGCTGTAAGTGGTCCTGTTTCTGTGGCGTTCAACGCCCAGATGATCACCCCATGCGACCCGCAGACTTTGTGCCGCTGGATGATTTCTGGCGTAATCGCGGCTACAAAAAGCACCCTGAACTAGCTACTACCTTCAGTTGGAAAGAAATCGGCGAAGCGTACGAATCCCCTAAACCTATGACCTTTTGGATGAAAGCCCTATGAGCACCTTTACCCTAGCTGCTGCCCAATACGATATTGGCTTCTTTCAACGGTGGGAAGATTTCGCCGAGAAGCTCGAACAATGGGTGGCACAAGCGGCTAAAAACCAAGCGAGTCTAGCGGTGTTCCCCGAGTATGGTTCGATGGAGCTGGCGTCTTTGTTTGGCGAAGCCGTTTATAAAGATTTACAGCGCCAACTCCATGAAATGCAGACGCTGTTACCCCAATGGCATGCTCTGCATAACGAGTTAGCGAAGCGCTATAACCTGATGATCCTTGCGGCCAGTTACCCAGTACAACAGGCCAATGGCGAGTTCGTCAATCGCGCCTACTTGTTTGGCCCACAGGGATTATTGGGCTTTCAAGATAAGCTCATCATGACACGCTTCGAAAACGAGCAATGGCATATCAGCGCCGGTGATCAAATTCAGGTAATAGCAACCGATTTGGGTACGATTGGCATTAATATTTGCTATGACTCGGAATTTCCCCATCTGGCTCGCCAACAAGTAATGGCTGGGGCTAACTTGATTTTAGTGCCCAGTTGCACGGATACCGAGGCAGGCTTCCACCGAGTCCGTCTTGGTTGCCAAGCCCGTGCCTTAGAAAATCAGTGTTATGTGGCGCAAGCCCCAACCTTTGGTTTGGCACCTTGGTCCGAAGCGGTAGATATTAATACCGGACGGGCAAGCATCTATACACCAGTGGATTATGGTTTCCCAGATAATGGTATTTTGCGCCAAGGTTCCGAGTCTGATGCCCAGTGGGTGTTTGCCGAATTGGATCTATCCGAGATCGCCCGCATCCGTGCTGAAGGACAAGTATTTAACCACCGAGACTGGGACAAGCAATTCTCACCCACGGCACCGGTACAGAACGGACAGTAAACTTATCTAATCTGCATTAGAAATAGTGAAAATTGCCGTAAAACAAGGCTCTAGCGGCAATCTCACTTTCTTAGTATCAGAAACTGTTTTAGTATCTTGATCTTGCCCCAACGCGGTGATGCGCGGCAAAGGGGCAAAGCATACGTGATCATTTTATTCATTTAGTAGGAATCTATAATGGCGGCTTTTGGTAGCGTGTTCATGCCAAAAATGGCGTTGGCAACATTCGACAACAATCAATGGTCTGAGTCTCAGATCGTTTCTTCTGACAGCATCCAGCTTCATCCTGGTGCCCACGTACTACATTACTCCAGCACCTGTTTCGAAGGCTTGAAAGCTTTTCGTCACGAAGATGGTAGCGTCCATGTGTTCCGCATGGATCAAAACATCAAACGTTTAGCGCAAAGCAGCCGTTTATTGGGCTTGCCTGAGCTGAACGAAGAGCAAGTCGCCCAGATGATTAAAGACATCGTGGCAGAATTTGCTGCCGATGTTCCTGCTCCTCCGGGTTCTATGTACATTCGTCCGACTCACTTTGGTACTGAGCCTGCGGTCGGTAAAGCAGCGGCACCCTCTGTTACTTCCATGCTGTACATTCTGCTATCACCGGTAGGGGATTACTTTGCTGGCGGCGCCCGTGCCTTGCGTTTGCTGCTGGATGAGTCCGGTATGCGTTGTGCACCACACATGGGTATGATCAAGAGCGGTGGTAACTACGCCAGCGCCCTACAACCGACTTTAAAAGCGAAAGCTGAGTTCCAAGCGGATCAGGTACTGTTCTGTCCAAAAGGTGATGTCACCGAAACTGGCGCGGCAAACTTCCTTTTGGTGGATGGCAATGAAATCATCACCAAGAAGCTAGACTCTAGCTTCCTACACGGCGTCACTCGTTCTTCTATCCTAACCTTAGCGGCTGACCTTGGTATGACAGTGACTGAGCGTGACTTCACCGTATCAGAACTACTAGAGCGTGCCGCGAAGCCGGGCGTAGAAGCCATGCTGTCTGGCACTGCAGCAGTATTAACATCTGTCGGCACGTTAATTCATGAAGGCAAAGATTACTCTGTCGGCAATGGTGAAATTGGCCCAATGGCCACCAAACTACGCGCAGCCTTGAATGATATTCAATGGGGCAAAGCCGAAGACAAGCACAACTGGTTAACTAAAATCGCCTAGTAAAACCACCTAAACACGCCCTACCAAGCGCATCACGTAACGAAGCCCTTCCACAAGAAGGGCTTTTTTACTTCTAGGAGATGAGCAACAGATCATGCCACTGATCGAGGATGTCCACTGGCACCCGATTGGTAATGACTTTAGATATACTCTGAACACCAAAAACATTAGATAAATCTTAAATAAATATTGATACCTCCCTATATAAAGCCTATATTTTAGACAAATCTAATATTTTATACCTCTCGTGATGACTAGAGGTATTGCAAACATTGATAGGGAGGCGATCATGCCTATTACTCGTCGCAATCTAATAAAAACAGGCGTTGGCTTAGGTGCTCTCGGAGCGGTTGGACTGGGCTATTGGGAATTAAGTAAAGTGGATAGTAAAGCTCGCATCGTGATTGTTGGTGGCGGCGCAGCGGGAACGGGCTTGGCAAATCAGCTTTACCATTTCTTGGATGGCATTAGTATCACGGTGATTGATCCCCGCCCATATCATTGGTATCAGCCTGGACAGACCCTTTTATTAGCTGGCTCCTATCAAGATCGGGACGATGTGATCTCTGCTAACAAAACCTACCTAGATAGCCGCACTCGCTGGCTACAGGATAGCGTAGTTGAATACCGTCCACAGCAAAACCAGGTTGTTACCGCCGGCGGACAAACTATCGCCTACGATTATCTCGTCGTCGGAGCTGGGTTAGAACTGCGTTACGATATGATTGAGGGAATGGATACTAAGCTAATTGGTAAAGATGGTATTCACAGTATTTACTTTAGCCCCGAAGCCGGCATTGCCAGCCACAAAGCCGCCCTAGATTTTGCCAACAGCAAGGGTGGCAAAGCCGTATTTACTCGCCCCCAAGGGGCAATGAAATGTGCTGGCGCGCCAATGAAAGCGACCAATCTAGTAGAGTACTTTGTACGAGAAACAGGCCATCGAGATGACTTTCAGTTTGACTACTTTACCTCAGAAGGTCACCTATTTGCGGTAAAGGTCTTTAACAACAAACTCGAAGAAATTTGGCAACAGCGCGGCATCAATGATCATCGACAACATACTCTGACAGCCATAGACAGTGCCGCTAAAACCGCCACTTTTGCCAGCGCCAATGGCACAACCACCACCGAATGGGACTTCATCCATGTTGTTCCCCCCATGTCACCGGTGAAAAGTGTGCGCGAGTCCGAGCTCGCGGATAACAACACATTCAAAGGCTATCTAGAAGTAGATCAGTACACCATGCAGCACAAACGCTTTGCCAACGTATTTGGTATTGGCGATAACGTGGGCACCCCCATCGGCAAGACCGCAGCATCTGCGAAGTCGCAAATCCCTGTGGTGGCAAGCAACATTACAGCCCTCGTCACTGGTAAAGAGCCCACGGCAAAATGGGGTGGCTACACGTCCTGCCCAATGATTTTGGATGTGGGGCACGCCATGCTTTGGGAATTTGACTACACCATTGAGCCCATGACTGCCCTACCCTTTCAAGTGGTTGATCCACTCGCTGAAAGCAAGCTGGCTTGGGTAATGGAAAAGTCCATGATTCGGCCAGTGTATGACCTGATGCTCCACGGCTATACACCTATCTAACCGTTACCAGTCCGGTTGCGCTGGCGAGGCTTCGATCGACGCCAGCCAGCGCCAATCCTGTTTGACCTGCTCGGCATACTCCTGCTGCAGTTCGATCAGAGCCTGCCACGCTTCATCGGGGGTGGCTAATACAGCTTGCTCGAAATACTGGGAACGGCGATCACTGCGACCGTGGGCAAGGGCCAGGGCCTGACCACAGAGCTCAGCGTAGTCCGCAAAGCCTCCATTCAATGCACGTTTGGTACAGCAAATATCTTCGGGATCAACCCCAACTCGGGCATGGTGACGAGAGCGCACCAGCCAATGGGCCTTTTTCCAACGCACTTCATCAAGTACCAAATCAGGGCTACGTTGCATGCGGCGTTGGCAAACAACAGTAAGGTGAGCAGGAGATAGTAGATTCACCGGGCTAAGGTCTTCGAATTCGTATAACGGCGCAGCCGCCCGCTGTTTTTTCACTTCGACAATATGATAAAGCGGCAAATCCTTTGTTTTCGCTTTTTTACCGGGGCCAACCAAGAGATAGAAACGCCTCATATTCACCGAGCCAGTACCCGCTCCCAAGCGCTCCACCGCATCAACGATTTGGTCATCCACATAAGGGCCAAATACCTGCTCTAGCTCCCGGTATTCGGCAGCGGATAATGGCGCGAAACGCTCAGGTATAGAGCGAAATTTCAGCGGAGATTGTTCCAAATCGACGGCTTTTGCTAAAGAGCTTTTCGTGAAGAAATCCTCACCACCGGCTTGGCGTTTAAGCGCTTTACGCTCTAGTTTATGCAGCACATGATCCTTGGGAAAACCCTGTAGCACTTGGCGATAATCCCAAGCGCCGCTGACTAACTGCTCACAGGCAAGACGATAACCCGCTAGAAAACGAGCTAGCGCTTCCGCGACTGAGTCTTCTTCCAAACGTTTGAGATTAGCGAATGGGACATCAGGAATATAACGACCATCTTGTACCCCATGACAATGGTCTGCGGCTAAAATAAGGCTGACACCATAACGCAGCAAATCCCATCCAGCATGACCCACACAGGCGTCATCAAAGTCATTGGGTGCAAAGATGATGTCCTCCCCATGGGAGCCTTCTTCGCTAAACAGGCCAAAATTTGAAACATGACAATCACCCATCACCATGGTGAGGGGCCAAGATTCGATTTCTGCCGGTAGGGAAAAGCGCAACGAGGCCAGATCGCTATAGAAGACTGATGCCGCGCCACGCAGCATCACAAAGGGACTGGTCGCCATTTTTTGATGTTTCGCCAAGCCTGAACCTGGCTCAACGCCATCGACGCGCCCCATCACTTGTAGTAGCTCGTTTGCCCGTTCTTGCATCCGTTTTCCCCCAAGTCTCGCGGTGTAGGAATGATCAGAAAGCCAGAAGTGTACCACTCAAATCATGACTTCGCAGAAAATGGCACCAAAGTTTGTCTTTGGGCAACAGGCTAGGTGCGGTTTACCTCTCCCACTTGCGCCCATTTAGGTGGTCGATGGTAACGCCCTACTACCGAACTTAAACACAGAAATGCCAATAATGAGAAAGCTAAAGCGGTGCTATCGAGCACCAAAAAGGCGGCAATTAGAATCATAATATCCGCCACCAAGGTAGTGCGGCTGGCGTGAATGTCGAAGCGACGTTCCAAATACACTGCCAAGATGTTCAAGCCCCCCAATGAGGCGTTATGACGAAACAGGATGATCAAACCAAAGCCTGTTAACAAACCGCCTAGTACAGCGGCTAAGATGGGGTGAATCGCCATATGAATGCTGTGCTCGAACCATTGGGACAGCAGTGACAATAAGCTAATAGCCGCAAAAGTGCGCAGGGTGAAGGTTTTACCTAAAGCGCGCCAAGCTAAGTAATAAAATGGGATATTCAACAGAAAAAACAGTAGCCCAAATGACAGGCCAGTTAGCTTGCCTAGGATCATACCAAGACCAGCTGTACCACTAATTAACAACCCAGAAGCATTCAGTAGATGCAGCCCTAAAGCTACTAGCAGACAGCCTTCCACAATAGAAAGCCATTGGTGAGTCAGTTTCATAACCTTGTCCTCAATTACATACAGCTACTTTTGGTAGCCAATGGGGTACGCGGGCTTCTTGTGAAAGCCCTAACGCGGACCGTTTGCATTGCATTATTAATGAAGTTGGCGGATTTTGCACCCATCAGCGGCAAAATCCGCACAAGTTTCACGATCAACAGGGTAGCAATACCCAAGCTAAAATTGGGGCTCGATAGCCGTCTTGCTTTTTAAACTCCCGATATCCCTGAGATAAGGCAACACCCATCAGATAGTGATGTTCCCCCAAGCGATAAGGCACCGCGAGACTACCTTGGGATTTAAGTTTGTCCAACGGGATATCTGGCATAAATACATCATGCACCGCGTAGCGATCATCACTACAACTGATCACGCGACCTTGCTCATCGGTAAATACCGCAAACGCCTCGTGATCGTGATGTTTGGGTAATACATCGCGCAAAATCGCTTGAAACTCCACAAACGCATCAAACACAATGCCGATACCACCAATCACTTTCTGGGGAGCGTCTGGATCACGAATGGCACCATTGTAAATATAGGTAGATTGGTGATGATAAAGATCCGATGGAGCAAACGCCGACACGCTATATTCTTGGATATCTTTTAACTCCAACGCTTGTCCGGTGGCTTGCTGCTCGCCTACTTTTGCACCAAGGAATTGCTGTCCTTCTTCCGTAGATAGGGCCACATAATGACGTTCCTTATCGTAGACATACAACTCATGGTAAACCGTATACAGTCGGTGAATAAAACGTAATGTCTGCGTAATTTTGGCTTTATCAACGGGGCGCTCAGCCAAGGCTTCCCGAATACTGGGGTTTTGCGCCCACCAGCGACAGTCATTAGCACGCTCGTACAGGTTTCGGTCGACAATATCTACCGCCAGCTCCGCCTGTAATTTCACCTCATCCAATTGGCTAAACAAGATCGTCGAAAAGAGGGACTCAATGGATTTGGCAAACATGGAGTCAATGTCTCGACCGATCCCTTTGATCGCCTCTAACACTGGCATAAACTCCGCTGAATCACTGCGTGCCGCCGTGATGATACCGTTCAACACGATCAATTCGAGATCATTATTGATCAAGGTAGATCGAGTACGGATATCCAACAGGTCATTGGAAAATAGGCGTGGCAGCTCTTTTAATGGCGGCAAACTATCCAGTAACTTGGTGTCCCGTTCTAATCGTTTCGCAAAGCCTTTCATGGGCATCAGGGCACAAGCCCGCCAGCCCTTGGGGCCAGGGTAGCCTTGGTAGGGATTGCCCGGAGTGCTCACCAATAACATCTCCGTATCGTTATGGGTTAAGACACTTGGTCGATCTGGATTGGGGATATATTTCGGCAGGAAATCCCCATGCTTACGTAACTGGTTGAGCACCTCGCCCTTCTCATTGACGATGACATAGGGGACTTCATCGTCGTCGCTAAGCTGCTCAAAAATGGTTGTGATTTCGTTACGGAAACGAAAACACAGCACCACCACCCCGATCACATCAAAACCATCGCGCACACTGTGTAGATAAAACAGGTGGGACTTCCCATCTTGGCGCATAGCCGACGGCCCGAAGTATTCCACAAAATCATCCGGTGCGGCCAACGCTTGCTTAACACAATCTTCATAAATCGCCGGCTGCGGACGGTCACTACTCAACTGGAACAGCACATCGCCATGCTTAGACAAAATCAGGGCATCGTTATATACCGTGTACTTGTCTACATAGTCCTGCATGCGCTGACGCATAGCCACTACATCATCGGCACTTCGCGTATCCTGTAGAATGTAGTTAATCACCGCAGAATCCGAACTTAAAAAGCCAATATCGGCGGTGCGTTCAAACAGGTTGCGAATTAAGACATCAATCGCCATCTGACAGCGGGACTGGTGATGCAAAATCGCTTTGCGGGCGTGCTGATATACCAACTTTTGAATCAACCGGTCTTGTAACTCGTGAAAGCTGGAACGGGCTGTATCCATATCTTCTAAAATCGTCGCAGCCACATCGAGGCTATTGATCTTGCCAATCAAGGCGATCTTGCCCCACCAGTCACTTAAGGATTTTAGATTTTTGTCGTAATAATTTACGTCAGAGATGAGTTGTTTCAGCTTTTGCTCATAGGCGCTGATAAAGGAATCCATACGAGTTTGCTCCTAACATCAAAATTTGACATTGCAAAGCAAGTGCCCTGCCAACTGGCACAGATCGCTAAATTATCATCTCGATATAAATCAATAGGTTAACAAATAAACACTTTATATGTTAAAGAATGTAACCAATCATTGGCACATAAAAGAAGCAGAGAACAGTGCGACGCACTAAGACTGAATGAAAATAGCTAGTCTTGAGCGACTCGAGGAACAAAAATGGGGCGACCATCCACTTCAGCAACTGCTAAAGGCTGTTGATATAGCGCCTCTAGGTTGGTTAACTGCAGTAAAGTTCGGGCTTCTCCCCAAAGTGGCGCACGGTCGGGGTACATAAGCAAGACATGGGTGCACCATTGGGAAGCTAGGTTCACATCATGCAAAGAAGCAATTACGCAGCGCTGCTGTTTTCCTTGACGTTGCAACAGCGCCATAGCGCTCACCTGATGATGTAGATCGAGATGATTGGTCGGCTCATCTACCAGCCAAATATCCGGTTGCTGGGCCAGTAGCATGGCTAATGCAACCCGTTGGCGCTCACCACCTGAAAGCTGATAAATCTGTCGCTGGCTAAGATAGGACAGCTCCAGCGCCTTAAGAGCTTCTTCCACTAACTGGCGATCGTCTCCCTGTTCGGACTGCCACATAGAAAGATGAGGATGGCGACCGAGCATCACCGTTTCTGCCACCGTGGCAGGAAAGCCATCCTGATGCTCTTGAAACATTATGCCAATTTGCTGGGCAATCGCGCCTCGCGACATTTGCGTAAGAGGCACATCATCTAATACCACCTGACCAGAGCGGGCGTTTCTTAGACCAGCTAGGGTATGCAGCAAGGTAGTTTTGCCAACCCCATTTGGGCCAAGTACTCCCCACACTTGCCCCGGCTCGATCGTCACATCTAGAGCAAAGCCGCTTTGCTGATAAGGAATATCCACCACCAGCTGATCTAAGCGTAACTGACTCATAGGCGCCCCCGATGCAATAACAACAGGAAGGTCGGCACCCCAAGCAAGGCTGTAATCACACCGACGGGCAACTGCTCTGGGGCAATCACGGTACGCGCTAAGGTATCTGCCAAGGTTAACAGGCAGCCACCGGCCAAGGCACTGGCCGGCAAGATAATGCGCTGATCATTGCCTAGAACCATGCGCAATAGATGCGGTACAACGAGCCCGACAAAACCCACACTACCGGCTGTAGTGACGGCCACCGCCGTTAGCACACTTGCCAATACAAATACCCCACGCTCCAGTCGTTTGACATTGATCCCAAGGGAAGCCGCTTGCAGCGCACCACGACCCAACACATTGAGGCTACGGCCCAAGGGAAACAGAATCAGGCAGACCGCCACCAAAACCACCCAAGCGGGCCAAGGGGAACCGGCATAGGCTAAATCCCCCATCAACCAGTACAACATGCCCGGGAGTTTTTGTGGTGGTGCCAACGCTAGGATCAAGGTAATCAAGGCTCCCCACCCCGCTGCAATCACCACACCGGTTAACAACAAACGTAATGAGGAAGCCGCTGTTTTTAATTGGGTTAAGCCGAATACGAGAACCGTAGAAACAATCGCGCCGACAAACGCGGCACCGGAAAGAAAAACTCCTGATACACCGATCAAGATCGCCAACAACGCCGCTACCGAAGCCCCACCGGAGATGCCCAATACATAGGGCTCCGCCAACGGGTTGCGCAATAACACCTGCATCAGAGCACCGGCAACAGCCAACAATCCACCGGTGGCAAAGGCCGCTAAAATACGTGGTAAACGCAGCTCTAATACCAAGGTATTCGCCAGTGTGGCACTTTCACCAGTAAAAGCTTGCCACACCTGATAAGGGGATAGACTGACGCTACCTTGGGTAAGCGCAAACAATAGCGTAACAATAGAGAGTAGCAACAGCCCCCAAAGCGGGGTTTGCACCCTACCCACAGATGCCAGCACCGTATTAACGGCGGCCACGGGCTAGATCCAACTTGTCACAGAGAATGCGGGCACCATCTAATACCCTTGGCGTGGGGCGCTGAATCAAGGACGGCGGTACAAAGAAAAGATTATTTTGCTTAGTCGCTTGTAACTCTGGGAAGGCTTTCCAAGCTTCTAACCAATGGGCATTTTCTTCCCCCATGCCACCGGCCACAATGGCTTCGGGGTTTTCCAGCAATACCGCCTCTTGGCTTAAACGAGGGATTAACCGGGGTGCATCAGCAAACACATTCACGCCACCACATAACTCCACCACTTTACTGATGTAGTGGGTGCCATTCATGGACATCAGCGGGGAATCCCACACTTGGTAAAAGGTGCGTATTGGCTCGGCTCCTTGGTATCGTTCACGCAGCTCGCTAATGCCTTGGCGAAATTCCGCCGCAACTCGATCCGCGACGTCTCGACTAGCAGCCAATTCACCAATACGTTCTACTGAAGAGGCAATCCCTTCAAAATCATGGGGTTCCACAAAATAAATGGTCATGCCCATTTGCTCTAACGTGGCCACCTGTTCCGACGGATTGCCCGTTCCCCAAGCCAGCACCAAATCTGGCTGCAAGCTGACTAAACGCTCCATATCCAGACGGGTATGACTGCCCACGGAGGTAACCTGTTTCGCTTCTGGGGGGTAGTCACTGTAAGACACCACCGCCACAACTTGATCCCCCGCGCCGGCGGCGTAGGCCAACTCAGTGGCACCGGGGGACAAGGCAGCGATACGCTGGGCTGGGCTTGATAAACACACTTGGCGCTGTTTATCGTCCACCACACAGAGCTCCCCATCGACAGAAAAAGCAAAAGACGACCAGAGACACCCACCCAGCACCAAGGTAAATGCAAAGAGCTTAGATTGTGTCTTCATGGTCGGTTTCCTTGCTTACAGCGCCGAGTAATTCACCGTTAAAAACGCACCAACACCGGGGTTTTTATAACCCCCGGCTGTTTCATAGTCTTTATCCAAGGCATTCTTCACCGTGAATTTCGCGTTCCAGTCTTTGGCAAAATCATAGCTCGCGCGAAGGTTTAGTAATGCGTAGCCCGGTAATAATTCCGTGTTCGCCGCATCATCGTAACGATCACCGTAACCCGCAACCGTGAAACCAAGGGAGGAATTTTCGAAGCCACGGTCTACATCAATTCGAGCCGATTTTTCAACTCGGCGTTGCAATCGCTTACCATGGTTATCCCCGTCACTTAGGTTTACTGGATCCATTAGGGTGGCATTAAATCCTAATGACCATTCGGCTAGCTTTGCGCCAGTGGCGAATTCGATACCGCGAACCCTAGCATTTTGAATATTTTCATATTTTTTGGTGCTCCTGTTGTAGGCAATCATGTCATTGTAATCCGACTGATAAAAAGCCAAATCCCAGTAGCTAGATCCATAATCACCTCTTATGCCCAACTCTGACGACGTCGAGGCTTCCGATTTAATCTCAAGGCTACCATATTGGCTATACAGATGACTGAAATCTGGGGCTTTGTATGCCGTACCATGGCTGCTTCTGATCTTGATATTGGTAGAGGCCTGAAATCCGAGTGAGATACCCCCGGTGCTAGATCCTGCAAACTGACTATTTTCATCAGATCGCAAGTTAGCTTGTAGGGTCCATTTACCAAAATACCCTGTAGCTTGCCCAAAAATCGCAGAATTAGTTCTTATAGGAGTATCATAAGAAACATCAGCTGTGTCCTCGGAGTACTCAGCTCCAAACACAAAATCGCTGTTATTAGCCCAGACGACGTTACTCCACCGAACAGCCTGATTAATGGAGTTAAATTCAGACCCGCTATCATAGGATTGATCTAATGAGGACTCTTTGAAGTTGATCGAACTATCCCAGTTCTTCAAAACTGGGAAATCTGCCCCAATATTTGCAACATGGAGGTTGTAATCAAGTTCTCCTCCACTATACTCGCTATGACCATTACCATTCATATAAAGCAGTTTCAGGTTGGTTCTATCACTAATTTTATGGGCGACTCTAAAAAGAAGGCTTCCACTCTTGTAGGCTTTATTCTCCTCGTCCAATTTTAATTTGGTTCCATCTGTTTGGAACGTACTCCCTGACAAAAGAATACTAGTATTTCCTAAATTGCCACTAGCGCTAACTTGAGCTCCTTGAGTATTAAACGACCCTCCCTCCACGGAGAAATCAATAGAATCCTCTCGACTGTCCTTTAGGAAAAGCTGAACTACTCCACCCACAGCTTCCGAGCCGTATAGTGATGACCTTGGTCCCCTGACAACCTCGACTCTTTCAAATAATGCAGGATTTAAATACTGCCATGGAGCAACTCCCAACGTAGCAGAATAGAGAGGAACGCCATCGATCAGTAACTTAGTACCACTGCTATTCGCACCACGCATAAATAAGCTTGTCGCTTTCCCATACCCCCCATTGGTGGTGATATCCACCCCTGGCTGCCCGGCCAGTAGCTCGGTCATTTCTTGGGGTTGTTGTTTTTCGATGTCGTCTTTATCGATCACGGTCACGGAAGCCAATGATTCCGAAGCGGTAATTGGGGTAGTGGTCGCCGTGGTGATGACGATCAGTAGCGGATCTTTTTGCTCGGTTTCTGCAGCAAGGGTTTGGCTGGAAATGGCGGCAAGAATGCTTAGGGCCGCTGCGGTTTTCGCAAACGCCGGTAGGGAGTCTGTTTTAGAAGTCATGGTCTTTATCTGATTTGTTGCACTGAGCACGCCCGCACAGTGGTGAACCTAAGCTTTGCCATTTATGGTGAGCAGGCAAAGCCCCCGGTTATAGGCAGGTCTCCGGACTTCAAAGCCGCTTACGCGCACTTTATCGCCTTCCCATGACACGCTGTCACAGTGGCATTTCGATAAAGCTTGTCTTTGTTACCGTTGCGGGGGCAGCGTTGGATTCACACCAACTTCCCTCTTCGTGCCAGAGCGTACCCTGGCAACCTATAACAGGCGCGTACTCTACCACAGGCCAGCCAGAAGCAGAATGAATCAAGTTCAACTCCATATTAGTACTTCGCAGTTAGTAGCATTCAAGCGTTCAGACCACATTGCGTAACCAAGAAACACAGTTGTTTACAATATTTTTGCATAGTGTTTGACATAGAATGCTATATCTCAAACATGATTCCTGTCTTATTGAGCTTGCTCTGATATAGTTACAGGGTAATGCAGTTTGCTCTGGAACACTGCTATATGGTTATTTTTCTTTCTATCCTCTTATCTCTGTTTGGATTTGCTGTCGCTCCTCAAGCTCTGGCAAACTCCACCCCTGTCTTGGATAGAACCAGCGAAGTCATCGATCTTGGTCCAAACAGCCATTACCTTACAACGACTGCGCTTTATATCAATGAACTTACTAAGCGGGAGGATTTGCCATGGCAACCCGTTTTACAGTCCCCCCTTAATATCAATATCGATCAACCCGGTATTTGGCTTAAAACCGACTTTCGTACCGGTGTGTTAAATAATTGGTTTTGGGTGCTCCATGTACCTTGGTCTGGCATCTCCTCTTTGGAGTGGTATCTCTATGATCGAAGCAATAATCGCCTCGGCCAAAATGGCAGTATTGATCAATGGCGGATTGCAAAGACATTTTCTGCAGATAAACACCCCTATTCGGTACGTCTTATGCTGGCCGATAACCATGAGTACACCTTATTTTTAAAGGTCACCAGCGAAGAAAAGCTGATCGTTCCCGTCTCCTTGGTGAAGGAAAAAACATTTATTCAGCAGGCGGTTGAAAATCATCTGATGTTTGGGCTTTTCTACGGCATTTTGATCGCCATGTTGGGCTACAACCTGTCCCTGTTTATTTATGTGAGGGACTCGAGCTATGCCTATTACTGTTTGTATGTTTCCACCATCATTTTATACACCCTATCGGTTACCGGCATCGGTAGCGCTTATATTTGGCATGACTTCGACTGGCTCAACGAGCATGGTTATCGCTTCACCGCCTCGTTAGCATTTTTTGCCGCCGCTCTGTTTATCCGCAGCTTTCTCAAGCTGCCACAACAGGGTGGTTGGCTGCGTTTATCGGGGGATATTGCCGTATTGGCCTGGGCAATGGTGCTGCTACAGGTGCTTATTTTTCCGACCCCTTGGCAAGTTTATCTGGTTGACGGTGTCGGGACGATAAGCTGCATCGCCGGCTTCACGGTATCTGCCTACCGTTGGTATCAAGGGGATATTTCCGGCAAGTATATGACCATCGCTTGGAGCATGTTGATCTTTTCCACATTCCTACTAATGCTGGGGCTTACCGGCATCATTGCCTACCGCACAGAATTGTACTATTTCCAGTTTGTCGGTTTTGTCATCGAAGTATTACTGCTCTCTATGGCCTTGGCCGAGCGCATTGGCCGGGAACGGAAAGAGCGTATTGCCGCAGAGTCCCAATCAATCTACTACGAGCAGCAAAGTTTAATGGCCAAAAGTCGGGAGCTGGCTGCTCAGCAACATGCACTTGCCGTGGAGCGCCAAGCAAAAGAAGAGCTAGAACAAAAGGTCGAGGAACAAACTTTCGAGTTAAAACAAGCCATGGGGGCTCTAGAACAAGCCAACCACGAGCTAGAACACATCAGCCGAGTAGATGGACTAACTGGTCTCTATAATCGTCGCTACTTTGATAAAGCGTTTAAAGACTCGTTTAGCTCCTGCCTACAGCAACAACTTAGCTTGTCCGTCCTAATTTTAGACGTGGACTTTTTCAAACAGGTAAACGACAAATACGGATACCAAGCGGGTGATGAATGCTTACGTCAGATTGCCCAAATACTCCAACAAAATGCCGACAACGAAGCCCATGGCCTTTGTGCTCGGTATGGCGGAGAAGAGTTCTGTTTAGTAGTCGCAGGGATGGATGCTACAGCCGCCGCTAAGTTTGCCGAGCAGATTCGCACCCAAGTCTCTTCACTGAAACTGTGTTACGGCACCCGACCTTTCCAGGTAACCATCAGTATCGGGGTGGCGACAACCATACCAACACCCCAGGCTAATCCAGAAAAGCTGTTGCAAGCCGCGGATAATGCGCTTTATCTAGCCAAATCAAACGGTAGAAACCGAGTAGAACAATTACCCTTTTAAAAACGCTCGGTGAACTGAGCCATCAATCGTAACGAGTGGGGCAACGTTCTAACCTTGTAGTAAGAGGGAATTTTCTAATGTTCTTGGGGTCAACCTACCACTTAGTGCATAAGCTTTTTGAATATTAATGTAATTTAATGTCTATTACCTTGTCTGGCTCACCACAATTATTGAGGTAACTCCGTGGTCGCTTTGGTTGCTATCGCTGTCATCTTGCTCTTTTTCGGCCCCAGTCTGTGGGTCAAGCGGGTACTGAGCAAGTATCGAGCTTTGCGGGTGGATTTGCCCGGCACGGGTGGTGAGCTGGCGCGACACTTAATCCAACGCTATCAATTGGAGGGCGTGACCGTCGAGGTTGGGCAAGAAGGCCAAGATCACTACGATATCCTTGCCAAGACAATTCGCCTCAGCCCTTATGTCTATGACGGTCAATCACTCACTGCCGTGGCCGTGGCGACCCACGAGGTCGGTCATGCTATCGCCCACCACCGGCAGGATACCGTGGCCAAGTTGCGCACCCGCTACTTACCATGGGCAATGCGTTTGCAACGATTGGCGTTTTTGCTACTGATTATCTGGCCGATCTTAAGCTTAGCCTTACGCCTGCCCTATCTACCTGTTTTGCATATCGGCGTCGTCGCTTTGATGGGGATAATGACGGTATTTATTCAGTTGGCAATTTTGCCGGAAGAATGGGATGCCAGTTTCAATAAGGCACTACCCATTTTACGGGAAGGTAATTACGTCAGTGAGCGGGACTTACCGAAGATCAAACGCATCCTCACTGCCTGCGCCATGACCTATGTGGCGGCGGCATTACGGAATATTTTGCTGTTCTGGCGTTTGCCTCGCTAACGATTTTGTCACCCGTGACCGGGGCAGACAACGTGCTCCGGTTGAATATGAAACATCACCACATCTGGGTGACTGAAGAAGCCCATTTCCCACGGATTCTTCATGATGAAGCGCTCGCGAATATCGATAAACAAGTCGGAATCCTTCGGCACTTCAAAGACTCTACCTTGAATAATGCTATAGTTCCATTCAATGGCATGTTCGAACGTAAAGGAAGCGCGCCCGTCGATGGCAAAGTAGCAGCGGGAGTCTTTGCTTAACACTTGTTCTTTGAAAGTGCCACGGAAGGTGATGAAGAAAATATCGTCTTCTTCCGAGGACAAAAAAGCCAACACTGTAGAATGGGGCTGGCCTGCCGCATAGGTAAACAAGACACCAACTTTGTTGTCCTGTTCTTCCATATCCACCGCTGGCACGTAAGTAAGGGGCGTGTCAGCGATAGCTTGGGGAGGGCGAATATCTTGGGGAAATTCATAGCCTGGCTCTCGGTATTCTTTCACCACCGTAAGACCGTAAAACAACTGGTATTCTACTGCGGAGACCAGCACCTCATAGGTAGAAATTGCCGCGACTCGACCCTTAAATGAGGCTCGATACACCTTTAGATCAGCATCGTACTCTGACACACCGGTACGATTGTCCAAATGCAAGGTAACCAGTTGGCCGACTTCGAAGCGATGCCCACTTGGTAGCTTCACCGTTAGTTGGGTGTCAGATTGGGGGCGCACACCGCAGATGTACACCGCCATGCCATGGTTATCGGTCTCGGTATAGGCACTGGCCACCGCCAAAAACTCTTCGCCCAAGTAAGATACCAAACTAGACATTTCACGCCCCCAACCAATTAAATGATGGGACTATTCCAAGCCGTAAGCACTCATATCTGGGCCCAGTGGCACAATACGAGTCGGATTTAGCGCTTTGATGGAGTAGTACCCTTTTTTAATGTGGGCCAGATTCACGGTAGAACGAATACCAGGCAAATCCAAAACCCGCACAACATAGGCATCAAGATAGCGATAGTCACGTAGCATGTGCAAGTTACATTTGAAAATACCGTGATACGCGGCATCAAAACGGATCAGGGTAACAAATAATCGGATATCCGCTTCAGTGAACTGATCACCAAAGAGGAACGAGCGACCATCGCTTAAGCGTTGCTCCAACCATTCCAAGGTTGCGAATACATCCCGGTAAGCTTCATCATAGGCTGCTTGGGTCGTCGCAAAACCGGCACGGTAAACCCCATTGTTGAAGTTTGGGTACACCTTCTCATTGAGTGCATCGATATCAGCTTGCAAGGCTTCTGGGTACAAGTCGAAGTCGTTATTAGCCAGTTCGCCAAAACCACTATTCAAGATGCGCACGATGTCGGCAGACTCGTTATTGACGATGGTGCCGGTTTTCTTATCCCACAACACCGGCACCGTCGCACGGCCACTGATGTTTGGGTCGGCTTTGGTGTAAAGCTCGTGCATGTAAGTCACGCCATTAATATGGTCTTCGGTACTACCAGGGAAGCCATCAAACTGCCAACCTTGGTCGGTAATCACGGGGGTCACAATAGACACGCTAATCACGTCTTCCAAACCTTTTAGGCTACGTGCCATTAAGGTGCGAGATGCCCACGGGCAGATGTACGCCACGTAAAGGTGGTAGCGCCCCGCTTCGGCGACAAACTTGGTATCTTCGGTAGCTTGATCCGCTGGCACAATCCAATCACGGAATGTGGACGTCTGACGCACAAAGCCTCCTTTTTCATCGGTTGCTTGTACTGGTTGCCAATTCTCTACCCATTTGCCATCTACTAACATTTGTCACCCCATTCACTAAATTTGTTCACTTCAATGACGCTAATGTAGCGCGTTTCCGTTCATTATATTAGTCTCTTAATATGAAGCACTTTGTTGCATTTGAAGAAACAATCGTACAACAGCATCGGGGCTCTGCTTTTTACTGAAATAGGGTAAGCGTCACTAAATCGGCCTCTAGTTTTCGCGCTTGACCCCGCCCAAACTGTGTTTCGTCTATTCATCCACGGAGCACACAATATGAATGCAAACACAGCGTTAAACCAGGCTTGGGCAGACCATATCGAAAAGTGGCGAGCCTCTGGCCTGTCCATCAAAGCCTTCTGTGAACAAGAAGGCTTGGTGTACCATCAGTTTAGCTATTGGCGGCAGAAGTTTTTGCCTGCCGCTGACTCGACAACGGGATCGAAATTAGTGCCGGTAGCGCTGGCAACGCCTTCTATGCCTTCTAGCGATCTAGAAATCTTGCTCCCCAATGGGGTGATCATTCGTGGTATTGATGTGACTAATGTCTCGTTGGTGTCCCATCTGGTAGCGGCTTTATGAAACCTCGTTATCTACGCCCTGCATTGAATTTACCCCAGATCTTTTTGTATCGAGACCCGGTGGATTTTAGAAAGCAGGCCCATGGACTGGCGGTGCTGATCGAGCAAGAACTAGGGCACAATCCTTTTTCCGGAGCCTTGTACGCCTTTACTAATCGGCATCGCAATAAGATCAAGTGCGTGATGTGGGAAGACAACGGCTTTGTGCTCTATTACAAAGGTTTAGCAGAAGAAAAGTTTAAGTGGCCCAAAGCCTCAGAGGAGTTGGTATCCCTCACCGGTGAGCAAATTAATTGGCTGTTAGAAGGCTACGATCTTAGCCTAATGCAAGGCCATAAAACCTTGCATTATGAGGCA
>NZ_VFRR01000025.1 GCF_006385675.1 Maribrevibacterium harenarium | reverse complement strand
GGGTAAGTGCCCGAGCGTAAGCTTGGAGCACTCACAGCCGGGAACACTGTTCGCCCGGCGATATGGAATATTTTTCCATACAACTAGGAACGGTATTTTGAGAAGCTATCTGTCGCGGTGTCACACCAAAGTGCTGATGGAAGCGACGACTAAAATGACTCAGACTTTGGTAGCCTAATTCAAAACTGACCTCAGTGACAGAGCGCTTTTCTTTAAGTAGTTGTAGCGCTCTAGTCATACGCCGTTGGTGCTGGTATTCGGCTGGAGTACAGCCCAAATGGCGTTTGAACTCTTGGTAGAAACGACTGCGGCTCATACAAGCCATGCGACTTAAATGCTCCACATCTAACGGGGTTGATAAGTTTTGCTCAATCCAATGTAAGGTCATGGTTAGGCCACTGGCATCGGGTTGAGTTTTGACGAAGTGTAATAGGGTATCCCTACCATGGTGGCGTAAAATGCGCGTTACCAGCTCACTCACACCGAAATCCACCAGCAAGTCCCGGTCTGGGTCATTTTGCACGAAGTCACTCACGAGACGATTCAACACCTGTTGGGTTGCTTGGGTGTGTAACGTATGTAGTGGTCGGTTTGGATTGAATTGTTGATGATCTTTAAAAGGTGAGGGGGTAAGCACGTCATTCATCCGGTCACAAATTTGCGCAATTCGTTCCTCAGAAATCTCGATCGTCAAACAGGTGGTAGGGTTATCCAGCGTCGCTTCCGGGAAGTCGATAAACACTTCCTCTTTGGGAGCCAAAATAAAGGATTCATGGGGCAGAAAAGGCACATCTTGTTGGTGTTGAGTATGCATTACCTTGGCACCAGATACCATGCCACAAAATAACAGTGAATCAGCTTGCAAACTCACTTTATTGGCTTGTTCAAAGGTATCGTAAATACTCAGTTCAGCATGGGGGCCGGCAAAACAAATACGGTTCTCTACCAACTGAGTAGGTTGGCGTTTCGGTAGACTGGCTTGTTGTAACATTCCTTGTTGAGAAGCTTGCCCCATAGTTTGAACCTCTTTTTGTTGTGTGTGCTCACTTTGGACGCCTGACTAGAGATACCCCAAAAGGGTATCAGGGTCAACTTTCCTGGATTGTCAGACAAAAAGTTTAGACTCTCAGGCAAGAAATATCCAAAGACTGGGACTAGAGTGAAAAGCGTAATCAGTTTCCAACAAAACAAAAACAACGGAGCAAATAACATGATCTACGCAAAACCTGGTTCTGAAGGCAGTGTCGTATCATTTCAAACACAATATGAGAACTTTATCGGTGGCGAATGGGTCGCACCGGTTAAAGGTCAATACTTCGACAATATCAGCCCGGTAGATGGCAAAGCTTTTTGTCGCATTCCCCGTTCTAGCGAAGAAGATATTAATCTAGCGCTAGACGCAGCCCATGCAGCCAAAGACGCATGGGGCAAAACGTCTGTCACCCAACGTTCAAATATCCTACTGAAAATCGCTGACCGCATCGAACAAAACCTCGAAGCCCTAGCCGTGGCGGAAACTTGGGATAACGGTAAAGCTGTACGCGAAACTCTAGCAGCCGATGTGCCGCTATCTGCTGATCACTTCCGTTACTTTGCGGGCTGTATCCGTGCCCAAGAAGGTACACTGGGTGAAATCGATAACAACACTGTTGCCTACCATTTCCATGAGCCACTAGGTGTAGTGGGTCAGATCATTCCTTGGAACTTCCCATTGCTGATGGCGGCTTGGAAACTTGCGCCAGCCTTGGCTGCCGGTAACTGTATCGTATTGAAGCCAGCGGAGCAGACGCCAGCTTCCATCCTAGTACTGATGGATCTAATTAAAGATTTGCTACCAGCAGGCGTGCTAAACATCGTCAATGGCTACGGTGCCGAAGCCGGTCAAGCACTAGCAACCAGCACACGCATTGCTAAGATCGCCTTCACTGGTTCTACGCCAGTTGGTTCGCACATTATGAAATGTGCCGCTGAGAACATCATTCCTTCTACCGTTGAGCTAGGTGGTAAATCACCAAACATCTACTTCTCCGACATCATGAGCAAAGAAGATGCGTTCATTAGCAAATGTGTTGAAGGTGCGGTACTAGCGTTCTTTAACCAAGGTGAAGTTTGTACTTGTCCGTCTCGCTTGCTAATTCAAGAAGACATCTACGATGACTTCATCAAGCTAGTAGTGGATCGTATCGGTCAAATCAAACGTGGTAACCCGCTTGATACCGATACCATGGTCGGCGCACAGGCTTCTCAAGAGCAGTTTGACAAGATCATGAGCTACTTGGAAATCGGCCGCAATGAGGGTGCTGAAGTCCTAATCGGTGGTGAACATGAAGTGATCGAAGGCTTCCAAGACGGTTACTACATCAAGCCGACACTGCTAAAAGGTTCTAACCACATGCGTGTATTCCAAGAGGAAATCTTTGGTCCAGTGGTTGCGGTAACTACCTTCAAAGATGAAGCTGAAGCACTAGCGATTGCCAACGATACTGAATTTGGTCTAGGTGCTGGTGTATGGACCCGTGACACTAACCTTGCTTACCGCATGGGTCGTGGCATCGAAGCCGGCCGTGTATGGATGAACTGCTACCACCAATACCCAGCTCATGCTGCATTCGGTGGTTACAAAAAATCTGGTGTTGGTCGAGAGACCCACAAGATGATGTTGGATCACTACCAGCAAACTAAGAATATGTTGGTAAGCTACGACATCAACCCTCTTGGTTTCTTCTAACCGATAGGTCCTCCTTTCTTTCTGCTTGGCCCTCCGTCGCCCCGTGCGCTGAGGGCCTTTTTTATTGGCCGATCAAAAAATGTCACAATGAGAATTTGTTTGTATATGGCAGTAATATGACGGCTTGTAATATTTCTGTCACATAACGGAAATATAGTTGACACATATCTGTAATGTTCAGGCAAGAACGCAACAAATCTCAATCTTTTGAGCAAAAAGGGTTTTTAACAAAAACGTTCAACTATAAAATGCGCACGTTTCAAATTTGTTAAATAAAAGTGACAGGGTGTCGTCTGTTAGCCATTTGGCTCCGGCCAGTTGATGGACCTCCGCTAACATACTCGGAAAAGAGAAGCTGTTATGGGAATTACAGAAACTAACCAAATTCAATCAACTAAACGTCGTGGAGTGGAAATGGTGCGCGTACTTGTCGCCCTGTGTTTTGTGGTCTTAGTCGGTGGCTATGCTGTGTCAACCGGAGAGGCTATTTCGAATGTGTCAATTTTAGCGGTTGCTGCTGCAATTGGTGCTTACATGGCTTTGAACATCGGTGCTAACGATGTAGCCAACAACGTGGGCCCTGCTGTAGGTGCCAAAGCCTTATCAATGACCGGTGCCATTTTGATTGCAGCGGTATTTGAAGCCTCTGGTTCGATCATTGCCGGTGGTAATGTGGTAGGAACCATCAAGAACGGCATCATCAATCCAGCCGCCATCGGCGATGCTACAACCTTTATTTGGGTCATGATGGCTGCTTTGCTTGCCGGTGCATTATGGCTCAACTTAGCCACTTACCTCGGTGCGCCAGTTTCTACTACTCACTCCATTGTTGGTGGTGTGCTAGGTGCAGGTATTGCTGCCGGTGGTTGGGATATTGCCAACTGGGGACAAATGGGCGCGATTGCGGCAAGTTGGGTTATTTCTCCGGTTATGGGTGGTGTGATTGCCGCGGCCTTCCTTATCTACATCAAACGCTCAATTACTTATCAAAGTGACATGGTGCAGGCAGCGCGCAAGGTTGTGCCACTGTTGGTTGCGCTCATGGTTTGGGCCTTCTCTACCTACTTGGTAATGAAAGGTCTGAAGAAGATCTGGAAAACCGATATGCTAACCGCTGGGATCATCGGTCTAGGGATTGCGGTAACGGCTTACTTTATCGTGCGTCCTATGGTCGACCGTGCGGCAGAGCAATTGCGTAATGATAAAGATGCGGTAAACAGTCTATTTACTGTGCCACTAGTGGTGTCTGCGGCTCTATTGAGCTTTGCCCATGGTGCGAACGACGTTGCCAACGCGATTGGTCCCTTGGCTGCCATTAATGAAGCCTTGGTACACGGTGCAGTAGCCTCCAAGGCTGCCATCCCTTTGTGGATTATGATTGTTGGCGGTATCGGTATCGCCATTGGTTTGGCACTATTCGGACCTAAACTTATCCGTACAGTAGGTAGCGAGATTACTGAACTTGATAAAATGCGTGCCTTCTGTATCGCTATGGCCGCTGCAATTACAGTAATCATTGCGTCGCAACTTGGCTTACCGGTGAGTTCAACTCATATTGCCGTGGGTGGTGTATTTGGTGTTGGCTTTTTGCGTGAGTATCTGAAGCTATCCTACAACAATAAGTTGATGGCGATTGAGCGTCACTCCCAAGCCGCCGGTCACGATATGGAAGAAACAGAAGCCTTTATCGCCCGCTTTAAATCTGCCGATGTAGAAGAAAAACGCGCTATCTTAAGAGAGATTAAGGAACATCAAGCATCCGCGCCGATTTCCAAAGAAGAACGCAAATCCTTGAAGAAAGCAACGAAGCAAGAATTGGTGAAACGTACGGCGATTTTGCGTATCGCAGCAGCGTGGGTAATCACGGTTCCTGCATCGGCGCTACTGGCTTCTTTCCTATTCTATGCGCTAATTGGGTACTCAACGGTTAACTAAGCGGTACTCAATTACTGAAAAAGGTCAGCATTGCTGGCCTTTTTTGTTTTGTCTGACGTCGTTTCGGGATAACCTTAGGGCAAAGTATTTAGCAAAGGTGAAGTCTTGTCTGCAGACACTTGGTTGTACAGTGCGATGGGGTTGCTGTTGGCCTTATTGGTGGTCATCATCGGTATTGGTATTGTGCGCTGGTATCAAGAACGGGAGCGCCAGCGGCATGCGTTACATGAGCAATTACAACGTCGTTGCCATCGCATTGGTGAAGTCGTGAAAGGTATTCCCGACCGTTATATACCGCTAGAAAGCAAAACTTGGTTGGTGCAGTATTTACTCGACACGGTTTCCACCTTACCCAAAGCCTACTTAGATGCTGAATTAGAAAAGGATTTCATTGAATACAACCAATTACTGGGTGAGCTAAAGCAGGGACAACAAGCCACATTAAAAGACCGCATCAGTAATGAAGAGCAATTGGAGCGGGTGGAACAGGCTCTCAAGGCACTACCTAGCTTACTAAAAGCAATGATTGCCCATGGTTTGGCTGATAAAGCCAGCGCTCGCTATCAAACAGAACTTATCCGCTTTCGATTTGCCTTAGCTCATCATGACTTATTGCTAAAGCGAGCTCGAGATGCTTTGGACAACGATCGGCGAGCTCGTGCGCTGGAGTATTATCGGGAGGCTCTTATAGAGGTAGAAAAGGTAAGTAGCCACACCGAATCCGAGCCCGTAATTGAAGGATTGAAAAACACTATCAAACAGCTAGAAGATCAATTATTTAAACGTAACTCGTCAGAATAACTAGCAAATTTTGTGCAAAGGGAGCAACTGGTGTTTAATAAGGATGATAACTTTGGAATTCATATCAAGATGAGCAACTTCACTATATGACAGCGTTAATAGTGACCATACTGCTATTGATCATCGGCGGTTTTATCGCCTTTGCGATCTACTTGCAGATGAAAGAACAAGCCCGTCTAGAGCGTTTGCGTAAGGTGGCGCTGTTAAACAATCAACTACGTCAGATACGTCGCTATATTGATGATTTGCCCCCTCAATATCAGCCCAAAGAGTTGCGAGTCTGGCTATATCAACGCTTGATGTCGGTATTTGATGAGTTGCTAACAACCCAACCAGATGAGTCCCTCAGCCGCCGTCGACGTAATCTTGAAGAGGAGATGATCAACTTCCAATCGAGTAAGCAAAAACGTCGCGCCAAACCTGTCATTGATGAATTGGAAATAATGGAATTGAAGCGCTTGTTCGAAGCCGTGGCCCAGTTTGTCGCATTTGCCAAGAACAACAAGCAGATTGAGCCTGACCAAGCATTTCGCTACGAAAGTTTGATGAATTTTTATCGTTACAAAGTGATGGCTGACTTTCATGCTTACTTGGCTCGCCAAGCGTTCCTAACACAAAAATTCGATGACGCCATTGCCCAATATAAGGAAGCCATTTCGCAATTGTTGCCTGTGCAAGAAAATCCAGAAGCTCAGCCGGTGATTACACAGTTTCAAAGTATCATCGATGAAATCGAGGCGGATTTAGAGTTACAGAAACGGGAGGCCGAATTAGAACTGGACGAAGAAGAGGACGCAGAACTCGATGATGAGTGGAATAAATTTATGAATCAGGATGATTTCCAAAAGAAAAAGCACTTCTGACCAGTTATTCATATTTCTGCCACACTTGCTCGCTTGTAGTCATGCAATCCCCGTGGCAGATTATCCGACTCTTTTACTAATCAGCTATAGGTAAGCATGTGAGTCTGGCGCTTTTGTCGGTTTTTGTTCCAACCTTCTTTTTTGTCTCCATTACCCCAGGTATGTGCATGACTTTGGCAATGACCATGGGTATGACTATCGGTGTCAAACGTGCCCTGTGGATGATGCTTGGGGAACTCACCGGTGTTGGTTTAGTGGCAACTTTATCAGCAATTGGTGTTGCTACCTTACTGCTCAACTATCCAACCGCTTTCTTGGTATTTAAGTACGTTGGCGGCGTCTATTTGGCCTATATCGGGGTGCAAATGTGGCTCTCTAAAGGGAAGATGGCAATCAAACTAGACGATGGTGAGCGCCAAGCTAGTGCCTTTGAATTGATTTCTCAAGGGTTTGTAACCGCAATCGCAAACCCGAAAGGCTGGGCCTTTTTTGTCGCCTTGTTACCGCCATTCCTCAACGCTAGCCAGCCGATGGCAAGTCAGCTTGTTTCCTTGATTAGTGTGATTCTGATGTTAGAGTTTATTTGTCTGTTGATTTACGCCAGCGGCGGTCGCACATTGCGCTCGTTGTTAATGCAATCCGGCAACGTTCGTCTGATGAATCGCATTGCCGGTAGTCTAATGGTTGGTGTGGGAATTTGGTTGGCGTTTGGTTGAGCGTCGACCTTTGCCACTACTTGCTGTGTTTGCTTTTCGATAGCGCCGTTTAGGATTAGTTTTAGGGCTTGCCGGTAGATCTGCAAGAGCTGTCAAACGTTGCTGTTGACAAGTGTCGATCTGTTGTCTCAAGTTCGCGACCAATTCATTTAAAAAGCTTTGATAGTCTGCCTCATTGTGACTGATGCGGTTTAATATCATCTCCCACCTGGCAGTCATATCAGGTGTCGCTAAGCTGGCGGGTAGGCTTTCTATAAAACGCATACCGGCTGGAGTAGGGCGTATCTGTTTTCCTTGTCGATATAAAAACTGCCGTTTAAATAGCAACTCTATAATCCCAGCTCGCGTGGCTTCGGTGCCTAGTCCATCGGTGTCACGTAGTACTTTTTTCAATTCTTTATCGACCACGAATTTGGCGATTCCCGTCATCGCGGCCAAAAGACTTGCATCGGTAAAGTACTCCGGCGGTGTGGTTTGCTTAGTCAATAGTACACCTTGTTCACACCAAAGCTGATCCTGCTCCGTAACATTGGGGAGTTCATCGGAGGTTTTCTTATCCTGCTTAAATAACGCTTTCCATCCTAGTTTAGTCGGCACGTTGCCTTGGGCAACAAACACACCGCCTTCGATGATAAGCTCAATACGGCTCGCTCGATATTCGTAATCTTCAAGAAATTGCACCAGATATTGACGGCAGATTAAGTCAAAAACACGTTGTTCATTAGCATTTAGCTTGCTGTAGGCGGCTAAGCTTTGGGTAGGAATTATCCCGTGGTGAGCACCCACTTGTTTGTCATTCCAAGCGCGGCTTTTACGCTTCGGATCACATGCTATCACATGGGGTTGATAAGCTGAGGTGGTGCGATTTATGGCGCTTAAAATCGCCCCAGCCTCTTGGTGTTGCTCTGTTGGCAAGTAGCGACAATCGGATCGAGGGTAACTGATCATCTTGTGAGTCTCGTAGAGACTTTGGCATATATCTAGCACCTGTTGAGCGGATAAGCCGAAAGCCTTAGCAGCATCGATTTGTAAGCTAGATAAGCTGTAGGGCAGCGGAGGAGGTTGTTTCTTTTGTTGGCGCTCGGCTTTGCTCACAGCAGCGGGTTTATCCGTAATGCGGTTTGCTACATGCTCTGCCAGTTTGGGGTTGATAATGCGGCCTTCTTCATCCATATGTCCCTGACAGGCTTCGCTAGGTACCCATTTTGCCGTAAAAGTTTGGGTATCAGGGGTGCGAATCAAGGCTTCTACCTGATAAAAGTCATGGGGAATGAAGGCGTTAATCTCTTGTTCCCGTTTAACAACCATGCCGAGAATTGGTGTCTGTACTCGGCCAATGGAAAGAACGCCTTGATAACCTACCTGCTTGCCTTTCAAGGTGTAGGCGCGGGTCAGATTCATGCCAAATAACCAATCTGCTCGTGAGCGAGCCAACGCTGATCGGCTTAATGGAGCAAAGTTGCCGTTACTTTGTAGTTTGCCAAGAGCCTTTTTAATCGCATTCGTATTCAGGTCACTTACCAGCAAACGCTGACATTGGCTTAATTTGGTTTTCGCGGTCTGACAATAATGCAGTACTTCATCCACAAGCAATTGCCCTTCACGATCAGGGTCGCCAGCGTGAATAATTTGATCCGCTTGTTTGATGAGTTTTTTTACCACAGCAAGCTGCTTTTTGGTATTAGCTTTCGGCTTGAGCTGCCAAATATCGGGCACGATGGGGAGAGTGTCAAACGACCAGCGCTTATAGGATGGGGAATAGTCTTCTGGCTCGGCCTGCTCCAGTAAGTGACCAATGCACCAAGTGATGCAATCTCCGCCGGGAAGTTGTATGAAACCGTCCCCCTTTTTTTGAGGGCCAGGAAAAGCGCTAGCAATGGCGCGGGCAAGACTGGGTTTTTCGGCAATAAAAAGGCGCATGGCTCAAAAGCATGTTTATTTATACAGTGCTAGTGTAGCCAAACGCCTTCCTGTAGAAAAGAACTGTTTAGTGAATTGGCACCACTAATACAGGAACACGGCTATGGTGTACGACTTTGTTGGCGGTAGATCCAATTACCATCTGCCCAATACGACTATGGGTACGGCTATTCATAACAATCATGTCTGCGCCAAGTTTTTCGGCGGCTTTTTGGATTGCATCAGCCGGAATACCATGAACCACAACGGTTTCAGGCGTTTGTTCTAGCTGTGCCATATCTTCTTTATGGGTCTCGATAAAGTCAGCCAAATGTTTTTGCATACGCTCTTGAACAGAAGCTTCTGCTTCGTCACGCATTGCTTTGACGGTTTTTTCCGACATGTAGTTGTGAATCATATTGGCGGCTTGCGCACCAATTGGCTCCATCGCGTGCATAATGATAACTTTCGCTTGGTTCGCGATAGCCAGATTCATAACAAGTTCCATCGCTTGGTTAGTTTTGCCGTCCAAGTCACATGCGTAAAGGATGGTGCTGACTTTTGGTAACATGGTTGTTTTCTCCATTGATCGAATACAACCAAAGTCTAATCCTACTGTTAAGACGGGTACTGATTTGGGTCAGCCAATTGCCCTGCCTCTGATAAATTTACGTTATTAACTTGATCTAAGTAGCTATCCAGAATAAAGCTTCCTGAAACAACGGTAAACAGAATGCCGGCTAGGCCATAGGAGAGCCATTTAGAACGGCGTGACCCTGAGGGTGTTGTAGAGTGTTTTAGCTGAAACTGTGACATGTAAGCCTCCGTAATTCAGTCATTAAATGATAATGAATGTCATTTATGTTGTCTATAGTCCCCATCGGCTTACTGTGAGATTTATGTTATGCTGTGCGCTCTTAAAATTTATGTAATTAGAGAAACTACATGTCTGAGTTAACTTTCGCTTCTAACGAAGCCAAAATCGCCTACGGCATTGGCCGTCAAATTGGTGATCAACTACGCGGCAGCGACCTAGGTGAGCTGTCTTTACCACACCTGTTTGCAGCGATTGAAGATGCCCTAGCAGAGCAGCCAATGCGTGTACCTGCGAACGAACTAGAAAGTGCGTTTGCTGAGCTACAAGAACAAATGGAAGCGAAATCAAAAGCAGCTGCGGCTGAAAGCGTGGCCCAAGGCGAAGCCTTCCTAGAAGCTAATAAAGCCAAAGAGGGCGTTCAAGTAACGGCGAGTGGCTTGCAATTTGAAGTAATCGAAGAAGGTACGGGTGAGCAACCTGTCGCTTCTTCTACTGTGCGTGTGCACTACGAAGGTCGTTTGGTAGACGGCCAAGTATTCGACAGCTCCATCGCCCGTGGTGAGCCAATCGAATTCCCGCTTTCTGGCGTTATCGCAGGTTGGACGGAAGGTCTACAGCTAATGAAAGAAGGTGCGAAGTACCGCTTCACTATTCCTTCTGACTTAGCTTACGGTGCTCAAGGTGCTGGCGCTCTGATTAAGCCACACTCCGTATTGGTATTTGACGTTGAGCTAATCGCCATCGTCTAAAGCACCTTACGCAGCAAAGGTAAAATACGCCTTTGCTGCGTTCGCTCTTAGATCTCACGAATCATATTAACGTGAGGTTTACCCGCCTCGAAAAAGATTTTGCCATCCGTTTTGAAACCAAAATGCTCGTAGTAAACCTGAACTTCTACCTGAGCATGCAGAAATACTTCTTTAAAGCCCATCTCTCGCGCTACCTCAATGGCTTTACGTAACAGCATTTTGCCATAGCCTTGGCTACGATAATTCGGCAAAACCGATAGGCGCCCGATTTGTCCTTGCTCTGTTAGGCGACACACGCCGGTTGGTACGGCGGTGGTACCAAAGGAGACAAAATGCACCGCACTGGCATCTTGGTGATCAAAATCGTCCTCAGCGGCAATCCCTTGCTCGATGCCGAATACCTGTTTACGTACAAACATCAACTGTGCTTTGCTGCTATTCCAGTCTGAGGTGAGTACTTTCATCATTTGTCTCCTTTGGTGAACCGGGCCAAATTAATCCAACGGCACAAGTACTTGCTGTTGTAGCAAGAAACGAAGCAGTTCCGGTAATTGTGGATGCTGGGTTAAATCTAGGCCGCTAAAGTCAAATTCCAATTGGTCTGCTAGCGCTTGAACTAGACCAACTAGTTCGCCATCGACATCATGGTATTCACCATTAGCAAACACACGAATCACATTGTCGGAAAGTGTGTAATAGCATAATCGGGCATCTCCAGGACGGATGAACTTCACCCCTTGCGCGACCAAGTCAAACACCTCATCTACCTCCTCCCCTGATAATGGGGCGGAGTATTCAGGGTATTTCGGGGCGCTCATGGTTTCCCCCAGCCAGCTAGCCAGTAGTGCATCGTCAGCCAATAGGCGAGTCATGGTGTCCCGCAAATGCTGAATGTCGTCGATACTGATATGACTGTGATGCAGTCTAGCTTCGGTCTCTGTCGCGGCGAAACGAAGTTTCTCATTAGCTTGTTCACAAACTTGCTCGGTGATCCCGGCGAGTGCTTCATGGGCAGCGGGTGCGCGAAAACCGATAGAAAAAGTCATGCAGTCGTCATCCAATGCTCGACCATTATGACCCCAGTTTGGCGGCAGATAAAGAATATCTCCAGTTTCTACATCCCATTCCATGGTTGGATCCACAGGGAAGTTATCTAGAATGTGTAATTTTGTGCCTACGAGGGCTTGGTCTTGGTACTGCTCTGGCGCTAGAACTTGCCAACGACGTTTACCCGCCATTTGTACTAGGAACACATCGTATTGATCATAATGGGGGCCAACGCTGCCGCCGGTCACCGCATAGCTGATCATGACATCATCTACTCGCCAACTTGGCAAAAAGTTGAAAGCCTCCCGTAGTTCCTGCACTTCTGGCACCCAATGATCCACCGCTTGGACAAGCAGAGTCCATTCTCGCTCTGGCAGATCGGCGAAGTCTGCTTCGCTAAAGGGCCCTTGACGAAGCTCCCAGGGTGTCGCGCCGGATTCCAGCACGATACGGGCTTCCACTTCCTCTTCCATGGCAAGGCCAGCTAATTCATCAGCCGAAATCGGTAATTCAAAGTGTTTAGCTGCGGCGCGGATGAGCAATGGTTTTTGTTGCCAATAGTCGCGTAAAAATTCACCGGCACTCATGCCGCCTAAAATTGTTAACGGCGTATCTAAATCCATCATGGATCACCTTCAAGTTGGCCAAGGGCCAGATAAAGACATCAATTAAAAAGAAAAGAGCCGAACAAGTCGGCTCTTTCAACAAAATCAGAACAGTTGAGACTTAGCCGCGAATGGCTTTGGCTTGATCAACCGCGTTACCGATGTAGCTAGCAGGAGTTAGGGCTTTAAGCTCTGCTTTAGCCGCTTCTGGTAGCTCTAGAGTATCTACAAATGCACCGATTGTCGCTGCGTCGATAGTGCGACCACGGGTTAGTTCTTTCAGTTTCTCGTACGGAGACTCAATACCGTAGCGGCGCATAACTGTTTGGATTGGCTCTGCCAATACTTCCCATGCAGCATCCAAGTCAGCAGCCAAGCGCGCAGCATTGATTTCCAGTTTGCTGATACCTTTCAAAGTGGCTTGGTAAGCGATCAAACTGTGGGCCAAACCAACACCTAGGTTACGCAAAACGGTAGAGTCAGTTAGATCTCGCTGCCAGCGAGAAATTGGCAATTTGGCGCTCAAGTGACCCATGATGGCGTTGGCGATACCCAAGTTGCCTTCGGAGTTTTCGAAGTCGATAGGGTTCACTTTGTGCGGCATAGTGGAAGAGCCGATTTCCCCAGCAATGGTTTTTTGCTTGAAGAAGCCCATAGAGATATAGCCCCACACATCGCGATCGAAGTCGATCAAGATAGTGTTGAAGCGACAGATGGCATCGTACAATTCAGCAATGTAATCGTGTGGTTCGATCTGAGTGGTGTAGGGGTTCCAAGTTAGACCCAAAGAAGTCACGAACTTCTCGGCATTGGCTTGCCAATCTACATCTGGGTAAGCAGATAGGTGGGCATTGTAGTTACCAACCGCACCATTGATTTTGCCTAAAAATTCCACAGCTTCTACTTGTTTGATCTGACGGCGCAGACGTGCAGCCACGTTGGCCATCTCTTTACCCATGGTACTCGGAGAAGCCGTTTGACCATGAGTACGGGACAACATGGGCTGCTCGGCGTGTTCAAGCGCTAAATCTTCGATAGCAGTCAAGACGGCACGCATTTCTGGCAGAATCGCTTCTTCCAACGCTTCACGTAGCATCAGTGCATGGGATAGGTTGTTGATGTCCTCTGAAGTACAAGCAAAGTGCACGAACTCAGAAATAGCAGCCAATTCAGCGTTACCGGCAATGCTGTTTTTAATGAAGTACTCAACCGCTTTTACATCGTGGTTTGTCGTACGTTCAATGTCTTTAATGGCTTGGGCATCCGCTTCACTGAAGTTTTCAGCAAGATTATTCAAAATAGTGTTTGCTTCAGCACTTAGAGCAGGTACTTCAGTAATTTGTGGGTGGCTTGCCAGAGCTTGTAGCCAACGCACTTCCACAATGACGCGCATGCGCAACAGTCCATATTCGCTCACTGAACGGCGTAGAGCATGAGTTTTCGATCCGTAACGACCGTCAATTGGGGAAATCGCATTTAAGCTAGTTAATTGCATTGAGATAACGCCTCGACCATGGTTTTCAGGGAGCCGCTATTATAGGGGAAAGGGGGAGGATGTGCTATTGCTAGGCAAATGCAAGGCGGTTTTGGGTGCCATTTGACAAAAGACTGTACAAAATAAAAGGGAGCCCGACAATCGGACTCCCTTTTTTGTAACTTAAAGATCGGTCTTGTCGACTTATAGAGACTCAAGTGCTGCGTTGAAGGTAGCGCTTGGGCGCATCACTTTCTCAACAGCCGCTAGGTCCATATGGTAGTAACCCTCAAGATCAGCTGGTTTGCCCTGAACTGAGTTAAGTTCTTCTACGATTTTTGCTTCGTTGGCTGTTAGAGTTTCTGCCAAAGGCGCAAATTTCGCCGCAAGCTCAGCATCTTCGGTTTGAGCTGCAAGCTCTTGTGCCCAGTACATCGCTAGGTAGAAGTGGCTACCACGGTTGTCGATATCACCCACTTTGCGAGACGGAGACTTGTTGTTATCCAACAATTTCTCGGTCGCTTTATCTAGGCATTTTGCCAACACTTTCGCTTTGTCGTTGCCTTGTTTGATGCCAAGTTCTTCGAAAGAAACGGCAGTAGCAAGGAACTCACCGAGTGAATCCCAGCGTAGGTAGTTTTCTTCTAGCAATTGCTGAACGTGCTTAGGTGCTGAACCGCCGGCACCCGTTTCGTACATGCCACCACCATTTAGCATTGGCACGATAGATAGCATTTTCGCAGAAGTACCTAGTTCCATAATTGGGAAAAGGTCGGTTAGGTAGTCGCGCAATACGTTACCAGTGACAGAGATAGTGTCTTGACCACGAATCATACGCTCCATAGAGAAACGGATTGCTTCGTTGTAAGACATAATATGAATGTCTAAGCCAGTTAGGTCGTAGTCTTGTAGGTATAACTCAACTTTCTTGCGTAGTTCGTTGTCGTGGGCACGCTCTGCATCCAACCAGAATACGGCTGGTGTATTTGAGTTACGGGCGCGAGTTACGCCAAGTTTCACCCAGTCTTTGATCGCGGCATCTTTGGTTTGACATGCACGCCAAATATCGCCTTTCTCAACATCGTGTTGCATCAACACGTCGCCGTTTTCGGCAACCACACGCATTACGCCATCCGCTTGTACTTCAAAAGTCTTGTCGTGTGAACCGTACTCTTCGGCTTTTTGCGCCATTAGACCCACGTTTGGCACGGTACCCATAGTGGTAGGGTCAAATGCGCCGTTGGTTTTACAGAAGTTAATCACTTCTTGGTAAATACGGGCGTAGGTAGACTCAGGCATTACTGCTTTAGTGTCTTTAGTCTTGCCGTCGCGGCCCCACATTTTGCCTGAGTTACGGATCATCGCAGGCATAGAGGCGTCTACGATTACGTCAGAAGGTACGTGTAGGTTAGTGATACCGCGTACAGAATCTACCATGGCGATTTCAGGGCGGTGCTCGTAGCAATCGTGGATTGCTTGTAGGATTTCGTCTTGCTGGCTTTGTGGTAGTACTTTGATTTTGTCTAGTACGCTACCTAGGCCATTATTTGGGTTCACACCGATCTCAGCGAATAGATCACCGAATTTATCCCATACTTCTTTGTAGAATACGGTTACTGCATGACCGAATACGATCGGGTGAGAAACCTTCATCATGGTCGCTTTGACGTGCAAAGACCACATAATGCCGGCTTCTTTGGCTTCTTGTAGAGATTGCTCGAAGAAGTCCCGTAGCGCTTTAGCACTCATGCGCATGCTGTCTAGTACTTCGCCTTCTACTAGCGGCAAAGATTTTTTCAATTCTACGTTGCCTGCTTGGTCAACGAATTCGATACGCACGGTTTGAGCTTTGTCAGTGGTAATAGATTGCTCAGAAGAGAAGAAGTCACCGCCGCGCATGTAGTCTGCGTGAGTTTGAGAGGTTTTCTTCCACTCACCCATGCTGTGTGGGTGCTTACGAGCGTAGGCTTTTACTGCTGCTGGTGCGCGACGGTCAGAGTTACCTTGACGCAACACTGGGTTTACTGCACTACCAAGGATTTTCGAGTAACGGGCTTGGATCTCTTTTTCTTCGTCAGTTTTTGGTGCTTCTGGGTAGCTTGGTACGTCGAAGCCTTGAGCTTGTAGTTCTTTAATCGCAGCGTTTAGCTGAGGGATAGAAGCACTGATGTTCGGCAGTTTGATGAAGTTCGCATTTGGATCGGCAGTCAGTTCACCTAGGAACGCAAGGCCATCTTGTGGGCGTTGGTCTTCAGGGAGACGGTCAGCAAAAGTCGAAAGAATACGACCCGCTAATGAAATATCAGTTAATTCAAGCTTGATGCCGGCTTCTTTGGCAAAGGCACGGTAAATCGGTAGTAGAGAAGCGGTTGCCAATGCTGGCGCTTCGTCTGTCAGAGTGTAGTAAATAGTATCTTTAGACATGTAATTCCCCTAACTTGCTGGGCGCAGTAGCCCGGTTATGTAGAAGGTGACTTTTGGCCGCCATTTCTAGGTAATCAAATCAGTTTGATCAAAATTTTGGTCATAATACTACCCGATTTGGGTAATTTATTTACATTGACCAAGCGTATACCGAAAATTGATTCAAATGATTATTGCCGAGCACAACATAAAGAAAAAGCCCCATGGAGGAGCTTTTCTTCAGTTTTTAGCCGCTATTTAGCCAATAGTCGCTTAAAAACGACTGTCGAGGCCCGCTAAAATCGCTTTGCGTTTAAACAGGAAATGCCAACGTCGTCCACCTAGCTGGCGCCATAACATAGCCGCCCGAATCCCCGCCAAGAGCAAAGCCCTCACTTGATGAGCCACGCCAGCCTGTTGTAGATAGCGACTATCCCCGTGTACTTGGATACGAAATGGCATCTTACTCAAGGTGTCTTGGTATAAGCCCGACATGCCGGCAACGATATTATCATGCAGCACAGAATCATAATGTTCCCGCTGGCGTTCAATGCCCTGAATACCTTTGCCGATTTGTGCCAGCATATCGTTATCTTTACTAAGCTTGCTTTCTAGGTGTACCAAGCTTAGGGCATAACGGATGGTGTCAGGGTTGACCGCGTTTTTGTCTTTGCCAAATACCTGCTTGGCGATACGTCGCCCCAACGCCAAATTACCTTGGCAGTCAAATTGACCGCCATAAATATCTTGGGTGGTTGGCGCATTGGTCACCAATACACTGGCCAGTAGGGGCTCGGCACTGTCATTATCTAGCGTGCCTTTGCGGGCCAAGGTTGCCACTAATTCTGCTGCTTGAAATACCGCAGCTAAGGCGATCGCTTGTTCAGTTTCGGAATGGGCCATAGGGAATCCTTATTTATTGAACGCCTTATTTATGATGCCACCACCTAGGCAATGTTCCCCAACATAGAAAACAATCGACTGACCTGGAGTAATAGCGCGCTGTGGTTCGCGGAAAGAGACCTCAATACTACCGTCTTCAAGCTCATACAGGGTGCAATCCTGATCTGGCTGGCGGTAACGGCACTTGGCTTTACAAGTAAGTGGAAGCGTTGGTTTCTCTCGCGCAACCCAATCAAACTGATCGGCGATCAGATGGGTCTTGAAAAGAGAAGGGTGTTGACCACCTTGAGTTACCAACAAAACATTGCGCTCTAAGTCTTTTTCCACCACATACCACGGCTCGTCCGGATATTTGGATAATCCCCCGATCCCCAATCCTTGACGCTGACCAATAGTGTGGTACATCAAACCATGATGTTTGCCGATCACATCCCCATCCAGGGTTTCAATATTGCCCGGTTGCGCCGGTAAATACTGTTGTAAAAAGTCTTTAAAGCGGCGCTCGCCGATAAAGCAAATCCCGGTGCTGTCTTTTTTATTGTGAGTCACTAAGCCATGCTCTTCCGCCAAACGACGCACCTCGGGCTTTTCTAACTCGCCCACCGGGAAGAAGGTTTTGCCGATCTCGTCTTTACCAACAGCGTAAAGGAAATAACTTTGATCTTTGTTGTTGTCCAATCCCTTTAATAATACCGGCTCACCATTTTGTTCGCCGCGACGTACGTAGTGGCCGGTGGCAATGGCATCTGCCCCCAACGCCATAGCGTATTCTAAGAAGGCTTTAAACTTGATTTCTTTGTTGCACAAAATATCCGGGTTGGGAGTGCGGCCAGCCTTGTACTCCGCCAGAAAATGTTCGAACACATTATCCCAGTATTCGGCGGCGAAATTGGCGGTATGGAGCTTTATTCCTAGCTTGTCGCATACGGCTTGGGCGTCGGCTAGGTCTTCCTTGGCGGTGCAATACTCGGTGCCGTCGTCCTCATCCCAGTTTTTCATAAATAGGCCTTCGACCTGATAGCCTTGCTGCATCAGTAAGAGGGCAGAAACGGAGGAATCAACACCGCCGGACATACCGACGATCACTTTAGTATCTTGAATGGATTTTGTTGGGGTCATAACAACTTCTCGGCAATAAAACGGGGTTAAGGCCCGACATTGATGGAAACGGCCCAGTATAGCGGATTCCCCACTTTGATGCGCGGGAAACCTGCTGTCTGAGTTACGCCGTTACCGGAGAAATATGGCTGTTATCTATCATTTCAAGCGGAAAGCCTTGCCCTTTGAGGTAATCATCAAATCCAGCTTGCACCAACGGACTACGTAATTTGCTGGCGCAAATCTCGTCCATGGTCAGCCAGTGGGCGGAGTCGATATCACTGTCGAGATGGGTTGTTACTTCGCCAATGGCCTCACAATGAATCAATACTCGGTGGTAAGTATCTGCACCGACAAATGGGGTGAAAGCATAGAGCCCGACGATGGCTTTTGGCTCAACCTGCCAGCCGCTTTCTTCCAAGGTTTCCCGCATAACAGCTTGTTGTAACGTTTCCCCATTCTCAACGTGGCCGGCGGGCTGGTTGAGTACTAGCTCCCCGTCCTGCCACTCTTTTACCACCAGAAACCGGTCGCCCCGTGTGACCAGTGCGGCGACGGTGAGGTGGGGTAGACGTTCGCGGGCGTTGTTCGAAGCCATGGATGCGCTCCTCTAAATCGGGGGTTAGTTGGGTTTCTTGTAAATCGCCGGGAAGCAGTCCATCTAGGGTGTAAGGGCCAATGGCATTGCGAATCAAACGTAATGTAGGAAAACCTACCGCTGCTGTCATGCGTCGCACTTGCCGATTTTTGCCTTCATGAATGGTCAACGCAATCCATGACGTTGGGATGCTTGCTCGCTCTCGAATCGGCGGCACCCGTGGCCACAGACAATCAGGCTCGGGAATGATCTGACACTGGGCGGGCTGTGTGATGCCATCTTTTAGTTCAACGCCACAACAAAGTTGCGCCACCGCGTCAGCCGTTATTTCCCCTTCGACTTGTACCCAGTAAGTTTTCGGCAATTTAAACTTAGGGGAAGCGATCACATGCTGCACACTGCCCGTATCTGTGAGCAGCAATAACCCCTCGGAGTCATAATCGAGCCGCCCCGCTGCGTAAATATCTGGTACAGAAATATGATCAGCCAGCGTTGCTTTACCATCATCACTGGTAAATTGACTGAGCACTTGGAAAGGTTTGTTAAACAGGAATAGCTTGGCCATTGCTAGAAAGCTTGCTCACTTTGGCAAAAGGAAAAGAAATGAAGTTTTTGCATAGACGCAAAAACGCAGCAACACAAATACCAAAGGAAAAAGTGTTACTGCGGATTGCTACAAACGCGGTAAACGAGCATAGCAAATACTTGCCGTGAGCTCGAGTATTCCCAGTGAAGTTATGCCTCGACTGCGGCAGCTTGCGCTTCAGTGGCACTCACCGGCGTGATATCAATGGCGTGCAGACCACGATTGCCTGGCGTTACATCAAAAGTAACGGCTTGTCCGGCTTTCAATGTCTTGTAGCCTTCCATATTGATTGCGGAATAATGAATAAATAAATCTTCATCAAAATTATCCGCCACGATAAAGCCGTAGCCCTTAGCATTGTTGAACCACTTTACAGACCCGCGGTGCATGAATCACTCCTTAAACAATCGTGCTAAAATCCCACATGCTCTTTTAAAATTGGGCTCAGGGCTTGTTTGCCTATTTTTTGCCCATATGCTTGAGATTAGAACGGTATTTCCCATTTGTAAATTATATCTTGCACATATCCTGCAAAATTTGCTCTACCAACAAGGTTGTGTGCATGAAGCGTATATTTTTGTAGTTTCGGACCCTAAACATGTTTGCATCTGAACAAATTAGACTAAATTTAGAGGACGATGATGATCTAGGTCATTCATCGGTTGCCATAGCGCCGGATGAAACCGAGCTAAAACCACCTTCCATGTATCAGGTGGTGCTATTCAATGATGATTTCACGCCAATGGATTTTGTCGTGTATGTGCTACAACGCTTTTTCAACATGGACGCTGCAAAGGCCCAACATGTAATGATGGAAGTCCACACGAAGGGAAAAGGTGTCTGCGGCGTTTACACCTTCGATATCGCCGAAACCAAAGTGGTGCAGGTACAACAGTTCGCGCAACAAAACGAACACCCATTGATGTGTGACTTGGAAAAAGCAGAGTGACTTGCAACGGGTCCAACGATTTAAGAGAGAGGGACGAGCAATGCTAGATAAAGAACTCGAACAAACCCTAAATATGGCTTTCAAAGCAGCCCGCGCTAAGCGCCATGAGTTTATGACCGTGGAGCATTTACTATTAGCGTTGATCGATAACCCTGCGGCCGCGAAAGTGCTCGAAGCCTGTGGTGTTAAATTAGAAGTGCTCAGTAAAGAGCTGGAAGAGTTTATCGATAGCACTACACCACTGATTCCAGAAAACGATGAAGAGCGTGAAGTTCAGCCAACACTTGGTTTTCAGCGTGTACTACAACGTGCGGTATTTCATGTTCAGTCTTCCGGTAAGCGGGAAGTCACTGGCGCGAACGTGCTAGTCGCTATTTTTAGTGAACAAGAAAGCCAAGCGGTTTACCTGTTGCGTCGTCATAACGTAGCCCGTATCGACGTGGTGAACTATGTTGCCCACGGCATCTCGAAACTGGGTGATCAAAGCCAGTCTAACTCGATGGATAACGATGAGGACGAAGGCGAAGATTCCAGCAAAGCACCTTTGCAAAAATACGCTACTAACTTAAATGAAGAAGCCAAAGCAGGGCGTATTGACCGCTTAGTCGGACGTGAGCAAGAAGTGGAGCGGGTGATTCAAACCCTGTCCCGGCGTCGCAAAAATAACCCATTATTGGTGGGTGAGTCCGGTGTAGGTAAAACTGCCATTGCCGAAGGGCTTGCTAAGCGCATCGTAGACGGCCAAGTGCCAGATGTGATCAAGGACGGCGTGGTTTATTCCCTAGATTTAGGGGCTTTGCTTGCTGGTACAAAATACCGTGGTGACTTTGAAAAACGCCTCAAGCACTTGCTTGGTGAAATGAAAAAGCAGCCTAACGCGATTTTGTTTATCGACGAAATTCACACCATTATTGGCGCAGGTGCGGCTTCTGGTGGGGTGATGGATGCGTCTAACTTACTTAAACCGGCGCTAAGCTCGGGGCAGCTGCGTTGTATTGGCTCAACCACTTTTAAAGAGTTTCGCGGCATATTCGAAAAAGACCATGCCTTGGCCCGCCGTTTCCAGAAAGTGGATGTAAACGAGCCAAGTGTGGAAGACACCTACCAAATCCTGAGAGGGATTGTGGGAGCCTTCGAAGAACACCACAAAATCAAATACGAGGATGGGGCGCTACGGGCAGCGGCAGAATTGGCAGGTCGTTACATTACTGACCGACATATGCCAGATAAGGCCATTGACGTGATGGACGAGGCGGGTGCTTACCAGCGCCTGCAGCCAGAGGATAAACGCAAAGCGCTGATTACCGTCGCCGAGATCGAAGATATCGTATCCAAAATCGCCCGCGTGCCAGTGAAAGCGGTGAACTCCGACGATAAGAAAGTACTAGCCAACCTAGAGCGCGACCTGAAAATGGTGGTGTTCGGGCAAGACAGCGCCATCGAGACTTTGGCGGATGCGATCAAGCTATCTCGTGCTGGTCTTAAAGCTGAGCAGAAGCCCATCGGTTCCTTCCTCATGGCTGGCCCGACTGGTGTGGGTAAAACCGAGGTAACCCGCCAGTTGGCAAAAATCATGGGCTTGGAGTTGATCCGCTTTGATATGTCCGAATACATGGAGCGCCACGCGGTTTCTCGTTTGATCGGTGCGCCCCCAGGTTACGTGGGCTTTGACCAAGGTGGCTTGCTCACCGAAGCGGTGACCAAGAACCCACACAGCGTGGTGCTACTGGATGAGATCGAAAAAGCCCATCCTGAAGTCTTTAACCTGTTATTACAGGTAATGGATCACGGTACGCTCACTGACAACAACGGCCGCAAAGCGGATTTCCGCAATGTGATTTTGATCATGACTTCCAATGCTGGAGCCGAAATCTTGGCGAAGCGTTCTATCGGCTTCTCTACCCAAGATAACTCTACCGACGGCATGGAAGTGATCAACCGCACCTTCACACCAGAGTTCCGTAACCGTTTGGATGCGGTGGTGCAGTTCGGACAGTTGGATGAGCGCATCATCTTCAACGTGGTTGACAAGTTCCTTGTCGAGCTACAAGCACAGCTGGATCCAAAAGGCGTCATGATCGAAGTATCCGAGCCGGCACGGGGCTGGCTGGCCCACAAAGGCTACGACCGCCAGATGGGCGCTCGTCCTATGGCGCGAGTCATCCAAGAGCATGTGAAGAAACCACTGGCGAACATGATTCTATTTGGCGATCTGGTCGAGGGTGGTAATGTCCTCATCTCCTTGGATGAAAGCAAAGACGAACTGGAGTTCAAAGTCATCAAAGAAACCGCCCTGCACTAGGGCGGCTCTTTGCAATAGGCCATTCTATGGCCGATAAGCGTAAAATCACCCAAAGGATTGAGCTTGTAGGAGGCTATTCCATAGCCGATTATCAGCTGCGTCTTCAGGCTACTGTTTCTGGCTCCACAAGCAAGCTTGTAAGGTCGCTGCGAAACAGAGCCTGATGTCTCGCTTCATAAAGTGGAAACCCGCTGTGCGGGTGATTTTTTGTACGAGGCCATTCCATGGCCGATAAATGCAAAATCACCCAAAGGATTGGGCTCGTACGAGGCCATTCGATGGCCGATATGCGTAAATCACCCAAAGGACTGGGTTCGTACATTTCCATTGAGTGGCCAATTTATAACCTATTTGAGACTTTGCGATTACTTGCCTGTCACTCAATTGAGATACATAATATTGAGATCGATAGGAGGAATTGCTATGTCACGAACCTCAATGCTACACGTTAGAATAGACGAAGAGTTGAAAGCAGACGCTACCGCGAAGCTTGCCGAATTTGGTTTAACTGTATCCGATGCTGTCCGTATCCTGCTGACTTTTATTGCCAAAGAAGGGGGCTTGCCAGCTGGATTAACCACGGATCAAGCAAGCTACGATATTTGGTTCCGTCAAAAAGTTCATCAGGCCCTAACAGAGCCGGGCAATATGAAACCACATCACCAAGTCATGGAAGAGTTGAAGTCTCGCATGGAGCGCGGTAGTAATGGCAGAGATTCAATGGACTGAGTACGCTCAAAATGATCTTTTTGACCTAATGGAATACCTTCAGTCAAAGAACCCAACAGCTGCTGCACAGCTTTTTGCCCTTCTTCAGCAGCGTGTGACCCAACTGCTAGATTTTCCAGATATGGGGCGCGTGGGGCTTGTTGAAATGACTCGTGAGTTAGTGCTGACTCCCAGCTATCTTATCGTATATCAACATCACGGCGCGGATATTGCCATACTCCGAGTACTGCACACATCTAGGCAATGGCCTCTTGGCGAATAGTTCGCCTATCATTTTTTTATGCCATTCCATGGTCAATTACCAGCTTCGCCAGCAGGCAACTGTTTCTGGCTCCACAAGCAAGCTTGTAAGGTCGCTGCGAAACAGAGCCCGATGCCTTGCTTTGCAAAGTGGAAACCCGCTGTGCGGGTGATCAGTCTTTGTAAGAGGCCATTCTATGGCCGATATGCGTAAATCACTCAAAGGATTGAGTTCGCATGAGGCTCTGCCATAGCCGATAGGTATTAAAGCTTCTGCTGAGTATTAGGTTTTCCGAACATCAACTTCCATTTCGGTATCACGTGCGGAGAAGTCCAGTTTCTTCGCTTTCCCTGATTCTCCAATGATTACATATTGCCCCATGGCCTTGCGTCGACGTATTACTTTGTCAACGGCGCACTGTAGTATTTCCACTCCATTAAATGGAGGTTTGTACTCTGATTCAGGCTTAATCATTAGCTACCTCTGAAAACGTCTCAAACAAATGTGCATCATGGATTTCTACACGACCCCCGATGATACTGAAAACGGCAACCGGTGTTTGGTTTTCATTATAAATACATTGAGCATAATCTGCTAATTTCGCGTACTTGTGGTAGAAGTTTTTAATTCCTTTCGGGAATCTACGCTCAATATCTTCTATTGGAATAGAATGACCTCCGTGAGTGACTCTCTCCGCTACACGCTGTTTCGATACATCCACGGAGCTTAGAAATAGGTAAAAGATCGAAACTTTCCAGCCGGATTCTTGCCACTTTTTGATATGGTCAAGGTAACCAAGTCCAGATAATGTTGTTTCAAGAGCAAAGCTTTCACCGCTAAGTGAAGCCTTTTTAAGTCGTTTCAGAAAACATCTCGCGGCACGTGCGTTAGCGTGGGCAGAATTTTCAATCGTCAGTTCTTTTGCAATTTCATCTGCGTTTAGGTAATGCTCTATTAAGCCTTGGTCAATTAAATCCATGGCGAAAGTTGTTTTACCTGAGCCATTTGGCCCTGCAATGATGAAAATTTCTTTCTGAGTAATCATGTTTTTCAAAACTGATTGGTAATGAATGGCTACCAGTATAGCGTATCTAACGGCCATTCCATGGCCGATAGGAACCAAAATCGCTCAAAGGATTGGGTTCGTACGAGGCCATTCTATGGCCGATAAGCGTAAAATCGCTCAAAGGATTGAGCTCGTACGAGGCCATTCTATGGCCGATAAATTAGGGGCATCAAAATAAAAAACGGCTGCCGAGGCAACCGTTTTCAATCATTCCGTCTGCGTCTTAGCGCGAGCGGTAAACAATGCGACCTTTAGACAAGTCGTAAGGGGTCAATTCCACCTTCACTTTATCGCCAGTCAAGATGCGGATGTAGTTTTTACGCATTTTGCCAGAGATATGAGCCGTCACAACGTGACCGTTTTCTAGTTCCACGCGGAACATAGTGTTAGGAAGGGTATCGACGATAGTCCCTTCCATTTCAATGCTGTCTTCTTTTGCCACTGTATAGAAGTCCTGTAATTTATCAAAGGCCGACCGGCCAAAATTGCTTATTTGCTATTTAGATCAATAGCTTAAGTCCTGTGGGCAGTATCTGGCTGCGCCACACGGTTTTTCGAATCGCCGATATTTTGCCCAAATCAGCGTCATAAGGCAAATGTAACTGGCATTAACTCGTGATTTAGTGCCAATTTTTGTAGGGCAAGGTTCGGTGTCTGCATCGGTACATGGCGTTTTAACACGTCAACAAACTCCGGGCGGGGCATCAGTTTCGCCCCCAAGGTAAGCAAATGCTCCGACTCCACTTGGCAATCGATGAGCCGAATACCGAGCTCTGGGCACAGAGCGCAAAACTGTCCTAAGGCGATTTTCGAGCCGTTAGGCTTCAGGGAAAACATGGATTCTCCGTAAAATTGCTGACCCATGGCGACCCCGTAAAAACCACCGGCCAGCTCCCCGTCTAAATAGGTTTCCACGGAAAAAGCATAGCCAAGCTTATGCAGGCGGGTATAGGCTTGTTCGATCTCGGGTACGATCCAAGTGCCTTCCTCATGGGCTCGTAAGGCCGCACAGGTGCGTATCACAGTCGGGAAGTTCCCATTGATGCGCCATTGCCAATTGCCCCGTTTAACCGCCTTACGTAGGCTGCGATTGCAATGAAACGCCTCTGGCGCAATCACGCAACGCTCTGCCGGGTGCCACCACAAGATCGGGTCTTGCTCGCTAAACCAAGGGAAAAAACCATGCTGATACATATTGAGCAAGCGTTTCGGTGTTAAATCCCCTCCAATAGCCGCTAAACCCTCCGGCTCATGGAGAGCTTTGTGGGGGTTAGGTAGCTCGTGTGGGTCATCCGCTAGGATCAGCAGCTCAGGTTCTGGGTGAGAGGTCATGAAGTCGGTGTTTGTGATTCTAAAAACAGTCTTAAAAAGAGTAACTTGGTGTCCAACTAGATGTTATCGTCAAGATGACGAGTGTACCAAGTAAGGCTTGTAACCTGCTTCAGATTTCATAAGAATCGTGAGCAACTGTCAACGCCAACCTGATTTAGATGCGTGATTGGCGGAAAAAAGCAAAAAAAACTGAAAAAAATAGCGTCGAGTGCTTGACCCACAAAGGAAAACTTGGTTTTAATCACCCTAGTTCGAAGCGATCAGTTGAATAACCGTTCGGATATCGTTTTTTGGAACTAAAAATGTTTGCGGTGGTGTGAATCTGTCACAAAACTGCAACTGATGGGTTTTAGTATATCTGAGTCGTTGATTTTTCAGCGTTTCTTGATAAGGTAACAGAACCTTTCAAAAGGTCTTGAGACCGACTATTTATAATTAAAGGGGAATCTTGAATGAAAGCGATTAAACTTGCTTCTGTTTTCGCAGTAACTGCTGTTGCGGCTGCTGTTTCTACTGCTACTTTTGCTGCTGAGCCAGTTTTTTCTGGTCAAGCTGGCTTGGAAATGGCAATGCTTGGTGACAAGCACGATGATGCTACTGCTAATGGCAACAATGACACTTGGGGTAGTAAAGGCGAAGTCAATCTAAACATCGATACTGGTGTTGTGTCTACGTTGATCGAGTTCCGTGGTGCAACTGCAACTATCGTTTCTGCTAAAGTTACTCAAGGTGCTGTATCTTTTGGTGACTTCGACGGTTCTATCGCTGATGATGGTTACCTAAAAGCAGACCGTGTTATCGAAGGCGAGTATGGTGATGGTTCCCAAACTGATTTGGGTATCCGCTATGCAGTAATGCCCGGTTTAACTGTCGCACTGGAAATGGCAACTGACCAGAATGGTGTTGGTGCTGCTGCTAAGTACTCTCAAGACCTTGGTGTAGCTAACGTTACTGCATCATTCGGTACTTATGCAGGCGAGACAACTTCAAAACTTAAAGACGAGCACACTATTTACGCGATCGGCGCTTCTATTCCTGCTGGTCCGGCCACTGTAACAGTTTCATATGCTGGTGGTGAGTACTACGATAAAGCAGCGAAAACTGCTGAAGCATCAAAAGTCGGTTCTGTAGTAGTGGGTGCTACTTTTGCTCCTACAGACGCTCTTAAACTTAGCGTCCAACACTCAATGAACCAAGAAGCAGCGAAAAATGCTGACGATAGCAACACCGAAGTTGCTGCTTGGTTCAAAGCTGGTGACGTAACTTACTACGCAGCTTCTCTGACTGGCGATAAGTCTATGGAGAAGACTGTTATCGGTGCCAAAGCTTCTTTCTAAGATTCCCTATCTTAGTGAAAGCGAAAACCAGCCTTCGGGCTGGTTTTTTTATGCTATTCTAGCGCCACAGCAATTCACGATCTGAAGGCAGGTGACGTTTGACGCTCGATCTCGGCACTGATTTAACGTAAATACACTTCAACTCCTGCTTGCTTCGCGGCGGTAATAAGCTTTTTGTCTATAGTCGCAAGCGCAACCCCTTTACGAATGGCAAGCTCTAAGTAAGTCCCATCATAGCTCGTTAGATTATAAGCTCTAGCAATGTTTAAGGTTCTAGAAAAGCCTTGAGCGCTATGGCGGAGTCTATCGAGATAGGCAAGTACTCCAATTGAGAAAGAAATCCCTCTATATCACCAGCGCTCAATTCATTGCATTTTTTTGTGCTAGTGGGGGTAGATGCCAAAATGGCACTTTTTTGATTTTTTACTATCGTGGTGCCATAATGGCAACAATTACTTTTAATCGAAAAGCGACTCGAAAGGGGATAAATATGAGTATGTCTCACATACCAGAAAACGTGCGACTCGTCGCTCGTGCGCCGAAAGAGATTCAAGAGATCATTCTTAATGCGGCGGAGCTTTCTGGTGCCTCTATGTCTCAGTTTTTGATTGATGCTGCTCTCGATCGCGCCAAAGTGGTATTTGAGCGTGATAGGCTTTTAAAATTGTCCATGGACGGAGCGAATCGATTTTTCGATGCACTGGATAACCCCCCAAAAATTCAACATCTTGATAATGCCTACCAGAGCTATAAGGATATAGATAATGGCGTTGCCAGAGTTAAACGCAAGTCATAACCGTAAAGGGTTTGACTGTGCAAATGACCTTATCAATAAGTTTCTAAGGGAAACGGCTCGTCGAGCGGGCAAACACAATCTTTCCAGATCCTTCGTGTTGGAAGGGGAATGTGCAGGAGACATCGCTGGTTTTTATACTCTGAGCGATACTCAGGTTAGTATCCCTATTGACCACAAATTTTATAAAAATTACCCCCATCCGTTACCGGCTGTGCTCCTCGCTCGGATGGGTGTGGATAGGCACTACCAAGGTCAAGGCTATGCCAAAATCTTGGTTATCGATGCCATGCAGCGCACTTTGCATATCAATAGACAGTTAGGTGTGGTTGGATTGTTTGTCGATGCGAAAGATGATGCGCTGGTTGCCTTTTACCAAAAGGTCGGCTTTATCTTTTTGCAACAAGAAATTCAAACTACAAAGCTCTGGATGCCAATCAAGTCGATTGAAAATTTCTTCGCTACTCATGCCCCACCTGACTAGTCAGCTTGTAGCTTAAAGTATGCTATTCTAGCGCCACAGCAATTCACGATCTGAAGGCAGGTGACGTTTGACGCAGGATGTGCGGCCCCCGATTTGGGGAACCTTTGCAAAGCAAAGCTCAGTTTTATTGGCGTTGGTGTTTTTTCTCTTTTTCGCCTTTGCCACCTATACCTATAGCCCTCAAGACCCGGGCTGGTTCTACTCCGGTGCCGATGGTTTGGTGCGTAACTCCATGGGCTTGTTTGGCGCTACCTTGGCAGATTTGTTGTCCGGCTTTTTCGGGACGCTATTCTTCTCTCTGCCAGTGTTATTTTTGGCGGTGACTTTGGTGCTGTGGCGCAATCCCCATGGTATGCAGCCCCTCACCCTGTCTTTGTTTAGTCTATTTGGCACCTTTAGCTATCTTATTTTTGGCTCGGCATTGTGTTTTTTACATACGGTCGGCACTACCCCGATGCAGTTTGGTCAAGGGGGGATTCTTGGGCATAGCGTGGGGGAGTGGCTACACCGTTGGCTTGGCTACGATGGTGCCACTCTAGTGAGTTTAGCCATGACCCTGTTGGCTTTTACCTTAATGATGCAAATTCATTGGTTAAGCGTATTTGAACGCATCGGCGCAATGCTAGAAAAGGGCTATTTAAAACTTCGCGATAAACATCAAGCCCGTCAAGAGCGTAAAGCCGAATTAGCTGAACAGGAGCAGGAAGACGGGGATGCAGACCTAGAGCGCCCAGCTATTTTCCGTAAAAAAGGTGCCAGCCAGCCATCAGTCACTGAAACGGAAGAATTGGATCTAGCAGAAGAGGAAGAAGAGGCCGAGGACAAGCCAGCCTGGTGGCAAAAGCTCTTGCCTGCCAAGAAAGTTAAGCCGGAAGCTCAACCGGAAACTCCAAAACGCCATGAAGAGCCCTCTCTAGCGGACTTCACTTTAGATGACTTTGATGACGAAGACCGAGAAATTGGTTTCACCGATACCCTCTATATCGAAGACGACGAACCCTTTACCGTAGAACCCCCTAAAAGGGGTCAGACCCTCGTGGAAAAGGGGTCTGACCCCTTGGTGGAACCCAAGCCCGCCGCCAGTCGCCCTGCGGTGCGTACTTTGTCGGAAGCCAAACAGCTGGATTCCCTTAGTGAGCCAGAACACCAATCGGATGAGCCGAAGTCATCGGCGGCCGGCAAGCCAGCGCCAGCCCAGCCTGAGAGCGAAGGTTATACCCTGCCAGACCGTGGCGTGTTGACGCAGCCGAAGCCAAAAAATGGTGGCTACTCGGAAGATGAGTTGATCGAGTTGTCATCGCTATTGGAGCTGCGCCTGTTGGATTTCGGCGTGAAAGCAGAAGTAGTAGAAGTGAATCCTGGGCCAGTCATTACGCGCTTTGAAATTCAGCCTGCCCCTGGGGTTAAGGTGTCGCGCATTACCAATTTGGCGAAAGATTTAGCCCGCTCCCTTAGCGTATTAAGTGTGCGGGTGGTGGAGGTGATCGCCGGCAAATCCACCATTGGTATCGAGATTCCGAACCAGCATCGGGACACGGTGTATTTCTCTGAAGTGATAAACACCCCCATGTATGACAATGCCAAGTCGCCTCTGACCATGGCATTGGGGCATGATATCTCCGGCGAGCCGGTGGTGGTGGATTTAGCAAAAATGCCTCACTTACTGGTAGCAGGTACGACTGGCTCCGGTAAGTCGGTAGGGGTTAATGCCATGATTTTGAGTATGTTGCTTAAGTCTACACCGGACGAAGTGCGCATGATCATGGTGGACCCAAAAATGCTGGAGCTGTCGATTTATGAGGGCATCCCACACCTGATTACCCCGGTTATTACCGACATGAAAGATGCCGCCAATGGTTTGCGTTGGTCGGTAGATGAAATGGAACGGCGCTACAAGCTGATGTCGAAACTTGGAGTGAGGAATATCGCTGGCTACAACAAGAAAGTTCGGGACGCTATCGAAGATGGGCAGCCGTTAGAAGACCCACTCTGGCAGCCAGAGCACGAAGCCATGTTTGGTCAGGACGGCGTGGCGCGTACCGTACCTCATTTGGAACCCTTGCCTTATATTGTCATCGTAGTAGACGAGTTTGCCGATATGATGATGATCGTCGGCAAGAAAGTCGAAGAGCTGATCGCCCGGATCGCGCAAAAGGCCCGTGCTGCTGGTATCCATTTGATCTTGGCGACCCAGCGCCCATCGGTAGACGTGATCACGGGGTTGATCAAGGCCAATATCCCGACGCGCATGGCGTTCCAAGTTTCTACCAAGATTGATTCTCGGACAATTCTGGATCAGGGTGGTGCGGAGCAGCTACTAGGACAAGGGGATATGTTGTATCTTCCGGCGGGTTTGCCAACGCCGATTCGGGTGCACGGTGCCTTTGTATCCGATGAAGAAGTTCATGCGGTAGTGGAAGAATGGAAAGCCAGAGGGGAGCCGGATTACATCACCGAGGTGGTAGCTAACCCAGAAGATCTTATGACCGGCGGTAACAGTGAAGATGCTGACCCCCTGTATGATGAAGCGGTGAAGATCGTGATTGAAACCCGCAAAGCGTCGATTTCGTCGATTCAGCGACGTTTAAAAATTGGCTATAACCGGGCTGCGAATTTGGTGGAAGCGATGGAAGACGCGGGCTTAGTCGGACCTATGGGGACAAACGGTCAGCGGGATGTGTTAATTCCCGAATAAGCCCCCATATTGATTTTTCCGTTATTGATTAAAGTGGTATTCGTGGCAGATGTCATGCCGCGAGACAAAGGAGTTACCCGAGTGCGTATATTTAGTTTGTTGTTGCTATTGTTGGCGAGCGTTGCTCAAGCCGAAAGTTCTCTTACCGAGTTGCTGGAAATCAACCGCAATGTGGAAGGTGAGTTCCGCCAAACCACTTACAATGACCAAGGTAAGCAGATTCAGGTCAGTGAAGGGGTATTTTTGCTAGCGGAGCCCAATCGTTTTGTGTGGGATACCATTTCCCCATTTCCGCAACGTATTATTGCCGATGGCAAAACCGTCACCATTTGGGATGTGGATTTCGAGCAAGCCACCCAAAAGCCATTGGCTGCCAGCGTGGGTAATTCTCCAGCGGCCCTATTAGGTGAGTCCGCCGAGAATGTATTGCAGCACTATGACGTGAAAACCTTGTCGGGTGCTAAGTATCAGCTGGCTCCAAAAGGGGAGGAGGACCTGTTTCAAACGCTGACTTTGTCGTTCCGTAATGATCTGATCCAAGCTATGTCGATCAAAGATGCTCTGGGCCAAACCACCCTCATTGAGTTCAAAAATGTCGAAGCCCACGAAGGGGTATCGCCAGAAAACTTTAAAGTCGACCTGCCGGATTACGTGGATTTGATCATCGAGCCTGGCGTTGAGCAGCCAGCAGGTTAAGTTCCCATATGGATGATTTATTTGCCGATCAACAGCAAGGCAGTTTTAAACCCCTCGCTGCCCGTATGCGCCCACGCAATTTGGATGAATACGTGGGGCAGCGACACTTGGTTGCGCCGGATAAACCTCTGTACCGGATGGTGGCTAAAGGGCAAGCCCACTCCTTTATTTTGTGGGGGCCGCCGGGGGTAGGGAAAACGACCTTTGCCCAGTTGTTTGCGAAATCCGTGGATGCCCAGTTTATTGAATTGTCGGCGGTTATGTCCGGCGTGAAAGATATCCGTGCAGCGGTAGATAAAGCCAAGCAATGGCGTGATATGACGCAAAAGCCCACCTTGCTGTTTGTGGATGAAGTGCATCGCTTTAATAAATCTCAACAGGATGCGTTTCTGCCTTACATCGAAGATGGCACCTTTATTTTTGTGGGAGCGACCACGGAAAATCCCGCTTTTGAGCTCAACTCGGCATTGTTGTCTCGGGCGCGGGTATACCGCCTGAAAACGCCAGAAATCTCTGACTTGGTACAAGCCATGCGGCAAGCCTTAACGGATAGTGAGCGCGGTTTGGGGCAGCGGCAGATTATGATTTCTGATCGCCATTTAGAATTGATGGCCGTGGCTGCCGATGGCGATGTACGCCGCAGCTTAAACTTCCTCGAAGTCTTAGCGGACTTTGTGGAAGACGGGGAGCAAGTTACCGACGCTCAATTAGAAGAAGTGCTCGGGGCCAGTTTGCGCCGCTTTGATCGCCAAGGGGATGCCTTTTACGATCAGATTTCTGCATTTCATAAATCCGTGCGTGGTTCTTCCCCGGATGGGGCCTTGTACTGGATGGCGCGTATGCTCGATGGTGGCTGTGACCCACTGTATATTGCTCGGCGTTTGTTGGCGATTGCCTCGGAAGATATTGGCAATGCGGACCCACGGGCGCTGCAAATTGGCCTAAACGCTTGGGACATTTACGAGCGCGTGGGTGCCTATGAGGGGAATCGTGCCATTGCTCAAGCCGCTGTCTATATGGCTTGTGCCCCCAAAAGTAATGCCTTGTACAAAGCCTTCAATCAAATGATGGCAGATGTTGCCAAGCAGCCGAGCTATGAAGTGCCCAATCATTTACGCAATGCCCCTACGGAACTAGCGAAGGAAATGGGTCATGGTGAAGACTACCGCTATGCCCATAACGAGGAGTATGCCTACGCCGCTGGGGAAAGTTATCTTCCCAAGGAAATGGCCGGAGAGCGCTACTACCACCCGACGGATCGCGGCTTAGAAAAGAAAATCGGCGAGAAGTTGGCTTGGTTGGCAGAGCTAGATGCCCAAAGTCCGAGACAACGTCAATATCAGGAAAGCACGGAAGGGGAAGGCGATTTATGGTAGCCATGTATTTATCGGTCGCGTTAGGTGGCGCATTTGGTGCTATGGCGCGCTTTGCCATGACTCGCTTTATTAACCATAGTTGGGGGCATACCTTTCCGTTGGCCACTTTTAGTATCAACGTATTAGGTAGCTTCTTAATGGGGATGGCTTTTGTGTTGATCGCCGAGCGGGTTCCAGCATTTGAATCGTTACGACCTGTATTAATGGTGGGTTTTCTCGGGGCTTTTACGACTTTTTCCACCTTTTCGTTAGAAATCGTTGCCTTGATCAATCAGCAGGCTTGGCTAACCGCAGCAAGCTATTTATTATTGAGCTGCGTTGTGGGTATTGCCGCGTTGGCAGCGGGTATTGCTATCGCGCGCGCTTTTTAACGCCAGCTTTTCACTATATTCAGAGGACTTTGTTGCAGCAATGTTAGACATTAAAACACTGCGAGCGGACCCAGAAGCGGTTGCGGCTCTGCTAAAAAAGAAAGGGTTTGAACTAGACGTCGCCGGGTTTAAAGGCTTGGAAGAACGTCGTAAAGCCATTCAAATCGAAACGGAAAATCTGCAACAGTCCCGTAACTCGGTTTCCAAAGACATTGGCGTGGCTATGAAAGCCGGTGATAAAGCCCGTGCTGAGGAACTCAAAGCACAAACGGCTACCTTGGGGGATGACCTCGCCAAAGCCAAGGACGAGCTGCATGCCATTCAGGCAGAGCTAGATGCAATGCTTGAGGCGGTTCCAAATATTCCCCATGAGTCCGTACCTGTTGGCGCATCGGAAGATGATAACGTGGAAATTCGCCGTTGGGGTGAGCCACGGGTATTTGATTTCGACGTCAAAGATCACGTTGACGTCGGTGCCGCCCTTGGCATGTTGGACTTCGAAGTAGCAGCCAAGCTCACTGGTTCACGCTTTGCGGTAATGCATAAAGATATCGCTCGCCTGCACCGCGCTTTGATCCAGTTTATGTTGAATACTCACATCGACGAGCATGGCTACCAAGAAGTATATGTACCTTATTTGGTCAACAGCGCTTCCTTGCGTGGTACAGGTCAGTTGCCAAAATTCGAGCAAGACCTGTTTAAGGTGCCAGTAGACAAAGACAGTGGTAACAGCGACTTGTATTTGATCCCTACGGCAGAAGTGCCAGTTACCAATTTGGTGCGTGACGAGATCTTGAACGATGCAGATTTGCACCAAAAATACGTGGCACACACTCCGTGCTTCCGTTCTGAAGCGGGCAGTTACGGTCGCGATACTCGCGGCATGATCCGTCAGCATCAGTTTGAAAAAGTTGAGCTAGTACACATCTGTCGTCCTGATCGTTCTACCGAGGTATTGGAAGAGCTAATCGGTAATGCGGAAGCCATTTTGCAAAAACTGAACCTACCCTACCGTACAGTGGTGCTTTGTGGTGGTGACTTGGGCTTTTCGGCTCACAAAACCTACGATATTGAAGTCTGGTTGCCCGGTCAGCAAAAATACCGCGAAATCAGCTCTTGCTCCAATATGTGGGATTTCCAAGCCCGTCGTATGCAGGCCCGCTGGCGCAATCCAGAAACCGGTAAGCCAGAATTGGCACATACTTTGAATGGTTCTGGTCTAGCGGTTGGTCGTACTTTGGTAGCGATTCTAGAAAATTACCAGAATGCCGATGGTACGGTAACCGTTCCGGAAGCACTGGTGCCTTACATGGGTGGTAAAACCCAGATCGGTTAACACTTTATCGGGTTGCGGCTCGATTATTAAAAGCCTCTTACACGGATTGACCCTTTTGTTTGTCGGTTTTGTGTGGAGGCTTTTTCGTTTATTGGAATGATGAAACAAGATATGCATGGCAAAGTTTACTTAATTGGTGCAGGTCCCGGCGACCCGGAGCTGCTTACCCTGAAGGCGCACCGTTTACTTACTCAAGCGGAGGTGGTGTTGTACGACCGTTTGGTTGGGAAAGACATTATTGCGCTCATCCCTGATAGCGCGGAAAAACTTTATGTGGGAAAAGCGAAGTCGCTGCATAGCTTACCCCAAGATCAAATTAATGCCCTGTTAGTGGAAAAAGCCCAGCAAGGTAAGATCGTAGTGCGCCTTAAAGGGGGCGATCCATTTATTTTTGGTCGTGGTGGGGAAGAGTTAGAAGAGTTGGTAGAAGCTGGCGTATCCTTTGAAGTCGTGCCTGGGGTGACGGCAGCGGCAGGTTGTGCGGCTTATGCGGGGATTCCCCTAACCCATCGGGATTACGCCCAATCGGTGCGTTTTTTAACTGGGCATTTGAAAGACGGTACCACCGAGTTGCCCTGGGATGAGCTGGTACACCCTAGCCAAACCTTGGTGATTTACATGGGCTTAACCGGCTTGGAGTCGATTTCCCAGTCACTGATTCGGTTTGGTATGCGTCCTTCTATGCCGGTGGCGGTGGTGGAGAGAGGGACTTCTGCCGAACAGCGGGTATTTACTTCCAGCATCAAGGATATTCATCAAGTGGTGACCGATAACGCCGTGCAGTCCCCGGCCTTGTTAATCATTGGGGAAGTGGTCACCTTGCATGAAAAGCTGTCTTGGTACGGCAAATAAGCTATAGACAGTTAGCTGGTTTGGGTAACCCAGCGATCTTGGCAGCCAGCTTTGGGGGGCTGCCGGGAAAAAGCTGCATCAGATAGATGCTTTTACCTTTCTCGGCCCCGAGCTCTTTGGTTACGGCTTTGACTAACGGCCGCATGGCAGGAGACACTTCAAACTGCTGGTAGAATCCTCTCAGCAAATGAATAATCTCCCAATGGGCGGGAGTGAGGCTTAGACCCTCTTGCTTGGCAATTTGCTCTGCCAAGGCTTCATTCCAATTATTTAGATCCAGTAAATAGCCTTCTTCGTCTACCTCAGGGAAAGGGACTGACATACGTTCTACTCTTGTTTTAATAGATATGTTTTCTATGACCGATGAATACTGCGACAATCACCAACTCACTGGCTTGAATATCACAAATGATACGGTAGTCTCCGACTCGATATCGCCAAAAACCGGATAAATTGCCAGTCAGTGCTTTGCCTCTATCCTTTGGGTTTTCTAGACTGGCGACTTGTCTAAGATATTTGATGATTCGCTGAGCTTGTTGGCGATCAAGTTTTGCGAGTTGTTTTTTGGCTGTCTCTGTTAACTCAGTTGTCCAGACCAAGTTCACGTTCCACCTCATCCAATGAGTGCAGCTTTTCTTTGCCGCTCTTTACATTTTCCATAATCTTTTCCGCCATGTATTGATCTTCAAGTTCATCTAAATACTTCAAGATCGCTTCTCTGGCATAGTAGGTTTTGGTTCGTCCTGTTTCATTTGCTAAAGCATTTAGGCGGGACTCAATATCTGCTGGTAAACGTATGGCTAACATCATGATACTCCGTTGCTATACACGTATAGCAGAAGTATAGCAGCGGTGAGAAAGGCCGTCATGGGGTTAAATACATATCACCAATTGATCAACTTATCATGACTTACACACAGCTCAACCCAAGCAGTGTCATCACACACAGATGGGGGCTGTAAGCCGTAAGCTTGTAGATCAGCTTGCCGTGCTGTTAAGTTTGCGCCACTTAGCTGGTTAATTGCCTCGGGATTGAGTAAGCGTAATACCGCTTCTTCGATTAGTAAAATCGTATCGCCAGGTTTTACTGCGCAACGCCAGTCCCGTTCCACTGCCGCTGGGTACTCTGCTTTATTTAAAGTATGTAAAGTCGCCATATTAAAACCGTAAAACATGTTGGTATTGGGAAAAGAGCTGCTGCCACTCAGTGTCTGATAGGGCCGTGATGCCTTCCCACAAGGCTAAATGAGCGCTTTCATCTGCTCGCACATAAAGCTTGTTGATATCGTAAAACTCAAGCCCATCCAGTAGTTTAAACAAGTGCTTGCCATGCTCTTCACTAGGGGTCTGACCCTCAAGTAAGAGGGTCAGACCCCCTCCGGTGACGGCGATGGCAACTTCTTGCTCAAAGGTGCCAAACACGAGGGCCATATCTAGGGCTTCTTTGATGGTTAAGCTACTGTAACTGGAGCTGGTGAGATAAATCAGGGTGCTCATGGGCGAAACCTCACAAGGCGATCTGCTTGTTGCTCTAATTCGATCAAGGTGCCTAGGCCTTCTAAGGTGAAACCAGAGGCTAAGTTGTGATGGGCTTGTTCGTGTCGCGTGGCTTCTGCTTCGTTTAAGATGCCTCGGCGGATGGCGGCGGCGATGCAGACTTTTAATTCCACTCCGCTGGTTTGTGCTAACTGCTGCCAGCTGTGGGTGATATTCATTTCATCTCGCGGTGGGTTACTTAGCTGATTGGCAACCAGAACGGCATCTTCGTAAAAAAACACGCCAATAAGCTCATGGTCTGGATGGGCGATGATGGCTTTGGCAAATGACAATGCGGAATGGCAGGATTTGCTCTGAAACGGGCCGCCGGTGACAAGAAGTGCAAATTTCATAGGATTTAATGGGCAATTCGACAAGGTTCGCTAAGTCTACACAGAAAAAAAGCCGCGGTCAGCGGCTTTTCTCCTGTAAGTTAGCGGTGGGAGAAGGCTAACTTAATCGTCAGAAGACATTCCTAGTAGTGAAAGAATGCTTAGGAACATATTGTATAGAGACACGTAAAGGTTCACGGTAGCGATCACGTAGTTAGTCTCACCACCACGTACGATTTCACTGGTTTGCAGCAAAATTACAGCGGCTGAGAATAAAGTGAAGCCTACCGAGATAAAGATTTGTAGCGCTGGCATCTGGATAAAGAAGCCGGCAATCATGGCGAACAATAAAGCAAAGAAGCCAACAGTTAAAAAGCCATTTAGGAAACTAAAGTCTTTTTTGGAGACTAGCGCGTAAGCAGACAGACCCAAGAACGACAGACCGGTGATGCCTAAAGCAGACATAATCAGGCTAGCGCCATTCGACAATGCTAGGTACGCCGAAAGAATTGGGCCAAGCGTTAATCCCATAAAGCCAGTCAATGCGAATACGCACAAAATACCCACTGCGCTGTTACGGAATTTATGGGTCAAAAACAACAATCCATAAAAACCAACCAAGGTGATGATTAGGCCTGGGTGTGGCAAATTGAATGCCATACTTAAACCTGCTGTGAAAGCACTAAACAGTAAAGTCAGTGACAACAGACCGTAGGTGTTACGCAGCGTTTTGTTGGCAGCTTGCGACGAACTGGTCGACAGAGTTTCTGTATAACGCATGGTGTGATTTCTCCTTTAAGAAAATAACCTGAATCTAAGACACTATATGTGGTTAAGAGTTCCCAGTTCAATGACTTTTGATAAAGGCTGTTTGAAATAAAGCAGGAAGGGAGGTTTCAGAATGCAAAACGCGCCCCGAAAGGCGCGCATAGTTGGGTACAAACTGGCTTTCTATGAAGCTACTGCCGCTTTATGGTTGGTAGCGGATTGTTTGGTTTTGTGTTTGTCTACTTGGCGGGCCAATTTATCAATCATGCCGTCGATGGCATGGAACAGGCGATCTTCAGAGCTGGCCGCAGCGAATAGTTCTTTGCCAGGAAGGTGGATAGTGGCTTCGGCCTTTTGTTCTTTGTTGTCCTTCACAAGTGTGATGTTGACAGAGGTTATCTGGTCACTGAGCTTGGCTATCTTCCCCATTTTTTCGTTAATATGATCTTTAATGGCTGGGGTAACGTCGATGTGGTGACCAGTAATATTGATTGTATACATACAACTTTCTCCTCATAAAGTTGAACCCGCATGGAGAGTAAAGCTAGATGAAAGGAAGGGTGCTCTCCACTAGGCACGGTTTCAGCATAGAAGTGCAAAAAATGCCTGTCAAATAGATTTCATGGCTTAGTCATAAAATGGTCATCAAGCTATGGATGCAAGACGCTTTGCTTGCGGGTTAGGCTGCAAAGGGGTATCGTCAGCGCCATCGCTTCTAGAATTCACAATACTGTACAGCCATGCTGTACCTTGCTTTGGTTATATGTCTAACACTGATTATTTATTGCCTATTTCTTTTAACTTGGCCGCCGAAATTGGTTTAGAAGAAAGTGTCCTGTTGAGCTTTTTGCGGCAAAGGGCATTTCTGACAGGGGCGGGTGAGATGTTTTTGTCTCATCGGGATATCGGGAATATGCTGCCATTTTGGACGATGCCAATGGTATTGCGCCTCTTGGCGAGTCTACAAGCCAGCCAGCTATTGCAGTATCGTCGTACTGACCAGGGCATTGCTGTTCAAACAAGCCCAGCTTCCGGCGTTACCTCTGAGCTGACTGAGCCTCCTGCGCAGTCAAAAGCACATGAAGAAGATGTGTTGGCTAAGGTCAGCCGGTTGCAACATTCAGCGAAAGCAGCTCCTCAAGTCCAAACCCCGTTACCACCAAGTAAGCCTGCGTTTTCCCCACGGGAACGGAGTTATCCTGCATCTCAACCAATCGCCTCCTCTGGGGAGCGTCGTGGGGTGTCAGATTTTGACCGTTACTTAGAGGAAAAAGAACGTACCCGTCAGCCAGACCAATGGCTGCCCGAGGAATCCACTTTTGAACAGATTTTACAGTCTGGGATCGAGCGTTCTTTTGCACAGCAATTGTTGCCGGAATTTCTACTGCGAATAAAAGAACAGCGTAAAAATGTGCGTACTTGGAACAGTGAATTTTTCAAATATGTAAAACGCCAATGGCAATATCGTCAATCTGATCGAGGTAACTATGAAGGCTCCTCAACCTATTCAACAACTGCTAAATCCAATCGAGAAGAAGTCCGGGACGCCATTCGCAACATCCACGACACAGACTGGTAATCAGGCAGGAGCACAACAGGGCGGTAATGAAGTTCATGAGCGTACCAAGGTGTTGGTCAACATGGTATTTGCCCGTTTTCGGGCGATTTATACCAATCGCTTTGATTCCGCTTATTCTACGTCAGATGATTTAAAACTGGCGAAGCGAGAGTGGGCTCTGGCGCTAAAGGGCTTTCAGGAACCACTATTAGCTTACGCGGTAGAGCGAGTCAAAGAGAGGTTTGCTTGGCCACCAACGATTTCCGAATTTTTAAGTGAGATTCACACCGCTTATCAATCCTATGGCTTAAAAGAGCCGCGCCAAGCCTATTTGGAAGCCTGTTCCAGTAGTGGTGATCCACGTTTGGTAAAATGGAGTCACCCTGCGGTGTTTCATGCGGGGTCTGACTGTGGTTGGAGTAGGCTGCGTAGCGAAGAAGAGCGCATCAGTTGGCCCATGTTTGAGCAGGCGTACCAAAAAATCATAGACCGAGTCATGGCTGGGGAAACGCTTTCCATTCCTGTGGTGACTATGATTGAACATCAGCAAGCGCCTGAGCTTGAAACTCTGATGCAGAAAATTCGCAAGCAAATAGACGCACCAGAGCAAGAGTGGGCCCATCATTTGTATTATCTTTACAAGACAAAAGGAACCGGTATTCGCCAACAATATCGGCAGCGGGCGCAGTTCACTTTGGCTAAGTTGGGTTACCGAGAAGAGCTACCCGAATAGTCGTGGTATTGGCCCGTAAAATTGAGACAAATCAAAGCGTTTAGTCAAATTTAAGTACTTTTACAGAGCCAAGGATAGGAGTAGTATTCTGTAATTGTTAGCGTTGTTTTAGAGGTGAGCGTGCATAAAGTTCTGATTGTCGATGATCACAATATGCTATGCGAAGGGCTTAGTCGCGTATTGGCAGAGATAGAGGGACTGGAAGTATTGGCTTGTTTAGCGAGCGGTGAAGAGGCACTGGCATTTTCTCGGCGAACTCCCCCCGATGTAATCCTGATGGATGTGCATATGCCCGGGATCGGTGGCTTTGGTGCCACAATCGAAATCAAACGGCGCTTTCCAGAGGTGCAAATCATCGCTATGTCTGGCTATGAGGACGCTCCCTATCTCACCAAAATTATGGAAGCTGGCGCCAGTGGTTACGTGGATAAAAGTGCTCCGCCATCGGAATTAGTGGATGCGATTCACAGCGTTCTAAATGGGCAGCAGTATATTGGCAAACATCTGGCACAAAAAATCGCCTTGCAAAAAATTACTCATAAGGGGGTAGATGTGCCCTTTGAGCGCTTGGCTGATCGGGAATTGCAAGTGGCGCAAATGATCGTTAATTGTATGCGTAATAAAGATATCGCCGACAAGCTGAGTATCTCCGAGAAAACGGTTAGCACCTATCGCAAACGTATTTTTGAGAAGTTGGGTATCAACAGTGATGTTGAACTCACTCGCATGGCAATGAAATATAATATGCTTGGCTTAACCGGATAACACGGATCACGGCTTGTCTTTCGATTTTGACCCTAAGCACTTTGTTAGCAACCTTACCTCTCGTCCTGGTGTGTATCGCATGTATGGCGAGGGGGAATTGCTGTATGTTGGCAAAGCGAAAAACCTGAAAAACCGTGTCAGCAGTTATTTTCGCGCCACCGGTCTAACAACTAAGACGATGGCGCTGGTCAGTCGCATTGACCATATTGAGATTACGGTTACTAAAAGCGAGACCGAAGCTCTATTGCTAGAGCAAACCCTCATCAAGCAACACCGGCCGCCCTACAATATTCTGCTGCGGGATGATAAATCCTACCCCTACATTTTATTGTCTCATCATCAACATCCGGCATTGCTGTTCCGCCGTGGCAATAAGTCTAAAGAAGGCAAGCTTTATGGCCCTTTCCCGAGTGGTGTGGCTGTAAAAGAAAGTCTCACGACCTTGCAAAAGGTATTTAAAGTACGCCCTTGCGAAGATTCAGTTTACAGCAATCGTTCTCGTCCGTGCCTGCAATATCAAATTAAGCGTTGTTCTGGCCCATGTGTCGGTATGATTAATGATGAGCAATACGCGGAAGATGTGCGTCATGCCAGATTATTCCTCGAAGGCAAAAGCCAAGAGCTAACGGCTGAAATTACCGCAAAAATGACGGCAGCGGCCCAGGAGATGGAGTTTGAGCGAGCCGCAGAATTACGTGACCAGATGGTGCAATTAAAACATGTGCAGGAGCAGCAACATGTTTATGGCCAAAGTGGTGATGCGGATGTGATCGCTGCCCTAATTCAGCCCGGTGGCTTATGTGTTCATGTGATGCTAGTGCGCCAAGGTAAAGTCATTGGTAGCAAAAGTTACTACCCCAAAATGCCTTTGGAAATTAATGAGGGTGAGTTGCTATCATCCTTTATCGCGCAAACCTATTTAGGTGGTGCCCATGAATTGCCTAAATCCTTAATTCTTAGCCATGGATTGGAAGATGGCGATGCAATTGGTGATGCGATTACCGACACTACCGGTAAGCGTATCGAAATTGTTTGGAATGTGCGTGGGCAGCGGGCGCGTTGGCTGGAACTTGCGCGTCTCAATGCGGAGCAAGGTTTACAGGCTCGGCTTACCGACAAGCGTAATCACTTTAGTCGTATTACCGCTTTGCAAAAGGTCTTAGGCTTCAAGGAGCCGCCGACTCACATGGAGTGTTTTGATATTAGTCATTCCAGTGGTGAGGCAACAGTGGCCTCCTGTGTCGTGTTTGGTGCGGAAGGTCCAGACAAAAAGCGTTATCGTTCTTTCAATATCGAGGGTATTGAGCCGGGTGATGATTATGCGGCAATGAAGCAAGCGCTAACCCGGCGGTATAAGCGTGTGAAAGAAGGGGAACTCGATGCCCCTGACGTATTGCTGATTGATGGTGGTAAGGGGCAGCTCAAACAAGCTCAGGATGTGCTGGCAGAACTCGGCCTAGTTGATATCTTCTTGTTGGGGGTGGCGAAAGGGGATACTCGCAAGCCTGGTTTGGAAACCCTCTATATCGGTTCAAAGGAAGATGAAGTGGTTTTACCCCCCGATTCGGCTGCTTTGCATTTGATTCAGCATATCCGCGATGAAGCTCACCGCTTTGCCGTAAAAAGTCATCGTCGTCGGCGGGATAAGAAGCGGCGCCATTCGGCTTTGGAATCGATACCGGGTATTGGTCCGAAACGTCGTAAAGATTTACTTACCGCTTTTGGTGGTATGCAGGAGTTACTCGCCGCGAGCGAGGAAGATATTGCTAAAGTGCATGGCATTGGTGCAAAAAAAGCGCAAGAGATATACCTGCACCTCCATAAAAGCTAAGCTATGCACAATTTCAGTAAACCTAATATATGCAAGAGATGGCATGAATATCCCAAATTTTTTAACCACGCTAAGGATTGCTCTAATTCCTGTTTTGGTAGTGATTTACTATTTGCCTTGGAGTGAGCGCTACTTAGTATCGGCATTGATTTTCGGCGTGGCGGCAGTGACAGATTGGCTAGATGGTTACTTGGCTCGTAAGTTAGACCAAACCACCCCATTCGGTGCTTTTTTTGATCCTGTGGCTGACAAAGTGATGGTATCCGTGGCGTTAGTTTTGTTGGTCGCAGCCTATGACAATATCTTAATGACATTGGCTAGTGCCGTAATTGTCGGCCGCGAGATTGTTATTTCCGCATTACGGGAATGGATGGCTGAGCTCGGCAAGCGGGCAAGTGTTGCTGTTTCTTTTATTGGTAAGTTGAAAACCGCTATGCAGATGCTGGCGATTTTTGTACTGCTAGGTAGTTATCCTGGTACTTTATATGCGGATATTGGTCAAGGAATTCTAGCTGTGGCTGCGGTGCTGACACTTTGGTCGATGTATGTTTACCTGAAAGCGGCTTGGCCAGTGTTAATGCCGAAGAAATCGAACGAGATTTAATCAATCTGTAAAAATTTTGCTAAGTTAGCTATTTATTTAGATTTTTTCCTTGACGACACAGAGAGAATACATAGAATAGGCACCGTCTTTTGAGACGCGGGAATAGCTCAGTGGTAGAGCACAACCTTGCCAAGGTTGGGGTCGCGAGTTCGAGCCTCGTTTCCCGCTCCACTCTCTTAAGATTAACTGATTGAGGCCGGATGGCAGAGTGGTCATGCAGCGGACTGCAACTCCGTGTACGCCGGTTCGATTCCGACTCCGGCCTCCAATTCAGTTTTACTTGCCCGGGTGGCGAAATTGGTAGACGCACAAGACTTAAAATCTTGCGATAGAAATATCGTACCGGTTCGATTCCGGTCCCGGGCACCATTTGGTGCCTTTTTTGTTTCTGTTCCCCTCATATTCTTCTCCTAGTTGACTACTAGACTGCACCTTTTCTTCCTTTACTAAAATTCCATTCTTAGGTTGATTTTCATTCCTTGAACCCGTGTTATGCTCTGCAGAACTAATCGTAAAGCGAGAGGAGTAAACATGTCTGATGAAGGAATGACCCGTGGGCGTTTGACCACGCGTACGGTGGCAATGCCTGGGGACACTAACCCGGCTGGGGATATTTTTGGTGGCTGGGTGTTGTCCCAGATGGATATTGCGGCAGGTATTTGTGCTGGTCAGAGGGCGCAAAGTCGAGTAGTCACTGTAGCGCTTGAGGGGATGAGCTTTATCCGTCCGGTGAAAGTGGGTGACATCCTTGGGGTGTACACTTGTGTCGAGTCTGTAGGTCGCACCTCCATGAATATTCATGTAGAGGCGTGGGTACGCCGCGGACGTATTGGGATGCGTGAAAAGGTAACAGAAGGTGTTTTTAAATTTGTTGCTATCGATGATGAAGGGAAATCTAAACCCATCCCATCAAGAGACGAGTTGCCCGATTATGTGTTAGAGGATGACAATGGATTTTGCGAGATAGGCTTTAATTGATAAGCCCAAAATAAAAAAGCCCATGCTGTTGATTAGCATGGGCTTTAATATGGTACCAGTGGGCGGACTCGAACCGCCACGCCTTGCGGCAACGGATTTTGAATCCGTCATGTCTACCAATTCCATCACACTGGCGCTGAAATTGTGGTTGAGCATTCTAAGTATTTTTAAAGGCTTGTCAACGATTTAGAGTAGAAATAATCTGTCTACTGACGCAATTCTTGAGCGATATCGTTGGCCCAGCGCAAGGCATCAAAAAAAGCGTGATTCAAAGCTTTACGAATCGGTGAGGGCATCTTTTCGATGGCGTCCCAGCGTTCTTGCTCGATGCACATGGTGCAGTAAAGCAGTTTTCCTAAAGGGCCTTCCCCTAGCAATATAGCTTTCGTAATTCCTTCCTGTAGCGCAATTTGCTTCAAAGCGGTCTGCCTATCTATGCCTAACAATAAATCTATGCCTGACATCAGGCCCATGGTGAAGGCTACATCGCTGGAGATATTTTTTGAGTTGTCTGCAAGGAGTTGGCAGCATCGGGCTCGAACCAGCAGTAGTTTGAGTTGATCGATATTTTTATTGCTACTAGAGGTAGCGGTAATCAGCAGCGCCCATTTCCGTAGTTGCGTTAGCCCCAAGTAAACCACTGCTTCTCGGATTGATTCCACTTTTCTCGGGATGCCAGCCACTGGGCTATTTAGTATGCGTAGTAGTTGGTATGATAGTTTTGGGTGTTGGGAAACCAAGTTAGCAATCGTATCGATGTTAATCTGCTCATCCTGTAGTGCACTGACCAAATTCATAGCGCTTTGGACATTGGCATCCACACGTTTACCTTTTATCACCTCCGGCTTTTTCAAGAAATAGCCTTGGAAATATTCAAACCCAAGTTCTAGACACAAGTCGAACATGGCTTGATTTTCGACCTTTTCGGCCACGAGCATTAAACCGCGCTCCTTTAATACATTCAAGCGATCGATGTATTACTCGGGGTGGGTATCTAGTACGTCCACCTTAATCATCGACATATAAGGCAGCAATGCTTCATAGGATTGCGAAAATTGATAGTCATCCAGTACAAAGCGATAGCCTGCTTCATGCCAGCGCTACGGCCGTGACGAATTGCGGGGTGATTTCCTGTTCTTCCAAAATTTCTATGTATACCGTTTCCGGTGCGATTGGAAAAAAAGCATCAGACAACACAAGATCTGTCGTCATGTTAATGAAGAAGGGTTTGCAACTGTTGCTGATTTTATGTTACTGTATGTATATACATAGTAATATATTGGTGTAAATGAAGCTTTCAGATTGGGCAAGAAAACAAGGAATAAGCTATCGTACCGCATGGAACCAGTTTCGTAGCGGCAAGCTTCCTGTGCCTGCAAGGCAGCTGCCTACTGGCACGATCATTGTTGATGAGGTTGTTAGAGAGTCTAAAGCTGTTATTTATAGTCGCGTCTCCAGCTCCGATCAGAAAAAGGATTTAGATGGTCAAATCGCCCGCTGCCTGAGCTTCGCAAATGCTCAAGGAATTGCTGTATCCGCTACTGTCTCTGAAATCGGTTCCGGGATGAATGGCAAACGCAAGAAGCTGTTGCAGTTGCTTGCTGACCCTGAGTTAACTCACATCATTGTTGAGCACAGGGATCGCTTAATGCGTTTTGGTTCCGAATTCGTCGAAGCGTCACTTTCAGCTCGTGGTGTGAAACTTATGATCGTGGATCAATCAGAACTCACCGACGATCTTGTTCAAGATATGATCTCTGTTTTAACGTCTTT
>NZ_VFRR01000024.1 GCF_006385675.1 Maribrevibacterium harenarium | reverse complement strand
ACAAGGTTCTTGTTGAATGAAGAATTCTAGTACTTTGGAGCGTTTAATGGTCTTCCTAATTAATACTTTTTCATCCTGATCAACAGCAAACACTTCAAAGACATTTTTTGCTAAATCCAAGCCGATACGCATACTTTTCATGGTGGACTCCCGCTATTTAATTTATTATCTCGCCTTCAATATGGCACAAGATGCTGGGATTGGGGGAGTCCATCCCATTTTCTTAGGTGGGATGACACTACTATTCGGCTGCAAAATTCTGCCTACCAAGCGCAGTTAAATCTTCCCACCGGAAACGATCTTGCCAAGTAGTTTCATAATGCTCCTCGGGGAAGTCATCCGGTGAACGACCAGCTTTGAAATCGTCAGCACACCGTTTGGCATACTGGCTGTTTTTCTCACACCCTGGTGCCGCCGGAATGTACATCACATTGCCCCAGCCTTGTTGATGTTCGACTGGGTCCACCCCATGAATCAAATCACAGTGCCACCACACTGAGTCCCCTGCGTTAAGATCTGGAATCAAAGCTTTAGCCCTTAATAAAAGGCTGTGCCATTGCTCATCAATCGGCAGGACTTTACGGGGCGCGACACCACACAACGCCTCGTCAGCAACATCATCAAGCAAAGGACGAATCAAGAGGTACGCCATGGCCGCTGGCAATGGAATCGTGAACAATACCCCTTGATCACGTTTTATATTGCACAGCGCCGTCCAACCTTGGAAAGTTCTAAACGCCGAGCATTTGGTAGTGCCTCCCACGTACTCATCCACATCAGGACGATAAGCGGCATCCCACGGATCATATTTTTGAAAATCTCCGTTTAATATATGGCGAAAGACTTTCTGATAAGCGGGCAATAACCAACGCTCCAAGGCGCCAGAATCCGTATGGGGGCCTAAGCCATTTGAAGTGGTACCCGGTGGGCGTCGGCGCACACGATCGGGGTAAATATAATTGATGCTCGGATCAAACCACTGTTTGCCTTCGGACTCTACTTTCCAAAAGCTGTTGAGAAAGCACTGCACATGATGCATGCGCTCGCTTTGACGCGCTTCCATCTGTGGTTTTGACCAATAAATAGGAAAAATTTCAGGTCGTGATGCGTTTAACGTACCAAAGAAATCGTCCCCTGGGCCGCGGTACTGGTTGTCAAAGTCGTTGCGCTCCACATATTCCACCAGCTCCCTATCCCATTGCTTTGCTTGTTCTGAAGAGAAATGCTCTCTGACCACCACACAGCCACGGCGCTTAATCAACGCCACGGTCTCTGATGAAACCATTCCATTGGCGATATCGTGATAGGAGACCTCAGGCCAAGCACTTTTGCCCGCTTTTTGAGTGGCTTCGATGTCTTGTATGTCTTTTTCTAACGCCGAAACAATCTGCGCCATCAATTCAGGTACATCGCCAATTGATTCACGCCACTGCGCTTTCATCTCAATGATGGCCTGGGAGACGTCCTCTGGCAAAGTGTGTTTTGAAAGATGGTTTGTTGTTGTCATTGTGACCTCCAAATTAAATAAGTAAAGTTTCCTAACTTGTTAATTCAGATTAATCTCAGAGCACTATCTTGTAAAGTCATTTATTGAAAGGAATTCTTCTGTGCCGAAACACTCAGCTCATAAACCCAGTAGTTTGGCGGTCAATACGGATCGTGCGTTTGTGGCCTGTTTGCGTGAACACAGGGCTTTATCCAGAGCGGCAATTGCCACACAAACAGGCATTTCTAAGCCCACTGTTTCAGAATCGGCCCAACGTTTATTAGCTCGCGAATTGATTACTGAATGCGCTGTGAAAGATACGCAGACCTCAAAACGTCCTGCGGTTCTTTATGAGGTCAATAAAGATCGTGGCATCTCCATTGCTATCGTTCTAGAGGAAAACCGCAGCCAACTCTGTGCAACAGACTTGCAAGGCAATATTCGCCTGCTTGAGAGCAAAGCCTTTCCTAAAGGACGATCCGTGGCACAGTTTTCTGATGACTTAGTCGAGTTCATTCACTCTACAATTGAACAAACAGGTTTATCGTTGCTAGCGATCGGGCTATCCATTGCTGACCCTGTACATCCTCGTACCGGCCGTGTTGTACCAATGCCCCACTCGCCTTTTCCTACCGCGCAACATATTGATTTTATTGAACTGCTGACATCAAAATTTCAATGCTCATTAACCATCGATAACGATGTGAATTGGGCCACATTACACGAGCAACAAACGACCGGGTTAAATAATTTTCTCTACGTCTTTATGGGGCGAGGCATCGGCTGTGGTTTGTATTTTGATCAAACATTGATACGTGGCCACAACGGTATGGCCGGCGAGATCGGCTACCTAACCCTTCACAACGGTCAGAATTTGCTCGAGAGTGTCTACACTGAAGCCTTTTACGAATTGGCAAAAAACCAGCCCGAGCAGGTTCATCAAAGTGACCTCGCGGACATTGTTAAAGCGCTGCGCTCAGTATGTGAGATCACTGCACCGCAGACGATTGTTTTGGGAGGTGAGCTGTCTCAAAATGAGTGTTTTAACCAGACCCTGATCACAACAGCTCAGGCTTTCTTACCCAACACGTCCATCAAAACAAGTTACAGCCCTGAAGCAGCGTCTCTTCATGGTACCGCTCATGCTGCTCATGCATTGGCATTGATTTCACTCGGTTTGTTAGACGAACTATCCGCTTCGTCGCTTTTAGGCTTCTATAACATGATCCAAGTAAAGGATGCTGTGTAGCATGATTCAACCGACTATTTCACTGGGTGGCCTGTTTAGCGAAACGTATTTTGGTTATGTAAAATACCCCGCAGACAGCAGTTTGGGGCCACGGATTCAGCGCGGCATCGAGTTCGTTTATTTGATTTCAGGTCACATTGACATCACGGTCGATGGGAAGAAACACCGCTTGCTGCCGGGCCATATGGCGCTGATGCTACCTGGACGGCAAGAGCACTATCAATTTCACAAAGAGCAACCAACGATTCATGCTTGGTGCCAATTAGACTTTGATAAGTGTCCCAGTGACATTGTAGAGGTGTTTGCCAAACTGCCCGCGACGCTGCCCATGCCCAAAGATGTGGAAGAGTTGATGAATGTGGGACTTGGCATCACGAACTCCCAAAATTTCGCCAATCAATCAGTGTTGTTAAGACTTGCCGAAACTCTGGCGCAATATTATGTCGACATGGCAGAGCTGCCCGATCAGCGTCGACCGCAGCCTACCTCTCGTATTGTTCGTAATGCTATCCACTGCATGCAAAATCGCCTGGCTGATAACTTGCAGCTAGAGGATTTAGCCGCAGCCAGTCACTGTTCCGTCAACCACCTCATCAATCAATTCAAAGCGACGGTTGGTACGACCCCAATGCGTTATCTATGGCGCCTCAGACTTGACCGTGCTGAAAGCCTACTGCGCCACACCCCACTCTCCATCACACTCATTTCAGAGCAATGTGGCTTCGCCTCACCCTTTCATTTTTCACGTTTATTTAAACAAAGGCACGACCTCTCGCCCCGCCAATATCGCGATAGCATTTCTAAACCTGTGTGATTTCAGATAGGTTTTAATCAATATCAGCTATGTACCCTTAAGCCTGTTTCTTAGGACAATCTCCCTATGAGATTCGCCAATGACTGCCTTTGAGGTTGGCGTTTCGATACTAAAAATAACAACGACAAATTGGCCATATGCTGGCCCATTATCATTCATAGGACCATTATGACTATGCGAGATTACAGCTTAACGGGCGCATCCAGCCGCCTTGCGCAAGAACAAGGCCTGGCATCCGCCACTTGGTATCAAACCGATATTCCACGTAAAACGATGAAGGCGCTGATGAAGCGTTCGGATGGCCCCGCCATTCGCGACACGGCGATTTGGTTGCTCTGCCTCGTCTCATTCGCTGCGGCACTGTATCTGACATGGGGAACATTTTGGGCAGTTCCTGTGTTCCTATGCTACGCCTTGCTATACGGCACGGCGTCCGATTCCCGTTGGCACGAATGCAGTCATGGTACTGCGTTTAAAACCCCATGGATGAACAACAGTGTGTATTACCTTGCCAGCTTTATGGTGATACGTGAGCCCAAGGTATGGAAGTGGAGTCATGCCCGTCATCACACCGATACAATTATCGTTGGACGAGACTATGAAATAATGGGACATCGTCCAACGCGAGTATTACGCCATATCTTAGCCATGGTTGGACTGCCACAAACGTGGGGCACCTTAAAAAGTCTCGTGCGTCATGCAAGCGGACGTTTGTCCCCGGATGAGCAGAGCTTTATTCCTGAGATGGAGCACAATTCCGTATTTCGGACCGCACGTATCATGCTAGCGCTTTATGGGTTGAGTATTGGCTTAGCGGTAGGGTTTCAATCATGGTATTTAGCACTGATCATTGGCCCTCTTCCCGCTATGGCTGGTGTTTGGTTAGCCTATGTCTTTGGCCTAACTCAGCATGCTGGTCTCGCGGAAAATGTGCTCGATCATCGTCAAAACTGCCGCACTATTTATATGAATCCGGTGTTTCGTTTCTTGTACTGGAACATGAATTACCACATCGAGCATCACATGTTTCCGATGGTGCCCTATCACCAGCTACCGGCATTGCATCAATTAATGAAGGAAGATTGCCCACCGGTATACCACAGCACTTGGTCGGCATTCAAAGAAGTAGTAGCAGCCATGTGGCAACAGCGAAAAGACCCTGAACACTATGTACGTCGCGAGCTACCTCAGACACCAACAGCTGATACTGAAACCACGACCATGGCGGCTCAAACCGCTTAACCACTTACAACTCAATAGACACGTACTATTACAATAATAAGGGAGACTATTATGTCGAATTGGATCGAAGTTTGCGCCCTAGATGAAATTGACGAAGAAGATGTGGTGCCGTTTGATCACGCGGGTCACACCTATGCCATTTACCGTTGTCCGGAAGGCAATGTGTTTGCCACCAGCGGACTGTGTACCCATGAACGTATTCATCTTGCAGATGGTTTAGTGATGGATGACATCATTGAATGCCCGAAACACAATGGCCGCTTTAACTATAAAAATGGCCAAGCCCAAGGGGCGCCAGTATGCGAGCATTTAAAAACCTTTGCGACAAAAGTAGAAAACGACACCATCTACATTGAGGTAGCGCCATGAGTCAGACAATGATCATCATTGGCGCAGGGGAAGCGGGCGTTAGAGCCGCCCGTACCCTACGTCAACATAATTCGGAAATTGCGATTCACCTGTTTGAAGGTGAGCAAGGCTTGCCTTACGAACGCCCACCGCTTTCAAAAAACGCCTTATTGGATGACGCGTTCTCACGCAAGTTGATCATTTCTGCAGAGGAGTTAGCACAGCTTTCGATTCACTATCATAGTGATACCTGTGTAGAAGCGCTGTTAGCGGAGACGAAACAAATACGCTTAACGAATGGTAAGCTGTTCGGGTTTGATAAGTTACTGATCGCCACCGGTGCCAAAGCACGGACATTGCCTTTGCTGCAACAAAAGGGCTTGGATCAACACCCTTTACTGTTTTCATTGCGAAGCGCTGCTGACTGTCAGCGTATTCGTAATCAAGCCTCAGCGGGACAACATGTGGTCTTAGTCGGTGCAGGATTTATTGGTTTAGAGCTTGCGGCCAGTCTTCGCAGCAAGGGCTTAAAAGTCACTGTCCTTGAGTCTCAAGCACGTATTCTACAACGTGCCGTACCCGCCCCCATCGCAGAAGTGTTGGCGCAGTCCCATGCAGAGCACGGTGTAGATATCCGCTTAAACTGTCAGATTGAAGATATTCGGCTCAACAATGAGGTTGAAATCGACCTTGCTGGACAAACCAGCCTAAAAGCCGACTGGCTGGTGGTAGGCATTGGTGCAGAGCCAAATATTCACTTAGCCAACCACGCAGGTTTGGCCCTTGAAAATGGCATACAAGTAGATGCTGCAATGCAAACTTCCCACCCCGATATCTTCGCTGCTGGGGATGTCTGTAACTTTCTGCTCTCCCGTTATGGCACTCAAGTGCGACTGGAATCATGGCGTTGTGCCCAAGAACAGGCGGAAGTTGCTGCCCTCAACATGTTGGGAGGCGCCGTTCAATATGTGCAAGCCCCTTGGTTTTGGTCCGATCAATACGATTTAGGACTTCAATCTGTTGGCTTATCGATTAATCCGGTTACTAAGATAGAGCGTCGTTACGATGAGCAAACACGCCTGTATATTGAACTGGATTCACAACAACGAATTCTATGCGCCTGTGCCATTGGCCTAGGCAACAGTGTCGCCAAGGATATTAAGGTCATCGAGCGCCTCATTAACCAAAACAGCATAGTCGATATCACCACTTTGGGGGATGTAAACGTGCCACTTAAAAGCTTATTAAAGCGAGCTAAGGAGTGCGTATGAGTTTAGTTATATTGCAGTCCATGTGGGCAATGGAAAATATCCTGCCCAACAGTGAAACACTGCCTATGCCTGACGCCATTGCACAGATTAAAGCGCACGGCTTTCATGGTGTCACAGATCATATGATGCAACGACAGCAGGTACTGCCACTGATACGAGAATTAAAAGCCCATGGGCTAACGATGGAGGGCCAATGTTTCCCAACCAGCGTGGACGCGTTACAACCCACGCTGGATCTGGCGGCAGAATTTCGCCCCCACCATGTGACCATTCAACCGAATGTACGCACCCATGATCTCAAACAAGCTATGGATCTATTGGAAGGCTGGCAACGGTTAGCGGAGCAAATTGATGTGCCAGTTTATATTGAAACCCATCGTTACCGCTTAACCAATGATCTGCTGTTTACCCTAGAAATCCTGAAAGAACTGCCAAATTTACAGCTGCTCGGGGATCTCTCCCATTATGTGGTCGGCTATGAAATCCCCTTTGATGAAGGTGCCGATGAGGAAATCAAGCAACTGCAAAGCATTATGCGTCATTGTCATGCCTACCATGGTCGTGTTGCCAGCCGCGAGCAAGTGCAAATCCCACTCGGCTTCCCGCAGCACCAAGTATGGGTTGAGGCGTTTCGCGCCCTGTGGCGTTGGGGCTTTCAAAACTGGCTTGAACGTGCGAACAAAAATGACACTCTGTCCTTTACCTGTGAACTGGGCACACGTCCCTACGCCATCACCGGAGCAGACGGCCACGATATCAACGATCGCTGGCAAGACTCATTGCGCCTCAAGCAGATGGCGGAAGAGATCTGGCAGGAAGTGACTTCTTGAAGACTGGATACACAGAAACTGGAGGACTTTCATCTTCTTAAAGCATTTTTGCAGTCGCACAAGAATGAATAATAAGCTTATAAAGGTACAGTAAACTTTGCTTTATAAGCTTTTTAAAACACCAGCTATTTAATGTAAGAATCTATTACTTTCAAGATGACTTGCATGTCCTGTTCGCGTTCTTGAGCATCTTCTTGCTCGGCGATGTGTTCTACTAAATGCCCTTTAATCAGCTCGCGCATCACGCCATTCACCGCACCTTTTACTGCGGCCACTTGTTGTAATACGGCTTCACATTCGCCGTCTTCCTCTAGCATTTTTTTCAAACCATTCATTTGGCCTTGGATCTTACTAACACGTGCAAGCAACTTCTTTTTGTCTTTTATCGTATGCGACATAGCCAAACCTATTGATGAATGAACAGTGCCTATTGTACTGGCAAAGATAGCAGGATAATTATACTCCCCCATAGTATTTTATACTAAGAGGGAGTATAGTTTTCTCAACATTTACTTTAAAAGACTTTTCTATGGACTTTGTTTCACTTCTACAAAATGGCAATGCATGGCTCTATATCCCTAGCGCGATCCTGTTGGGGGCTTTGCATGGCTTAGAGCCTGGCCACTCAAAAACTATGATGGCGGCTTTCATTGTCGCGATTCACGGCACCGTCAAACAAGCCATTATGCTCGGATTGGCGGCGACGATTTCACATACATTGGTAGTTTGGTTGATTGCTTTAGGCGGTTTATATGTCAGTAATCAACTCACCGCCACCCATGTTGAACCATGGATTCAGTTGCTCTCAGGAGGGATTGTGTTGATCATGGGTAGCTGGATGATTTGGCGGACTCAGCGCAGTCACGCACATCATCATCATGACCATGACCATGACCATGACCACCACGATCATAGCCATGAGCCAGAAGAACTCTACTTTGATGAGCATGAGCGTGCCCATGCAATGGAAATCAAACAGCGTTTTGAAAATAAACCTGCCACTAACCTGCAGATCCTTATTTTTGGCCTAACGGGTGGGCTTATTCCATGCCCTGCCGCGGTGACAGTGCTTTTGATCTGTCTTCAATTGAAAGAAGTAGCCCTTGGTTCAACCATGGTTTTGTCTTTCAGCATAGGACTGGCTCTGACATTAGTATCGGTCGGAGTCATTGCTGCGATTGGCGCTCGTAAAGCCCAGCAACGCTGGTCAGGGCTTAATAGCATTGCAACCCGTGCGCCCTATCTATCGGGCGCACTGATCTGTGTTGTCGGCGTTTACATGTGCTGGCATGGAGCCAGCGTACTATTTTTCTAATGCGTCTTTGACTTGCTCTGCTGGTGCTTCGATCAAGGCTTTTTTACGCTTTGGTCGAAGTTCACTAAGCAATAGTCCAATCACTACCAATACGCCGCCTAGTAGTGCCATCGCAGGTAGTCGCTCCCCCGCTATACGTCCAATGATGCCAGCCCAGACAGGCTCACCCGCATAAATAATGGCAGCAGTAGAAGAATCCACACTGCGTTGTGCCCAGTTCATGGTGAGCTGAATAATGGCGCTGGCCATACTCAACCCGCCAATAATGCCCACTAACGCCCAAGAGAACTCAGGAAGCTCTGTTTCCCCGACGATTGGCATGCAGATAAAGGCAAACACCGCTGCAAAGAACAATTGTAAGATCGTGACGTTTTTAAGGTTCACGTTGGGGGCAAAGTGACTAATTAAAATAATCTCAATCGCCAGCGCGATGGTGCTGAGCGCCGTGATGATGTGACCAATATTCATAGTTTGAGAACTGGAGCCGCCGCCAGATAACACTACCAATCCCATAAATGCGACCAAGGCACCGATACAGGTCATGTAATGGGGGACCTTTTTGAACACCAGAAACAAGATAAATGGCACCAAAGGAACATACAGAGCCGTAATAAACGCCGACTCACTACTAGTAATGTATTGCATACCCACAGTCTGTGCGCCGTAGCCCCCAGTAATGGACAAACCAATGGCCATGGCCGCTATTAAGTCGGCTTTGGTGGTGCGTTTTAGCGACTGATAGGACAACAGCCCAATCGCCAAAGCGGCTACAAGAAATCGGCACGCCACAAAAAACATGGGAGAGCTTAAAGTCAGACCAAATTTCACCACCACAAACGTCCCACCCCAGACCACTGTTACCATAAGCAAAGCGGTTTTAGGGCCTATCCAACGGGCCAACCATGGCAATACTGTGTTTTGAAACATAGCTGTTCACTCTTATTGATTTGTGTAATATAGTGCACAAATTAACACTCATTCGCTTATTGTGCAATATAATGCACATGCAATTTTATGGAGTTTGCTTTGTCCGACTCACACCCTGCCGAAACTCCTGCTGTCTTGGAGTTCGTGGCTGAAAATGTAAAGCGCCTTCGTAACGAGCGCCAATTGACCCAGCAACAACTGGCCGACCAAGCTGAGGTTAGCCGCAGAATGGTGGCTTCCATTGAAAATGGTCAAGCCAACATCAGCCTCGCAAAATTAAACCAATTGGCCATGGTGCTTGGGGTAACGTTCTCTGAAATTGTTCGCCCTGCTATCGACAACACGACTCAGCCAGAGCAGATTTTGACTTGGAAAGGTGCGAAAGCGGGCAGCGAAGCCTATTTAGGTTGCTCAGTTATTGCTCAAAATGAAGTGGAATTGTGGTCTTGGAAACTTGCTGCTGGCGACTTCTACCAAGCAGAACCGGATCCGACAGGATTTTTTGAAATGCTCTACATCATTGAAGGTGTTTTGCATCTAGAGCTTAGCGATAAAACCCATGTTCTTCAGGCGGGTCAATCTATCAGCTACCCGAGTGATCAACGCTACCGCTATGTTAATCAGCAAACGTCCCCAGTTCGCTTCATTCGTAATGCGATAGTCAACCGTTAAAAAGAAAACCACCCTCACTGGTGAGAATGTGAGGGTGGTTTTTGAGTCATCCAAGAGGGCTGCCTATCGCGCTAGGCAACGTATTTTCAATCATCCTTGCCAGTATTCTGAATAAAGTCGGAGAACTTTATCCAGCATTAAGTGGTCAAGGTAATATCATGCCCGGCGTTAAGATCGAGGAACAAAAGCAGGAGCTTAGTTTACAAAAAATGGGCATTGGATTAGTTATCGCCATCGTATTTTATCTTGTCGGTGCGATACTTAGCCATTTCATCAACCTACACACTTACGCATTAATGATAATTGTAGTCGCGTTAGTCAAAGTGACAAATATCGCTCCTAAGATCATTTCAGACTCCTCCGCGCAATGGTTTAGTTTTGTGGCCAAAAACCTAACGCTCGCACAACTGTTTGGCATTGGCATCGCTTACACCAACCTAGATACGGTAATCAACGCTCTCTCTATCCATTACGTATTAATTGTTGCAGCAGTTGTTTTTGGGGCAGCCATCGGCGCCGGGCTCATTGGTCGTTTAGTCGGCTTCTACCCAATCGAGTCTGCCATCACCGCCGGTCTTTGTATGGCGAATATGGGAGGTACAGGCGATGTCGCAGTGTTATCCGCTTCTAAGCGCATGAAACTTATGCCCTTTGCGCAAATAAGCTCACGCTTAGGCGGAGCATTCGTATTGTTAATCTCCGGAGTGATTGTATCCATTCTGGTATAGCTAGCGAGCAGCACAAGCCTACGGATTCTCGTAGGCTTCTTAGCCCTCTTTTGAGGGCTCTTTTGCCAGAAAGCACGATGACATTTATGCCTATTATCTATCTTACCTGCTCAATGTTAACAATGTATGCTTGGTTTTTTATAAGCAGTCACTGGTTGTTTGGACCTTAGCCTATTATTGATAATCTGGCTTATGTACGAATTAATCTAAGCAAGGTTCGAAAGGTGTTCGGATGACTATGCTGCCTGGAAATACCTGACATTTGAATCCACTCACTAACAAGATACTTAGATAGAGCCTCAACATTTTTGCAATTTGGACTTCCCAGCATTTGCTAGACAGTAGTCTTGTCTAAAAAGTACTTTTCTTCGAACTTTGCAGGTGAAGGCCACCTATATGCTACCTAAGTCGATCAGCGCCTTGACGCTTTATCAGCGAGCATTACAGCAACGCATTCTAATTATGCCTGGCATCGTATGCTCACCTAACCCTCACTGTAAAAACTGCATTAGGGTAGCGGCCTGCTGTGAATTCAATGACAAATTTATCCATGCCTTAAAAACAATAGGCACATTAGCGTATGAACAACAGGTGTAAAGAAATCACTAATTCTAGTTCTGCGTCATTAAGAGCTTTAACATATGAAAAATCAAGATGACATTTGCAAAACATATCCCTATTGAACTCAGACATATTCGCTACTTTTTGGCGGTAGCCGATAAAAAAAACATGACCCGTGCTGCGGCTAATTTAGGCATCAAACAACCGCCGTTAAGTTAGCAAATCAAGGATTTAGAACGAGAAGTGGGCGCGGCTTTATTTCATTGCATCCCGCAAGGGGTGGAACTAACATAAGTCGGAGAAGTGTTTTACCAAGCCGTTAAAGATCTACCCACCGCAGCTCAGCATGCATTACGCATGAGTCAAAGAGCGGCAAAAGGCTTATCCGGTAGTTTACATCTCGGCTTCACTGGAACCGCTGCTCTGAATCCTAAAATCCCAGACTCCATCAAAGCCTTTCAAGCGGTGTATCCAGAGGTCGAGTTGGTAATCAAGGAAGCCATTACCTTGCAGAAGCTAGCCGCTTCCTCCTTTATCATGACCGCAAGAGAAGATGCCATCAGTCTGCATGATACGGTACTGGAAAAATGTAGGATTGCAGGATTTGATCCCTCAATCAGCCCCGCCGCGCCACAAGTCGCCTCCATACTCTCCCTTGTCGCAGCGAACCTAGGCGTGTCTCTTTTGCCTGATGCCATGCGATAGCTATCTATTGCAGGCGTTACGTTCCGATCCATTGTTGCCCCGACACCAAAGATCTGCATCGCTTTGGCTTATCGTCAACGCCAGCCAACTCCAACGACCTTAAATTTTGCGTCGATCCTTCGAAAGCTCAGCTCAGATTAATGATTAAACAGCTGCTCTAGCTCTCGTAATAACCATTGTCCGGCTTCACCAAAGTGCTGATCACGTCGCTTTATCACACCCACTTCCACAATAGTAGACTGCGGGATGTTTTGCGTGGATAAGCTAATCAGAGAATCACGATACCAAGGGGAAAGCGCTATGTGTTCTGGCACCAGCGCCCAACCGAGCCCCATGGCCACCATTTCAGAGATTTGATAATAACTGTCAATGTGCCAGTAGTTAGACGTCAGCGGTGCCGCTCGGTTTTCTCCTAATCGGTCACAAATCACCAACTGACGAAATGCTTGCAGCTGGGACAAATTAGGTTCAGCGTTTCTGCTTAATGGATGATCTTTAGCCACAATTAGGGTTTGTCTAAAATGCCCAACTGAGTGAAATTCTATTTCATCGTCTAACTGACTTGATCGGAACAATACCCCCATAGTGGCTCTACTAGATAGAACCGCGGCAGCGATATCGTTTCTGGAACCATGCGTGAGCGTTAGTTTTAAATTTGGAAATTGCTCAGCCAATCGCGCAAAAATGGTTTGAAAGCCAACGAGTGGGACCGCTTCATCTCCTGCGATGACTAGTTCAATATCTTGACCTGACGCTGCAGCCATGGCCCTAGCATTCAGTCTATCTCGCTGAGCCAGTACAAACCGAGCCTCTGTTAACATTTCCTGGCCAAAAGGCGTTAATGTCGGAGTATGCAGCGAGCGGTCGAATAATTCAGCCCCAAGATCTAACTCTAGATCAGCGATCGCAGTACTCACCCGGGATTGGGCTTTCCCAAGTTTCCGTGCTGCGGCTGAAAATGAACCTTCTGATGCGGCCATTTCAAAGATCTTTAGTTGATCAATTGTCCAATTCAAACTCTTACTCCTGCTTCACTCCATCTCTTTTTAAGATGAATGCTAACTTTGGTTCATCTTATTTTCATTTAATAATAAATGGATATCAACTTCAGGTGACAACATGGAACACGCATCTCTTTCCATCACAGGCTCTGTTCAGCGAACTTTTTGGCGGTTTGCCATCCCATCGGTAGCGGGCATGCTGGTTAATGGTCTTTATCAAGTCATTGACGGCTTGTTTGTTGGACACTTTGTCGGAGCAAGTGGACTTGCAGCCATGAATTTGGCTTGGCCAATCCTTGGTCTAATCATTGGTTTTGGGATTTTAGTGGGCATGGGGGGCGGTGCCATCATGTCTCAACAACGTGGTGCAGGTGACAACGCAAAAGCGTCCAGTAGTCTAACCGCTTCTTTATGGCTGATCCTATTACTTTCCATCGTTTCCAGTGGCTACTTAGCATTTAGTGGCAGCTATCTACTTTCCTTACAAGGCGCTGAGGCAACAGCTTATCAATGGGCGCTTGATTACATTAATGTTTTTCAATGGGGAGCCATCATGACCATTGCATCAGGGGCTCTGCCCATGCTGGTTCGCAATGATGATCGCCCCAACCTAGCTACGTTATTGCTAGGGATAGGTGCGCTACTCAATATCGTTTTAGATTATTTAATGCTCGGCTACTGGAATCTAGGCTTAAAAGGTGCGGCGATAGCTACGGTAATCTCTCAAGCCACTGTTGCTGTGTTTACTATGCTTTATTTTTGTTCAAACAAAGCCAGCATTCGCTTAGTGCTGGAGTTTATTAATTTTAAACATCTGATGCAGGTACTGAAAACAGGCAGCTCTGGACTGGTGATGTTTCTATACTTTAGTTTTATTGTTGCTGCCCACAACACATTATTACTTAAATACGGCTCCGTTGAGTATGTGAGTGCCTTCGCGATTATTAATTACATTGCCCTGCTCTATTACTTGATTGCAGAAGGATTAGCGAATGGTATTCAGCCTCCTATCAGTTATTACTATGGGGCAAAGCAGCCTAAGCACATAAAAACCACTATGACATTGGCTTTAAAAATCGTCTTAGGTCTAGGCTTATGCACCACGCTGATCGCCAACGTCTTTTCGGAGCAGTTAATCGGATTTTTTACTACTCAGCAAACTGGGCTGGTTCAAATTACGATTGAAGGCATGCGACTGCATTTGTTTGCTTTGTGCTTGGATGGTTTTCTATTTGTCGCATCGGTGTATTTCTTATCAGTTGGACAAAACCGTGAAGCCATGCTCGTCGCATTGGGAAATATCGTGATTCAAATCCCATTCCTGTTGGCCTTTCCTACAGTGTTGGGGACACAAGGAATATGGTTGGCGCTGCCACTATCCAACGTCGTGCTTAGTATTATTGTCGCACCAATATTGATAAGGTCTTTAAGTCACCGTACGGAGCCGGTCGTCGAAATCAAAACCAAACATGGACTACCCTTCTTTTAAACATCATGATTCAGAAAAGTCCAAGGAATATATGAACAAGTCAGAGAAATTTGGTCTGACTTGATTCACTCACCTGCAACGCTTTAAAAAGGTTAATTGGTAACAGTTTCCCACATTCATGGTGCTTCAAGCATTATAAACCTGTTATTTCGAGGTATTAACCTCGTGCGAACGTATCGTCTGATCACCTTGTAACAAATTTCCAAGCGTAAACAGCATCGCAAGTTTTTTGTCATTTTTAGACTGGCCTTTGTAGATAACTTTTCCGAATCCAAACTGGCATTTCAAAATTCTAAATAGGTGTTCCACTTTCGCTCTAATGCTCGCTATTATAAATTCCGTCCGGATGGGTTGCGTGTTATTACTCGGAGCTTTTCCAAGCGTTTATAAATAAAAAAAAACATCAAATATTCATGTTTAAGCTACTCCTTAGTTCCCTAAATTGCCTTATTTATTCGCATAATACTAAACACTTAATGACTTGATTATTAGTCTCTATTACAGTGCCAATTCCAACCCAACTTTGGCTTTGGACATGGCGACGAGGGTTTTAAAGCGCTTGACGTTGGGCTTTTGGAAAAACAGTTCGCGAGTTAAGTCGTTGTATTGATCCATGCTTTTGACGGCAAAAATCAGCACAAAATCCCACTCGCCAGTTACGTAGTAGCATTGCTGCACATAGGGACAATTTTCAAAATCCCGGCGGGTGGCGTCTAACTCGTGAATCTGCTCGGATTCGACTTCGATATTGGTAATAATGGTGAGACCAAAGCCTAGCGATTCTTGGTTCAGCAAGGCGGTGTATTGTTTGATCACGCCATTCTCTTTTAGCTTCTTTAAACGCCGATTGACCGCTGCTGTTGATAAATTCACCACTTCCCCCAACTCACTTTGGGGGATACGCGCATCCTTCTGAATGGCCCGCAATATCTGAAAATCAAAATTATCCACTTCAAACATAAATTTTTCCAGAAAATCGGCATAACAACGCAACAAATTTGCGTTAAGCATACCGCTTTAGAGAATTTATACCTAGTAGCTTCTTTATACTGATCCTATCGAGATCGTTTTTAAGAACAACAGAATTCTCAAGTAATAGGACGGTGAACATGACAACCCTCTCTCTGGATGCAGCAACACTGTTGCAACACATCGAAGCGCTCGGTCAAATTGGTGCTGACGCCGTACATGGCGGTCGCTCACGAATTGCTTTGACCGATGCCGAAAAGCTCGGCCGCGACCAAGTGGTGGCATGGATGACAGAGTTAGACCTCACCATTCAAATCGATGAGATCGGCAATATCTTTGGTATTTTGCCGGATCAAGAGGGCAACACGCAGCATAACGCCTTGATGATGGGCTCTCATATCGACAGTGTTTACAACGCTGGCGCGTTAGATGGTTGCTATGGAGTATTGGCAGGATTGGCGGTCACTAAAGCTTTCCGCGACCAAGGTATTCTGCCGACACGCCCTATCATTGTCGCTGCCTTTACCAACGAAGAAGGCGTGCGTTACCAACCGGATATGATGGGTTCCTTAGCTCATGCTGGCGGCCTTAGCGCCCTGCAAGTGCTCAACACCATTGGCACAGACGGCACCCGCCTTGGAGATGAATTAGCGCGCATTGGCTATCACGGCGATATGCCGTTAGGCACTTTAAAGCCAAGCCAATACCTTGAATTGCATATTGAACAGGGGCCGATTCTCGACAAAGAAGGCATTCAGATCGGTGCCGTGGCGAATCTTCAAGGCATCTCGTGGCAGAAAATCTACATCAAAGGCAAGGCCAACCATGCGGGTACGACCCCAATGTCCATGCGCCACGATGCGGGCTATGCCGCCGCGTCGATCATAACGTTTTTGCGTGAGCACACTCAGCAAAGCCCCGGCACTCTTGCCACGGTGGGCAGCATTCAATTTGAACCAAACGCTATCAATGTGATTCCCCGCGCGGCAACCATCACAGTGGATTTACGAAACCCTGATAACAAGAGCCTTTGCACAGCGGAACAAGCCCTAGCGGAACACTTAGATACGCTACGCCAAAGCGAAGGCGTAACCATTGAAAGCGAAGTCCTCGCACGCTTTGACCCCGTCATTTTCGACGAACAGTTGGTCAATGTCGTCGAACAAGCAGCCAACTCGTTGAGTATTGCCCATAAGCGTATGACCTCAGGCGCTGGACATGATGCACAGATGATCGCACGCATCGCACCATCGGCAATGATTTTCGTACCGAGCAAGGACGGCATCAGCCATAACCCGCGCGAGTTCACCAAAGACGAAGACTTGATTCAAGGGGCCAAGGTACTGCTGGCAACAGTTGAGTCACTTTTGAGCCACTAATCCCTACCCCCTATTTTTACCTTGTGATTGTATTGAGAGAAAACATGTTATTGAAAAACCCAAACGCCGCCTTTACCGCGTACCCAACGGAACTTGCCAAAGTACTGAACCAAGAAACCGCACAACAAAGTAAACAATGGCTATCAAGCTGGCCGTTGCTAAATCCACAAGGCACGCCGTTTTGGGATATGACAGGCACCGCCAAAGCGCTTGGCATTCAGTCACTTTGGATTAAAGACGAGTCGAAACGCTCGGATCTGGGTAGCTTTAAAGCACTTGGCGCACCGAATGCTCTGATCAACTTAATCTTAAAGCACTTCCCTACCCTTGATCCTAAAAAGATCTTCTTGGGTGAATACCGCGATCAGCTCGCCGAGTTTGCGGTGGTCAGCGCCACCGATGGCAACCATGGCCGAGCATTGGCCGCAGCGGCACAGGCCAGTGGTTGTCCATGTACCATCGTGATTCATGCTCAAGTGAGTCAGGAGCGCGAAGAGGCCATCGCCGCTTACGGTGCCAACATGGTGCGCATTACTGGAAACTATGACAAGTCCGTCGAAGAAGCCGATCGCATCGCCAAACAACATGGCTGGACGGTGGTATCGGATACGTCTTATGAAGGTTACACCGAGATCCCTCGCGATGTAATGCAAGGCTATGGGGTCATGGCTGCGGAAACGGTGGCACAATTGGACGCCCAACAGCAAATACCAACCCATATTATTCTTCAAGGTGGGGTTGGCGGCTTAGCAGCCGGAGTATTCAGCTACTTTTGGGAGCAATATGGCGCGAATCGCCCCATGTTTATTGTGGTCGAGCCAAGCCAAGCAGACTGCTTGTACCAAAGTGCTATTCAGGGCAAACCAGCGTCAGCGACCGGCTCAGTGGATTCAGTGATGGCAGGATTGGCCTGCGGTGAAACCTCTCAGATTGCTTGGGAGTTTTTGCAACCCAGTGTCGACTTCTTTGCCTTGATTGACGACCAAGATGCCATTGAGGCCATGAAGCAACTGGCCCATGGCGAACACGGCGACACGCCAATTGTTGGGGGTGAATCTGGTGTGGCGGGATTGGCGCTATTGAACCAACTTGCTAAACAAGATCAACTGCAAGCAATCGGTATCAACAGCGACTCTCGGGTGCTGATTTTTAACACCGAAGGTGCCACAGCCCCAGCGCTATTCCAAGAATTCACAGGCCTTACGGCACAAGAGATCGTCGCGAAACAAGTAAAGTAAATCATTGAATTAGACCATTATCCATAGGGGGATATGACATGTTTGGCATAGAAAACCTAATGCTTTTCATCATTTCTGGGCTCTTGTTAAACATGCCCCCCGGATCTGACGTTCTATATATTCTGAGTCGTTCAGCTTCAAATGGCTTCAAAGGCGGTGCCGTTGCAGCCTTAGGTATCGGCGCAGGCTGTGGTGTTCATGTGATCGGCGCAACCGTCGGTATTTCAGCGCTTATCGCTTCGTCTGCGACATTGTTCACCGTCGTAAAATGGCTGGGCGGCGCCTATCTGGTTTATATCGGTTTCAAAATGATTTTTTCTCGACAGAAGAATCTACAACAAGCGAATGTGGTTGCTGAAACCAGCCTTAAGAACATTTTTTGGCAGGGCTTTATGACGAATGCTCTGAATCCCAAAGTAGCCATTTTCTTTATTGCTTTTCTACCGCAGTTTATTTCCGCCAGTACCGATAGCTATCCACTGGCGATGCTAACTCTAGGCATTATTTTTAATGTTAATGCCACACTCTGGAACCTATGTGTTGCTTGGACGGCATCAGCCATCGCAAGCAAACTTAACCACTCAGGAATCATTAAAACTTGGCTAAATCGCTTTGCTGGATCCCTCTTCCTTTATTTTGGACTTTCTTTAGCCATTACAGAGCGTTAAGTAATCACAGATCGCAATAAGGAGTTGTGAATGTTACAGGAACAAACTTTGAAAACGCAGACGAAAGAGTGGCGTCATTATTTATAGTCAATTTAATCAAGCTAACTACGCTCATATTTGTTCAGACGCTCCGTCGTCCACCAAAGGATCAAAGCGAAGAAAAACAGCAGGTAAGGAAAGGCCGCAAACGAGATGCCTTTCAACACGATCCCCATAGTGGGTGGCACAAGGGTATTGCCAATATAAGCGGTCGCCATAGAAACGCTAATGATCGCTTGGGATGCCCGTTTGCCAAACCGAGCCGGTGTTAAATGTAGTGTGTTTGGGAACACCGGCGCACAACCTAAACCAATCAGCAATAACCCTAGATTTGGCAATAATCCCCCGATGGGCAGGAGTAATAAAACCGCACCGGCGAGGATCAACAAGGCACCGACTCGAATCATAAGGGCCTCGTTTAATCGATCTGCGATCGCCCCGCACAAAAAGCGCCCCGCGGTGATACCACCGTAATAAATGGCAACCCAAAGGGCAGCCACATCGGCGAAAGCCCCCTTTTCCGCGATCAAGAAACTGGCCGCCCATAGCCCCGCGCCAAGTTCAATGGCGCAATAGCAAAAGAACATCAGCATTTGGATTTTTACACCGGCAATAGATAAAACTGCACGGTTGCCTAGAGGGGCTGTCGATTCATCGGAATCATCTACCGTCACATCGACGGCTTTTTTCCACAGTGGTAATGCCGCGAATAAGACCACGACTAACGTGAATTGAATACCGCCTAGTAGCTGATAGCCATCGCGCCAGCCTTCTTGTATCAGAAGATAGTTCGCCATCAACAATGGACCAGACGTTGCCCCAACGCCCCAGAACGAATGCAAATAGTTCATGTGCTTTGACTCATAGTGAGTCGCCACAAAGTTGTTTAATGCAGAATCGACAGCGCCGGCACCTAAGCCCAATGGGATCGAGAGAAGCATCAATCCCAGCAGTCCGTGGCTCTGAGAAAAACCTATCAGTGCCATGGCTGTCAGCGCGACACTCCCAGCAACCACTAACCCGACTCCAAAACGTTTGATTAGCGTTACCGTCAACAGACTGGAGAGAACGGTTCCCACACTGATCAACAGCGCCACAGCGCCGGCGTACTCAACACCAACGCCCAAGTCTTGATGCATCATCGGCCACGATGCACCCAATACCGCATCCGGCAAACCCAGACTAATAAACGCAAAATAGATGATGACCAACAGTAACAACATAACTACACTCACTTCATAGAATACTAAAACGATACTCTATTTTATTAATTTCAATTATGGCCATCCCGTCAATTTCTATAATGATTCTATCGAAACCACATGCAGATTTATAAAATTGAAACAGATGAACTGGGGCGCGAAGTCACCACCCACGGCAGCCCAGATTTTCCCTGTGGCACGTATAATGAGTGGTTTTCGCTGTTTTTTAATCATGAAGTGCCGTGGCATTGGCATGAAGAGATCGAAGTGGTGCTGGTGGTATCCGGCGCAACACGGGTGCAAACCACTACCCAAGAAACCATCGTTCGTGCCGGGGAAGCGGTTTTTGTGAATAGTAATATCCTTCACCGTCTGACGAAATCTGGCGAAGAGGATTGCCATATTCTTAATGCCGTTTTTCACCCGACTTTGCTCTCTGGGCAAAGCTATAATCTAGTCTATAAAAAGCAAGTTCTGCCGCTTACACAGCACCCTGAACGTGCTCTTTTTCATTTCAAAGCAGATCAACCATGGCAGCAAGTGGTGATCTCCACACTGGGCAATGCCTTCTCTGACTGGGAGCAAAACACCGCAGATAAGGAAATGGTGTTGACCATGGCGCTCATGTTCCTGTGGCAGCAACTTTCCCGTCACACCGCGCCGGTGACAGCGCCCCAAAAGCAAAGCACCAAACAGGAACATCGCCTACATAAGGCCTTAAACTATCTGCACCAACACTTCGCCGAACCCTTATCCGTCAAAGCCGTGGCCGACGCCGCCAATATGAGTGAAAGCGAGTGTTACCGGCTCTTTCGTTCCCTACTCAATACCACTCCGATCGGCTACCTCACTGAGCACCGATTACGCCTTGCAGCGGAAACCATCAGCACCACCGACTTACCTATCGCCATGATCGCCGACAACACTGGATTCACCTGCCCGGCGTACTTTGCAAAGAAGTTTAAACAGCAGTTTGGCGTAACGCCGAAGGGGTTTAGAGCTAAATGCTAAGACGGCATATGTGCCATCAATTCGGCCATCATTTCCTGCATATTGGCGTTGCCACCCATGTCTTTGGTAAGTGCTTTACCCGCTTTTAAGGTGCTTTCTACTGCCCCCATCATAACGTCATGGATATCATCATGCCCTAAGTGTTGCACCATCATAGCCGCCGACCAGATCGCGCCGATAGGATTGGCAATGCCAAGCCCTGCAATGTCTGGTGCTGACCCATGTACGGGTTCGAACATGGACGGAAATTGACGCTCAGGGTTGATATTGGCACTTGGCGCAATGGCAATAGTGCCAGTACAGGCAGGACCAAGATCGGACAAAATATCACCAAATAGGTTAGAGCCCACTACCACGTCAAAGTGTTCCGGCTTCAACACAAAATTCGCCGTCAAAATGTCGATGTGATATTGATCCGTCTGAATCTCGGGATAATGGTTTGCCATGTTTGCAAAGCGTTTATCCCAGTATGGCATGGAATGGTAAATGCCATTGGATTTGGTTGCCGACGTGACGTGCTTTTTCTCACGCTTCATGGCCAACTCAAAAGCGTATTTCAAAATTCGGTCGGTGCCGGTACGCGTAAAGATATTCTGCTGAGTAACGATCTCGCGCTCTGTTCCTTCAAATTGAATGCCACCAATGGCGGAATACTCCCCTTCAACGTTTTCACGCACCACATAAAAATCAATATCGCCGGGCTCTTTGTGTGCAAGCGGGCACGCAATCCCGTCAAATAAACGTACTGGACGTAGGCTTACATACTGATCAAATTGACGACGAATCGGTAACAACAATCCCCAAAGAGAAACGTGATCTGGTACACCGGGGTAACCTACTGCCCCAAGGTAAATCGCGTCAAATTTTGCCAGTTGTTCAATACCGTCTTCAGGCATCATGGCGCCTTCTCGATGATAACGCTCGCATGACCAATCAAATTCTACCCACTCAAAGGTGACGTCAAAGGGCTTTGCCGCCGCTTCGACCATTTTGATCCCTTCGGGGATCACTTCCTGACCAATTCCATCTCCTGGAATAACCGCAATTCGATAATGTGACATGGCGACGACCTCAATTTAATTAGCGACAGCCCATAGTAACCTTTACAATTTGAGTTAACAGATAGCAAATTATAGTCTTGAGATTTACGAATCGTGAACAGTATTCCCCCTATTGATGATCTAAAGGTCTTTTTGGCTTTAACGCAGCAGCAATCATTTAGCAAAACAGCCAGACAAATCGGCATGTCACCAGCGTATGTGACCAAGCGCATCAAGCTGTTAGAACAACAACTGGGCGTGACGTTGCTGACGCGCACCAGCAAAATCGTGTCGCTCACACCAGAAGGTCGTATTGCAGAGAAATGGGCACGAAGTCTATTGGAGCAATCAAATCAATTTTTAGCCGAGTTAAAAAATCAGCAAAGTGAGCCAGAAGGCACGTTGCGAGTCGTGACCAGTAGTGGCTTTGGTACGCAGAAACTCGCCCCAGTTCTTTCAAAGTTGGCGCGTGATTTTCCAGCACTGTCGATTGAACTGGATCTGCTTGATCGGCCAGTGGATATTCTGGCGGAAGGCTATGACCTAGAAATCAAAGTCGGAGGCAACCCGGCGAATCACCTTATCGCCAAGCCACTGATGAAAAATCAACGCATTCTCTGTGCATCACCTGATTATCTGGCACGCCATGGCGAACCAACGACACTGGCTGAGCTGAGTCAGCACCCGCTTATCGTGATCAAAGAGCGCGACCAATTTTATCAACGCTGGAAGTTACAGCACCGAGGACACATCATCAGCCATCCGGTGTCAGGCCAACTCACCACCAACAATGGTGAAGTGGCCAAACGTTGGTGCCTTGAGGGCCACGGCATACTGTTGAGGTCAAAATGGAATGTGGAAGACGAACTTCGCGCCGGGGATCTCATTCATATCCTGCCGGATTACGACCAAGCCGCCGATGTGGTCGCGGTCTATTCCCAACGAATTGAAACATCCGCTAAGTTACGAGTGCTGATTGAGGCGTGCATTGCGTCTTGGGGGAATGGGCGCGACTTGTTAAGCACAGATAAACATTTTTAACCGATGTAATTCCATCTTAAGTGTTTCTAACCATGTATAAAGTTGTAGTACATAAGCGTGCAACCATTTATAACCGATCATGCTCTCGCCGTAGTAAGTTGGTTAAAAAGCGATTTAAGCGGTCAACAGCGAGCTGCCCTTTTGAGGACTGGCTCCGGTATAACACTACATCAACGGATTCGATTGGGCTTAGATGATGTTCAATACCAAGAATCTGGAGCGAGTCAGGGACACAGCTCTTGGTTAAAGCCGCGATGGCAAGTCCACTCTCTACCGCCGCAATTTGACCTGCCAGACTAGAGCTTTGATAAACCACCTTATAGCGTCGCCCTTGATGTGCCAAAGAGTTGATTGCCAAGGTTCGTGCAAGGCTAGTTTCATCGTAAAATGCCACGGGTAGTGGGTCAGACGACCATAGTTCGAATTTTGCTGACCCTGCCCAGACCATGGGTTCACGAAATAACGTCACGCCCCGCTTTTTTTGATCCCGCGAGACGAGTGCCAAATCCAGTTCACCACTTTCTACTCGGGGAATGAGTACATTAGACTGTTCGCACTGGAGTTCAATCTCGACTCCCGTGTGACGAGGGATAAAGCGCCTTAATGCCGGTGTTAAATACTTCGCCACGTAGTCCTCTGCCACACCCAACCGAATACGACCGGTAAGCTGTTCATTGAAGGCCGCTTGCGTTTCCGCATGCAGTGCCAACATCTGCCGAGCGTACCCTAAGAGCATTTGCCCATCCGACGTTAATTCGAGACGATGGGGAGAGCGAATAATTAAGGTTCTACCTATTGCTTGCTCCAGCTTTTTTAGCTGCATACTAATTGCCGATTGGGAGCGGTTCACTTCAGCACCCGCATTTGAAATCGAGCCCGTATCCACGACTGCGACAAAGCATTTTAGCCAATCAATTTGCAAATCACGCAATGCCATTTTTTCTTCCAACTTACATTTGAATATCGAATATTAAAACGCAGTTAAATGCGTTTGCCTAATATTTTTATACCCATTAAATTCAAGCGTATACAGCAAAACATGGGCGACTACGGAGGCCAGTCATGCCATTCGATACTTGGTTAGTTTTTCTTATCACCTGCGTTGGTATCGCCGTCGTCCCCGGCCCTAATGCATTTTTAGCGCTTTCCCACGGTGCTTTACATGGCCGGAAAATGGCACTTTATACGATTGCTGGAGGCGTATCGGGATTGAGTTTGGTAATGGGAGTTTTTGTTCTAGGAGTCGGCGCGATTATTCAATCTTCTGCCACCATACTGACTTTTTTAAAGGCGTTTGGTGCGGTATATCTGATTTGGATTGGCTACAATCTATGGCGCCCCGACGCCTTAACCATGGATATTGAAAACTTAGCCCATCCTTCCGGCGGGGCGATGTTTACTCAGGGGCTCTTCGCCGCCCTATCTAACCCGAAGGCACTGTTACTTTACACCGCATTTTTACCGCCTTTTATCAACCCGGAAGCGAACCTACTGATACAAGCGCTCATCATTGCCTTGACCTATGCCGTCGTTGAGTTTTGCGTCGAGTTCCTCGTTGCCGTTGCAGCACACATAGTAAAACCTTGGCTGGCAAAGGCCGGCAAGCGTTTCAATATGGCCTGTGGCGGCTTCTTCATCACCTTTGGTATTATGATTCCATTTCAATAGGGGCAAGTCATTTGCTGGCTCGCCCCAGCTATAACCATTAAAGTGAAGTGGAGTGAAAACCCATCTAGACAGTAATCTCTCCCTTCACTACCGTCACCGCGCCGCCGCCCACTTTTATCTGATCTGGCGAGATTGACAACGAAATTCGTCCTGCTCGTCCAACACTCTGCCCTTGTGCTGAGGAAAACCGGTCTTCATCAATAGAGAGACACTGCTGCAAGTAGGCAGCAACGGCACCATTTCCACTTCCGCATACAGGGTCTTCATTCACCCCACATGATGGAGCAAAAGTACGAACCTCAAAATCACATGCAGAGCCTTCCATGTATCGGGCGAAAAGTGTTACGCCGGTAACCCCCAAGCCTTGTTCGAAACAAGCAAGCTGGGCAAAATCTGGAGTAATCGCCAGCAAGGCATCAAAATCAGCAACTTCACCGACGATCCATTTTGGGCCAACATCAACGATAGCAACGGGCTGAGTTTGAACACACGAGCAACCCAACACACTCTCCAACGACTGGCGCTGATCCACACTTAACTCAGTAATATGCGCGGCCGGTAACACAAACTCAATACGTTCCACGCTCTGGTCTTTATTTGTGGATACAGAAAGCTCAATTAACCCTGCCCTACACTCTTGGATCAACCGCCCCTGATTTGCCGCCACTCGCCCGGCTTCTAGCAACGCGAATGCGGTGCCGATTGTTGGATGACCTGCGAAAGGTAGCTCATTCCCAGGCGTAAAAATTCGCACATGATAATCCGCATCAGGGTGACTGGCACGAGACACGAAGGTCGTCTCCGATAGATTTGTCCACCGGGCAATCGACTGCATTTGATCCGATGTCAGGTTATCGGCATCAAAAACCACAGCCACCGGGTTACCTTGAAACGGCATGTGAGTAAAAACATCAACTTGTTTAAACGGGAAATTAGGCATCTAGAGCTCCAAAAGTTGGGTTTCTTTAATGCCATCATATAGTAGTGTTTCGAGATCGTAAGGAGGCAAGATAAACTCATTTTGTCAGTACAGATTGATGTAACGATACAGATTGAGCTAGGTAACGCCATACAACTAAGAATAATCAAATCTACGCAGAATCCCGCAGAATGAGTTTGGCATCGAGCCGAACGTTGTCAGGGCCGCATAAAAAATGCCCATCAAACAAAGATTTGATGGGCATGGTTGTTTCGATGGATAAAGAATTATTACTTAATCGCAGCCAGTAATCGACGCGTTGCTTCCTCGACCGTGCTACGTGGGCAACCTAAGTTAATACGCATGTACCCGTGACCTTCTACACCAAATTTTTGCCCTTTATCCAACCACAAACGTGCTTGGGTTAGCATAAAGTGGTCAAGATCCTGTGCAGTCATGCCAAGCGCTCGGCAATCCATCCAACTTAAATATAAAGAGTCGGCTGGCAACACTTTAATCTTATCGGTTGCTGAGTTGATGGTTTGTTCAAGATAACGATGATTACTACGTAAGTATTCCAGCATTTCTTCGAGCCATTGCTCGCCGTGTGCATAGGCCGCTTCTGCGGCAACCATGCCAAGAGTATTTACTAATGGGAACATGTTGCGCTCGTATTGACGCTGGAACTCAGCACGTAATTTGGCATTTGGAATGATTAAGGTTGCGCTTTGAAGGCCCGGCAAGTTAAACGTCTTGCTTGGCGCGGTGCAGGTGATGCTATTCTCTGCAAAGCGATCTCCCAATGATGCGAAAGGAACATGCTTTTTAGTTGGGTTAATAATTAAATCCTGATGAATTTCATCAGCAATGACTAAAACACCATGTCGCTCACAGATTTCCCCCATGGTTCGAAGCTCAGCCTCGGTCCACACGTTTCCCGTTGGGTTGTGTGGGTTACTCATGATAAAGACTTTGGTATTGGGTTGAATCGCATCCTCAAATACTTGAGCGTCAAACGCATAGCCAGTTTCCGTTCGAACCAGTGGCGCAAAGGCTAAATGACGACCATTCATTAACATGTCATTGTGAAAATGCGCGTAGACAGGTGGCTGAATGAGAATGCTATCCCCTGGGTTGGAGAACGCTTGAGCAGCTGTTTTTAAGCTGGTAATGATACCTGAGGCTTGCACTAGCCATTCAGGCTGAACCGACCAACCAAAACGCTTCTTCTGCCAGTTAATGACAGCTTGCTGGTAACTTTCCGTCGCGCCACCAGGATAACCAAAGACGCCCTCATCAACCGCCTCATGCAACGCATCAATCACCGCTTGAGGTGCTTTAAAGTCCATATCCGCTACCCACATCGGTAACGGGTTAGCGGCTGCTTCGTCTGCTTTCAGTAACTGCTTACTATAAGCCCATTTCATGGAATTGGTTTTGGTGCGATCAATAACTTCATCAAAAATTGACGCGCCTAGGGTGGTTTGAGTCATGTTTACTCCAATGATGCGATACGCTGCATTATTCAATCAAAGCCCGTTGCGTTGGGCTGTAAAAACTGATGTATTTGTAACACGGCCCACTTAATGAAATTAAATGCTTTATTCTCATAGAACGATGATCTCAACTCATCAATTAAGCCCCTAAATTATGATCGACAGTAAATATCTAACCATCTTGCGTGAAGTTCACCGTCAAAACAGTGTCACAGCGGCCGCTGAAAAGCTTAATGTCAGTCAATCCGCTTTGTCCCATATGGTAAGGAAGTTTGAAGAGCGCCATGACATCAAAGTCTGGATTAAAAAAGGGCGTGGACTGCAGTTCACTCACTCAGGGCGTTTCCTATTAGAGATGGCTGAGCGAGTTCTACCGCAATTAGAGTACGCCGAAACCGTTCTGTCGGAGCATGCTCGAGGCTCCGTTGGCGAGTTGCGAGTGGGTATGGAATGCCACCCCTGCCAACAATGGTTAATGCAAGTAGCCGCTCCTTTTTTATCGCAATGGCCAGATGTGAGTTTTGAAGTTCGCACAGCATTCAGCTTTGATGGCGTAAAAGCCTTACAAGATTTTGAAATTGATATGCTGGTAACGCCTGATCCTGTTAATGTAAAGGATCTTCGCTTTGAACCTGTATTCGACTACGAATTAGTGCTTGTTGTCAGTGATCATCACCCGCTAAGCAGTCAGTCGGTCGTTACACCGCAAGAGCTCATCGATCAGGATTTAATCACCATTCCAGTGGATACTGATCGCCTGGATGTGTTTACTCGCTTTCTCATTCCAAACGACTGTCGCCCAAAACGACACATTACCGTTGAGACCGTCGGGTTGATTCTCCAATTCGTAGCGGCCAACCGTGGAATTACTGTGCTGCCCGATTGGCTTGTTGCATTAGAGGGCGCTGCACTTCCCATCAAAACCCTAAAACTTGGCAACCAAGGTTTGTTCAAAAGCATTCATTTGGGTGTCCGACAAGGCGATGAGGCCATCTCTTACGTTTCAGGATTTATTGATTTAGCACGTCAGACTTATGCATAGAGGACAGAGTACATCAGGAAAGTTTTTGTTTAGCGTTATGCAAGAAAACCTTACTTGCTGCCTAACCCACTAGTGTGAACAATCTTAATCATTCATTTTATGACGAGATAGGTTCAATTATGCCAGCTATGACTCGCCGTCACTTCCTAACATTATCAGCCCTAGCCGGAGGCGCAACCGCCACTGGTGGGCTGTTACTCTCCTCTTCGAGTCATGCTGGAGCAAATCCACTTTTAATACCGCCACTGATTAGCAAAATAGTCCAATAGAATTAACAGCCCAAGCTGGACAAACCTATTTTTACCCAAACACTCTCAGTTCAACTGCGGGCTTCAACGGTCATTTTTTGGGCCCTACCATTCGTGTGCATAACGGGGAGGATGTCAATACTTACCTTTCATTTTCTACCTGAACAAAGAGCGTCAAGCTCCTGAAGAAATGTATCTAGTACTAAGTTCGATACGCCAGTAGAACGAGTGATGGCAGAAAATTTGGTCTGATAACTCATTTTATCGGGAAGTAATGCCTTCATTTCGTTAGCATCTACCCAACGTTTTGCATAGTGATCCGGCAAGTATCCAATATACTTGCCCGTTAAAATTAAAAATGCCACGCCTTCCCGATCGGTTGCGCTGGCGGAGCCTTTAAGTTGCTGCTGTCTAATCTTAGTTTCTGCAGCCTGGGCATAGGCTGGCACAACAGCGTCATGAGTTGATATTAATGTTTGCCAGTCGTCTCCAAACTCAATATCAAAAAAGGGATGCTGCGCACTGCAATATAAGTTTGAGCGCTCATCGTAAAGTGGACGATACAGCAGACCATCCAAGATTTTTAATGCAGGGATGATACCAACATGCAATTTACCATCTAGTATTCCACGTTCCACTTCATTTGGCGGAATCATTCGAATATTGATGCGTACATCTGGACCTTTTTCTTTTAACTTAGCCAAGGCCTGTGTAACTAACATGTGTGGCATTGAAACTAAGTTATCGGTGATACCAATGGTCAGCTCGCCTTTTAAATTGGCATGTAAAGCGTTGACCTGAGTACGAAAATTTTCAATAGAAGAAAGTAACTGCAAGGTGTAGTCATAGACCTGCTGACCTTCAATGGTGAGGGCAAAACCCGCACGTCCTCTCTGTGCCAGCTTAAAGCCAAGACGGGTTTCTAGATCTGACATGGCGATACTAATAGCGGCACGAGAAATGTTTAACTCTACTTCAGAAGCAGCAAATCCGCCGCATTCCACTACGGTACGGAATATCCGCAATGTCCGAATGTCTGTATCACTAACTTGGCCAAGACTCTTAACCATTAAGGTATCTCATGCATAAAGAAGGTTTACTTAGGCGTAACACTAAAACCAGACATAAAGCCTTGCTGTAAGAAACGCAGAAAGCGATCACGAAATAGAGTTGTATGATCATGTGCTGCCTGCTCTGCCGCTTCAATATCTTTGGCGACAATTGCATCGGTCATGCGACCATGCTCATTTTGATTTAACGACGCTTCTGGCGATTCCATAATGTACTCAAAGTGCAAGTGCAGCATGCGCTGCCCCTCATCCAACAAGCGACGATAGAAATCGGTTAGATAAGGGTTTTTACTCGCGGCCGCGATAGCCATATGGTAAGCCTTATTGGTCTCCGACATGGCCAAATAATTCTTTGGCCCGACTGACTGCTCATAGGCAAGCTGAGTTTCTTTGATTCGCTCTATATCAGTATCGTTCCTGAGTTGGGCAGCAAGACGACATACCATACGTTGCGCCACATCGAGGGTTTCAATGTATTTAGGAAATTGGGAAATATCTAACGGAGCGACTTGGCTTGCCCGATTGGAGGTACCGATAACAAGCCCATCACCGGATAATCGAATCAAGGCCTCTCGTACCGGGGAACGAGACAGTTTGAAACGATCCGCTAGTTGGTTCTCATCAAGAAATGACCCCGGCGGCAATTCCAACGTCAAGATTTCACGTCTCAGGGTAGAATACACCTGCTGTGCACCGGAGCCTTTGACGATTTTTCGAGTGGAAGATTTTTGTTGAGATTTAGAAACCGCCATGAATTTTTCTCGTTCAATAATCGGATAAAAGAGAGCGAATTGAGAATCCGCTCACTCGTTGCTACCGAAGATTATAGGGGAAGCAACCTATAGTGGCTATGCACCAAAGTAAGGTGCTTAGTCCAAGTACCAACCCCAAGGCTCATCACTATTAAAATCCGTGATTTGTTTCACGGTTAAGTAGTTATGCAATCCCCAGTATCCCAATTCACGACCGATACCACTTTTCTTGCGACCACCCCACGGTGCTTCTACAAACGTTGGTTGTGAGCAGTTTGTCCAAATAATGCCCGCATCCAGATTACGAGCAACGCGATCAAGTCGCTCACGATCTTTAGACATAACAGCACCTGCTAAACCAAACTCAGAATCGTTGGCCAGTTTAACGGCCTCTTCTTCGGTGCTGAAAGCTCTGACACACACTACAGGACCAAAGATCTCTTCTTTCCATAGGGCAGAATCAGTCGGCACGTCAGCAAAGACTGTTGGTTCAATAAAGTAACCTTTATCAAACCCGGCTGGGCGTTTGCCACCAGTGAGTAGTCGTAAACCTTCGGCTTTACCCTTTTCAATGTAAGACATCACATCGCTGTATTGTTTAGCACTCACGGCTGGGCCCATTTTGACACCAGACTCTAAACCATTACCGATGGAAATTTTCTGTGTTTCTTCCACCAAACGCGCTAGGAAAGCATCATAAATACCTTCGTGAACCAACACGCGAGACGTCGCCGAACACACTTCACCTTTATTCCAGAAAATACCAAACATAGTCCATTCGACTGCTGCATCGATATCAGTATCATCAAAAATAATCAGGGCAGACTTGCCACCGAGCTCTAGCGTCACCGGCTTAATACCTGCTGCCGCAGCTTTCATTACCGTACTGCCGGTTTCCACACTACCAGTGAAGGCCAGCTTATCAACCAATGGGCTTGAGGTAATCGCGGAGCCACCGCCTGTGATGATATTTAATACGCCTTTTGGTAGGCCCGCTTCATGAGCGATTTTTGCTAGCCACAAAGCCGTCATAGGCGTTTGAGTAGAAGGCTTCAATACTGCCGTACAGCCAGCAGCAAGTGCTGGTGCCACTTTCCAAGCAGCCATTAATAGAGGAAAGTTAAATGGCACAATCAAACCCGCTACGCCAATCGGTTGACGAATCGCTTTACTAGTGAAACGCGCATCACCAAGTTTCACTTCCTCTTCAGGGTTTTGATCAAGTTCTTCGGCCAGCTTGCCGTAAAATGTAAAACAATCCGCCGCGTCGGTAATGTCCCATTCTGCTTCAGGATATGGCTTGCCATTATCCATGGTTTCCATTTCACTAATGGCTTTAAAGTTTGCACGAATCCCATCCGCAATAGCATAAAGGTATTGGGCGCGCTGTGTTCCAGTTAAACTGGGCCACTCGCCATGATCAAAGGCATGACGCGCAGCTTCAACAGCACTTTGCGCATCCGCTGAACTGGAATTGGCAATCGTCGCCAGTACGGTTTCATCGGCTGGGTTAATCACGTCTAGGGTTGCGCCGTTTTCAGCGTCTAGAAATTCCCCGTTGATGTAGAGTTTCGTTTGCATAGCGTCTCCTGAAGTTGACAACGAGGCGAAGATCAATAGAGTTGCTCTTCGCCTCTGTAGTAAGTGGGAAAGTCGAATTAGATCGCTTGAGCAATCGCAAATGCTGCGCGCATATCTGCTTTTTCAGCGTCTGTCAGTGGTAACAAAGGAGCACGACACTCACCACCAGGAACACCGGCTAGCTCAGCGCCATATTTCAATTTTTGAATGAACTTAGACTCTTCAAGGCAAGCCATAACAGGGAACAAACCTTCAATGATGCGCTTCGCTTCAAGGATGTCTCCGGCTTCAAAGGCATTGTAGAAGCGCACAACTTGTGGCGCTAGGAAGTTAGCAGGCCCACAGATCCAGCTAGTTGCACCCCAAAGGAAGAAGTCCAACGCTTGATCATCACTACCGCAAGACAAATCGATTTTGCCGGAAAAACGGGCGTTGATGTCTAATGCACGCAACAAACTACCGCTGCTTTCTTTGATCGCAATAACACGCTCGTTGTCTTTAAACTCTTCCATGATTTCAAGACCAACATCCACACCTGAACGGATTGGGTAGTTGTAAAGCACAAGCTCAACATCTACTGCATCAAGAACTTTGTGGAAGTGTGCAATCAACTCTTCATTAGATGGCAACGCGTAAAAAGGTGCTGACAAAAGCACAGTATCGTAGCCGATCTCTTTTGCCGTTTTGGTTAACTCGATCACTTCACGAGTAGAAGGCGCATTCGTACCCGCAATTAGAGGTACACGACCATTAACTTGCTCTTTTACAAATTTAAGGACTTGCGCACGTTCTTCGTGGTTCATTGCGTAGTATTCACCGGAAGTACCTAGCACAGCAAAACCGTGTACACCGTCAGCAAGTTGCTTTTCGATAATTTTCGCCAATGCATCAAAGTCGATGTTCTCGTCTTTGTCGAATGGGGTAATTAAAGCCGGAAGAATGCCTTTTAGTTTCATGTTGTCACTCCTAGTAGTTCGTTAAATAGAAACTCAATATATATTTAATAAATACACAATGTACACATTAATTTTTATCAACAGTAAATACAAGTCTGTCAATGACAGACTCACTGTTCACAAAAAGGAGTTAATGAGCGGTTAGCTCATCAATAAATCGCCCCCACGTATCTGAGAGGGTAAAGCCTTCATTGAAGGGGTCTGTCGGATCAAGTAACAGTTGCTGAGTAGCGTAAATCCAGGCTCGCCCCGTTACCTTGGGAAGTACTGCAGTTTTGTCACCTATAGTAGTAGTGCCGGACAGTGTAACCCTAAATTGACTACCGATAATGGATTGAGACGTGAGCGTGTCCTGTTCCTTGACTAGTCCCCTAGCATACATGGTAGCCAGGTTAGCCGAGCTACCAGTCCCGCAAGGTGAACGATCACAACGTCCAGGCTTTAGAGTTGTACAGGTCTGCACTAGGCTGCCATCAATATTGCGAAACATTACGTAGGACAACTTGTTGAGTGTCGGGTACTCAGGATGCTGCACTTGGTAACGTTCGTTTAAGGAATTTACCAACTCAATACCAATATCAAAGAGAATATGGGCGTTGTGAGGAGCGATCTCTAACCCCAGCTGGTCAATATCAACGATGCCATAGTAGTCACCCCCAAACGCAATGTCAGCGTGAATCATTTGCCCTTGGTAAGGTACAGGTACCGCCAACTCTTCTACAAACGACGGCACCATAGATAAAGTCACATCCACACACTTCCCTTGCTCACATCGGGCGACGGCAGTCACTAATCCCGCTGCGGTGTCCAACCGTACAATGGTTTCAGGCTCGGTCATGGGGATCATCCCGGTTTCCAACAACACGGTGGTAACACAAATAGCGTTGGATCCAGACATAGGATGGGCTCCGTCGGGTTGTAAGATGATAAAAGCGGCATCAGCATCGTCACGACAAGGGGGCATTACCAGATTAACCGAGCCATGAGGTACGCCACGAGGTTCAAAGCATAGGAAGCGTTGTAAACTTCGCCCCTCACCATTCAAGTACTGGTACTTTTCCTGCATCGTGGCCCCTGGTATGGATAAAATTCCACCAACCACAACACTACCGTTTTCACCTTCACAATGAGCATTGACTACTTGAACATATTTTGCTGTTTGCATGACTTTTAACTCGCTTAGAAACGATCACTTCGGTAGTAGGAAAGATCCAATTTACTGTTTGCTCCTTGCACTAAGTCTGCCACTAATTCACCCGTTATCGCTCCGTAGGTGATACCTAGCTGCCCATGTCCACAGGCATAGACCACATTGCGCACACGGTGAGAATAATCAATCACGGGCAAAGTATCTGGCATCATAGGTCGATAACCAACCCATTCCGTTTTGTTATGTCCCGACAGATTCGGTAGAATCTTTTTCGCCTTGCTCACAATAGTTCGAGCACGGTTGAAGTCTGGTTCACTATCTAAGCCACCCAACTCTAATGTTCCACCTACCCGAAGTCCCATTTCCATTGGCGTAATCACAAACCCTCCGTTATGGTGCAAGAGCGGATGATTGACCTTAACCCCGGCATCAGCAATGGTCGTGTTATAACCAGCCATCGCCTCTACAGGTAGATTATCCCCTAACTGCTGTGACAATTGCGCTGCCCAAGCACCGGCCGCAATAACGAAATGATCTGCCATTATTCGTTCACCTGTTGCTAAAACCACCGCATCCATCGAATGATCTTTAAACTCAAACTGTCTGACCTCGCCAATTAATATATTTCCTCCGAGGGATACAAACAGATTGGCCAACGATTTCGTAAGACGCGCTGGATCCGAGAAATAATCCCACCCCTTCATCAGCATTGAACAAGCAATGTCTTTTGAAATTTCTGGCTCAGCTTCTCGAGTTTGATCTCCGGTTAGAAATTCATACTCAAAATTGCAGCTAGAGCGTAAATCCCAATCATATTGTCCGTGAGAAATTTCGGATTGATCGTCAAACAGGTACATAACCTCATAAGGCTGCAACAGATCTTCTATACCAGCCTCTTTTAACAGGGGCTGGTATGAGGCGGCGGCGGCATTTGACAATTGCGTCAAACCTTGAGCGATGCGTTGAACGTTTTCTTTCGAACCAGCCTTCAAGAACTTGAAAAACCAAGTTGACATAGTCATGGCATGCCAAGGACGAATACGTACCGGTCCGGAAGGGTCCATCAGCCAACCAGGCACTTGAGCGAGTACTCCCGGCTTAGAAATTGGCACGATTTCGCCGACGGCCATTAATCCGCAATTGCCTGTTGAAGCCCCAGCAGCGATTTCTGCCTTTTCGATCAACGTTACCTGAAAACCACGCTTCACCAAATTGATGGCACTTGTGACACCGATAATACCGCCACCAACAACCACAACCGAAGGACTACCAGCTAAACCCAAAGAGTTATCACTCATTATGCGATCTCACGAAAAACTAAAGGGAAATTTTATGAATCAACTTGCGTTCGAGTAGACTCACGGAGCGAGTCAACGGGAAAGCAATCAAGAAATAAATCACGGCTACCGCCGTTAACATTTCAACCGGCTTAAAGGTAATACTGGAAATGTTCTGGCCGATGTACATCAAGTCAGACATCCCTACCGCAGATACCAGCGCGCTTTCTTTAAATAAACTTACCGAGTTAGATAGTAGCGTTGGTATGGCACGAAGGATTGCTTGGGGCAAAATCACGTATATGACTTTGGTGAAGCCGCCGATCCCCAAGGCAACACAGGCATCCATTTGGTCCTTTTCAATCGCGCGTAATGACGAGCGAAACGTTTCCGATACAATCGCTCCCATGTACAGAGTTAGGGCGATCACCGCCGACATGAAATTACCAATTTCAATTCCTAGCACTAACGGCAAACAGAAGAAGATCCAAAACAGCTGAATTAGCACCGGCGTTCCGCGAAAAAACTCAACATAGACAGTACTAACAGAACGAACAACCACGTTTTGTGACAAACGCATCAAGGCCACAACGAAGCCCAGACCAAGGCCTAGTACTAAACACAGCCCTGTGATCCCTAATGTGGTCATCAAGCCATTCAGCAAAGCATCCCAGTAGTTCGCCAAGAACAAAAAATCCACAGTATAAGACATAGTTATTTCCCCTTAAGCGACTTTCAAGCGTTTTTCGAGACGATTACTGATGAACATCGCCGGTAATGCGATGGCGAAATAAATCAACGCTACTAGGGTAAATGTCTCGATTGGCCTATAGGTTTCGGTGGACAACATCTTGCCCATGTACATTAGGTCTTCAATTGCCACGATCGCCACCAAAGCACTTTGCTGGAAGATACTAATCCCATTAGTAACCAGAACAGGTAACGCCAGGCGGACAGCCTGAGGCAAAATGACGTAAAGCTGCGTCTGCAATGGCGAGAGCCCGAGTGCGACGGAGGCATCTAAATGTGCCTTAGGAATAGACTGAATCGCTGCTCGATAGGCCTCGGCATTAAAGGCAATCAAGTTCAAGGACAGGGCAAGAATCCCCATCACGATTGGGTCTAAGAAGACATTAAATAGCATTGGCACACAGTAGAATATCCAAACGATCTGAATAAGCGCCGGTGTGCAACGGAATATTTCGATAAAGGTCATTGCTGGGAAGCTAAGGAGTCGACTTCTACTCATTAAGAGTAAACACACAACAAAACCTAGCGTTACACCAATAATAATGGAGACGGCACTAAGGGTTAGAGTTATCTTAAGCCCCTCTAGTAACTGATCTATGCCTCTTAGGGCGTAGAAAAAATCGATGTCATAACTCATGCCGCACTCTCCGTGGTATGGAGGATTTTTTCTAGGAAATCACGTGTGCGCTGTTCCTTAGGATTGGTAAATATTTGCTCGGGAGTACCGTCTTCAACCACCACTCCACCGGCACAGAAAACAACGCGAGTTGCAATATTTTTGGCAAACCACATGTCATGCGTGACGATCATCATAGGCATCTGCTGTTCAGCCAGTTGCATCATTACCGACTCCACCTCATTGACCAATTCGGGGTCAAGGGCCGAGGTGACCTCATCAAATAACATAAGGTTAGGAGACAGCATTAATGCACGGGCGATAGCAACGCGTTGTTTTTGCCCGCCAGATAATTGACTTGGCTGTGCACCGGCTTTATCGGCCAAGCCTAGACGTTTCAATAAACCGCGTGCCTTGTCTTCGGCCTCACTTCTCGGGATACCACGAGACTTAATCGGAGCTAAAGTCAGATTTTGCAAAATGGTTAAATGTGGGAACAAGGTATAATGTTGGAACACCATTCCAACCTGTTTCTGGACGCTTTTGTTGATGTCGTTCATCTTGCCGACACCTTTACCAGCGATATACATTTTTGAGTCAAATTCGATGGTGCCGGCGTCAATATTTTCCAGCCCCATCATGCATCGCAGCAAAGTACTCTTGCCACCACCACTTGGACCAATCACAACAATTCGATCACCGGGGTACATGTCGAGGTCAAGCCCCTTCAACACTTGAATTTCTGGACTGTAGCTTTTCTTCAGGCCACGAATTTTGATGAATGGTGCCTTGTCTGTCATTGCTCTGTTCCTCTTGCTCTTTTAATGCGCAGCGCCCACTGTTATGGGCGCTGCGATACTGCGGTGTAATCAATTATTTACTAGCGTTCGCAATGGCTTGTTCGGTGTACATTTCAACAAGACGTTCAACATCACCTTTAGCGATTTTCTCTTCTAAATAGATGTTAAATGCCTCAACATCGGACCAGCTAACGCCTTTACGAAGACCGTTCGCAATACCTTGTTTAAGCAAAGCAGGTTGTGGGTAAACAGTTTGCGCCCACTCTTTATTAGACGCCGCGAAGATACGGTTGGTATCTGCCATATCTACTAACACGTCCGCACGACGAGAAAGCAAGGCTAGACGAGTTTCATCCACCGCTGGTAGACGCAAAATCTTGGCATTTTTAATGACATCAGAGACAGCTTGGTCCTGTACGGTGCCAGACATAACAGCGAGGGTGATGCCCTTTTTATCGAAATCCGCCAAGTTAGACGTACCGGAAGGCACTTTTGAGTTCTGGTTGTTGTATACGAATGATACTTCACCGTACATTGGGGAAATTGAGAAAGAGATTGCCATTGCACGCTTTGGCTTGCGGTTCAGAGCTAATGAGATATCCCACTTACCTGCTTGTAGGCCAGCAATAATGTTGTCCCAAGTAGTGTCCATAAACTCCGCTTTAACACCTAAGTGTTGTTCAGCGAACTCCCGGCATAGGTCAACATAGATACCGCTGTATTCACCCGTTTTTGGATCACGGATAACATACGGAGGCGCTACCGCAGCACCACAACGTAGTGATCCGCGATCTTGAACGTCTTGCCATAGTGGCTCGGATTCTGCTGCTGCTTGCCCTGCAAACAGTGCGGAAGCCGTCATTGCACCAACTAAACACGCTTTTGAGAATACTTTTTTCAACATGGTTTTCATGTATTGGGTTCCTTGTTCTGAGTATTGTTATTCGAGTACTTCTACCAAACGTCATCGTGACACATCACAAATCAGTCATAATACACTTTGCATACACAAAACATTCTGGTCAATTTATTTTGCGAAAATATTGGTTAATTAAAATTAATGAAATGATTAACTAAAGTGTTGCAAGAAAAATATCTATTAATTATCAATGACTTATTAAAATAAAAAACAAATATTCATGTATATAATATAAATACACAGTTGACACAGAGAATAGAAATGACCACTAATGAGCTAAGTTGCAAGAACAACATTGAACAAGATAGTTACTTATGGAGAGACAAATGTGTACGCGATTCAAAAATAAAGTAGCAGTCGTAACAGGCGCAGCGGGCGGCATTGGCGGAGCGATCGCAGAACGCTTAGCCAGCGATGGTGCTAAAGTAGTGCTAGTAGACTTGAATGAGAAGGGACTTAACGAGCAAGCCACAACAATGCGTACAGCTGGGTACGAAGTCATTGCCGTGACCGCAGACATTAGTACGAAGGACGGTTGCCAAATGGTTATCGAGCAAACGTTAAGCACCTTTGGCGCGGTAGATATGTTGGCTAATAACGCTGGTATCAACCGACGTGGCGCTCTGCTTGACCTGAGCGATGAAGACTGGATGGTATCATTTGATGTCAACCTTCACTCTATGTATTACCTCACGAAAGCCGCTTTACCGCACATGATTGCTGCTGGTGGAGGAGCCATAGTCAATACGGCTTCCCAGTGGGGCTTATACCCAGCGCCAAATCACATTGCCTACAACACAACCAAAGCGGCAGTTGCAGCTTTTACTCAAAACCTTGCCCGCGACTATGCGCCTAGCAAAGTCCGCGTCAATGCTGTGTGCCCCGGTGAAGTTCACACGCCGATGCTTGAAGCTGGTGTTAAACGAGCTGGCAAAACCATTGCTGACTTAGACGCTTTAGTTCCATTCGGCCGCATTGGTAAACCAGAAGAAATTGCTGCATTAGTCGCGTTTCTTATGTCGGATGAAGCGGCCTTTATGTGCGGCTCATTAGTAGAAATTACTGGCGCACAAGCCGTCGCATAGTCTAAGGAGTCAACATGCTAACTAATAAAATCATAGTCGTTACCGGTGCCTCCCGCGGAATTGGTCTTTGTATCACTGAAACACTCTTGCGCGAAGGGGCGTTAGTAGTCGCTCAAGCCCGTAACCAGACACCTGAACTGACTCAACTAAATCGACAGTACCCAGGCAGGCTCCTATTTGTAGCTGCCGATCTGACGGTGAGCAGTGAGATTGACCAACTATGGCAAAGTGCAGAGGCTTGGCAAGGAAACGTAGATGTGCTGGTGAACAACGCCGGGCTCTATGTGGATTCCCCTATTGACGACACCGATAAATGGCAACAGGGTTGGGCAATCAACCTACAGGTTAACCTCTTAGCCGCAGCGGATCTGACTCGTCATGCTCTGTTGCATTTCAAAGCTCGTAAGCAAGGCATTATTGTCAATATGGCTAGTCGCTCTTCTCACCGAGGTGACGATGCAGAGCATCTTGCCTACGGCGCCGCGAAAGGTGGTCTACTTGCCTTAACAAAAGGTATTGCTCGCGGTTATGGCGAGTTCGGCATTCTAGCCTACGCCCTCGCCCCAGGTTGGGTTCGTACCAATATGGCAGAAGCTTTCATCGCCGAAGTAGGTGAAGAGGAAGTCTGCAAGAACTTGCCTCTAAGGGAAGTGACGCCGCCCCAAGACGTCGCCGAGTTGGTCGCCTTCCTCTCATCAGGCCGTTGCCGTCACGCGACAGGTAGCACCATCGATATTACTGGTGCGGACTACGTTCGTTAAGTTTTTATAAATATTCCACAGAGAGGCACTATGACGATACTCACACCAGCTATTTCGGTAATGAATCGCCTACCTTATGCGGGCAAGTTCATACTGCTCAGTACATTGATTAGTCTGCCTCTACTGTGGCTTTCCAGTAGCAAAATTCTATCCATCTTGGAAGCGCAATCCCTAGTAGGGACCAAACGCTCAGGGATTCAATCTCTTCAGTTTAGCTGGCAATATTTACAAAAACTTCAACTAGCGGAGCATGCTGCTTTCATGCATCTTGCACGAAATCAAGATGACTCCAGTGAATTATTACAGTCGCAACTCGCTGCGTTAGAGCAAGTTAGCAATCTCTGGAGTAATGCCAACTCCCAATCTGAAACACCCAAATCTCTCGCTGAGTTTGAGCTTATCGAACTCGATGGCGAGAGCATGTCACAGCAATGGCAAAAGATCACAGTAGCTACCAATACGCTGTTGCAGATAATTAAGTCCGATTTGGTGAAAAGCCAGCTGTTCCAAGACCGTGATAACGAAGTATTTAAGTCGATTGACGAAATTTTTTATCAGGACATTCCAAGCTATGTGTTGCTCGGAAAAGTCGCGGCATACAATGGCTACATTAGTGCGTTTGGTTACGTTGAATCCACTGCAAAAGCCGACATTGAGCTAGTTCACACAGATATAGTGGAACGTAAAACTGCGTCTCCTGAGATAGCCGATTTACTCGAGCCCAGTCGAGTGCGCTACCAACAACAAGTCATCGACACCTATCTCGGCCCCAACCAACGTTTTGACCCAGATGCTATGGCACAATGGATGACTAAGTGGCGCTCATACGAGCCAGAGAGACAACTTCTCGTTGAGCGAATCAACCAACAGTTGGCAAATGTCGATCACCATTTAGGCTTACGCCACCAAAGTCTGCAGATAGAGTTAACTAGTGTAATGACAATTGTCGCCCTAAGTTTGTTTGGTTTGCTCTATTTCCTAATGGGATTATACCGCTCCCTTAAACAGAGCATTGATGCTTTGGTACTGAGCTCGAATAAACTAGCAGATGGTAACTTTTCACTCCCAATCCAGGTTTTTTCAAGAGATGAGCTGGGGGCACTAAGCCATAAATTCGAAGCCATGAGGCAAAACATCTCATCGCTGATTCAAGCGGTTGCCACGCAAGCCGAGCAAACAGTAACTCATACAAAAACGGTTTACGACAACAGCCAACGAAATACTAAAACGACCCAATTGCAGTCAGAAAATATTACCGCCAGTGTGGCTCCGGTAACACAACTGGCCAATGGCGTCCAAGAGATTGCTGGACTCGCTAAGCAAGCCGATAGCGCCATATCTCAGATGCAAGCAGATACCCAACAGGGACGCACACAACTGCAATCCTTGTTGGACAAATCCCAAGCACTCAACTCGGCTGTAGATGCTGGCCATAAAGCGGTCACGGAGGTTGCCGAGGTCACCAACGCAATCAGTCATGTACTCGATGTGATCAATGGTATCGCGGAAAAAACTAATTTACTTGCACTAAACGCCGCCATAGAGGCTGCTCGCGCAGGTGAACAGGGTCGGGGCTTTGCCGTAGTGGCTGATGAAGTTCGCGGCCTGGCCCAGCGCGTCCAAGAGTCTACGGACGAAATCGAGCGGAGCATCAACCAATTAACCCAACAAGTAGAACGAGCTGTAGTAGAAATGGCCAACAGTCAAAGACTCGTCAACGATAGTGCCGAAAGTAACGAGCACCTTAAGCTTGCCATTGCTCGCATTGATGATTCTCTGATTGCTTCTGTTAGTACAGTCGCAGATATCAGTTCGGCAGCTGGAGAACAAGCCACTGCCGCAGAACAGATTGGAAATACGATTCACCAGATAGATAGCGCAGGTAGCGAAATTCGTGACCTCGCGATAAATACAGCTTCCGCTTGTACCTCACTCATGACATCTATGGAGCACCTACAGAAGGAGCTATCCAAATTCACACCATGAACCAGCGTATTTAAGCAAACCCTTTTTAGTATAGCGTGAGCCTCCCACTCACCCTTTCGTTGGCCGAAGTGCTAACAAGCCGAGTAGACCCCTGCCAACATAAACCGCTCTCTACTCGGTTTTTTTTATTTCTATTGTTCATTTTTATGAACAGACAATCTTAAAAATCGGGGTTCTCTACATTTGGCGTAAACACTAGGCTTAATTGGATCTATCATTTGAGAGGTGAAAAAAAGTGAGAATTTTGATTGTTGGGGCACAAGGAACTATAGGCAAGGCTGTTGTAGAGGAACTCGCTACACGACACGAGATTATTACCGCAGGCCGCACCACCGGAACAGTGCACGTGGATTTAATGGATCAAGATAGTATTCGCACCATGTATGAGCAAATTGGCATAGTCGATGCTGTGATCGCTTGCACTGGGCACACTAAGTGGTCCTACTTTCCAGACATGAGTCATGAGGATTACATTTTTGGCATCGAAGATAAACTAATGGGGCAAGTAAATTTGGTTAGAATCGGGCTCGAATACGTGTCACCTGGTGGTAGCTTTACACTAACCTCCGGTGTCACCGACGATGTAGCGGTACCGATGGGGTCCTCGGCATCCATGGTGGCCGGTGCACTACGTAGTTTTGTAATGGCTGCAGCGACTGAAATGCCAAATGGATTACGCCTTAATTTAGTTAGCCCAGGAGTGATTCTTGAGGCGATGGACAAATACGCACCGTTTTTTCGAGGCCATCAACCTGTTCCAGCAGCGCGGGCCGCGCTTGCTTATGCCATGAGTGTCGAATCACGGCAAAACGGCCAAACTTATAAAATTGTTTTATAACTCATAAGGGGAGTCTTCCTTGCAAGATTATGCACAAGAAATGCTGACCTTTGCCAAGGTCGCACAAGTACAAAGCTTTACTGGTGCCGCTGCCGCTCTTGGTAAATCAAAGGCTTTTGTCAGCAATCAAATCAATCGCTTGGAAGAACACCTCGGCTTTAAACTACTCTATCGATCCACACGCCATGTCTCGCTGACGGACTCTGGTAAGCTGTTCCTGCCATATTGTGAACGCCTACAAGCTAACCTCAGTGAAGCACAGCATTTACTTGATGATCGTCAAAACGACCAAGGAGGTGATATTCGCTTAACTATTCCCCTCTCTTTAGGGCGTTGCATTATCGAGTCATGGCTGCCTGAGTTTCAGCGTGAATTTCCGAATATTCGCTTTTGCCTAAATCTGTCGAACACTCCAATCAATCTTCTATCTGGAAACTATGATTTAGCAATTCGTGCGACGAATTTACTCTCAAACCAGGACTACGTCGCCATTCACCTAACTGAATTTCGCTACGCCCTGTTTGCCTCCGATGACTATCTGTCTCGCTATGGCAAACCTGCTCATCCCCTAGATATAAGCAAACATCGCGGCATCTTGCATTCGGATGTCGATACCGACAATAAATGGTACTTCCGTACCGATGCTTCTGATGAGCCGCTCGGTATCGCTCCACTAACAACCATGATGATTGATAGTTCAGAGGGCATCCTCCATGCTGTCAAGCAAGGTCTAGGAATAGGTAGGCTACCTGAGTATGTAGTATATGACCAACCGGTACAGAGACTTTTAAGCGCGTTTGAGCTACCACCTGTCGCCATACAGCTTATCTATCCGTATCAGGGAACTCTGCCGCGACGACTACGCCTTTTCGTCGACTATTTAAAACAACGGCGTAATGAAAACTCGCTATCAATATCATCCCATGACTAACCTATCTAACATACCCAAGAGGCAAATATGAAACTAGGCATAATTGGAACCGGAGTGATTAGTGCAGCCTGTGTAAATGGGCTCATGAAAAGCAATGCTCCTTTTGAACAAATCCTAGTTAGCAAACGTAGCGAGAGCATATCTTTTGCTCTCGCAAAGGAATATTCAACCGTAGAGATACTAGACAACAATCAAGAAATTATTGATAAGTCAGATATCGTAATGTTGGCCGTACGGCCACAAGATGCTGAGTACGCGCTCGCGCCACTTTGCTTTACACCTGACAAGCAGATCATCAGTCTTATCGCCACATTCCATCACCAAAAATTAAAGAACCTGCTTGGGAATGATCTCACCATTTGCCGTGCTATTCCGCTACCATTCGTTGCAGAAAGAGTCGGAGTGACGGCCTTATATCCCTCTAACGAAATAGCTGAAAAAATATTCAACTATTTGGGTGAGGTAGTAGTAGCAGAAAATGAAGAAGAATTTGATCGTTACGCTATCGCTAGCTCAACAATGGGAATCTACTTTGAGACCCTATCCACTCTGAGTGACTGGATTATTGCACAGGGAACTCCATCTCAAAACGCCCAAAAATACTTTGCCGGACTGTTTAACGGACTAACTAAAACCGCATTAAAAAATTCTAACCTACCCTTTGATTCACAGATATCAAAACACTGTACGCCAGGGGGGCTAAATGAACAAGCAGTCACGGTCTTCCGTGAAAATGGAGGACATGAGGCGTTAAAGCAATCTCTGTTATCTATACAAAAGCGGCTTAGTAACACTTAATGATCATCTAGTTCTATACTAATATTTACCCGAAATGGCATAAAGCCCCGCGGCTTGCTGCGTGAGGGTTGTCAATAAACAAGCATTATTCGACGATTCCATGACGCTTTTCAAAAAGGCAAATGTAAGAAAGCATAACTATCGGAACGAGGATGTTGCTTAGGAAATTCCTTAAGAATTTATGTCATCAAAAGAGATTTTTAGGGCTTAAGTGAATCGGAATAGTAGAGGATGCTACGAAAAAGTCAGATAATTCCGCTCTGGTTTGCTCCGCATCTAACATACTGGTAGCTCTATTCTTTCCTATTTAGAGATTTTGTACGTTAGAACTCGAACCAAGGGATTTGTTGGCCTCTACCACCTTATTTTGAATCCTTACCAGTGGCAAAGCCTATCTGGGGCTGGGGACACCAGATAGCGTTCATCCAAAGGTCATAGAGACTTCATCCATTAATATGTTGCGTAAACATACAAAACTATTTGCCAGCTATCCCTTTAAAACAAGATGCGCATAAGCCGAACATTTGTTCGGCCCAGCGCGTCGATAAACCCCAGCTTTTTACTGGTTTTTTTTATGGCGCTGAATTTTATAAGCAAGCTCTCGATCGTCGGAGTTGCTTGGAGCCATTCGTTATGGGCTTTTGGGGATATTTTTAACGGCTTTTAAGTAAGATTACTTCCTAGCTGAGCATTAAAGCGATCTTTTTCATATTCTGGGCAGCAGCTGTCAGTAGACTCTGTGAAGAGACCTTGTCTATTCCTCTAAACCTCGCGTAACGATACCCATGTAGTTTCTTGGCGTCCGCAAAACTTCGTTCTACCGTTTCTTTCCGACTTGCATAAATAATTTTCCCGCCGGTGTTAAACGATGCGCATTCACTCGCTCTTTGCTGTCTTCCCAAACATGTCGGGTGAGGGTTTTTACAGAGTTTGTATTGGTTGTGCAGCGATTTTTCTCTGGGCAACTTTGACAGATTTGGCTGTCTGAGTCGTAATGGCGATAGCCTTCTCGTGACGTGGTTTTGTAAATCAATGACTGGCCTTGTGGGAGATATACACGTCATTCGCGACATCGTATTGATACTCTCGTTTATAGAAGAAGTCCTTTTTATGAGTAGGCCGTCGATAGTCCATCACCGCATAGATGTGTCTTTCTTCTAGCCCATGACAGACCGCAGCTGTGAAGTAGCCGACATCCAGACCAACCGATGTGACGTGGTACTTAAATCGATCTCTCATTCGATCCAGTCGTTCTAAATACGGCACGGCATTGTGCACGTTGCCGGCAGTGACATGGATATCGGTAATGATGTTGCAGCGTGCATCGACAGTACGATGATCAAGATAGAAGAATCCTTTCGGCTTGGTGTCTCGCACCATGTAACCACTTTTAGGATCGGTTGTACTCTGTTTTATTTCTCGTGTTTTATCTTTGACCTTTTCAGGCGGTAAAGGCATTTTTCCACGGAGTATTCGATCCTCCTCAACCGCTTGATCCAGTTCATCCATATACGCCTGACGAGATTGCTCAACCAACACTATTTGAAAATGCTTTTTGTTTGCATTGGCTAATAGATGCGTGGAGTCAGTGTAGAAGGTATGTCCGCTGATGAGTTTTTTCTTCATGGCTTGAAGAACGATCTCATCAAAAATCCTCTGATACACATCGGACTCTTTAAAGCGCCGAGTTCGATTCGCACTCAGGGTTGAAGAATCGGGTGCTTTGTCCGTTAGGCCTAAACCAAGGAACCAGCGATAAGCCACATTGTCTTGAACATAAGAGTGGGATCAAGGGCAGGACGACCATTGTCTGAACATTAAAAACCCTTCACTTCACGAAGTCATGCAAGAAAGTAAAGTCGATGGTTTGATCAATCTTACGAAGAAGATGGTCACTTGGGACGAGTTCATCAATGGAGACGAACTCTAGAGTCGATTAGGTTTGGGGGCGTTCTTTAGCATAAGGCTATTATAAAAAGTCCCCCCACGAAGGCGAGGACTTTATCAGCAGTCTGAGCCGAACATTTGTTCGGCCTATTGGTCGCCATTCCTAATTGTATAGAAAAATATTCCATGTCGTCGGGCGAACAATATTCCCGACTGTGATTGACCGAAGCTATATCAATGCCACTTACTCCCAAGGTATTGGACACTATCTTAGATTCTGTGCCTTCTTATTGCGCAACAAACCTAGATCGCTTTCGCTTCGATAGTAGCGTTGCGGTTGTCGAGCCACCTTCCTCCAATAAGACCATACGTGTTCTTGAGGTTTCCCTACAGGTGTCCATAAAGCGGTTTGACCCTCAAGATTGGGTTGCTCACGATAGATCTTTGAGCGCCGAGCAATTGATTAGGGGTTAGGCCATAGGGTACAGAGAATTTTTGTTTTCCAATCTGGCTGGTGTACGCCTGATTGACTTCCTTTACTTCTATACCATGATCTAAACACCTTGCCTTGATCACTTCGATAATTTTACGGTAAGCGAATTAGCTGATCATACGGTTGTAGCGTAGAGCATTTAAGGTCTCGCTTCTTCCGCGTAAAGTCCAACTCCTCCAAATTTAAGGGCAGTTAGCGCAGTGGCGATGGGTGTCTTGACGACATCCCCAATTACCGCCATACGTTGATGCGTGATTTAACCGCTGGTCTGAACGTTGATTCGATGCTTGTTGATTGGATTTTTTTTGCTCACCATCTCAACGACAGCGAGAAGGTGTGCGTTGATGTCCACGCCAATCGCGCGTTGAGCTTCGATTATCTCTATCTTAGACTCTTGCACCTCAGTAGAGATATAGACACGCCAACCTTTTTTATCACGCAGAAAACGGTAGCATAGATGGACCAAGGGATTTTGTGGCCTCTACTACTTTATGAATCCTTACTAGTAACAGATGTCTATCTGGTGACACCAGATTGCGTTCATCTAAAGGACATAGAAACTTCATTAATTTTTTGCGTAAACGTACGAAACTATTTGCCAGCTCATCCCTTTAATACAAGTAGCGCTTAAGCCGAACATTTGTTCGACATATTCTCAGGCTAGAAATATGCTACGCAGTAAGAAGGGCAGCATTAAGTCTTTTGCAAATGCTTAGCTTTCCATACCGCACAGCAAACTGTTGGGATTTACACCATTTTCGATAAATTTCTATGAGTTACTAATCGAGACTTCATATAATCCCGTCAATGATTTCATTTCCTTCCAGATAACCATCCATTGATCATTAATTAGAAAAAACCTTATATACTTTCAGTACTACGCAATACAGATTGACAATATTTTTAAATATAGATACAGAATAGGGATTTTGTATAACCGATAGTTCAAGTACGACAAACTTGTTGTGATACAGTAAAAGAGTTTGCGAAAAACTTTGATCAACACGTAGACCGAACAAATGTTCGACCTAGGCAAGATTGGGTATGGATAAACCATACACAAGTATGAAAATTTCATTGGGTGGACAAATATCCAGCTATACGCTTGAGCCATACTTAGCTAGTGATACAGATGGATAGGGCAGATGATTTCATAATCATCTAACCAACAGCAGTTATGTACAAACCATATTGTTAAAAGAGTAAATACACAAAAATATTTTTAGCTGATAGACACCTACTGAGACGAACAAATGTTCGGCCCAGAGAGTCGATAACCCCCAGCTTTTTACTGGTATTTGTTTTTAGGACTCAGTATTTCAAAATGTGCACTGCACCGATCTTTTTGTTCAGGACTCATCTCTTACAATCTGTTTTAATCCCTTTCAATAGAGTTTTTAAGTGCTTTTTGGCTAATTTCAGCTACTAGCTAAGGAACATGCGATTAAGTCGGCAACATGAGACAATCTTGCCGACTTAAATTAACTGTGACTCCTACCCGCAATGAACCAGCTTTCCTTCGCCGA
>NZ_VFRR01000023.1 GCF_006385675.1 Maribrevibacterium harenarium | reverse complement strand
CTCTGTGCTACCGCTCGACTTGCATGTGTTAAGCCTGCCGCCAGCGTTCAATCTGAGCCATGATCAAACTCTTCAGTTTAAAAAGTTTGCTCAAACTCGTGAATCACGTCTGACTTTAACCATATTCTTCAACCCGAAGATTAAAGAACGTAAAGCGAATTGACATGGTCACTCATATAAGACTTCAAGTTTTTTGAGAAGTCTCCAGCGAGCGCCCACACAAATTATCTGATTATCTATTTTAAAGAGCGGTGACACCTCAAACTAAGCTAATCTAGCTAGTGTTTTGCAGTCCTTAGCGGCCTGCCGTGTCAGTGGGTGCGTATATTACAGCCGAGAATTTTTAACGCAAGCACTTTTTTCAATTATTTTAAAAAAGTGCTTCACACCCACTAAAGTGGTCAAAAATCAGTCTCCCACACCCGGTTGCGCAAGTTATTTGTCTATTTAAGACGCTTTTTCTCTTCTTCCCAGTCAATGGAAGGGACCTTCAGGCCATGACCACCCTTATATGCCGGACTTTTTGGCTCACACCACCCTTCTAAGGCGCTCGGGTCAACTTGAAATATTTCCACCTCTAACCTGTGACAGGTAGCAAGTGGGTCTTTTGCATCTGGCCCCCAAAGATCAACCGATAAGTCTCCTCCAGGACAACACGATAACGCACAGAGAAGATCAATTTCTGCGAAGAACTCCAAATAGTCTCCCTGCTGCGCCGGACAGGCTTTCATAAAATACTTATCGTCTTCATTAAGGCCCGTACACTGAAAGATATTCAGCACATCGTGTACATCGAACTCGGTCAGGCCATACGGTAACACCGCTCGCACTAGATTAGAGTGACAGTGATGATCGAAATCTTCACCGGTTAATAGGTGATTCACGTAAGGATCACAACGAGTGCCTAATAGATCGTGCACTCTTCCCCCTTGCTCGTCCTGTCCGTAGTTTGCCAGAGTATCATCGATGATGGTCGCCATCGGACGCAGAAATGGTAACGTTGACCAAATGCGATCATAGGTGCTGACATGAGCTCGTTGAAGTTGGCGCGTGCGTGACGCCCACATACGCTCGCGGGGGTCATGTAAATTCCACATATTAAAGTCGCCAACTTGTGGCCCCTCGGGTACACGTATGCGGAAAATATGACCCGCTGGCACTTGCCAAGCTTTGCCTTCACGAATCGGAATATTCACCGTTTCAACGAGTGTCCGCTTCGCCTTACCTTCTTTTAATGAGTCATAAAACTCTATATCGACAGATAACTTTGAGCCTGGTCCTGCTCGATATGCTGCTTCAACTTTAGCCATGGGTAATGCTCCGCTACGTTTTTGATTGACTCAGACTAAATTACCGCCACACTTTAAAAAAATGACTTTTAGTCAAGATACTTGACAATAATTCAGGTTTTAAGAAATGAAGGTTCCTTACGCAGCGCTCTACACACTCCATTTAATTGCTAGGCTAGGTACATTAAGGCAGGTCTCGGAACAGCTGCACCTTACGGAATCAGCCATTAGTCACCAGATCAAACGACTTGAGTCACAACTTGGCTTCACCCTAGTGTATAAGGCTGGCAGAAATGTTCGTTTAACCCCGGAAGCCCGAACACTGATCGAACAACTCTCTCCCTCTTTTGATCATATCGATCAAGTCGTTAAACGCCCACTGCAACAAAGTCGATCCTTGACCATTTTTTGTCTTCCATCCTTGCTTGAGCCTTGGCTACTCCCGCGGCTTATCCCTTTTCAGCAGACTAACCCTGATATCAATCTCGCAATCCGTTATTTTTCATCTAGCCCAGAATATTTAGATGAATCCAGCGTGCGCATCGGCGCCTTCACCCTAAATCAAACTATCCCCAATCCCGTGCACAAGATTTTTTCCGGTGAAACTCTCCCTGTTTGTAGTCCTATTTACCTAAGCCAACATAACTCTCTCGATAAGCCAGAAGAATTTTTGCAAGCTGACTTATTACACGATCAAGACAGCACGAGCTGGCAGCAATGGTTTGCCGATCAGAATCTGACTCTAACTCCCCATGCCCAAACCCTATATGAAGACTTCCATCTATTAAAAATGGCAACGTTAGCGGCTCAAGGTATCGCCCTTTGCCCAGCCGAGTTGATAAGAAATGAATTAGAAGCAGGTAGTTTGGTGGCCTTGTCTCAACGCAAGGGCAATATTGGACGCTACTATGGCATTGAGCAAAATCGTTATGCTCAAAGGGAGGTTAACGCACTCGTGGAGCATTTACTCTTCGATAAAAAAACAAACAGCCCATCACTGTATCAGTGATGGGCTGTTGTCAGACTTGTGACACATGCCGATATTAGCCGAGGAACTTGCGTGCGTTTTGGAATAGACGCAACCAAGGACCTTGCTCTTGCCAGCCTTCAGGCTTCCAGCTGTGTTGGACCGCACGGTAAACACGCTCTGGGTGAGGCATCATGATAGTGACACGACCGTCTTCAGAGGTAACACCTGTGATACCTTCAGAAGAACCGTTCGGGTTGAATGGGTAACGCTCAGTCGCTTGACCGTAATGATCAACAAATTGCAGCGCTACTTGACTATTTGCTTGCAGGATACCTTTGTGTGCGGCATCACGGTATTCCGTTTGACCTTCACCGTGGGCAACCGCGATTGGCATGATAGAACCTGCCATGTCCGCTAGCAGAACAGAGTTAGACTCTTTCACTTCTACTTGCACTAGACGTGCTTCGAACTGTGCCGATTGGTTACGTACGAACTTCGGCCAGTTTTGCGCACCTGGAATCAGGTCATGCAAGTTAGATAGCATCTGACAACCGTTACAGATACCTAGTGAGAAGGTTTCTTGACGGTTGAAGAAGGCTTCAAACTGCTCCCGGGCACGTGAGTTAAACAGGATAGACTTCGCCCAACCTTCACCTGCACCTAGTACGTCACCGTAAGAGAAACCACCACACGCCACTAGACCGTGGAATTCTTCTAGAGAAACTCGACCAGACAGAATATCACTCATGTGTACGTCAACTGGGTTGAAGCCTGCTTTATGGAAGGCTGCTGCCATTTCCACTTGACCGTTTACACCTTGCTCACGCAATACGGCCATGCGTGGTTTCGCACCCGTATTGATGTAAGGTGCGGCAATATCCGCATTAATATCGAAACTTAGTTTCGCAGAAAGACCTGGGTCTTTCGCATCTAGCAAGTTATCGAATTCTTGCTGGGCACAATCAGGGTTATCACGTAGCGCTTGGATACGGTAGCTTGTTTCAGACCAAGTACGCTGCCAAGTGATACGATCTTGAGAAAGCACTTGCTCGCCTTGGAAAGCGAAGTTCAAGGTATCGCTATCGTTTAGTGTCGCCACCGCTGTCGCAGAAACACCCGCTGCTTGGTAAGCTGCTAGTACTGCACCCACTTCGCTGTTCGCAACTTGGATCACCGCACCTAGTTCTTCGTTGAACAGTGCTGCTGCTAGAGATGCTTTGTCTTTAGCTACGTTCGTTAGATCAACATCTAGACCAATGTGACTCGCGAAAGACATCTCTACTAGTGTTGCAAATAGACCACCGTCGGAACGGTCATGGTAAGACAGTAACTTACCTTCGCCATTCAAAGTTTGAGTGGTATCGAAGAAACCAGCCAATACTGCTGCACTGTCTACGTCAGGTGTTGCGTTACTTACTTTATTGAAGACTTGCGCAAGTACCGAACCACCTAAACGGTTTTGACCCGCACCAAGATCTAGAAGGATTAATTGGCTGTCTGCTTTCTTAAGCTCAGGCGTTAGCGTCTTACGAACATCTTCCACTGGCGCAAACGCTGAAATCACTAGAGACAATGGTGAAGTAACCGCTTTTTCTACACCGTCTTCTTTCCATACTGTCTTCATAGACATGGAATCTTTACCCACTGGGATCGCGATATCCAGTGCAGGACACAGTTCCATACCGACGGCTTTAACCGTTTGGTATAGCTTCTCGTCTTCACCCGCGTGACCCGCAGCCGCCATCCAGTTAGCAGATAGCTTAATGTGGCTACGTTTGGTGATTTTCGCCGCCGCTAAGTTGGTTAGCGCTTCACCTACTGCCATACGACCAGACGCTGGTGCATTCAATAGCGCTGCAGGAGTACGCTCTCCCATGGTCATGGCTTCACCGGTGTAGCTATCTAGTGACGAAGTCGTTACCGCAACGTCTGCTACTGGCACTTGCCAAGGACCCACCATTTGATCACGGGCCACCATACCTGTGATAGTACGGTCACCGATGGTAATCAAGAAGCTCTTAGAGGCAACAGTTGGTAGGCTAAGCACACGCTTCGCGGCTTCCGCCAACTCAACCTCAGAACCGTCAAAGTCATCGCCTTTCACGTCTGCTTTAGTGGCTTCACGGTGCATCTTAGGTGGTTTACCAAATAGCACAGACATTGGTAGGTCAACTGGGCTGTTGTCAAAGTGTGGATCTTCTACTTCTAGGTGTAGTTCTTCCTTCGCTTCACCTACTACAGCAAATGGACAACGCTCACGCTCACAGATCGCTGCAAATTCGTCGATACGATCAGCAGGAATCGCAAGAACGTAGCGTTCTTGAGATTCGTTACACCAGATTTCTAGTGGTGACATACCCGGTTCGTCATTCAATACTTTGCGTAGATCGAACTTGCCACCGCGCTCGCCGTCTTTTACAAGTTCAGGCAAGGCGTTAGATAGACCACCGGCACCCACGTCATGGATAAAACTGATTGGGTTCTTGTCGCCAAGCTGCCAGCAACGGTCAATCACTTCCTGACAACGGCGCTCCATTTCTGGGTTGCCACGTTGTACAGAAGCAAAGTCTAGATCTTCGTTACCATCGGCAGACGCCATAGAGGAGGCCGCACCGCCACCGAGGCCGATCAACATGGCAGGACCACCGAGCACAACCAGTTTGGCTCCTACGGCAATCTCACCCTTTTCTACATGCTCACGACGGATGTTACCGATACCGCCCGCCAGCATGATTGGCTTGTGGTAACCACGTACTTCTTCGCCAGTTGGACCCTGCACTTTTTGCTCAAAAGTACGGAAGTAACCAAGCAAGTTGGGACGGCCAAATTCGTTGTTAAATGCCGCACCACCGATAGGGCCTTCAATCATGATGTCTAGCGGGGTAACAATACGGCTTGGCTTGCCGTACTGGCTTTCCCACGGTTGTTCGAAGCCAGGAATTTTAAGATCAGAAACGGTAAAGCCCGTTAGGCCCGCTTTAGGCTTGGCACCGATACCGGTCGCACCTTCGTCACGGATCTCACCACCAGAACCTGTCGCCGCACCGGCAAATGGCGCAATTGCGGTTGGGTGGTTGTGGGTTTCAACCTTCATCAGAATATCGATGTTCTCTTGGGAGAAATCGTATTCGCGAGTTTCAGAGTTCGGGAAGAAACGGCCTGCTTTGTGGCCTTCCATCACCGCGGCGTTGTCTTTGTACGCAGACAAAGTGCCGTCAGGGTTATGTTCGTGGGTATTCTTGATCATCTTGAACAAAGAGCGCTCTTGCTCTACGCCATCGATGGTCCAAGACGCGTTAAAAATCTTGTGACGGCAGTGCTCGGAGTTTGCTTGAGCAAACATCATTAGCTCTACGTCATTTGGGTTACGCCCCAATTCCTTAAATGACTCAACCAAGTAGTCGATTTCATCTTCTGCAAGGGCTAAACCTAGTTTCTGATTTGCTTCTACCAAAGCGTCACGGCCACCACCTAGCACATCAACACTGGTCATTGGAGCAGGCGTTGCATGGCTAAACATGACCTCAGCCACATCTAAGGTTGGTAACACACTTTCGGTCATGCGGTCATGCAATAGGGTCGCTGCGGCTTGTAAGTCAGCAGCCGTCAATTCAGATTCAGCATGAAGAAAATACTGAACACCACGCTCAACTCGGGCGATACCGTTCAAACCGCAGTTATGCAAAATATCCGTCGCCTTCGAAGACCATGGCGAAATAGTACCCAAGCGTGGCACCACTAGCACAAAATGGCTTGATGCTTGGATCGGCGCTGATTTGGGTCCGTAAGTCAGAGCTTGTTCAAGTACTGAGTGTTGTTCAGCGGTTAGCTCAACGCCTTCGTTAAGTTCAACGAAGTGCAGAAATTGGGCATCAACATCAGTGATGGAGGGAAGCAGGTCTTGCAAGCCTGCTAACAACTTGGATTTACGGAACGCCGATAGCGCTGCGGAACCATGCAGAGTTAGCATGTCGAGTTTAGCCTCATGTGGTAGTTGGGGGAAATTTGGCCGCTATTTTAAATCATTGGGGTATTTGTAAGCCAGTTTAGAGAAGGCTTTCTTCGCATTTATTCTTCACGGGAAGGGGAAGATAAACGTTTTAGACGCTTTTTCTGCTCTCGGCGGTACTGAAAAAATTGACTGATCTGTTGACTGGCCGCCTCTTGAAGAACACCGCCACAACATTGCACTTTATGATTAAGAAAAGGAGCATCGAAAAAGCGACCTTGGCTCTCCACTACTCCACTCTTGGGTTCGATTGCGGCAAACACCACCCGCTCCACACGGGAGTGAACAATCGCTCCTGCACACATGGAACAAGGCTCTAAAGTCACATAAAGCGTAGCGCCGGGCAAACGATAGTTACCTACCCTACTTGCGGCATCTCGCAGTGCTTGGATTTCCGCATGAGCGGTAGGATCCACACTGGAAATCGGGCAGTTATAGCCGCGACCAACGATCTCTCCATCCAATACCACTATCGCACCTACTGGAATCTCGCTTAACGCTTCTGCTTTTGCTGCCTCTAGCAAAGCTTCCTGCATCCAATGCTCGTCAGTATTTTGATCTTTCTCAGTCAAGATAAGTTGCACTCTTTTTTTTATTTAGCCTACACTGGCAGCTGATCACAACAATGGAGTACCGAGCGTGCAAACTGTGTCTGATTTGATGGTAACGAATTTGATCACCTTAAAGGAAACAGACTCGTTGGCCATGGCCAAAAAACTCATGTCGGAAAAGAATATTCGCAACTTGCCCGTTGTCGATGATGAGGGCAAATGTATCGGCATGCTTACTCAGCGGGAATACCTGAAACATGCTTTCTACTTAGTAAGTCAATTCGGTACGCAGCAGCTTGCTAAAAAAGAAGAGCAAACGCCGGTGCGTAATGCGATGAATAAAGACATTTTGACCATTGACGTAGGCCTAGCACTGGATACCGCAGCCGAGTTTTTCATCGAGAATAAATACGGCAGCCTGCCTGTTGTCGAAAATGACAAACTAGTCGGCATCATCACTCCGATCGATTTTGTGAAGCTAGCACACCGACAGCTACAACAATAATCACTCTCTAAGCCGCAAGCCCCTATGACCATAGGAGGCTTGCTATTCTATTTCCAAATGCACATTGGCAGCTTGAACTCCGAACTCAGTTTGATGAAGTTCAAAGCTCACATTTTGGCCTTTGCGCAGTGTCTTGTGTCCTTGCGCCTGAATGGATTTATAGTGCACAAACACGTCGGGATATCCATCACGCTTGATGAAACCTACTCCCTTCGAGTCATTGAACCACTTCACTTTGCCATACAATCTTTCGGACATTACGCGCCTCTTCTTATTATACGGCGGCTAGGCAGTCACCCAGCCGCCGTTTGTTAGGCTACAGGCTGGCGATAGCAGCTTTCTGCTCCTCCAACTTCGCCACAATCGATTTCAACTCTTCACATTTCGCTTGTTCTTTTTCCACCACGGCTGCTGGGGCTTTCGCAACAAAAGACTCATTGCCCAACTTGCCAAGGATGCGCTCTAAATCTTTGCTCGCTTTATCAATTTCTTTTTGCAAACGAGCTAGCTCTGCGTCCTTGTCAATTAAGCCCGCCATCGGCACCAGCACTTCCATTTCACCCACTAACGCAGTGGCTGACATTGGCGCCTCGGCCCCTGCTTCCAACCAAGTTACTGACTCCAGTTTAGCCAGTTTTTGTAAGAAGGTTAGGTTATCTTCCAAGCGTGCTTGGTCTTGATCAGAACCATTGCGCAAGAAAATCTCCAGCGGCTTAGAAGGGGCGATATTCATTTCTCCACGAATGTTACGAATACCTTCAATCACGCCTTTCAACCACTCGACGTCAGCTTCAGCTGTCAGGTTGATTTTATCCGCTTCGGATTCAGGGAAAGCTTGAGTCATTACCGTATCACCCGTAACTCCGGCCAATGGCGCCACGCGCTGCCAAATCTCTTCGGTAATAAACGGCATCATTGGGTGTGCAAGGCGCAAGAATGCTTCCAATACACGAACCAAAGTGCGGCGAGTACCGGCTAGCTGAGCAGGTGTTGCGTTTTCGTCCCACAACACAGGTTTAGAAAGCTCTAGATACCAGTCACAGTATTCGTGCCACATAAACTCATACACGGCTTGAGCAGCTAGGTCGAATCGGTGCGTCTCGTAGGCTTTATTGACCGCTTCTTCGGCGTGCTGCAAACGGGAAATAATCCACTTGTCTGCCAGCGATAGCTCCACCTCACCACCATTTTGCGCGCAGTCTTGCCCCTCGGTATTCATCAACACGTAACGGGCAGCGTTCCAAATCTTATTACAGAAGTTGCGGTAACCTTCTAGACGATTAAGATCGAACTTGATGTCGCGTCCGCCTGAGGCCAAGGAACATAGGGTAAAGCGCAACGCGTCTGTGCCGTAAGCAGGCATACCCTCTGGGTAGGTTTCACGGGTATTCTTTTCGACTTTCTCTGCTAGACGGGGTTGCATCATGCCGTAGGTACGTTTGGCAACGAGCGATTCAAGGTCGATACCGTTTATCAAATCCAGCGGATCGATAACGTTGCCTTTCGACTTAGACATTTTGTCGCCCCGTTCATCACGGATTAGGCCGGTGATATAAACGGTTTTGAACGGAACCTTGTTGGTGAACTTCAACGTCATCATAATCATCCGGGCAACCCAGAAGAAAATAATGTCAAAGCCAGTTACAAGCACATCTGACTCGCCAAATAACTCTAGATCTTCGGTTTGCTCCGGCCAACCTTGGGTAGCAAAAGTCCATAGTGCAGAAGAGAACCAGGTATCTAGGACGTCTTCATCTTGAACAAGCTCTAGATCTGCAGCCAAATTATATTTCTGGCGCACATCTTCTTCACTCTGACCAACATAGAAGTTGCCTGAGTTGTCATACCAAGCAGGGATTTGATGGCCCCACCAAAGTTGACGGGAAATACACCAGTCTTGCAGATCACGCATCCAAGCAAAGTAGGTATTCTCCCACTGCTTTGGCACAAATTGGATGTCACCGTTTTCTACCGCTTCGATGGCAGGTTTCGCTAGGGACTCAACCGCCACGTACCATTGATTGGTTAGGTAAGGCTCAACCACCGTGTTGCCCCGCTCGCTACGAGGGACTTTTAGCTTATGATCAACGACTTTTTCCAACAGACCTAAATCTTCAAAATCCTTCACGATCACTTTACGCGCATCGAAACGATCAAGGCCACGGTATTTTTCCGGCGCCTCATCATTAATAGCCGCATCATCCGTGAAGATATTGATCATCGGTAAGTTATGACGCTTACCCATTTCATAGTCGTTGAAATCGTGTGCTGGTGTAATCTTCACACAACCGGTGCCAAACTCTTTATCAACGTATTCGTCCGCAATTATCGGAATACGACGTCCGACCAAGGGTAGGATAATCTCTTTACCAACCAACTCCGCGTAGCGCTCATCATCCGGTGCTACAGCCACCGCAGAGTCACCCAACATGGTTTCAGGGCGAGTTGTCGCCACTACGATGTAATCTTTGCCATCCGCTGTTGTGACACCATCGGCGAGCGGGTAGCGGAAGTGCCACATAAAGCCATTTTCTTCTTCTGACAACACTTCTAGGTCAGAAATCGCCGTATGTAGTTTCGGGTCCCAGTTAACTAGGCGCTGACCACGGTAGATAATGCCTTCGTCATACAGGCGTACAAAGACTTCCTGAACTGCGGCCGACATACCTGGGTCCATAGTGAAGCGCTCTTTGCTCCAATCTACCGAGTCGCCTAAAACGCGCATTTGATCAGAAATGGTGCCGCCAGATTGAGCTTTCCACTCCCAAACTTTTTCGAGAAATTTCTCACGGCCTAAACCAACACGAGTTAGGTTCTGAGCGGCTAATTGGCGCTCCACTACCATTTGAGTAGCAATACCAGCATGGTCGCTACCTGGTTGCCATAGGGTGCGTTTGCCTTGCATACGGGCGCGACGAATCATGGCATCCATTAAGCTGTGCTGAAACGCGTGCCCCATGTGCAAGCTGCCGGTGACGTTTGGCGGTGGAATCATAATGGAGAATGGGGTGCCATTGCCTTGAGGGGCAAAGCAATTGCTCTCTTCCCAGCGTTGGTAAATTGGTTGCTCAATACTATGGGGTTGGTAAGTCTTATCCATTATGGTGTCTTAACGCTCTTTGTTGGCATGAATAGGTAAAAGTGTGGGAATTATAGCCTGCCCACCAGATGCACGAAAGCCGAACTGTTCCGTTCTTTATTGTTGCTGCTTGTCTAGCTCAGTCATGACTTCTGCCACCAGTTGCGGCAGTTGACGTTGTAGCACGGCACTTATGGCCTGAGATATTTGTTCTTGAGTAACGGCTAAAGATGTTGACGTCTGCTCGATTTCATCTACAACGGGAGACACAGGGCTCAACATCGCCTCGGCTGGCTCTTCTTCGCTTTGCGCCCCTTCTTTCAGGGACTGGGCCAAGTAGTCAGCTTGACTAACATGGGTAGTTACTTTGGCACTAACAACATCCATTAGGATGGGAATATCGTCTTTATTGCGCAAAGCCGCTGCAAGAACCCCTTCATCGGGTTCTAACTCAAGGTCATCGATATCGAAGTAAGTATCAGTCATAACGAACAATCAGCGTCACAGCATTAGTTAGCAAACATTGAAAACGTACGCATCACGGAGCGACACGTACGTCTTGTTAAATAGCTATCAGACTTTAGCTAGCAAATAGCGAGTTAGCAAACCGACGGGGCGACCGGAAGCACCTTTTGCCGCACCGCCAGCCCAAGCCGTACCGGCAATATCCAAATGAGCCCAAGGGTAGCTTTCAGTGAAGCGTGATAGGAAGCATGCTGCCGTTACCGAACCAGCTTCTGGTCCACCTATATTGGCGATATCTGCAAAGTTACTATCAAGTTGCTGCTGATATTCTTCATCCAATGGCATTTGCCAGAGTTTATCTGCTGCCACACGACTCGCTTCTTTAAGGGCTGTCGCTACCTCATCATTGTTGGCGTACATACCAGAGTTAACACTACCTAGGGCGACGACACAGGCGCCAGTCAGGGTGGCAATATCCACTACAGCAGCAGGATTGAACCGTTCAATATAAGTTAACGCATCACATAGTACCAAGCGACCTTCCGCGTCGGTATTAAGGATTTCTACGGTTTTTCCAGACATAGTACGTACAATGTCACCGGGCTTAGTCGCTCGACCACTTGGCATATTTTCAGCTGCCGCGATTACCGCAGTGAAATTAAGTTTGGGCTTAAGTTCACCGATTGCCATCATGGTTCCAAACACGCTGGCAGCACCGCACATGTCGTATTTCATTTCATCCATTTTTAGACCCGGCTTCAATGAGATACCACCGGTATCAAAGGTAATACCTTTACCAAGCAACACTTGTGGTGGCACATCCTCACCAGCGCCGCGATAGTGCATTACGATCAGGTAGCTTGGCTGGTCGCTACCACGACCAACAGACAACAAGCTGTGCATTCCCAGCTCGTCCATTTTGGTTTCGTCCAGCAACTCGATTTCCAAGCCATATTCTTCGCCCAAATCTTGCGCTTTAGAGGCAAGGTAATTTGGCGTACAAACGTTCCCCGGCAAGTTACCAAGCTGGCGCGCGAAGCAAGCACCTTTTGCAGCCGCTAAGCCAACAGCCAACGCCTGCTCATCTTCACCCGTGAGTAACAGTGTCTCTAGCGCGATTTGCTTCTTATCGTCACTTTGTTTAAAGCCGATAAATTCGTAAAAGCCTTCATTGATCCACTGAGCCGCCAAGGAAAGCGTATTAGCAGCATCCCGCTCTTTAACTGTTAGGTCAGACAAAGCCACAGCAGCGGTTTCGTAAGGTAATGCTTTTAATTGCGACGTTAACGCAGCGATGGCTTTTTTGGCTTTAGCATCGGATAGTGCTTCGTTACCAATCCCAACTAGTAACACAGCTTTCTCTAACGAGGTCATCGGCAGCAATAACGTGTCACCAACACTCGCTTTAAACACTTTAGAGGCAACCAGCTGACTAACTTGCCCCTGCAACGATTCATCTAACCAAGCACAGGACTGGGCGAGCTCACCTTCGCTAGATACAAACACCGCCAATAAATCTGCTTGAGCAGATTGAATACTTTTTACCAACTGAGTCTTCATAACAAACCTTGTTTAATCACGTTAAAATGCTGGATAAGACGCTATCGATCACGAGATAATAACGGCAATGGATTAGAGCGCTGCCGCTAACACTGTTGCGCATTATCACTAGAGGTTACTTTTGAAATTATTCAGATACTTGGCGAAAGAAGTGTTGGTGTCAACCACTGCGGTAACACTTATCTTACTTCTCGTCATTTTAAGCGGACGAATTGTAAATTATCTGGGGCGAGCTACCGAGGGTAAGATGACCTTCGAGTTCTTGTTTCTGATTCTTGGTTTACACATTCCAAGTTTTATTCAGATGATTCTGCCGCTCGCATTTTTTCTATCATTGCTACTGGCCTATGGACGTTTATATATAGAAAACGAGATGTCCATATTATTCGCCAGCGGCATCAGTAAACTCAAACTCGCCCGCTACACTCTAGGTATCAGCCTATTTGTGACCTTACTGTCTGCCTTTATTAACTTTTGGCTATCACCAACCGCAGAATACAAGGTGGAAGAAGCCTACAAAGAGCAAGACACTTTAACCGTATTTGACTTTATCCAGCCGGGACGTTTCCAAGGAAGCGGCCAACAAACCACTTACATTGATGGTTTAAGCTCAGAAGGGTGGATGCGAGATATTTTTGTTTCTGACTATACAATCAGGGGTGACCAACGCATTCCCACTCATACGCTAGCCACCTATGGCGAACAGGTTCGTATCGAGAGCAGACAAGGAGCGAACTACTTAGTGCTCAAGCAAGGGACTCGCTATCAAGGCACTCCGGGGAGCCGGGAATATCAAGTGATGCAGTTTGATACCTATGCAATCCGCCTTGAAGAACAGCCAACAGCAACTATAAACGCTGCGTTCGCAATGCCCACTTTGTTTCTCTTGCAGAGTGATGTTCCAAAATATCAAGCCGAGCTGCATTGGCGCATTGCCTTGGTGGTGATGATCCCTATCCTTGCCATCATTGGCTTATCTCTGAGCCAAGTAAACCCTAGGCAAGGAAGGTTCTTCAAAATGTTACCAGCCATTCTACTCATGATTGGCTACTTGGGACTGCTCATCTGGGGAAAAACTGCCATTGAGAAGCAGCAGATCCCCATTAAGTACGGCTTGTGGTGGGCACATGCCTTGTTCGCAGTCATCGCCGCTTACCTGTTCTTAGGATTTAACCAAGTATTCCGTCGACGAACCGCCAAGCTACCCAAAAATCAAGGAGTGAATGGTGCTACTAAGTAAAATCGACCGATATGTTGGCATGACCGTACTTTGGTCTGTGCTATTTGTCATGCTCACCTTACTCGGATTGGATTTCATCATCACCTTTATTGATCAAATTCAAAAGGTTAATGAGCGCTTTACCACCTCCTCCCTGTTGCTGGTACTGGGCTACGGCATGCCCAGTAAATTTGCTGAATACCTACCCGTATCTTGCCTAATTGGCACGTTGGTAGGTTTGGGAGCACTTGCAACCACTTCCGAAATTACGGTAATTCGCGCAGCCGGTACTCCCATCTGGCGCATCGGCATTTCCGCCTGCCAGCCAATCTTAGTGCTCGCATTAGCAGGGCTCGGTATTTCTCAATATGTTTCTCCCGTTGCTGATCAAAAAGCTTTGATTCTGCAACAGTCGGAACAACGCCGCGTAGACGACTTCTCTCTCCAGGGAGGTACATGGGTAAAAGTCAACGGTAACTATGTCTACATCAATGCTGCGGATGCGAATCAAGTTCTTTATGGCCTGCGAATTTTTGACCGGGATGACGTAAAGCTGAATGCCATTATCGACGCAGACAAAGCCGTCTATTTAGGAAATGATGAGTGGCGCTTAGAAGGCGTCCGCAAAACAATATTCACACCAGATAAGGTCATGATAGAAACACGGCCGGAGCAAAACTGGCAAGCAACGCTACAGCCGCGCCATCTTTACCTATCGACACAGGAACCAGCCAACCTTTCTTTAACGGAGTTGTACGAGTATGCCAGCTACCTGACTAGTGAAGGGCTAAATGACGGCCCATACAGCCTAGAGCTCTGGACGAAGCTGCTGCGACCATTATCCTCCATCGCCCTAGTAATTGTTGCCATGTCCACGGTGTTTGGGCCGTTACGCTCTTCTTCTATGGGGGGGCGCATTTTCTCCGGCGTTATTATCGGAGTAGCATTTCAAAACGGGTTGTCGCTATTTGGGCGCATGTCGCTACTCACAAGCATCCCACCATTCATGGGAGTAATGATCCCAATTTTGGTATGCTTTGCGATTGGTTTAATTCTTATCAGACGCAAAAGCTAGCCGGCTTTTGCGTTCTTTTTATGGTCGATGTATACCAAACGGGTTTGTGACCAAATGTCATGCCAAGTACGCTGCTCTTTGTCGAATAACGCCCAAAGAAAACCCAAGCCTAAGCATCCCCAAGACACCAATGAAAACAGCAAACGGGCGGTAGCTTGACGAAACGTTAGCGGACGCCCATCCAACTGCTCCACACGAAATTTCCATACCTGCATGCCCAAGGTTTGCCCTGGGTTACACCAAAATTTGGCAAAAAATATCTCTGCTACCAACAGCAACAACCAGAATAGCCAAGGCCCTTCTACCGCTTCACCATCGTTTAGCATCACCATTAGCCAGCCCACCAAAAAATACATCGCAATCAGCAGCAATGAATCATAAAAGCCCGCCGCTAAGCGACGCCATAAATTTACTTTGCGTTCTTCCACAGTCTATTCCAGATGAAATGGGTTAGAGTCGGGTATAATGCCGCCAATAAAATGAAATTCAAACAGTATCGATAGAAACACGCCAAAATGAGACCAATATCAATCAGCCGTTGGCAGTGGGCCAAAGCTAGTATGCTGCATGGCTTAGCCTTTACCGCAATCGCCTTGTTACTTGCACTACAATACCTGCCTTACATTCAGACCTATTCAGGGCTTGGGCACACCTATTTAACTGCTGCGTTTATTGGACAAATCGGACTACTTTGCCTGCTATTTACTCTGCTAAACGTGCTGATAACCTGGCTTGTGAAACAACTCTGGCTAGCGAGTATTGCTGCTTGGCTCATCAGTGGCACTGGCCTACTACTACTCTATGTGGACACAGAGGTCTACAGCTTATACCGCTTCCACCTTGGCGCTTTCGTTTGGAGTTTAGTATTTGGAGAGGGTGCCAGCCAAGTCATTGATCTATCTTGGTACACTATTTTCATTACCACCCTAAAAGTTGGCGCTATCTTAACTGTCAACGGTCTCGCTTTATGGTGGGCGATACGCACCACGTTACAGAATCGCTGGCGCGGTAGTCGCTGGCTATACACTAGTATCGTGTTGGCCTGTTTTGTTAGTGCTAACGCGCTCCATATTTGGTACGACGCCCACGGTAATGCCGAAATACGTGCGATGACTCGTCACTTGCCGCTCTACCAACCAGCTACTGCAGTCGACTTTTTGACACGGCAAGGCTGGATTGATCCGCGTACCGTGGTGCAAACTCCAAACCTGACGGTTGCGGCATCCAATAGCCTTAACTACCCAGACCACGGCTACCCAATCACGACAGACGCAGCGCCTAATATTGTTTTTCTTGCTGTCGATGCCTGGCGCGGTGACAACCTTGATCCAACCACCACGCCGTTTACCTACAGTCTGACACAACGCCAAAATGCACAATGGTTCCAAGACCATATTAGCGGAGGTAATGTGACAAAGGGCGGAGTATTTAGCCTGTTTTACGCGCTACCGCCAACTTACTGGGATAGTTTTACCGCCTTACAGCGCCCAGCGGTATTCATTCGCACCCTACAGGAAAACAACTACCAACTTGGTATTTATGGCTCTAGCACCTTAATCAACCCTACTTTTCACCGTAATGTGTTTAGCTCGGTAACAGACCTACGTAAAGATACGCCGGGGAACACACCTTACGAGCGGGACAAGCAAATTACTGACGACTTTATTCGCTTCTCTGCTGGGGCCGAAAAACCCTTCTTTAGCTTTTTATTCTATGATGCTGCCCATGGTTATGCGCCACCACCGGACTTTGCGCCCAAATTCGAGCCTTACTGGGAACGGGTAGATCATGTGGCACTGGGGCCGGATTTCGACCCAGCACCTTACAAGAACCGCTACCGAACTGCATTGCGCTACGTTGACACTCAAATAGAACGAGTGATAAGGCACCTAGAACAGACTAACCAGCTCGATAACACCATCGTAGTCATCACCTCAGACCATGGTGAAGAGTTTAACGAAACAGGAAAAAACTACTGGGGGCACGGGAGCAACTTTACCGAACATCAAATCCACGTACCCCTACTTATTTTATGGCCGGGCAAAGCGCAACAAACCTTTACCCATCGCACCACCCACTACGACCTAGTGCCAACAATTATGCATGAAGGGTTGGGCATAGCGACGCCAATGGCTGAGTACAGCACTGGCAGATCACTATTTGATGAAGTGTCACATCAGTGGGCACTGGTACACAGCTACTTTAATTACGGGGTCGTAATGCAAGATAGGATTATTACCACGTACCCAACCGGCAATTATGAAGTCTCTGACCCGAACCTCAACCCGACCGACAAAACCATGCCGGCCGCAACCAGTCTTGAGGTATTAAAAGACATCACTCGCTTCTATGCAGATTAAGTCAAAGCGCGCTTTATTCAGTCTTACCGATAAAGCGCGCAATCCTCACTAGCGCTTGATCTAAACGTGCCTCATCACAGGTATAGGCAAACCGCACATACTTGTGGGCATCGTGGTGGCCAAAATCAGCTCCCGGAGTCAACGCAACAAACTCCTCTTCTAATAGCTGCAAACACCATTGCATTGCGTCATCGGTATATGCAGAAATATCTACATAAACATAGAATGCCCCTTGTGCTGGCGAGGCTATTGGTAAACCTAAGCCTTTTAGGCCATTCACCAATACTTCCCGACGACGCGCTAGACTTTGACGACGCTGCTCGCAAATCTCCAGCACATCATCGTCAAGGGCTCGCAGCGCCGCATACTGCGCCACTGTAGGAGCTGAGATAAACAGGTTTTGCGCCAGTTTCGTCGTCCCCTCAATGGCCCACTCCGGCAACACTAACCAACCCAAACGCCACCCTGTCATAGCAAAAAACTTGGAAAAGCTATTCACTACAAAGATTTCGTCACTGATACCAAGGGCGGTAAAATCTTCCCCCTCGTATACAAGTCCTTGATAAATCTCATCCACCAACAGATGTCCCCCAAGGGACTCCACCACACCCCACGCTTGTTCAATATAATCACGGGGTAATACACTTCCGGTTGGATTCGCCGGTGAGGCCAACCATACTCCCTGAGTTTGAGGCCCCCAGTGCTTAACTAACGTTTCCAAGTCCAACACAAATGGAGCATTCTGGCTCCCTTGTAGCAGCCGAGCTTTGGCTCCTACTTGGGCGAGAAAGTGGCGATTACAGGGGTAACTTGGATCCGGCATCAAGACTTCATGCCCCGCATCAACCATTAAAGAACTCAATAATAGCAAGGCACCAGAAGCGCCCGGGGTAATAAAAATTCGCTCCGGCGCCACATTAACTCGGTAACGTTTTTGGTAGTAATCACTGATTTTAGCTCGCAAGGCTGGCAAGCCTTGAGCAGCGGTATAGCCGGTATGACCGGCTACAATCGCCTGCATTCCTGCCTCTGCGACGGGTTCCGGTGCCGTAAAATCTGGCTCCCCGATTTCTAGATGAATCACATCCTTCCCTAGTGCTTGCAGCTCTTTTGCCCTTGCTAATACTGCCATCACCTGAAAAGGAGCAATTTGCGCTACACGTTGCGCCAGCTTATCTGAACTCATATTTCCTCTATCTCTATGATGAAAGTCAGCGCGCGTTTAAATAGAAAAAATAGTGGAGCACTGACCGATTATCTGATAACTTTCCCGCCCGAAAATTTAACCCTAAGGCAATCAGTGCAGGTTACCACAAGGAACACCTGTGAAGTGAGGCAATGCTATGCCAAAAACGAACCCTGAATCATTGATGAATAACTTCACCCCTTACGTTGCGGCGGACGGTGAAGAGTACATGAACGAGAAACAGTTGGCGCATTTTCGCAGTATTTTGAGCAACTGGAAACAAAACCTAATGGAAGAGGTTGACCGTACCGTTCATCATTTGCAAGAAGAAGCGGTTAACTATGCGGATCCTAACGATCGTGCCAGTCAGGAAGAAGAGTTCAGCCTCGAGCTGCGCGCCCGTGACCGTGAACGCAAACTGGTTAAGAAGATCTCTCAGACCATCGATCGTATTGATAATGACGACTACGGTTTCTGTGATGAGTGCGGCATTGAAATCGGTATCCGTCGTTTGGAAGCTCGTCCAACCGCTACCCTTTGTATCGATTGCAAAACGCTAGCCGAACTAAAAGAGAAACAAATCGGCGGTTAATGTCAGCCTCTAGCTACATAGGCCGGTTTGCGCCTTCGCCAACCGGCCCTTTGCACTTTGGCTCGTTAGTCACCGCACTAGCAAGCTACCTTGATTCTCGCCAACACCATGGCCAATGGCTAGTACGTATTGAAGATATTGATGGCACTCGCTGTCAGCCGGAACACGCCAGCCATATTTTACAAACCTTGGCAAGTTACGGGTTGGAATCTGATCTTCCTCCAGTATTTCAGTCTGATCGCTTAAACCTTTACCAGCAGCAGCTGGAACGCCTACATGAGCTTGATCAGCTCTACCCTTGCAACTGCACTAGGGCACAACTGCAAACTCAAGCGGGCTTGCACCCCACACGTTGCGATAGCCATACCAGACTACCCCATTCTTGGCGTCTAGCGTGCCCTGCCAACACCTTCCATCTACACGATGCTATTCAAGGAAATCTCTATCTATCTTTAGCAGAACCAGCTAACGATCCCGTATTAAAACGTAAGGATGGTTACTTCTCGTACCAGCTGGCGGTAGTAGTCGATGACCATCTACAGGGCGTTACTCATATCGTGCGTGGTGCAGACTTGATAGATACGACAGCACAGCAGCTACATCTCTATCAACTGCTAGGTTGGCAAGCACCAACCATGACCCACCTCCCCTTAATCATGGGTAGCGATGGACGCAAGCTTAGCAAGCAAAATCATGCCAAGCCGATCCCCATGGCTGATCTTCGGGTGCTGCGCAAAGCGTTGGCTTATCTAAAGATCAACGTAGACGAAGCCGCACACTCTGCCAAAGGGATCCTAGACGCGGCCATCCCCCAATGGTCTCCACAGCGGCTTGCCCCAGATAAAATTGAATTATCGCCACCAGACCTTGCATCACTAGTATTTTGAACTAACACCCCAAATAAATATCTGTTTACAATGGTAACAACAGTTACTGGAGGTGACAGACGTGTACCACATAATGATGATTTGCTCGGAGCAATCACCGCTCAAAGAGCTGGAGCGCAGCCTGACCAGAAATGGCTTCCATCTCAACCACAGCACCAGCCTCGAACAAGCACAAAAGTACTACGAGCTAACGGACTTTGACCTGATTCTGCTGGATAACGCCAGCAGCGAACTATCACCGTTGGAGCTGCGTCAGCACATTGGCTCCACCTCGTTTTTAATCCTAGATCAGCGCCCTAGCTTGACCAGTGCGGTGGAGTATATGGCGAACGGAGCGCGCTACTACTTACCGCTACCGACCGATGGCCACACCTTGTTGGAACAAGTCGTTAACGCTATCGACCAGAACGAAAGAACTACTGCCTCCCTAACCACCACACCACATAATACCAGTGAAGACATACAATTATTTTCGCAGCTAAAAGGACAAGGCGCCCGACTGGGCTCTCCTGAAAGCGGCATTATTGGCGAAAGCCCTGTCATGCAAGAGATGTTTCGCGAACTGGAGAAAGTAGCCTGCACTAACGCCACCGTGCTGATACATGGCGAATCCGGTACCGGTAAAGAGCTGGTCGCCAAAGCATTACACAATCTATCTTCACGCAAAAACAATGCCCTTATTAGCGTTAACTGTGCTGCGATACCGGAAAACCTAATTGAATCAGAGCTTTTTGGTCATGAAAAAGGCGCTTTTACCGGAGCCGTATCCGCTCGGGACGGCCTTATTTTTGCCGCCGACAAAGGCACTTTATTTCTGGACGAAATTGGTGAATTGCCTTTAGAGGCACAAGCACGCTTATTACGGGTATTGCAAGAAGGCGAGATTCGCCGCGTTGGCGCTGTCACCTCCACCAAAGTAGATATTCGACTCGTCACTGCCACCCACAGAGATTTGCGTCACATGGTTGCCCAGGGACTATTTCGGGAAGACTTATACTACCGACTCTATGTGATGGAACTGGTGCTACCTCCCCTTAGAGAGCGTGGCGACGATATCTCTATCATTGCTCAAACACTGCTAGTCAAAGCATGCCAAAAACACAGCAAGCCCATCCCCAATTACAGTAAACGCTTTGATCAAGCGATTCGCTCCCATTCATGGCCTGGTAACGTACGAGAACTTGAAAACGCCATTGAACGGGCTGTTATCTTAAGCCCAGACCACAAACTCGACCCAGACAACTTGAAATTAGCGCGTCTGACCCAAAAAACTCCCATGGACAGCACACCAGCAACCGAAGCGACGAGCCACCCCAATACAGGGAATGCCCTCGATGACTATTTCGTACAATACGTGCTGGCGCACCAAAACAAGCTTACCGAAACCCAACTCGCCCAATCACTGGGCATCTCTCGCAAAAACCTCTGGGAACGACGCCAAAAACTTGGCATCCCAAGAAAGGTAACAAATTGATGGTAACACTTGCTACCAAAATACCCATATAGACACACTAAAATCGTAAAAAAAGTGCACAGATTTTCTTTAAAATCCTTATATTTCATTAAGTTGCACTTTTTGGCACAACAAATGCCTTATACATGGCACAACGATAAGAAGATTGACAAAAATAACAATAAGTTAATCATCGTAACGTTCCTAGAATAAAAACAACACCAAGGAACACCATAGCTCCGGACAATAAAAATAAAACGCGGAGCTATGGATGAAAAATCGCTTTGGATAATTGATCTTTCTAGATATACCGGCCTTGGATAAGGCAATGAAAACATAGCAAAAATAAAAATAAGATGTGAGTAGAACTGCAGAAGCAGCACCCACTTTGTTTTCGGAACTAATATCTTCAATGTATCCAAAGCGATTATTTTCTTTCTCACCTAGTTCATATATCCCCTCTTAAATACCCTGTTTATCCTGTTAAATCCCTGATTCACGTGTAAAATACCTGCACAGTCATTAATGAGTGAAAACCTCCCAGAATGTTGACAGGAATTAAGTCTTTGGTTCGTAAAACCGTTTCCTTACTCGGTACGAAAACACAGCCCCAATACCCTATTGTGGTTCCTCGAGATAAACACACCTTATCCCGAAAAAACATTAGCCCAAACGCCTTGAAGGTGCTTTATCGCCTACAGGAAGCGGGGTACGAAAGCTACTTGGTAGGTGGCTGCATTCGTGACCACCTGATTGGTATTGAACCCAAAGATTTCGATGTGGTTACCAATGCCACACCGGAAGAAGTGCATGACATCTTTGCCAATTCCCGCTTAATTGGACGGCGTTTCAAGTTGGTACATGTGACCTATGGTCGAGAAATTATCGAAGTATCCACCTTCCGAGCCAATCAAGCTGATAGCGCGCCAACCGCTCCCAAGTCATTAAAAGATAAAGATACCGCCCGCTCTGCCCATGGCATCATATTGCGGGACAACGTCTACGGTACTATTGATGAAGATGCGATACGCCGAGATTTTACTTTTAATGCGCTCTACTACAACGTCAAAGACTTCGCTATCCATGACTATTGCGGCGGTTTAAAAGATATTGAGCAGCGCCAAATTCGCATTATTGGCGACCCACGTGCGCGCTACCAAGAAGACCCTGTTCGAATGCTACGGGCGATTCGTTTTGCCGCAAAATTGAACTTCGAGATTGAAGAACAAACCAAAGCGCCGATTAAGGAAATGGCCCATTTGCTCGACCACATTCCACCTGCACGTTTGTTCGAGGAAGTGCTGAAGCTCCTCAGCAGCGGTAATGGTGTGCGCACCTTCACCCTCTTGCGAGAGTTTGGTCTATTTAAGTATTTATTCCCGGATGCAGATGCGTTGCTTGACCGAGAATGGAAACAAGGCCAATTTTCAGCAGAACGCTTTATTCTGCGCGGCCTAGAAAACACCGATGAGCGAATCCAGAGCGGCAAATCAACCGCTCCGTATTTTCTCTATGCGTTCATGCTTTGGCCAAGCGTGCTGCTGCGTCAAAGCGAATTTGAACAACAAGGCATGCCAACGACTCCTGCTCTGCATCACGCTGCCACCATGGTGTTGGATAATCAAATTGCTTCGACCTCGATCCCAAGAAGATTCTCTACCCCAATGCGGGAAATTTGGGACTTACAACTACGCCTACCGAAGCGTCATGGCAAACGCCCATTTATCCTACTTAGTCACCCACGCTTTCGTGCCGCTTTTGACTTCCTCCTGATTCGTGAGGAAAGTGGTGAAGCCCTTGACGGTCTTGGTAGCTGGTGGGAATCATTCCAACATGCACCAGAAAATCAACAGCGTCAGCTGATAGATAAAGTCACTGCCAGCAAGGAGCCGGGGGACGCAAAGAAACGCCGCCGACCACGGCACCGCAGAAAGAGCAACACGGTGCGTCGACAACAGGAAGATTAAGTATGAACTTGGTATATATCGGTCTTGGCAGCAACTTAGACACGCCTGTACAGCAGTTACAAACCGCCTTAACTTTCTTGGCCCAACATCCGGAAATACAACAACTGGAAGTCTCAGCCTTGTACCGCAGTAAGCCGGTAGGCCCACAAGATCAGCCCGACTTCGTGAATGCTGTAGCGCGCTTTGCCACTATGCTATCTGCGGAAGAGACCTTAGATTTATTACAAGCGATTGAACAAGACCATCGCCGCGTACGGGAACGCCATTGGGGGCCACGCACACTGGATCTGGATATTCTTTTGTTTAATGATGATATCATTGCAAGCGAGCGGTTAACGGTACCACACGCCTTTATGCTCGAGAGAGGCTTCGTGATCCGACCTTTACTCGACATCGCTCCCGAGCTGCTCCTAAGCAATGGCAAAACCGTTGCCGAGCATCTACAGCAACTCGACACCTCTGATCTGGTGTCCATAGCCACAGAATAACTACTATGTACGCAGACACTTCAGCGAAAAAGTTGGCTCGTCCTGTAACCTTATCTCGCTTACAGGAGATGAAGTCCGAGCAAGAAAAGTTTACCTGCCTCACGGCCTATGACGCCACATTCACCCATGTGATGAATGCGGCCGGAGTAGAAACCATTCTAGTAGGTGACTCCCTCGGCATGGTCATTCAGGGACAAGATAGCACCTTACCGGTTTCCATCGATGATATGTGTTACCACGTAGCAGCAGTGAAAAAAGGTAACAGTAACGCCTTCATTTTGGCGGACATGCCCTTTATGAGTTACAGCAAACCAGAACTAGCCCTAGATAATGCGGCGAAGCTTATGCAAGCTGGAGCCCAGATGGTGAAGCTTGAAGGCGGTGCTTGGCTGTGCGATACGGTACAACTACTTAGTGAACGCGGCATTCCGGTTTGCGCCCATCTTGGCCTAACTCCTCAAGCGGTGCATAAACTAGGTGGTTACAAATTGCAGGGCAAAGATCAAGCAGCTGCAGATTTGATCATGCAAGAATCGCTGGCATTAGTGGCCGCTGGCGCGGATATTTTGTTGTATGAATGCATCCCAACAACACTAGCCAAAAGCCTGACAGAAGCCGTTCCGGTACCCACTATTGGTATTGGCGCTGGCCCACATACTGACGGACAAGTACTAGTGATGCACGATATGCTGGGTGCCAACCTAGGACGCCGACCACGTTTCGTAAAAAACTTTTTAACCGATGGTCGCAGCATTCAAGAAGCCTTCGAGGCTTATGTTAGCGAAGTGAAATCCCAAACTTTCCCAGCCCCTGAACATGGATTCAATTCATGAAAACCTTTCATACCGTCGCCGAACTACGTCAAGCGCTAAAGACCCTGCGCCTACAAGACAAACGTATTGCTTTCGTACCGACCATGGGCAATTTGCATGACGGCCACTTGCAACTGATCCGCAAGGCTAAAGAGCTTGGCGATGTGGTGGTTTCCTCTATTTTTGTAAACCCCATGCAGTTCTCCGCTAATGAAGATTTGGAACGCTACCCGCGCACACTAGCAGAAGATCAACGCCATTTAGAAGCAGACGGTTGTGACTTTCTGTTTGCGCCAGATGCACGGGAAATGTACCCAGATGGCAAACGCAGTCAAACCCAAATCGAAGTAACTGGCCTTTCCGACATTCTTTGTGGCGCTTCCCGCCCAGGGCACTTTGTTGGGGTCGCCACGGTGGTGACTAAACTATTTAATATCGTTCAACCCGATGTCGCGATTTTTGGTAACAAAGATTACCAACAATTGAAAGTCATCGAAAATATGACCCGGGACTTAAGCTCCAATGTCGAAATCATTGGTGCGGATATTGCCCGTAATGAGCAAGGGCTAGCGCTTAGCTCCCGTAACGGTTACCTAACCCCGGAAGAATTGGCCGTTGCCCCTGCTCTATACCAAACCCTTGTGTGGGCCAAACAGGAACTCATGCAAGGTTGCGCTGATCACGATCAGCTCCGTGAACAGGCTCAACAGAAGCTTGAAGCGGCTGGTTTCCGTCGTGATTATTTTGAAATTCGCGCACAACATAATTTACAAACACCGACAGAGGAAGAGAAACGCTTGGTCATTTTGGCCGCTGCATTTTTAGGCAAAGCACGACTGATTGATAACATCACGCTCGAACTGCCTTAACTTTCTTTTCAACGTACCAAGGAGATTGTAATGAGTTCACCTACGCATCACCCCGCTTGGACAGCGTTACGCTCGCACCAAGCCGATATGGCCGATGTCACTATCCAGTCTTTATTTACCCAAGACCCCGAGCGCGCTAAGCGCTACCAAGCAAATGCCGGAGGCTGGACGCTGGACTACTCTAAGAACCGCGCCAATGATGCCACCCTGTCATTGTTGACGCAGCTTGTACGGGAGTCCGGCATGGAAGCGGCGATTGCGAACATGTTTAACGGTGAACACATTAATAACACGGAAGACCGCCCGGTACTGCATGTGGCGCTACGGGCAGCCAAAGCCCAACAATCTCTGATTGTGGACGGTGTTAATGTACTCGACGAAGTACGCAGCACACTCGCGCAGATGGAAACGTTTGTTACCCAACTACACAACGGTGAATGGCGTGGTTACACGGATAAAAAAATCACCGATGTGGTCTCAATTGGAATTGGTGGCTCTTATCTCGGCCCCAAAGTGGTTGCTGAGGCACTTACCCCCTACAAACGGGATGATATCAAAGTACACTTTGTCGCCAATATTGATGGCTCAGACATCAGTGAAAAACTGAAATTACTTAACGCCGAAACCACCGTGTTTATTGTTTCCTCCAAGTCATTTGGCACATTGGAAACCCTGTACAATGCCAATGCAGCCCGGGCATGGTGTATCGACCAAGGCGTACCGGAAAGCGATATTAAAAAGCACTTTGCTGCCGTCAGCTCCAATGTCGAAAAAGCGGTGAAGTTTGGCATGGCGGAAGAAAATATCTTCCCTATGTGGGACTGGGTTGGCGGACGTTATTCTCTATGGTCAGCGATTGGCCTCCCTATCGCCGTTGCCGTCGGCATGGAGCGCTTCTACGAGCTATTGGATGGCGCTTATGCCATGGATGAGCACTTTAAAAACACGCCCTTTGAGCACAACCTACCTGTGATTATGGGAGCGCTTGGTGTTTGGTATAGCAACTTTCACAATGCTCAAACCCATGCATTGATTCCTTACGACCACTTTTTACGGGCCATGCCAGCGCATATTCAGCAATTGGATATGGAAAGTAATGGTAAAGCCAACCTAGTGGATGGTAGTGGTGTCGAAACTGACACTGGCCCAGTAATTTGGGGTGGTGCCGGTACTAACGGTCAGCACGCTTACCACCAGCTATTGCATCAAGGCACACGCCTTATCCCAGTGGACTTTATTGCACCACTCACCACCCACAATCCGGTGGCGGACCACCATGCCCAGCTATTTGCCAACTGCCTAAGTCAGGCACAAGCACTAATGGTTGGCAAAACATTGGAACAAGCCGAAACGGAACTACGCCAAGCGGGTGCCAGTGAGGAGCAAGTGAAAGCCATTGCCCCTCATAAGGTGATCAAAGGCAATCGCCCGAGCAACTTGTTACTGACAGACAAACTGACCCCATTCACCGTAGGCTCTCTGATTGCGTTGTATGAGCACCGCACCTTTGTGCAAGGCACTATCTGGGGCGTTAACTCCTTTGACCAATGGGGCGTAGAACTGGGCAAAGTGTTGGGGACAGATATCTATAATCGTTTGGTGGCCGATACGGATAACCAAGAGCTGGATGCTTCCACACAAGCGGCGATTGCGGCGTTTAAGCAGGCGAATAGCTAGTATCAAATAGTGTCAGCGACTACATTGTTGACGTAGTCGCTGATTCTTTCACCAACTCAGTTTGCGTAATTTCTGACTAAACGCACTGCTCCGCTAATTGAGTCCGATGCCTGATTCGATGACTCTAAGGAAAAAGGCACCACGCTACCGTCATCAAAATCAATTCCCCAGATCCAAACCGCCCCCGACTCTCGGTAAGAACGAGGAGTATTAGACATGATTTCTCTAAATTTCTGTTCAACGCTGTCTTTACTAAGATAAGGGAATACTTCTTCATTAAGCGCCAAGCCAGAACAGCTTTCTTCCACAATACTGCGCAGTTCTTTGATATTTGGCATACGCCAGTCTTTGAAGCCGGCAAAACCGGTTTTATTTAAGGTTTCAACGTTGGTGAGTGCCTGCTCATAGGTTACCGCCTTAAACCCATCATCTACTTCGCAGCTCTCACCTGAATAGCCTTCAATGCAACGCTTCCACATCAAGCCCGTCGACTTATCAATTACTACTTCATCGGTCGTACTGAAGACAAATCGACTTGTTGGAGTCGTCTCAGCAATATTCGTATTGCAGCCAGCAGACACGACATAAGAACCAGAGCTTAAGAAACAAAGGAATAGTAAACGAGATAGCTTAAGGTCAATCATTACTAGCATCCCTCACAAGAATCACTCCTAGCGTAGAAGCCTTTGTTTCCGGCTTCACAATACCAACAGATTTACCCTTCGTGGTTGAGCTTGTGTCCCGTAGCACTACCCGCCAAGCTTCCGAGCCAGAATCGCTTTTATAAGGGCTCCCCGTCCAATATTCCCCACGCAGCGTCGCATCTGGAAATGGAAAAAAATCTTCATCTATTCCGTCAACAGTGGTTGAGGGAGTGATCGATTTATATAGCACAATACCCATTAACTCATTAGATGTCGGCATTCGCCAATCACCAAAGGAACATAGCTTAGCGCTATTTACCCGTGCCACATAAGCACTGGTATTGCACAGCACGTTACCAGCTGAATATCCGGCACAGGAGTTTGGGGTACTCCCTGATTCAGTCCCGCTAGTAACCCCACTCGCCAAAAGAGATGGCTCGTACCAAGTAAAGCCATCGTCTGCATCACTTAGTGCATGCTCGTCACCCACTACACCATTACCACCTTTCTTACGCTGCCACATTAGCTTGGTATAGTTGTCCTTTACACAGTCCCAGTCACTGGTGGAATCTGTAATTTCTTTTCCATCAGCATCAATTTTGGCAAAGCTAAAACCAGCGACACCATCGCTCGGGTCATAATTGGAAACATCCCTACCAAAAGAACAGTCTTGCTGGGCGACACTCAGCCCAGTTAAGCATTTAACGTCGTGGAGCTCAGTTGTCACAGAGTAGGTGGCTCCAGTATCGTTCAACAGCTGATCATTGGTTAGCTCTGCCGTGATAGTTGAGGGGGTAACAGTTAGTTGGGAAGACTGAGAAAGGATACTGGTTCCACTCATTGCAACAATAACGGCGTAGTACATTGTGCCGTTGTTGAGAGAATCCACCGTATGCGAAAGCGTAGTGGCTGACAAGTTAGGTACCAAAACGGCAGACTGGATTGAAGCATAATCTTCAATATTGGTGAGAGCCGATAGGGATTCCTCGGCATAATAAAGACTGTAGGAAGTTGCACTAGTAACCGCATTCCAACTGGCGGTAAATTGCGTACTTGCGGGCGTAACGGATAAGGTGATAGTGGAAGATGTCTCACCCGATGGGGTCGTTACCGAGCCACCACCGTTTCCGCTAGCTGCAGGCGAACGGGGATCGCCGACTTTATAGCCGTAGATATCTTCTTCTTCCCCGCAGCCCGTTAGTGCACATATCCCTATCAGCACCAGCAAAATTTTACTGATGTTCATTTATTTGCTTCGTTACCTTGGCCTATTTACCAGTTTATCGGCGTGGATAGACTCATCTTAACGGGTATTTGGTAATAAAAAAGCGCCGCTAGGTTAACCTAGGGCGCTTTTTGTGAACAAATGTAATTAAACGTTACAGATGCTGTACTTCTTCGATTTCGTATACCACTTCACCACTTGGCACCTGGATGGACACTTCGTCCCCTTCCATTTTACCAATGATGGCTTTGGCGATGGGTGAAGCGTAAGAAATTTTCTTCTGCTTCACATCGGCTTCATCATCACCCACGATTTGGTAAGTCACGGTTTCTTCAGTCGTAACGTTGAATAAGGTCACTGTGGTACCGAACACTACCTTTCCAGTGTGAGGAATGCTTTTCACATCAATCACTTGGCATTCAGACAATTTACCTTCGATCTCTTTAATACGACCTTCGATAAAGCCTTGCTCTTCGCGGGCGGCGTGGTATTCCGCGTTTTCCTTTAAGTCACCATGTTCGCGAGCTTCTGCAATCGCTTCGATTACGCGCGGGCGGGCCACGGATTTCAGGTGGTTAAGCTCTTCGCGTAGACGCGCTTCGCCGCCCACTGTCATTGGTACCTTTTTCATTATTTCCCCAAATGTAAATCTTGTAGTCGTCTAACGACGGTCTCACCTTTTAGGCTGATCGCTAAGCTAGTCGCTTCGGCACCAGCAAGTGTCGTGGTGTAGCACACTTTACGCTGCAATGCGGTGCGACGAATCACAGAAGAATCCGCAATCGCTTGGGTACCGGAAGTGGTGTTAATGATGTAGTCAATCTCACCGTTTTTCAACATATCAACGATATGTGGACGACCTTCAGTGACTTTATTCACCTTGCTCACAGCAACATCGTGCTCGGCTAGGTAATCCGCCGTACCACCCGTTGCAACGATGGAGAAACCTTGTTCGATCAAGCGTTTCGCCACATCTACAGCACCCGGTTTATCCTGATCACGTACCGACATAAAGGCACGGCCAGAAGTTGGCAACACAGTACCGCCACCTAGCGCCGCTTTACCGAAGGCTTCGGCGAAGGTATCACCTACACCCATAACCTCACCGGTAGATTTCATTTCAGGGCCAAGGATAGGGTCAACACCTTGGAACTTGTTGAACGGGAACACCGCTTCTTTCACGCTGTAGTAAGACGGAATGATTTCTTCAGTGAAACCAAGTTCAGCCAAAGTTTTACCCGCCATTACCAACGCTGCGATTTGCGCCAGAGAACGTCCAATACATTTGGACACGAACGGCACGGTACGAGACGCACGTGGGTTCACTTCGATCACGTAGATTTCACCATCTTGCACGGCAAGCTGGGTATTCATCAAACCCACTACACCTAGCTCAAGCGCCATACGCTTGATCATGGTGCGGATTTGGTCTTGGATATCCGCAGGTAGGGAGTAAGGAGGCAAAGAACAAGCTGAGTCACCAGAGTGAACACCCGCCTGCTCGATGTGCTGCATAATACCACCGATTACCACTTGCTGACCGTCAGAAACACAGTCGATATCGACTTCGATGGCAGCGTTCAAGAAGTGGTCTAGTAGTACTGGGCTGTCGTTAGAAACTTTTACCGCAGAACCCATGTAGCGCATTAGCTCTGCTTCGTTGTAAACGATTTCCATTGCACGGCCACCCAGTACGTAAGATGGGCGCACCACCAATGGGTAACCGATTTGTGCCGCTTTCGCGATCGCTTGTTCAGTAGAGCGGACGGTAGCGTTGTTTGGCTGTTTGTAACCAAGGCGCTGGATCATGCTCTGGAAGCGTTCACGGTCTTCCGCACGGTCAATGGCTTCTGGGGTAGTACCAATGATTGGCACACCTTCGTTTTGCAAAGCGCGGGCGATTTTCAGCGGAGTTTGACCACCGAACTGCACGATAACGCCTTTAGGTTTCTCTTTGCGTACGATTTCTAGTACATCTTCTAAGGTAACTGGCTCGAAGTAGAGACGATCAGAGGTGTCATAGTCGGTAGATACGGTCTCTGGGTTACAGTTCACCATGATGGTTTCGAAACCGTCTTCACGCAAACCAAGGGCTGCGTGCACACAACAATAGTCAAACTCGATACCTTGACCGATACGGTTTGGACCACCACCAAGAATCACTACCTTTTCACGATCAGAAGGCGCTGCTTCACATTCATCTTCGTATGTGGAGTACATGTAAGCCGTGTTGGACGCGAACTCAGCGGCACAGGTATCAACCCGCTTGTACACTGGGTGGACGTTTACATGGTAACGGCGCTCGCGCAAGGACTTCTCGGTCACATGCAATAGATCAGCGATACGCTTATCAGAGAAGCCTTTACGCTTCAGACGACGTAGGTAATCGTAATCCATATCCGCTAAGCCTTTATCAGATAGCTCAGCTTCTTCTTTGATCAAATCTTCGATCTGCACCAAGAACCAAGGATCAACCCCAGTTACCGCGTAAACTTCGTCAACGCTCATACCGGAGCGGAACGCATCACCGATGTACCAAATACGATCAGCACCTGGGGATTTTAACTCACCCATTAGCTTTTCTTTGGCATCTTCTTTGGCGAAGTCTAGCATTGGGTTGAAACCGTCTGTGCCCGTTTCTAGGCCACGCAGGGCTTTTTGTACAGACTCTTGGAAAGTACGACCAATGGCCATCACCTCACCCACAGATTTCATTTGGGTAGTTAGGCGGTCGTTGGCAGTTGGGAATTTCTCGAAGGTGAAACGAGGAATCTTCGTTACCACATAGTCAATTGATGGCTCGAAGCTCGCTGGCGTTAGACCACCAGTGATATCGTTTTGTAGCTCATCAAGGGTGTAACCAATCGCCAGTTTCGCGGCGATTTTCGCAATTGGGAAGCCAGTTGCTTTCGATGCTAGGGCAGACGAACGAGATACACGTGGGTTCATCTCGATGACCACTAGACGGCCAGTCTTAGGATCCATACCGAACTGTACGTTCGAACCGCCTGTTTCTACACCGATTTCACGCAATACCGCCAAAGAAGCGTTACGCATGATTTGGTATTCTTTGTCGGTCAGGGTTTGCGCTGGTGCTACTGTGATGGAGTCACCGGTGTGGACACCCATGGCATCGAAGTTTTCGATGGCACAGACGATGATACAGTTGTCGTTTTTGTCACGAACCACTTCCATCTCGTACTCTTTCCAACCGATCAAAGATTCGTCGATTAGCAGTTCGTTGGTTGGCGAAAGATCCAAGCCACGAGTACAAATTTCTTCGAACTCTTCCATGTTGTAGGCGATACCACCACCGGTACCTCCCATAGTGAAAGAAGGACGAATGATACATGGGAATCCAACTTCGTCTAAAACCTTCAGCGCTTCGTCCATATTGTGGGCGATACCCGCACGTGGACACTCCAGGCCGATAGACTTCATTGCCTCATCGAAACGGTGACGGTCTTCTGCTTTGTCGATGGCATCGGCCGTTGCACCAATCATTTCAACATTGTACTTAGCAAGTACACCGTGACGCTCAAGGTCAAGAGCACAGTTCAATGCCGTTTGACCACCCATGGTTGGAAGCACCGCGTCTGGGCGTTCCTTCTCGATGATTTTTTCAACCGTCTTCCACTCAATCGGCTCGATGTAAGTGGCATCCGCCATCACCGGGTCTGTCATGATGGTAGCAGGGTTAGAGTTTACCAGGATAACGCGAAAGCCTTCTTCACGTAGAGCTTTACACGCTTGCGCGCCCGAGTAGTCAAACTCACAGGCCTGACCGATGACAATCGGGCCAGCACCTAGGATCAGGACGCTTTTTATGTCAGTACGTTTTGGCATAGTGTTCTCGTTCTCGCTTAGGCTTTGGTGGCTTTGATGTTTTCAATGAACTGATCAAACAAAGGCGCTACATCGTGTGGGCCAGGGCTCGCTTCCGGGTGACCTTGGAAGCTAAACGCTTTTTTGTCAGTGCGGGAAATACCTTGCAAAGAACCGTCGAACAAGGATTTGTGGGTCGCTTCAAGATTAGCTGGCAACGTTGCTTCATCTACGGCGAAACCGTGGTTCTGGCTAGTGATCATAACTCGGCCAGTTTTGATATCTTGCACTGGGTGGTTCGCACCATGGTGACCGAACTTCATTTTCACGGTTTGCGCGCCACTTGCTAGCGCCAGCAATTGGTGACCCAAACAGATACCGAACACGGGAATTTCAGTCTCTAGGATCGCTTTGATCGCGGCGATAGCGTAATCACATGGCTCTGGGTCACCAGGGCCGTTAGATAAGAAAACACCGTCTGGATTAAGCGCAAGCACATCGCTCGCTGGTGTTTTCGCAGGTACGACAGTCAAGCGGCAACCACGCTCAACAAGCATACGTAAAATGTTTGTTTTCACCCCGTAGTCATAAGCGACAACGTGGAATGGAAATTCAGCTGGGGTGGTATGTCCGTTCACAAGATCCCAAGTCGACTCGGTCCACTCATAAGATTTTTGCGAAGTGACTTCTTTCGCCAAGTCCATGCCTTTTAGACCAGGGAAAGCGCGCGCTGCGGCAACCGCCTCTTCCTCATTGATGTTATCACCGGCCATAATGCAGCCAGCTTGAGCACCCTTTTCTCGCAAAATACGCGTTAGTTTACGGGTATCAATGTCCGCAATCCCGACAACGCCTTTGCGTTTTAGGTACGAGTCTAAGGATTCTTGTTTACGCCAGCTACTTGCCAGTAGTGGTAAATCACGAATGATCAAACCTGCACACCAAATTTGGTTAGACTCTTCGTCTTCAGAGTTAACGCCGGTATTGCCGATGTGTGGGTAGGTCAAGGTGACCATTTGTCGTGCGTAGGAAGGGTCAGTAAGAATTTCTTGATAACCGGTCATAGAGGTGTTAAATACAACCTCTGCGGTTGAGGAGCCATCCGCTCCGATCGACACTCCCTTAAATATCGTGCCGTCTTCCAGAGCGAGAATCGCTGATGTTGCCAAAGGAACCTCCCGTTTAGAGCCTATCTATGGTTGCAAAAAAGCGAGACAAACCGGAGGTTTATCTCGCTTTAAAGAAATCGCGGTGGGATCACAGCTGAGTTCGAGCCGGTTATGGTCAGCTGCGACCAAAAAATTTGTCCAATTTTACTCTTATCTCGCCTAAGCGTCTATACGAAACCCGTCTACTTGCCCGAAAGAATCCGCCATTTTACGGCATTTTCCTTGACCATTAAGACAAGATTGAGCTAGCACAACAAACCGCTTGCTACCTCTTGAGCTTTCTCATAGCCCTCTAAATTTGCCAATACAGCCAATGAAAACGCCATCGCCATGGCGGGGCCTTGTGCGGTGATGATGTTGCCGTCCATAACGATAGGTTCATCGGTAAGATATTCCGCTCCTTTTAGATGCTCTTCAAAGCCAGGGTAACAAGTCGCTTGTTTGTCCATAACAAAGCCATGGGTTCCCAATACCAAAGCCGGCGCCGCACATATAGCAGCGATTAGCGCGTCTTGAATATCATGCTGCTCGATGAGATCAATCAATGCTTTGCTATCACGTAAATGTTCCGCCCCTGGCATACCACCGGGCAGCACCACAGCGTCAAACAGTTTCCCAGCAACCTCGCTAAGCAACACATCCGCTTCGATGCGACAGCCGCGAGCGGCAATGACCTGCTTCACGTCATGCACACTAGCGACGGTCACGTCTACGCCACCGCGGCGTAATACGTCGATAATGGTGACCGCTTCAATATCTTCACTGCCGTTGGCAATGGCAACTAGAGCCGTAGTCATGGGCTAATCCTCGTAGTTCAATGTTAAATTCATTAGTAAGGCGTGTTCATAGCCGCCGTCTTCTGTAGAGTAGTAATTTTTCCGGAAACCAACCGACTCAAAGCCAAATTTTTTATACAAATGGATGGCGCCGAAATTGCTCTCACGCACTTCTAGTAAACACTCACTTACTTTCTGTTCTTTAGCCCAGCTAATCCAAATTGCCATCAGCTGAGCACCGCCTCCCTGTCCACGAATATCATGGTGGGTTAGAATTAATTCCAATTCACTTTGATCAAATAGTTTGGAGCAGGTTAACCAGCCAACCACATTTTCCCCATTGAGCAGCACCCAATTCTGACGTTCAGCCAAAGCGTCGCTAACCAGCTTCGATGACCAAGGGTGTGGGTTATGGATTTGATTAAGCGCCTGTATAGATTCCGTATCAGCTGCTAGCGCAGCACGCAGGGTAAACATGATTACTCCTAAGAGAAAAAAGCGGTTTGCAATTGCTGCCATGCCTCTTTACGCAAAGCCGGGATACGCAATAGCTTGGTCAAACCGTCGATACGGGCAAGACGCACACCAGCCAAGGCTTGTCCATCAAGACCATCTAAATAAGCTTGGGCTTGCTCTCCTGCTACAATACACCAAGGCTGATCACCCAGTTGCCGTAACCCATGGGTTAAAAAGGTTGCAAAAGCGCCTAATGCCCAATCCTGTTTAACGATCAAATGGGGATTACGTAACGGTCCCGGCCAGACAAATTGGCTACGTTGCCATTCTTCGATATCCACTTTTAACAACGCCTTGGCAAGACTCAAGGCCAGCTGATCGACGGCCTCGTCTTGATCAAAGGCAAGTGGCACATCCGTAAGCAGGAATAATCGCTGGGTTAGTTGATACCCCAACATACGTACCGGGCGAGGCAAACCAACCGTTATCGGCGCATCATCCACTTCAATATGAACCGCTTTTTCAACAATGGGCTGCAGGTCTTCGACCAAGATACCGTCATCGGTGTTGAGCTGTTCTCGCAGTGATGCGACGGATTGTTGCTGCTGTTGGGGCGGTGCTTTGGGCTCATGTGAGGGCTTAGGAGGTTCTGCAAAGCTCGCTACTGTAGGCTGAATCGGTGACGGAACAGCAGACGCAACATCGGTCGCAGTGGGCCAAGGGGTGGTAAAAAAGTCCACCTGCGCAGGCTGGGGCTGCTCTTTAGGTAGCCAAGTCACTACCCCCATCTGTTGCAACAAGTAGATCTGCCGTGCCTGATCTGTGCTCATATTAGTTCCCCAGTCACTGCCCACCCTTAAATACCGAATAGGCTAAGCAGTCCCTGCAACGCAAGAAAGGCCATCACACCGGCTAAAATATCGTCCAGCATAATGCCAAAGCCGCCATGCACATGACGATCCACCCAAGAGATTGGCCAAGGTTTGAGGATATCGAACACGCGAAACAACACAAAACCCAGAATAATGGGGAACCAGCCTGCTGGCGCCATCCACATGGTAATCCAGAACCCTACAAACTCATCCCAGACGATACCCGGATGATCGTGAACGCCTAGGTCTTTAGACGTACGATCACATAGAAATACCCCAATGACAGTGGCAACTAGCAACATCATGAAGTAATTACTGTCCGACCAGTTTTGCATCAACAGATAAAGCGGAATCGCCGCTAGTGTACCAAAGGTACCGGGGGCTTTATCCACCGTACCGGAGCCACAGCCGAAGGCCAGAAAGTGTATCGGGTTACGCCAGACCGAATCCGGCACAACAGGTTTATTGCTCATGGGAAGTCTCTTCTAGTAATTCGTCGGTTCTTAAAAATGCTGCCAGCCCTGCAAATCCCCTTGATAGCCTTCGACTTCAAAACCAGAAGCCGTGATTTCGCCGATACGGGTACAGGGCAAATGTAAAGTTTGGGTGATTAACTGAATCTCGTCGCGCATCGCCACGGGGGCGGTAAAACACAGTTCGTAATCATCCCCACCGGTGAGGGCAAGGGTATAGGCATGATCGGGCTGCCACTGTTTTAAAGGCTCAGATACCGGCAAGCTCGCAAGATCAAGGCGAGCTCCCACTCCAGACGCCGTGAGAATATGCTGTAAATCTTGGGCAAGCCCATCAGAAATATCCATCATACTGGACACGCAGCGTTTCAATGCCATCCCCGCGATTAGGCGTGGCGTAGGACGCCAAAAGCGTTCATAGAAATAGTCAAAGCGCTCGTTAGTAACTTGCAGCTCGCCGGTCATAATCGGCACTGCGGCGGCGGCATCCCCGAGTAAACCAGTGACATAGATATCATCTCCCTGTTTTGCGCCACTGCGCTTTGGGGTTTGCTCCGCTTCCACATAGCCGTGCACCTGCAAAGTGATGGTCAATGCCCCGCGAGTGGTATCACCGCCAAGTAAGACCAAACCGATAGGTTCAGCCAGCTCTGCCATACCTTGCGCCAATCCTGCGAGCCATTGGGGATCAGACTCTGGCAAGGTTAAGCCCAAAGTAAAAAAAGCTGGTTTCGCCCCCATCGCCGCTAGGTCACTGACGCAGGTTGCCACCGCCCGATAGCCAATATCCACAGGGTCCGCATCAAATGGAAAATGTCGACCTTCAACGAGGGTGTCCATGGAAAACACCAATGTCTGACCGGCAGGTATTTGCACTTGGGCACAATCATCGCCGATGCCGAGCAGTAAATCCCCACGTCCCTCGATGCTGGCCATGGTAGATGCTTGGAAAATATTACGAATCAGCTCAAATTCTCGCATGGGGTATTGGCACCCTTCCCTTACGGTTTAATCGTTTAATGGGGCAGAGCATACCCGATTGCAGCGAGATTGTCAGAATCGGAAAAGGGTTATTTGTGGCAGGACAAAAAAGCCGAGTCAGGCATAACACCCGACTCGGCTTTGACAATACAGCAACGGCAAAGCGTTACATATTCGGATAATTCGGCCCACCAGTACCCTCTGGCGTCACCCAAGTGATGTTTTGCGCCGGATCTTTGATATCGCAGGTTTTACAGTGCAAACAGTTTTGCGCATTAATCTGTAATTTCGGCCCGCCATCTTGTTCGATAATCTCGTAAACCCCCGCTGGACAATAACGCTGGGCAGGCTCGGCAAAGCGGGTGAGATTCTCCCCTGTCGGGATAGTGCTGTCTTTTAATACCAAGTGACAAGGCTGGTCTTCTTCATGGTTCGTATTCGATAAATACACCGAAGACAGGCGGTCAAAACTGAGCTTACCATCGGGTTTCGGGTAATCGATCTTCGGCGCTTGATCCGCTGGCAACAGCTGAGCATGGTCCAAACTTGTGTCATGTAAAGTGAACGGCAGCTTAAATAGGTTTTGATCAACAAAGTTAAAGGCGCCACCCAACAAAGTGCCAAACTTATGCATGGCAGGGGCAAAGTTACGAGTCTGATATAACTCTTCTTTTAGCCAAGAGGCATCAAATAGCTGCGCAAAGGTGCTGTCCCAAGCTTTACTCTCATCTGCCAATACCTGAGCCAAGGCTTCGGCACCGATCATGCCGGACTTCATGGCAGTGTGAGTCCCTTTGATTTTGGCCACATTCAAGGTGCCCGCATCGCAACCCACCAATAGAGCTCCAGGCATGGTCATCGAGGGCAGTGCATTCCAGCCCCCTTTGGCTATGGCGCGGGCACCGTAGGACACCCGCTCACCACCCGTAAGGTACTGAGCCAATAATGGATGATGTTTTAACCGCTGAAATTCCTCATAAGGACTCATCCAAGGGTTTTTGTAATTCAAATCGACAATCAGCCCGACCATGACTTGCTGGTTGTCGCCGTGATAAAGGAAGAAGCCGCCACTAGCATCTTCAAGTGGCCAGCCAGAACCGTGAATCACTAAACCGGGTTGGTGCTTATCTGCGGGAATCTGCCACAGTTCTTTGATACCGATTGCATAATGTTGTGGGTCTTTGCCTTGATCAAGGTTAAAGCGCTCGATCAGCTGTTTACCTAGATGACCACGGCAACCCTCGGAAAACACGGTATAACGGGCATGGAGCTCCATCCCTTCCATATAGGTAGCAAGCTGCTCACCGCTGGCAGAAACCCCCATATCCCCGGTTGCGACTCCTTTGACGGAACCATCTTCATGGAACAGAATCTCAGCGGCAGCGAAACCTGGGAACACTTCAACACCCAGCCCTTCCGCTTGCTCCGCCAGCCAACGACAGAGATTTCCTACACTGATAATGTAATTGCCATCATTGACCATGGGCTTGGGCACTAAGGCGTGAGGGATCTCCCGTTCTCCTTGTTCACCTTTAAGCAGATACACTTCGTCTTTCGTTACTGGCGTGGTCAGAGGAGCCCCTAGCTCTTGCCAGTCTGGGAACAGCTCATTCAATGCCCGTGGTTCAAACACCGCACCGGACAAAATGTGCGCACCCACTTCTGAACCCTTTTCCAATACACAGACGTTGAGATCCGCATTCAGCTGTTTCAAACGAATGGCAGTGGAAAGACCGGATGGGCCTGCGCCAACGATTACAACATCAAACTCCATCGATTCACGCATAGGGTACTCCTCTTAAAACTATAGTTTTTCGATTAGCTCTGGTAGCACATCGAACAAATCAGCGACCAAGTAGTAATCCGCCACTTGGAAAATCGGGGCGTCTTCGTCTTTGTTCACCGCTACAATCACTTTAGCATCTTTCATACCGGCAAGGTGCTGAATTGCGCCGGAAATACCAAATGCCATATACAGCTCGGGGGCCACTATCTTACCAGTTTGCCCTACTTGCATGTCATTGGAGACAAAACCAGCGTCTACTGCCGCACGGGATGCACCTAGGGCTGCCCCTAGTTTATCGGCTAGAGACTCAAGTAGTGCAAAGTTTTCTTTGCTACCTACACCACGGCCACCAGAAACAACACGATCTGCAGCTGTTAACTGAGGACGTTCGGATACCGTCAATTCATCTGCCACCCAAGTCGATAAACCACTGCCCGCTGGCACGGCAACAGAGGTCACAGTAGCGCTGCCGCCTTGTGCGGAAGCCTTGGCAAAGGAGGCAGCACGTACGGTAATCACCTGCTTATCATCCAATGATGTTACTGTGGCAATCGCATTTCCCGCATAGATAGGACGTTGGAACTGGGTCGCGCTTAGCACACCAGTAATATCCGATAACTGGCCCACGTCTAGCAAAGCGGCTACACGGGGCATTGCATCTTTGGTGATGGAATTAGACGGCGCGACAATATGACTGTAATCACCGGCTAAAGAGATGATCAGCGCACTCAGATTTTCCGCTAACTCGTAACGTAAACTGTCATCTTGTGCCACCAATACTTGGGCAACGCCTGCGCATTGGGCAGCTTGTTCAGCCACAGCTGTAACCTCAGCGCCGGCAATTAACATGGCAATGTCGCCACCGATTTGCTGAGCGGCCGTCAACGCGCTCAATGTTGCTGGCGCCAATTGTTGTCCGTTATGTTCTGCAATCAATAGAGTTGTCATTTAAATCACCTTCGCTTCGTCTTTAAGTTTGCTGATCAATTCATCCACTGACTCTACTTTGACGCCACCACTGCGCACGCTTGGCACATCCACACGGTCAAGACGCATACTTTGCTTCACAGTCACACCAAGGTCAGCAAAGTTAGTCGTCGCGAGGGGTTTCCGCTTGGCTTTCATAATGTCAGGCAATTTGGCAAAACGAGGTTCATTCAAACGCAAATCGGCGGTCACGATGGCAGGCAATGCCAGGCGCACAGTACGTAAACCACCATCAATCTCACGGGTAACTGTGACTTGCTCGCCCTCGACCACCACTTTAGAAGCAAAGGTACCTTGAGGACGGCCAGTCAACGCTGCCAACATCTGACCTACTTGGTTGTTATCAGAATCGATGGACTGCTTACCCAACATCACCAAACCGATGTCTTCCTGCTCCATCAACTTAGCGAAGGCCTTCGCCACATGCAGCGGTTCAGCCACTTCATCAGTTTCCACTAAAATGGCACGATCTGCCCCTAGCGCCATGGCTGCACGCAGTTGTTCTTGGCTAGCGCTGGTGCCGACACTCACGGCAATCACTTCTGTGGCAACGCCCGCTTCTTTTAAGCGAACAGCTTCTTCCAGGGCGATTTCACAAAATGGATTCATCGCCATCTTAGTATTGGCAAGATCCACATCGGTATTGTCTGACTTCACCCGTACTTTTACGTTGTAGTCTATTACGCGTTTTACACCGACTAGTACTTTCATTGTTGTCACCTAAATCTGCTATTTAACTTGTCTGCTGACTATTTCTGCCTGTTGCCAACTAGGGCACGCAAATTACCCGCTCAGAAAATGGTTCCTGATAAAGCTCTTCCACTTGGTCCGCACGATTGGACTGCACATTCCGTTGATTCAAGGAACCCTTATCCGTTGCTTCATGGCGATCAAGGCTGGGGGGAACATGTTGTAAAATAATGCGTTGCACTACGGTGGAACCGCCAGTTCCCTGAGCCGCAAAGGCCGCCATTTTCTCGGCAAAGGCAGTACGCACCGCTTGATGGGCGACAAGCTCTTCTGGGGTTAACTCGGCTCCGCCCGCTACCAATGCCTCACAGTGCACCATGTCGGGAAATACCAACGCAGTAATGCATTCGCGATTCTCACCACACAACACTACGTCCTGAGCCAAAGGTGCTAGGGCACTGATAAATTTGCTGCGCAAGGTACCCGCACTAACCCAAGTACCGCTGTCGAGCTTGAAATCCTCCGACACGCGCCCATCAAACCGGAAGCCACGATTTGGGGCGTTTTCATCAATAAAGGCGAACGCATCACCAAGGCAGTAGAAGCCTTCTTCGTCGAAAGCTTTTTCCGACAGCTCAGGGTGACGCCAGTAACCCGGCATCACATTCACCGCTTTCACCCGAGCTTCGAGTTTGCCTGCATTCGGCACCAGCTTTAAAGTGATACCGGGCGCTGGCGTACCAATCACACCCGACGCGCTTTCTTCGATCGAGGCAAAGGTGATCGATGGGGCGGTCTCGGTACAACCAAGACCAGTCAAAATCGGAATCTTGTGGCCGGTATGTTTGATCGATAACGCATCAATATCATCCCAAATATGCTGTGCCATGCCGGCAGCGGCAAAGAACATAAAGCGTAAACGAGAGAAGAACTTCGCGGCTAACTCGTCATCCTGCTGCAGCTTTTTCACCAACAACTCAAAGCCTTTCGGCACGTTGAAGTAAACAGTCGGAGCAACTTCTGCTAGATTATTCAGCGTCTTATGGAACAACTTATCCGTAGGCTTACCATCGTCTAGATAGAATGAACCGCCGTTGTACAAAGCGATACTTACGTTATGGTTACCACCAAAGGTGTGGTTCCACGGCAGCCAATCCACCATGACTGGCGCTTCGTCTTTTAAAAACGCCATGGTTTCACGAATCATGACCGCGTTGGCACACAACATCTGCTGGGTGTTAATGACACCTTTTGGCATCCCTGTAGTGCCGGAGGTAAATAGGATCTTGGCCACTGTATCGCCAGTTACCGCTTGATTGCGGTCCTCGATAGCAACGTCAACTGCGGTATCCCAGAAATCGGTAAAGGCCAAGGTTGGGTTACTGATTTTCTGAGCTTCAATGTCACCCTCAATCACGGCCACCGGCACATCTGCTGCGCAAGCTGCGGCAATACCATTTTCATACGGCGCTAACTTGTCAACGACCACTAATCCTGGAGTCAATGTATCTAGTACATGTTTTAGCTTGGTGTAATCCGTCGCGATTAGCGAATACGCCGGAGATACCGGTGAGTGCGGTACACCAATGTAATAACCGGCCAAGGCTAACAACAAATGCTCAACATTGTTGCCACATAAAAATGCTATGGGGCGCTCGGCGGAAACATTCTGGGTTAACAACCAAGAGGCTAATTGCTGCACTTTAGTTAGTGCTTGGGCGTAGGTGTAGGTTTGCCACTCACCTTGCTTATCCCGCTGGGCGACAAACACGGTATCAGGGGTCGTTTCAGCCCAATAGGCTAAGCGATCCGTCAAACTGCGCGCGTATTCGCCAAGTGGCTCTTCACTGCGCACGATCATTTCCCCATTACTGCGCTTTTCGACTGCAACAGGAAAACTGACCACCTTGATTGGATGGAATTCGGATGTCATCGGTAACTCCTCGGACTTCTTATTCTTATTAATACAAAGAAGATCTGTGGCCCCTTCCAAGGGGCCTAATACTCATCAAAACCGATAAGCGTCAACTCCCTGCGAGCCGCTCATTACGGTTGTTAACGACGCCTGAGCGTGGGGTAAATGATAGCTGCTGTAATAGTCACACAATGCCATCACATTACCGAAGTAAGTCTCATCGTTGGCTAGCTCCCCATAAGCCGTAACAGCACTTTGCAGCAATTGCCAGCTACAACAAATACCGCCCATCGCCATTAGAAAAGGCACCGATAAGGCGTCTAAACCGGCATTCGACTGGGCTTCATCCAATAGCACTTGTGACAAACTTATCTCCAATTGCTCTAGGGCCACGTCAAAGCGACTGGCACTAGCCTGCAATGGCGCAATTTCACGAGCCGCCGCTAATGAGGCTTTCATGCTCGCTATCAAAGCTTGCACCGCTGCACCTTTGTCAGCGCGCACTTTGCGGTACACCAAGTCTTTAGACTGAATACCGGTGGTGCCTTCGTATATGGTGATGATGCGAGCATCACGCATGACTTGTGCAATGCCGGTTTCTTCCACAAAGCCCATACCGCCAAACACTTGCACCGCGGTACCCGCCATAATGTTGGCTTGTTCGGTGGAGAAGCCTTTAAAAATAGGCGTCAGCAAGGCGATTTGCTGGTGCATGGCACGACGCTGATCCTTGTCGTCACTCTGCTCTGCCACATCGATCATGGCAGCAATTTGATAGCCAAGTGCACGTAAACCAAAGGTTTCCGCCCGCAAGCTCAGCAACATACGTTTCACATCAGGATGTTCAATGATGGTAACGCGCTGACCATCGTAACCGGCACCTTGGACCCGCTCTTGTGCATATTGCAGGGCTTTTTGGAAGCCAAGTTCGCCCAAGGCAACACCTTGCATACCACAACTTAATCGAGCCTCGTTCATTAGCACGAACATCGCCATTAAACCTTGGTTTAATTCGCCGATGAGCTCGCCTTGGCAGGCATCGTTATCGCCATAGCTGATAGAACAAGTCGGGCTGCCGTGTAGGCCAGTCTTATGCTCGATACCAGTACAACGGATATCGTTGAACTCGCCTAGTGAACCATCGGCTTGCACTCGATACTTGGGCACGGCAAATAGGGATATACCACGGCTGCCCGCTGGTGCATCCGGCGTACGGGCCAACACCAGGTGAACAATGTTGTCCGCCATATCGTGTTCACCGTAGGTGATGTAAATCTTTTGCCCCTTGATCAGATAAGTACCATCTTCCTGTGGCAAAGCCTTGGTGGATAGCGCACCAAGATCCGAACCAGCATTGGGTTCCGTCAACGCCATAGCAACCGTCCATTCGCCGGTAACAATCTGGCTTAAATAACGGGCTTTGATCTCGTCAGAGGCAAATTTCAGCAGAATTTCAGAGCCACCTTGCGCCAACGCCGCAAACATGACGAACGCCAAGTTGGACGATAACCACATTTCATTGACTGGCTGGGCGATATACTTGGGTAGACCTTGACCACCGTATTCTTCAGGTAAAGCTAAGCCAATCCAGCCCGCATCGCGAAACTGGGCGTAAGCGTCTTTCCAGCCCTGTGGAGTGGTCACGTTTCCGTCGGCAAAATGACAACCTTCTTCATCACCCACCACATTCAACGGGGCAAGCACGCCACTAGCGAACTTGCTGGCTTCGTCGATGATGGCGTTGGCTAGATCAAGATCGAAATCCGCCAAGCTGTCAAAATTCGCTAGCTGCTGGGCTTGGTAAGCTTGCTGCATCAGCCATTGCATATCTTGGTAAGGGGCTTGATAGCTCATGGACTGCCTCCTACTTAGCCGCCATACGAATAGCACCATCTAGGCGAATCACTTCGCCGTTGAGCATGCTATTTTCGATGATCTGTTGCGCTAGCTGTGCATACTCATCTGGGTCACCAAGACGCGGTGGAAATGGCACTGCCGCCCCTAAGGATTGCTGCACTTCCTCGGGTAATACATCCATCATCGGGGTTTTGAATAGCCCCGGCGCAATCGTCATCACACGGATTCCGAAGCGTGCCAATTCACGGGCGATTGGCAAGGTCATAGAAACCACGCCACCTTTCGAAGCTGCGTAGCCCGCTTGACCGATTTGCCCGTCAAATGCAGCAACTGATGCAGTATTGATAATGACACCACGTTCTAAATTCGGTTGCTGCTCGTTGTGTTGCATTTTATCCGCCGCTAGACGAATCATATTAAAGGTGCCGAGCAAGTTAATGCGCAAGGCACGCTCGAATGTCGCTAAACGGTGCGGGCCTTCACGACCAACCACGCGCTCTGCACCTGGAATACCCGCACAATTGATCACCCCATGAATTTCGCCAAAAGCGGCGACAGCTTGATCTAAAGAAGCGGTCACCGAGGCTTCATCAGCGATATCCGTAATCGCGTACTGGGCCCGTTCACCTAAGTCACTAGCAACACGCTGCAAACCGGTTTCATTAATATCCGCTAGCGAAACGCGAGCACCCAAACGGTGTAAACGACGCGCTACGGCTTCACCAATTCCTGAGGCAGAGCCAGTAACAACAAAATGACGATCTTGAATTTGCATATTGAAACTCCCCGGGGATTACTGATTTTTCTTACGATTTAAGAAAGCATCGATGCGAGCTTTCACTTCGTCACTGGTTTGGGTGATACCGCAGATTAGAGACTCGGTGTATAGACCTTCTTCTGCCGCCATACTACTAATGCGTGCCAAGCCAGTACTCATTGCCCAGTTAGAGTATTTGGAGTTTTTCGCAATGCCTGCGGCAATTTCCTGAGCTTTAGCTAAGGCTTCACCGTTCTCAACCACATAGTGACCCAAACCGATGCGGTAACCTTCCTCAGCATCCACATCGCGACCGGTGAGCATCATTTCCGTCATGCGGCTTGTACCAATCACACGAGCAACGTTCACCGATGCACCTCCGCCCACGAAAATACCGTGACGGCCTTCTGGTAAACGGTAGAAAGTGCCTTTTTCGGTCACACGCACATGGGCACAGATAGCCAACTCAAGCCCCCCTCCGATTACCGCGCCTTGCATGGCTGCCACCACGGGAATACCGGAGTTACGAATGTGACCGAATACTCGGTGCCACATGCGAGAGTGCTTCACTACTTCAAATGGCTCACGGGCTTTGTGCTCAGCAAGGTCTAGACCAGCGCAAAACTCTGGACCGGCGCCAGAAAGCACAATGACGTTGACGTCTTCGGGAAGGTTGATAAAGGCATGCTCAATTTCTAGACAGAGAGCATCATTGATGGCGTTTTTCTTTTCTGGTCGGTTCAAGCGAAGATGACCAACGCCATTCTCAGCGGAAAATTGGATGTATTGGTACGTTGTCATTAGCGCGCCTCTATTTTTATGTTTATGGGCTAAGCAGACTCTAATAAGCCCACCTGTTATTTATCTTAAACAAATAATAGTTGTACTACTAAACAAATGTCAAACTCAACTATTGTGTTTCTTCAAAAAAAAGCCACACCGAAGCGTGGCTGAAAAATCGTCACCAAAACGATTAACGGTCACTCACTCGCAACACCACTGCCATACCGGTATCACCCGCTGCACAGCCGGTAAACAGACCATAGCCACCACCCCGCAACACCAATTCCTCGATCATTTCGATCATGGCGCGCAAGCCAGTTGGGCCCTGTGGGTGCCCCCAAATTAAAGAACAGCCGTAGTTATTCATCTGCATCACGTCTACACCAAGGGCTTTAGCAAAGGCCACATCATTTACCGCAAACGGGTTATGGGTTTTGATCGCATCGACTTGATCGATACTAATGCCAGCGTTTTGTAGAGCACGACGAGCCGCCTCAATTGGCGCTGCCGGCATATAAGCCAAGTCATCACGGGCCTGACCAAAGCCAAGCACTTCCACCTTGATCGAGGCATCAGTAGCCAACTCTGCTGCACGATCGCTGGAACAAACGATTGCTGCTGCGTTACCGTCCGCCGGGTGGGTTTGGTTACCAAAGGTAATCACACCGCCCTCTTGTACTGGACGGAGTTTCGCCAAACCTTCTGCTGTAGTTGGAAATACCCCTTCGTCTCCGGTCATGACACAGGCTTCTTTTTGGAAGTTTGGTGTCGGCACAGAAAGTGGCAAGGTCATGTAGCGTTTCTGGAAGGCTTGATCGTCTTTCAACGCTTCTTGATATTGCTCGTAACGGCGCAGAGTCACTGCATCCAGTTCTTCACGAGTGATATCAAAGCGACGAGCGACGTTTTCACCGGTCTGCATCATGGAATGTCCGCCCATGGGGTCGTTCATCATGTTGTAGAACACTTGATCTTCCGATTCACCGGCACCGCCAATACCTTTGGGATTCGGGTAAACTATGTGGGGGCCATTAGAGCAACGGTCCGCTGCTAAGAATAAAGCCACGTTAGCCATGCCCGACATCACTTCTGATGCGGCCGCAAACAAACCACGGGCACTGGTAGCACACACCTGATTCACCGCGTGACCGGGAGTATGAGTTGCCCCCAAATCATGTAGCGGCCAAGGAGCACCATTAAAAGATTGGTATTGGTTTATCGTCATCCCCAACACACCCGAATCAAATACGGTTGGGTCAATATTGCGCTTGGCAAGCTCTTGCTTTGCTACGTGAGCCGCAAATTTCATCGAGTGCAGGTACTGCAACGAACCCTGCCACTTGGCAAATGGGGTACTCCAGTAAGCACCGTAAGGGATTTCTACATTTTGCATAGCCATATCTAAACTCCGTTATTCTTGTTATTGGATTAAGCTGATTACTGGGCATCCATTTGAGCCGCTAACCCGCCCCAAGCTTCTTGGAAAATTTCTGCCGGCATGGTTTTCAAGTCGTCTGCGATGATCGGGGTGAACTCCATCATACTCAGCACATCTTTTTCCAGATCCAATCCCGGTGCCACCTCGGTTAACACCACGCCTTCTTGGCGCAGTTCCAACACACAGCGCTCGGTCACAAATAAAACCGGCTTGTTATTGGCACGGGCAAACTCACCACTAAAGGTAATGTGGTCTACTTGTTGTACGAATTTACGGGTGCGCCCTTCTTCAACGACCGACACTTTGCCGTCAGCGAAGGCCAGCTTGGCGCCATTCACTAGGGTGCCGCAGAAGACAATTTTCTTGGCGCTTTGGGAGATATTGATAAAGCCGCCAGGGCCAACTACTTTCGGGCCGAACTTACTTACGTTCAAGTTGCCGTGCTGATCCGCCTGCGCCAAACCAAGGAAGGCAATGTCTAAACCACCACCATCGTAGAAATCGAACTGGGCTTCGTGCTCAATAATCGCCTCAGCGTTCCAGGCTGCACCAAAGTCTCCGCCAGAAGCAGGGATACCACCGTAAGTACCCAATTCGGTAGTCAGCATAAAGCGACCGGCGACACCTTCTTCCGCAGCCACGGACGCAACCCCATCAGGCATACCAATACCTAAGTTAACGATAGCGTTGTCAGATAATTCTAAAGCGGCACGGCGGGCAATAATTTTGCGCTCGCCAAATGGAATTGGCGGGATCGCATTCAGTGGCACTTTGGCATTACCAGCAAGGGATGGGTTATAAACTGTGGCGATGGTTTGCATGTGCTGTTCAGCAGGCGCTACGGTAACGTAATCCACCAAAACGCCAGGAACTTTGACATCTTTTGGTTTCAGGGTTTTGGCTTCAGCTAGGTATTTCACCTGGGCAATAACGATACCACCACGGTTACGGGCCGCTTGAGCCATCGGCAGGATTTCCGCCAACATGGCTTCCTCTTCGACGGATAGGTTGCCATTTTCATCCGCCGTGGTCGCACGAATCACTACCACATCAAGGGGGAAGGTTTTGTAAAGCAGCCATTCTTCGTTTTCGATTTCAATGCGCTTCACGAGGTCTTCAGTGGCTAGCGACGTAACCTTGCCACCGCTCACCAATGGATCTACATAGGTGCCCATACCGATTTTGGTGATGACGCCAGGCTTATTACCGGCGATCTGACGCCACATGGTGGTTAGTACGCCCTGAGGTAGCAGGTAAGCCTCGATAGCGTCTTTCGCCACCAACTCCGCCATTTTTGGTGCTTGGCCGGTATGGCCAGAAATCAAGCGTTTAACTAGACCCACATGAGCAAGGTGCGACATACCACCATTTTTACCGTCCCCACAACCACAGTCATGGATCAAAGTCAGATTTTTGGGGTAGCCTGTGTCGAGGTAGCGTTGCTCTAGTTTAGTGGCAATCGCTTCGGCAAAAAATGACATACCGACCGTGGACCAAGCGACAGAATCGCCGTCTTTAATCAGTGCCGCAGCTTCATCGATCGTTATTACTTTACTCATGTGTCACCTGCTGTTGTTAGTTTTGTTAGGCGTGCGAGCTATTGATTCTACAAGCTCGTCTAAATCATTATTTTTTGTTGTACACTACAACTATTTATTTTTCAAATAATTTGTTTTCTCGTTGGACAAATTTATACCGCGAAAATAGGTTTTTAGAGGGCATTCTCTTTTTGTTATGGATTAGTCAAAAATTTTATAAAGATAATTGTTGAACAGCTAAACAATTTATGCCAGAAATATATTAACCGCAGCCAGACAGGACTGACGGCAAACAATAATCTCTTATAAAAAGAAAAATGTGAGGTGGACAAATGAAGTACGTAGGACGCAAAAGCCTAGGCCTGATTGCAGGCGCAGTACTCTCCTTCAATGCCATGGCGGAAGCGGATTACACGCTGAAGCTGCACCATTTCTTACCGCCGATGTCGATGGCACATACCCAATTCCTACAGCCTTGGGCAGAAAAGGTGGAAGCGGAATCCAATGGTCGTATCGATATCGAACTGTTCCCAGCCATGCAACTCGGTGGTAAACCACCACAACTGTTCGACCAAGTACGCAAAGGCATTTCTGACATTACTTGGACTGTGGGTGGCTATACCCCTGGTCGTTTTCCGAAAGCCACTGTTTTCGAATTACCTTTTATGCCAGGTACTGCCAAAGCAACCAGCATGGCACTACAAGAATACGCTGAACAGGAAATGCAAGAAGAGCTCAAAGATGTCCATGTGTTAGCCATGCACACCCATGCTCCTGGATCACTTCACTCTCGCGAAAAAGCGATCAAGACTGCGGCAGACTTAGATGGTTTGAAAGTCCGCGCACCAAACAAAGTGATGGCGGAAGCATTCAAGTTGATGAATGCGAACACTCTTTTCATGCCGGTCACTGAAATGCCTAGCGCTATTTCCAAAGGCGTGCTGGATGTATCCGCCTTGCCTTACGAAGTGGTGCTGCCGACCAAAATTTATGAGCTGGTAAAACACCACACTGAGATCAAGGGAGATCGAGGTTTATATGCTCAGTTCTTCATTTTCGCCATGAATAAAGACGTCTATGAGTCGATGCCAGCGGATCTACAAAAAGTGATTGACGACAACTCGGGTATCACCCTAGCAGGCCATATCGGCGATCTGTTCGATAACTATGAGGTATTTGCTCGCAAGTATGCCGTCGATAACGGTAATTCTTTTGACTACATTCAAGGAGCAGAATATGACCAGTGGCAACAGCAACTGGCTCCGGTAAGAGCACAGTGGATCGAAGAAATGAATGACGATGGCTACGACGCAAAACGTCTATTAGACAAAGCGGAAGGCCTGATTAAAAAATACGAATCGATGTAAATTCGAGCTGGTGAAGACGCATGAAGCTTTACATAGTTGATGTATTTGGAGCAGCCCTTAGGAGACTTTCCTACTGGTTTGCTCTACTAGGGGGCCTAATCATGCTGTCGCTGGCGATCACTACGGTCGTCAGCATCATCGGCAGAACCTTTTTTGGCCAGTCGGTAGAAGGTGATTATGAGCTGACGGAAGTTGGCTTAGCCATATCGGTATTTTTGTTTCTACCGGAGTGCTACTTGCGTAAGGGTCATGTGATCGTCGACCTTTTCACTTCTGGCTGTCATCCGAATACGATTCGCCTGTTAGATAACACTGGGCATTTGCTATTTACCTTAGTGTCTGCGCTGTTCGTTTATCGTATGGCGTTAAGTGGTATGGAATCCAAAGAATATTGGGAACAAACCATGATCTTAGAGTTGCAGATCTGGTGGGTTTATCTTGTGGGTGTCGTTAGTTTTTCAGTTTGTACCCTCTGTGGTTTAGTACAACTGCTCAGCCGTCGAGAGGATGACATTTATGAGTAATATCCAGCTCGCTTTTCTCATGATGGGCATACTACTCGTTTTAATGAGTATTCGTATTCCGATTGCTTTGGCCATGTTGGCCTGCGGTAGCGTGGGATACGCTTTCATTGGTGCGTATTTCGGTTTGTCTGGCCACCGATTCCGGTATCATTCAGCCACGCGTTTCGGTGTGATCCGGCCAGCTTGATCTGATCTTCGTTTCTG
>NZ_VFRR01000022.1 GCF_006385675.1 Maribrevibacterium harenarium | reverse complement strand
GCTACTCTCGAAGCGAAAGCAATCTAGGTCTGTAGCGCAATCAGAAGGCGCAGAATCTAAGATGGTGTCCCATACCTCGGGGGTAAGTGCCCGGCTGTAAGCTTGGAGCGCTCACAGCCGGGAACACTGTTCGCCCGGCGATATGGAATATTTTTCCATACAACTAGGAACGGTGAGCAAACTTTCGAAGACTACTTTAAGTATATTATTTCCCGTTCTTTGTCAGACTTGGATTTAGCCTACGAATTTAAAGGTAGCTATACTCGTATCACTTTATTTGACAAGTTCAGTTACCAACCCATCGGTGCGGGTTTGCCACTGGAGATTGCCGGCAAAATGTACAAAACCGATGTTAATGGTGCCATTTTGGTGGAGAGTCTAGCCATCAATGACGCTATTTTCGTTTCTTCCTATGAGAAAATATTCCTAGATAATTTCACTCTATTGTCTGACACTGGCAAAATCTATGTTGCGACCGAACCAGAAGGTGCGGAGGTGGAAATCTACGAAGGAGACGATCTAGTAGAAAACTTCGCGTCACCTAGCTATTTCAACGCTCGATACTTTGCCGACAGCACCAAGTACCGTATCAAAATCATTCCTGAAGGCGATTACTCTGAATACGAGACAACCGTTACCCTGAAACGAGGCTATGATGTCTTCGTTAACCAAGAGTTTGCCAAGAAAACCTACGGCTTTATGAATATCGAGCCAAAAACTGGCTTACTTGGCTCATCCACCTTAATCACCATTGAAGATGGGTACGGCAAACGCTTGGTTGACCGTTCACCAGAAGGGTTTCAAGGGGAAGCCGTTTCTGGTCGTTACACTGTGCGCGTGGAAGACGACTCTCTCGACGAAAAATACCAAGTCGTCGAAGACAGTTTTATCCTGCGCGAAGATCGCAAAATTGAACGGGAATATTTAGCTCCAATTGACCGGGAATACTCTCGAGGCGGTACAGGCTTTAACTGGGGATTCCGCTTTGGTCGAAACATCCAATCGGACACAACTGTCAACAACTTAGGTACAGATTTCACTGCCGCGGAATATAACAACTCAGTTAACAACAAGAGTCGCTATACAGATATAGATATTACTTCGACCTCTCTATCATTTTTTGGCGCCTTAGAAAAGTACACTACTAATCTCGTATTTGGTGTAGAGGCTGAATATTTAATTGGTGGAACCCAATCTACAGGATACTACTCAGGGGAATCGGAATTTACTCATTCTGGATTTGGTGGGGGAGTATACGCTGGTATTTATGATTACTGGTCAGATAATAGAGTTGCGTCCCTAATCGCGGGTTATAGCGCAATGACAGTAGAGTCTGACGACACTGTTCAATACCCGTACGAGGCTGATTTGAGCTCCGTGTTCGCAGAGGGTCGAATTTTTTTCGGTGAGACATTTGGATTATCTTTGAGATACTATCCAGAAATTGGCTCAGCAGCCCTAAGCTTCAATTTCTTAGGAGCAGATATCACTGAATCCTATAAATACCCTGCCTCTGTCGAAGCCCGTCAAGGTAAACATTACTAAGGAAAGCAAATTATGAAATTCGCACAAACATTAATCCTAGCTTCTGCTGTTACATTAGCCGCTTGTAGTAGCACCCCTGAAGTGACTGCTCCAGCAGCGCCAACTAAACCCACTTGTGGTCAGCAACTACGCATGGAATGGGCTCCTGAGTGGAAATGTGGCAATTATCCAGCGGGCTATGCCGTTGCTGCCGATGGTGAGGCTCAGCCTAACCCTGGCAATGACCGCGCTTTCCAAAAAGATATCGCCCTAGCCAACGCCCGTGATCGTATGGCGGCAGATATTGCCACCAAAGTAGAGCGCGCCATTGATACTTTTAAACGCAACACAGCAGTTGGCACGGACCAGCGCTATGGCCGAAATGAAGAAATTGTGTCCAATCAAATGTCTGTAGCTGTACTGAATAATAGCCACATGATCGATATGTTTATCGATGAACGTGATGTTTACCACGTTTTGGTTGGTATCAAGACGGAAGACTTCAAACAGCAGCTTGAACAAAACCTTTCCAAGTCAGACGCTGTAGACATGATCGCCGAGCATGATGAAGCAAAGAAGCAAATGCTACTTAAAAACATCACTGACGAACTGCTGAAAAACTAAGGGATTATTGTGCTTACAAGACGAGGCTTTCTCTATACTGGGGCAGCCTCTCTTGCCTTACCGACATGGATAAAAGCTGACGCATTGGCAGATTTTGATGCCTATCGTCAGCAAGTTGACGACCAGTTCAATACCCATGTACAGCAAGAGAGGGAACGTTTCGCGAATTACGCCAATACTGTACGGGATGCTTTCGCCAAGCGACAACAGGAAGTACGCGGTCTTTGGGGCGATGAGCAAATCGGCGATAAAACGACCCTAGTCGACTACAGCGACGATCTACAAACTCGTACTATTATTGATTATGAAAAACGTAGCATACGTGTTGAGACATTGGTTCGCGACAATTCCGATACGCCGCGCGCGCGCCTAGCTCAGGCTTTAGTGATTGCTTCCACATCGGATATTGAAGATTTCACCCAACGGGATCCTGTTGCCGCGATTCCTGGAGATAACTCAACACCACGCTCTCGCTCCAGCCGGAACTTAGCGGCGGGGGCATTGCTCGCACCAGAAACCCCTAACGATCAGGATGCAGTAATACAAACTCTGACACAAAAAGTTAGGAGCACCTCGGTTCAGACCCAGACCGCGGCGAATGGCCAGACGATTGCCGTCGTAGAGTTTGAAGTGGATAACCCACCTAAGCGCGGCAAAGAGTTTTTACCCTATGTGATGAAATACGCCCGCGAAGAACAGATCGAGCCGGCGTTGGCTCTGGCCATTATGGAAAACGAAAGCGCCTTTAACCCGATGGCGAAGTCCCATATTCCTGCCTTTGGGTTAATGCAAATCGTGCCGACCTCTGCTGGCCGAGATACCACCAAGAAACTCTATGGAGAAGAGCGCCTTCTCTCGGCAGCAAATTTGTACAATCCAGAAGAAAATATTCGTCATGGCTGTGCATATTTGAATATTTTGCAATATCGCTATTTACGCCAGATCGATGATCCGGTTTCCCAACGCTATTGCGTCATTAGTGCTTACAATACAGGCGCAGGCAATGTGGCGCGCGCTTTCACTGGTTCCACCAGCCCAGCACAAGCCGCTTCGGTGATCAACCGTATGCCATCGGATCAGGTCTACAACCGCTTACTTGCCAACCTTCCCTATGAAGAGACGCAAAACTATTTGCGTAAAGTGAATAAGTCCTATCTAAAATACAGCTAGCCTAGCTTTCACTCGTACAAGCTAGGCTAGCTGTATCAATTACACTAATTAGATACTTTCTGAGACGCTTGCTTTGCCTGCTGTTGAATATTTTCAAACTGGGCATCTAGCTCTCTTTGACGCTGCACTTCAGCCGCTTGGGCCTGTTCCGCTTTCATACGGGCAATATCTTCCTCGCTAGGGCCGCTAGCACAAGCCGCAAGAACGAGAGACAAGCCAATCAAAACCATTGCTTTCATAAGGTTTCTCCATTTACTAGAAGGTTAAACGTACACCAACTGATACACCGTTATCTAGGTTTTCCGCATCAAAGCTGTCATCCCAAATACCTTCACTGGTATATTGCCCATAAGTGGCAACATTTTGCGTAAGACGATAGCTTACCCCCAGACTGTAACCATATTCAGCAGTGGCATCGGTATCGGCTTCACTGGAAAGAAAAATGGGGCGCAAAATGATCCCAGCGTCGATATGCAGTTGCTCCCCAGAAATGGGCACCATCACACCAAACGACAACTCACCGCCAAAACGATCATAGTCAAACTTATCACTGGAAGTTAATGACAAACCAAATGAGCCAAATGTGCCGATTGCTTGCCCACCAAATCCTTGGGACACATAGTTAAATAGCTTCACACCGCCACCTACGATAGTAGTGTCATCGTAAGCCGTGTATTCGCCATAGTAACCAACAAAATCACTACCCGCTTTTTGGGTCAAATTAGCAGCTCTTACCATAACATCCACATGGTTACGGGAGCCCACATCTACTGCAGCCATAGCAGAATAATTAGGCTGTGCTAGAGTGCTCACTGCATTAGCGGCTTCATCGATGGGTGATGCGGCCCAAGCGCAGGTAACTGACGCTGCAACAGCGGGGAGGATAAAATACTTTGTCATCCTAAAACTCCTTGGTTCCATGACTAGAGCTCAGCAAAAAGCTCAGCCCCACAAAAAGAAAGGGGAATTGTACACTAATTCCCCTTTCTCAATAAAAGATCGAACTCACTTTTCCTGATCAGGCGCGCTCTTTTACGTAAGGCTTACCAATGGCTTTCGGGCCAACCGCCTTACCGATAAAACCAGCTAATAGCAGTACCGTCAGCACATAAGGTAACACCTCAATCGCCTGTACTGGAATTTCTCCGATCCCCGGCAAAGCCACCCCTTGCATACGCACAGCAACCGCATCGAGGAAACCAAACAACAGACAAGCCAGCAACACTGGAACCGGGCGCCACTTACCAAAGATTAGAGCCGCCAACGCCATGTAACCTTTACCCGCACTCATATCTTTCAAGAACCCTGCATTGTGGGCAGTCGATAAATAAGCCCCCGCAAGGCCACATAAAATGCCACAGATAATAACGGCACGATAACGCACAAAGGCTACCGAGATACCTGCCGTATCTACCGCATGGGGATTTTCCCCGACGGCACGCAAACGCAAACCAAAGCGAGTTTTGTACACGACCCAATAAGTGGCAGGAACAAATGCGAAAGCGAGATATACCAAGATGTTATGACCACTGATAAGCTCGCTGTAAATCAAACCCATCACCGGAACATCCGCTAGAGCATCGGCAAACGGCAGCGTAATCGAGGTGAAGCGACCGTCACCGGATAATGCGGGGGTCTGACCCCCAAGGTCAAACCAATCCAGACCTAATGTCACTGTCAAGCCTGCCACAATGGTATTAATCGCCACCCCAGACACAATATGATCGCCCCGGTGGGTAATACAGGCAAAGCCATGCACCAGCGCCAAAGCTACCGACGCGAGAATCGCGAACATCAGCCCAATCCAAGCGGAACCAAATACGGCCGCAGCAGCAGCAGCGGCAAAGGCCCCCGCTAGCATTTTGCCCTCTAAACCGATATCGACGATACCAGAGCGCTCGGAGAACAGTCCGGCCAATGCCGCTAAAATCAACGGCGTTGATACCCGCAAGGTGGCATCAAGAATCAAAATAATGGTTTCAAACATTGGTCTGCTCCTATGCCGTGACTGGACGAGTAAATAGTGCTTCGATCTTGCCTTTAAGCATATTTTCCAACGCCCCAGAGAACAGGATCACCAAACCTTGGATCACCACCACAATTTCAGGGGTGATAGAAGGCATCTCAAACGCCAGCTCGGCACCACCTTGGTATAAAGCCCCAAACAATATGGCAGCTAAAACGATACCAATCGGGTGATTGCGCCCCATCAGCGCCACTGCAATTCCGGCAAAACCGTAACCTGCGGTGAAATTAAGCAACAAGTGATGGTTCACTCCCATGATTTCGTTCACGCCAACAAAGCCAGCTAAACCACCAGAGATCAGCATTACCCAAATAGTTACCTTACTATTGTCGATACCTGCGTATTCTGCTGCTGTCGCATTGGTGCCCACGGTACGTAGCTGATAGCCCCAACGGGTATGCCAAATCAGCCCCCATACCAGTACACAGCAGACTAACGCTAATAGAAAGGTGAGGTTTAAAGGAGAGTCGCCAATATCAATGCCAAAAGGCTCGAAGAGCTCATAGAGATAGGGCATCCAGGCGTTTTCTTCAAAAATTCGGCTCGCTGGGGACATGCGTCCTTCCTCTTTGAGCCAATTCACCATCAAATACACCATCAAAGACGAGGCGATGAAGTTAAACATGATGGTAGTAATAACAATGTGGCTACCACGCTTCGCCTGCAAATAGGCTGGGATATAGGCCCAGGCCGCACCAAAAATAAAAGCTCCCAGAATCGCGAGGGGGGCAATCACCCAAAATGGCATAGAAGCATCGAGCCATAAACACAGCAGTCCCACACCGAGTCCACCAATATAGGCTTGCCCCTCCCCACCGATATTAAACAGGCCGGCTTTGAATGCCACAGACACCGCAAGACCAGTAAAAATCAGGTTGGTAGCGTAATACAAGGTATATCCAATACCTTCATCGTACCCGAACGCGCCGTAAACTAAGTAGCCTGCTGCTTCAATCGGGTTCTCTCCGATAGCTAGAATGACTAACGCCGAAACCACGAATGCCAATAGGATATTAATCAGCGGGATCAGCCCTACATTGACCCAAACCGGGACTTTCGCCTGACTCATACTGCCGCCCCCTCTTCATTCCAGGCATTTGCCATCATGAGACCTAAGGTTTGCTCATTGGCTTCGGCGCCACTGACTTCCCCGACGACCGCGCCATCAAACATCACCATAATCCGGTCACTCAGGGCCATGATTTCATCTAACTCCACCGATACCAATAGAATCGCTTTACCAGCATCTCTAAGTTTTACGATTTGTTCGTGAATATTTTCAATCGCGCCGATATCCACCCCTCGGGTCGGCTGACCAATCAAAAGCACGTCTGGGTTTTGCTCAACTTCTCGGGCAATAACGATTTTCTGCTGATTGCCCCCAGAGAAATTCGCCGTTTTAAGGTGAGGGTTAGGTGGGCGAACGTCCCAAGCAGCCATACGTTCTTCGCACTCAGCCAACATCGCTTTGCGATTCATCAAAATGGAACCGTTGTAATCAGGTCGGTCGTGATACCCCAGTATCGCCGCTTCATATGCCTCAAACCCCGTCACCAACCCCATTTTATGGCGATCTTCCGGCACATGGGCCATTTTCAATTCACGCATCTGAGCAGCATTACAAGGCGCACTCGCTGTTATAGTTCGCCCTGCAAACTGAATTTCGCCCGCCGACATTGGCGTAATACCGGATAGCACATTTAGCAACTCACTTTGTCCATTGCCGGACACCCCAGCAATGCCGACAATTTCACCGGCACGCAATTCTAAGCTCACGCGTTTTAAACGCTCTACACCTTGGCCGTCTACAAAGGTCAAGTCACTAGCTTTTAATACGGTTTCGCCAATTTTAGGCACATCTTTATCTACTTTTAGGCGAACTTTTTTACCAACCATCAACTCAGCAAGCTCTTCTTTACTGGTCTCTTTGGTAACCCGATGAGCCACCATTTGCCCTTGACGCATTACCGAGACATTATCGGTAGACGCCAAAATTTCACGCAGTTTGTGAGTGATCAGCATAACGGTCACACCCTGTTCTTTGAGGGCGTGTAGGATGCGGAATAAATGATCCGCCTCTTGGGGAGTCAGTACCCCGGTCGGTTCATCAAGAATCAAAATACGCGCACCACGATACAGTGCTTTGAGGATCTCCACCCGCTGTTGTAAACCAACCGGTAAATCCCCAACCACGGCATCCACATCCACTTCGAGGTTAAACTCTTGCTCTAGACGCTTCAGTTCTTTGCGGGCGCCAGCAACGCCATCTTTTAACAAGGCACCACCTTCAGCACCTAAGATGATGTTTTCTAAGACCGTGAAGGTATCCACCAACATAAAATGCTGATGCACCATGCCGATGCCGGCACGAATCGCGTCTTGGGAGTTGCGAATAGTCAGTGATTGACCATCCACTTCGATGGAACCTGTGTCGGCTTCGTAAAAGCCGTAAATAATACTCATGAGAGTGGACTTACCCGCCCCATTCTCTCCGATAATGCCATGCACGGTTCCCGCTGGAACCTGCAGATTGATATCCTTGTTCGCTTGAACGGATCCAAAGCGCTTCGAGATTCCCTTTAGCTCTATCGCGTAGGCGTGTGTGTCGTTGCTCATGTGTTCATCAGACATAAGGTTTAGATAAAAAAACAGCTGTTCGTCATGAAGACGAACAGCTGTCTACTTAGAATAGCTTAGTAGCTACAAGTGTTATCAGACATGTAGTCATGTACGCTGATTTCACCAGAGATGATTTTCGCTTTGATATCATCCATTTGTGCTTTCATAGCAGCGCTTACTAAGGATTGGTTATTGCTATCCAATGCCCAGTCGACACCACCATCGGCAAGACCAAGTACGGTAATACCTGGTTTCCAGGTACCATTTTGCGCTTGCTCGTAAACATTGTAGGCCGCTAGGTCTACTCGTTTCACCATGGATGTCAGCATGGTTCCTGGTTGGATATGGTTTTGGTTCGAGTCCACACCAATGGCTAGTTTGCCATCATCTTTGGCTGCTTGGTAAACCCCAAGACCGGTACCACCGGCAGCAGCGAAGATGACGTCAACGCCCCGTGAGAATTGACTTTTAGCAAGCTCTGTACCTTTCGTCGGGTTGCTCCAAGCGTCGGGAGTTGAACCAGTCATATTGGCAAGCACAGTGGCATCTTTCGAAACAAATTTCGCCCCTTGCTCGTAACCACATTCGAATTTACGAATCAGCGGGATATCCATGCCGCCAACAAAGCCGACTGCGTTGGTTTTAGAGGCCATTGCCGCCAAAGCACCCACTAGGAATGAACCTTCGTGCTCTTTAAAGAGTACAGATTGCACGTTTGGCAAGTCCACAACACTGTCGATGATCGCAAACTGAACGTCTGGGTATTTCTCAGCAACTTCTTGTACCGCATTGGTCATGGTGAAACCAACGGCGATGATCGGCGAGTAACCACGTTTCGCCAAACGCTCCATACCTTGCTTTACTTGCGCTTCATTTTTCGGCTCCACTTCACGCACTTGAATACCCGTGTCGTTAGTGAATTTGGTGATACCGTTAAACACGCCTTCGTTGAAGGATTTATCATTTTTACCCGCTTGGTCATACACGACAGCAGGCTGAATGTCGGCAGCATGAGCAGATGCCGCAGCGATCGCTAGTGCCGTGGCAGATACCAAAAATAAACCTTTCATGTGATCCCCTTTTATCATTGTAAAGATGTACCGCAAAGTTGGTCAGGCAATGCTGCCTAATCGGTCAAAAATAAACGGATTGTCATCATTAGGCAATCCCGATCCTTGATAATGCCCGATTATTTTAGTCTAGTTTTCGGATTTTCCCCGAAAATCTCTTCAAGCCGGTTAACAAATAACCTCGTACAGCCCCCTATTTGCTTTCTACTAGCGCTGACAGGTTCGGCAATACACAGTACTACGTTGCCCCTGTCGAATCTCGATCAACTCTTTGCCACAAACTCGACAATCTTGCCCACCGCGTCCATAGACAAATAAGGATTGCTTGAAATAGCCGGGCTTACCATCACCTCCTACGAAGTCCCTAAGAGTTGTACCACCCTGCTCAATGGAGCGCGCCAACACCGCTTTGATACACTCCACCAGCTTGTCATAGCGCTTTGCGCTAATTTGCCCGGCAGCACGAGTAGGTCGAATACCCGCTTGGAATAGGGCTTCATTTGCATAAATGTTGCCAACTCCCACCACTATTTTGCTATCCATAATAAACTGCTTCACCGCTTGCTTACGGCCTTGGGCTTTTTGGTGCAAGTAAGCGCTATCAAACGTATCTTCCAATGGCTCTGGCCCCAAATGGGAAAGCAACTCATGTTGCAGCCAATCACCCTCTGCCCACAGAAATGCACCGAAACGGCGCGGGTCGGTATAGCGCAGCACCAGCGTCTGGTCATTGAAATGAATATCTACATGATCATGGAACATGGGGGGTGTATCTTGGGCTACAAAATAGAGGCTACCACTCATCCCTAAATGAATAATCAAAGTCCCGTTGGCAATATGCAAACCAATGTACTTACCACGGCGCGAGATGGAACGAATCCGCTGTCCTGCTAGCAATTCCGGTAAAGCAGCTGGAATAGGCCAGCGCAACTTGGGCTGGCGAATCTCAACACGGGCAACAGTTTTATCAAGAATATGGGGCTCAATCCCCCGGCGGGTGGTTTCGACTTCGGGTAATTCTGGCACAGTGGTGCTCCTTTGAATTGAATTACCACTAAGTGTACGGCACAAAAAAACCGGCATAAAGCCGGTTTCTCTGTTCCATCGGAAGCAAAAATTATTTAATTTTCGCTTCTTTGTAGATCACGTGCTTACGAACAACAGGATCGTACTTTTTAAACTCCAATTTGTCTGGAGTGTTACGTTTATTCTTGTCAGTCGTGTAGAAGTGACCAGTACCAGCAGAAGATACTAGACGGATTAGGTCGCGAGCGCCTTTAGAAGCCATGATTCAGTCCCCTTATACTTGTTCGCCACGAGCACGCATTTCAGCAAGAACTGAATCGATGCCTTTTTTATCGATAATACGCATACCTTTAGAAGATACACGGATACGAACGTAACGGCTTTCACTTTCTACCCAAAAACGGTGCCAGTGAAGGTTAGGAAGAAAGCGACGTTTAGTATGACGCTTTGAGTGAGAAACGTTGTTACCTGTAATAGGACGTTTCCCGGTAACTTGACATACGCGAGACATAATTTAATACCTTATGCTATCCGAGAATTATTGGAAGTTTGCACTTCCTCAGGCGGAGCGTGGTTTCCAAAGAGCCTTATGAGCCAGTTAGTCCACAAAATCCCGTACCGAGGATATAGCGGCGCGCATTCTCCCACACTACCATCAAAACAGCAAACGCTTTGTCAAAAAATGAGCAATACGGCGCGCGGTAAGAGCGTGCACAACATATTAAATAAACACTGGTGGTACACTATACTACTAGTCATCTTCCATTTATGTACGGGGTCAATGGTATGGCAATGATTAAAAAGAGCATCACCGTCACCGATCAACAAGATCACTGGATCAAGTCTCAAATTGAGATGGGGTTCTACGGCAATGAAAGTGAAGTTTTCAGAGAATTGATTCGTGAGCGCCAATTACGTGAGCGGGCATCAACTCAAGCTCTTGAGGCTGTGCGAGAAAAGCTAGAGCAAGCAGAACAAAATGGTTTTTGTGAGCAAAGCCCCAGTGAAATTCTACAAGACATCAAAAATGGATTTGGAAAACATGCACATCAGGATCAGCAATGATGCCAAAATGGATTTGGCACGAATATATTGGCATGGTGTTGAACAATTCGGCGAACGCCAAGCAGAACAATACTACCAAACTCTAACTCAGCGTTTTTTCCATATAGCCGAGAATCCCTTCAGCTATCCAGCAGTTGATAATATTCGTGAAGGTTATCGGCGCAGCCCATGTGGCGTAGATAGTATCTATTATCGGGTCACTAACCACACCATCGAAATCATGCGTATTCTCGGGAAACAAGATACGCAACAGTTGTTGTCGACCTAGCTTCCCCGAAAACGCGTAATCACCTCACTACATCAACCCACGCTCTGCTAGGGAGAGTGGCACGCCGTCACCTACGATAAAATGGTCTAACAGACGGATATCCATCAGATCCAACGCTTTGCGGATGCGTTCGGTAATTTGAATATCTGCTTGGCTGGGCTCAGCGATACCACTAGGATGGTTGTGGGCGATAATTAGGGTGGCGGCGTTGTCTGCCAAGGCCGCTTTTACTACTTCCCTAGGATAAACCGCCGCCGCATCAATAGTGCCGTAGAACAACTCTTTATAACGGATCAGTCGGTGCTGGCTGTCGAGGAATAGCGCGGCGAATACTTCCCGTTGACTGTGGCGTAGTTGCGACGACAGGTAATGGCGCACGGCGTCGGCGCTACTAAATACTTGCTCACGCACGAGCTGTTCTTGCAAATGGCGTTTCGACATTTCCAACACCGCTTGTAGTTGGGTGTATTTGGCATCCCCTAAGCCAAAGCCTTGGCAGAACTCTTCTCGGGTAGCAGATAACAAGGCTCGCAGGCCGCCAAATTGATGCAATACGCGACGGGCTAACTCCACCGCACTCATGCCGTGGCTACCGGTACGCAGAAAAATCGCCAGCAGTTCTGCGTCACTTAGGGCAGCAGCACCTTTTTCGATTAACTTTTCGCGGGGACGCTCGGCACTAGGCCAATGTTTGATACTCATGTCTCACTCCTTGATTCATGGTAGGATTCGGGGCGTAATGTATTTTCAGCAGGCAAGTCTTATCCATGACTCGCTAATCAGATACTTTAAAAGATACGCTTTATGTCTAGCCTAAATCAAGCCCACATTGTTGTTGGTATTACCGGTGGTATTGCCGCTTATAAAACCATAGAACTGATTCGTCTACTCACCAAAGCTGGGGCTGAGGTGCAAGTTGTTCTGACTGACGGGGCCAAAGCCTTTGTTACTGAGATGACACTACAGGCCATTTCGGGCAAACCAGTACGCAGCACCTTGCTGGACCCGCAAGCGGAGTTGGGTATGGGGCATATCGAGCTAGCGAAATGGGCTGATCTGGTCGTGATTGCCCCAGCTTCGGCAGATTTTATCGCCCGTCATGCCAACGGCTTGGCTAATGACTTACTCAGCACCTTGTGCTTGGCCACAACAGCACTGCTATTGCTGGCGCCGGCCATGAATCAAGCCATGTGGCAACACCCTGCGACTCAAAGCAATATCAACCTATTGCAACAACGAGAAGTCAACTTCGTTGGCCCAGACGCTGGCGCTCAAGCCTGCGGTGACGTAGGCCCGGGGCGTATGAGCGAGCCAGACACTATATTCCAAGCGATAGAAGATTTATTAACACCAAAGACACACCATCTTGAAGGGCAACATTGGGTCATTACCGCAGGGCCAACCCAAGAAGCCATTGACCCGGTACGTTATATTAGTAATCACAGTTCGGGCAAAATGGGCTACGCCATTGCCGCAGCGGCAGCCCAGCACGGGGCGACCGTCACCTTGATCAGTGGACCCGTTGCGCTACCGGTGCCTGCCGGAGTTAAACGAGTATCGGTAAAAAGCGCGCAAGAGATGCTGTACGCCTGTCGCGTTGCCTGTGCCAATAACGCAGATGTATTCATTGGCGCTGCCGCTGTGGCTGACTTTCGTATGAAGGAAGTCGCCAATCAGAAAATGAAAAAGCAGCAAGATAGCAACGAGTTACAACTTACCTTAGTTAAAAATCCAGACATCATCGCCACCTTGGCCCAAGAAGGCGCTGCCAAATGCATGGTCGGCTTCGCCGCGGAAACCCAAGATGTGGTTGGCTATGCCAAGGACAAATTACAACGTAAAGGTTTAGATCTGATTATCGCTAATGATGTATCCCAAGCGGGTATCGGTTTTAATAGCGATCAAAATCAAGTCACTATCATTTCCGCTAGCGACCAGTGGACGTCCGAGCAGGCCAGCAAATCCACCATTGCTCAACGGATTATCGAACATATTCACCAATTCCAACTCACACAATCTACGAAAGACTAAGATCGAATAATATGAAACAGCCTATTCAATTAAAAATTTTAAACCCCAAAATCGGCCAGGAAATCCCGTTACCGGAATATGCCACTAGCGGTTCCGCTGGCTTGGATTTACGCGCTTGCATCGACACACCTATCACCTTGGAGCCAGGGCAAACTACGCTAATCCCGACTGGCATTGCCATCTACATTGCAGATCCCAATTTAGCGGCAACCATCTTGCCGCGTTCAGGGCTGGGTCACAAACACGGGATCGTACTAGGCAATTTGGTGGGGTTGATCGACTCGGATTACCAAGGGGAGCTAATGGTATCTTGTTGGAATCGAGGCCAAACTAGCTTCACTATCGAAGTAGGAGAGCGTATTGCCCAATTAGTCCTACTACCTGTGGTTCAAGCTGAGTTTGATATCGTGACTGACTTTACAGCTTCCGACCGGGGAACCGGTGGCTTCGGCTCTACCGGCACAAAATAACGTTCTGCCTTGGCTCCATTTGCGAGCACGCCAGATAATAACGCCCTAAGATGATCAAAGGGCGTTGCTATCTGCAACCTTTCAGATAAAAAACTTTACGTTTTCTAGGTTTTGTAACATGTTTTCCCTAGAGTAGAACCCCAGTTCACGCTATTATTTCACGTTGATAAGTGGTTGCTTACACTCTGGCTATTCGGCACTAGTCTTGCATCTGATTGTAAGCGTCAAATTTTTACCCTGTTTATTTTGCTGTCGCTCAAAGGAGTCTGTTTACCGTGGCCTATACCCGTCAATCTGCTTTGGATGTTGCCCAAGTATTAAGTGAATCATTGCCTTATATCCAGCGTTTTGCTGGCAAGACTTTGGTGATCAAATACGGCGGTAACGCGATGACTGATGAAGCTCTACAGGCTGGCTTCGCGCGGGATATTGTGTTGATGAAAGCAATTGGCATCAACCCCATTGTGGTACACGGCGGCGGCCCTCAAATCGGCGAAATGCTGCAAAAGCTCAGTATTGAATCTAAATTCATTAATGGCATGCGCGTTACCGACACTGCCACCATGGATGTAGTGGAAATGGTGCTAGGTGGTCAGGTTAATAAAGATATTGTGAACCTAATCAATCGGGCTGGCGGTAAAGCCATCGGCCTAACTGGTAAAGACAGCGGTTTCATTAAAGCTAAAAAGCTGTTTGTGAAACATCAAGCCGAAGGGGCTAGCGCACCCGAACAGGTCGATATTGGTCATGTAGGTGAAGTCGCAAGCGTAGATACTAGCGTGCTAAAGGTTCTAGAAAACAGCGATTTTATTCCGGTCATTGCGCCAATTGGCGTCGATGCTGAAGGTAACTCCTACAACATCAATGCAGACTTAGTAGCGGGTAAGGTAGCGGAAGCGGTTAATGCTGAGAAGCTTATGCTACTCACCAACATCTCTGGCGTGCAGGATAAGCAAGGCAATGTACTGACAGGTTTGAGTACTGCACAAGTAGATGCTTTGATTGCCGATGGTACGATTTACGGTGGCATGCTACCCAAAATCAGTTGTGCCCTGTCTGCGGTTAACGCCGGTGTAACAAGCGCCCACATTATTGATGGTCGTGTGCCACATGCTACTTTGTTGGAAATCTTTACCGACCAAGGTGTGGGTACGCTAATTACCAACCAAAACAACTAATCGGATTCGCGTCACGCAATAGCATCATTGGATAGTGATATGAGCAACAAGAAAAACGATCGTCGCACGGAAATTCTTCAGGCGTTAGCTGCCATGCTAGAAAGTAGCCCTGGTGCTCGTATCACGACAGCGGCATTGGCAAAACAAGTAGGTGTATCCGAAGCAGCGCTTTACCGCCACTTTCCTAGTAAAGCGAAGATGTTTGAGGGCCTGATCGAGTTTATTGAAGAATCTTTGTTCAGCCGCATCCATCGTATTGTTCAAGATGAAGATGATGTGACTACGCGGGTACAATTGATTATGACCTTGGCACTTGGGTTTGCGGAACAAAACCCCGGTATGTGTCGCCTGCTAACAGGAGACGCTTTAGCCGGTGAAACCGAGCGTTTGCGTTTACGCATTGCCCAGTTATTCGATCGTATCGAAACCCAATTGAAGCAAGTACTGCGAGAAGCTGATCTCAAGCAGTCGTTAAAACCCGCCATGGGCGTTGCTCCATGCGCAAATTTCTTAATGGCAATGATCGAAGGGAAAGTACGCCAGTATGTGCGTACCGAATACAAGGTCAAACCATTAGAACATTGGCAAGACCAGTGGCAAGCTATTGGTAGCCATTTGATGGTGAGTTATTAGAGAGAAAATGGTTAGTGAGCCAGCCTAGCTGCCCCACTAACATGGCAAAGTCGCTTAGTTAAACGCCAAACTCATCCCGGTAAGCTTTGACTGCTGCGAGGTGCTGAGCAAATTCCGGAGAGGATTGCTCTTCGAGGTAAGACATGATGTCGGTCAGGGAAACAATACTAATGACTGGCATTGCGAAATCGCGTTCAACCTCTTGAATCGCTGACAATTCGCCCTTACCTCGTTCTTGACGGTCTAGAGCAATAAGTACGCCGGCGGGAGCAGCGTTTGCTTGCTGAATGATCTCCATCACTTCACGGATTGCAGTACCGGCAGTGATAACGTCATCAATGATCATAACTTTGCCAGCCAGCGGTGCGCCGACTAACGAACCGCCTTCACCGTGATCTTTGGCTTCTTTACGGTTGAACACATATGGCGTGTCTAGTTGGTGTTGATCAAACAAAGCAACGGCTGTGGTAGTCGCTAAAGGAATTCCTTTGTATGCTGGGCCAAACAGCACATCGAACTCGACGTTGGCGTCAACCAAAGCTTGCGCATAAAAACGACCAAGCTTGGCTAGTGCTTGACCAGTATTGAACAAGCCAGCATTAAAGAAATATGGGCTTACACGCCCGGATTTAAGCGTGAACTCACCAAAACGCAATACGTTTTGGGAGATAGCAAATTCGATAAAGTCTCTTTGGTAAGGTTTCATGCCGACTCCAGAAAGATAGAAACAAATAATCAGACGCGTCTTTTCGATGTAGACCTAAGGTCAGGCATCTGAACAATGGCGCTAATATAACACATGGCTAGGAATTGTAGGGACCAGAAATGAAGGTCATCAGCCTTAATGTAAATGGTATTGAACAAGCTGCCGAACGCGGCTTCTTTGACTGGATGGTACGTCAAGACCCAGACGTGGTTTGTTTGCAAGACTTGCAAGTAGACGAACGCAGCTTGAATGACAGTGTGTATTTCCCTCCGGAATACAATGCGTACTTTTTTGATTCACTTAACAACCCAGATGAAGCGGGCGTGGCAATTTACTGTAAATCCATGCCAAAAGCGATTATGACCGGGATGGGCTTTGAAGAATGTGATTTTGAGGGACGCTATATCCAAGCGGACTTTGATAAGGTGAGTGTTGGTTCGTTCCTCACTCCCCACGGCTCCAATCACGAGCAGGTACTACAGGATCACAAGTACCGCTTTATGGAAGGCTTTAAAAATCATTTAATCAAAACCCGTCGCAAGCGCCGCGAGTTTATTTTTTGCGGTACGGCCAACGTAGCTCGCTCACCAATTGATGTCAGTAGCTGGTTCGTTAATCAACGCAACTCTGGTTTCTTACCAGAAGAACGCAAGTGGATTAACGAAATATTCAATGAGCTGGAATACGTTGATGCCTTCCGTCAGGTCAACAAGCAAGACAAGCAATACACTTGGTGGCCAGATTACGAGCGCGCTTGGAAACTAGATGAAGGCGGTCGTTTAGACTACCAGATCACCACCCCCGGTCTAAAACACGTGATTCAGGGTGGTAATGTCTATAAAGCGCAGCGATTCTCAGATCATGCGCCACTGATCATGGAATACGATATCTAGCTTTATTGGCTATCAATCAAAAATGCCGCTAACTTTTTGCTTAGCGGCATTTCCAATTCCCAATAGCAAAAGAACGTAAAGCTAATCCCCTATCGGCTCACACTGAATCGTTTGAGTGAGGGTGCGCAACTCTCCCGGAGCAAGGTGATAAGTGTGCTGTAAAGCGTTTGCCGCTTCGATACACACAAAGCTACGGTACTCGTCATCTTCTAAATCGGTACGCAACTTAGCGAGAGCTTCCCCAGGATTCCAAACTACGGTGGACTGACTACCTTCACTGGTAATCGTCATGGTACGTTTGAATACGGGGTCATGCAGCGTTACTTGCTGTGGCGCTTGATCGTAGACTCGATCCAAGGTGTCACAAGGCATAATCGCGCCCTGCTGCAGTTTAACTGCCCCACCATCAAACTTATCAACATAGGGGCAGCCCTCTAGTCCAGTAATGCGAGCTTTGGCGTTATCACCTATGTGCAAGTAAGTATGCAGTGCTTCCGAAATCATCATCGGCTCATCAGACAAATTCGCCGCTGCTAGTTGTACCGAACAGGTTTCACCCAAACGCATAATTTGTCTTAACTCAAATGCTTGGGGCACCATTTCTTCGATCAGCGGGTGATCTTTAGAGGCTAAACTCAGCACAATCTTCACATCACCGTTACTAAAGCGCCCCACTTCCGTCAATTGCCAACGAAAATAACGCGCCACACCATGGGCAGGCATATCTTCATCATCACTGTGGGCGCCAAACCAAGGCCAGCACACCGGCACACCGAAGTGACGGCGACCAAAACGGGACTGCCCACCGGGATTTTCTGACTGGAACAGCCAATCTTCTTGGCCGGACGGTTTAAAACTCACTAAATGACCGCCCCAAAGGGCAATGCGGGCAGTAAAACCAGGCTGATTGAGAACGATCTCGTCACAATCACGTAAATTGGCAGGCAGGATCTCTCCCCCTAAAGCATCCAACTCCTCGATTAGTTGGCTGTTCATTCATGGCTCCACTTTGCTTATCAAACCATCACATATTAATGCCCAACCGCGGGAATACAATAGTTTGCCGTGATGGTAGTCATTCATGCCAAATAATAATGCAAGTTTAGCGTTTAGGACTTACTAAGAACGCGTTTATAGGCTATAACGGCAACATCTAAGTCCCTAACGACAAAGACCTTCAACTAAGAGCACAACTCTTGGCAAATACGGATAACGTATGAAGGTATGTCGTCTATTGAGTTTGCACTATGACGAATTTCGAGCAAAAAATGATCATCGGTAACGCTGAGTGGTGTGCGTTTCCATCCTTAAATATTCCAGCTATCAAGGCCCGTGTGGACTCCGGAGCGAAGACCTCCTCCCTACATGCGGTCAATATCCAGACGTTTACACGCAAGGGGCAGCTTTGGGTAAATTTTGAGGTACACCCACTGCAAGACAACCGCAAAGTATTTGTACACTGTGAAGCGGAAGTGGTTGACCAGCGCATTATCAAGAGTTCATCCGGTGATCGGGAGAAACGCTATGTGATCTGCGTGCCAATTTTAGTCGGTGAACAGAGCTGGGACATTGAAGTTACCTTAACCGACCGAGATAGCATGGGCTTTCGTATGCTACTCGGCCGCGAGGCCATGAATGGTCGCGTTATCGTTGACCCGCAAATTCACTGCATCCTAGGTGATCGCCCCCGTGACACCCTAGCAGATTTGTATAAAGCTCCAGAAATTAAGGAAAGCGGTCTAAGAATCGGCCTGTTAGCCAGCAACCCTGAGTTGTACAGCAATCGTCGAATCATGGAGGCTGCCGAATCCAGAGGCCATGAAATCCAGTTCCTTAACGTCAAACACTGCTACATGAAACTAGATGGCACACGCCCGGAGATTCATTATCGCGGTGGTCGTGTCCTCAATGACCTTGATGCCGTCATTCCGCGTATTCGTCCAAATATGACTTTCTACGCTTGCACACTGCTACGTCAGTTCGAGTCTCTGGGCATATACTGCCTCAACAACTCTAATGCTATCGCCCAGTCTCGCGATAAGCTGCGTTCGTTGCAGTTGTTGCTAGAGCATGACCTACATGTTCCAACGACGGGCTTCGCTAATTCACCCCTAGACACGAATGACTTGATCAATATGGTGGGTGGAGCGCCATTGATTATTAAGTTGTTGGAAGGCACCCAAGGCAAAGGCGTGGTATTGGCAGAAACCAAAAAGGCGGCCGAGTCGGTAATTAATGCTTTCAAGAGCCTTAATGCCAATATTTTGGTACAAGAGTTTGTTAAAGAGGCCAGCGGTAAAGACTTACGTTGCTTTGTTATCGACGGTCGCGTGGTGGCTTCGATTCAGCGTACTGCAGCTCCTGGTGAATTCCGCGCGAATATTCACCAAGGTGGACGTGCCGAGCTGATCAAGATTACGCCAGAAGAAAAACGCATCGCCGTCAAAGCGGCCAAGGCCATGAATTTGAAGGTGGCCGGGGTGGATCTTATTCGTTCCAATAAGGGGCCGCTGGTACTTGAAGTGAACTCTTCACCGGGCTTACAAGGTATAGAAACCGCTACCAATGAAGATATCGCGTCTCGAATGATTACTGCTATAGAAAAACATATCGCAGGTCGCTGATAACAAAAGAGGGGCGCCCGTTGCGCCCCTCTTGGTTATTTGCTGTGACTTTTTAGTCCGCTACCACAGTACGATTTCGGCCTTGTTGCTTGGCGGCATAAAGGGCTTTATCCGCCGCAGCTAGCCATCCTTTCACTCCCATCGCCTTATCATTTAACTCACACACTCCGAGACTCACCGTGATGCTAATATCACCTTGGCTAGTGGCGATTTTCATACCCTCAAGTTGGGTACGAACCTTTTCGCAGTATACCTGAGCGCCATTTTTGTCTGTATTCGGAAGCAAAATACCAAACTCTTCTCCACCAAAGCGGCCAACAAAATCGCCACGTCGAGAGGCTGAACTCAAAATTTTGGCAAACTGCTGCAATACCTCATCACCGACTTGGTGACCATAGCTGTCGTTCACTTTTTTGAAATGGTCAATGTCGGCCATTACCAAACTGTGTGGGCCACCACCATGCAGCTTATAAGCATCATAGACCACATCCAATGCTCTATCCAAGGTGGCTCGGTTACTCAGCTCGGTTAGGCCATCGATTTTACTCAGCTGATCTAGTTTGCGGTTTGCTGCAGATAAAGCGGCTTTATTAGTTGCCACATCTGTCACATCGTAAACAACGACACATAAATGGGTCACGGTGCCGTTGGCATTTTTAATTGGACGAATCACCACATTCTGAAACATCTTGTCAGCGATGCCTGTGATGGAACGATAGGACTTAAATGGAAACAGATAGGGACGCTGCTCCCAGGAAATATAAATCGGCGTACGCAGCGCCAGCACATTATCAAACTTCTGTTTTAACCACTCTTCATTCAGATCCGGAAATACGCTGAATAAGGATTTATTTCGGGCAGCGGTGGAACTAACCCCTGAATGGTTTTCCATAAAACCATTCCAAAGTTCAATTTCATAGCGTTTGTTAATCACCACCAAGCCAACATCAATATGTTGTAGCATATCGAATAGCCAGTGAAGTGCTGTTAAATCATCTTGTTGCTGGCTCATTCTTAATCTTCCTCTACCAAGTAGGACAGTAGTTTTTCAAGGACTGGCAGCGAATCTTCGGTAAACAGCAACATCAGGTCACAACTGATCTTATAATTCTCCACCTCGTAGGCAATTTCTACTGCCAACGTACGCTTCCATTGAGCACGCTTCACATTGATTAAATCACTGATCTGTACATGCTGCCCTAGTAAAACTGGGTGGCTATGACTGAAATCTACATTTAGCTGTTCGCCCAAGGCTGCCATATAGGGACCAACCAAGACAGACGATACATCCATCAATAATTCGGTTTCGAGGTCACGATCTATCTTGTCGGTAACATTCAATAGCTTCGCCATGTCAGGAAAGCTAGAGTCAGAGAAAACCAGCAGCGCTTCAAAGGCAATACCCGCCCCCACATAACCTTGGGATACTGCAGAGCAGCGACTGCTACCAACACCACTATATGAAAGCGCCATTTGTAGTTCGCTGACTTCAAGGATATTTACCTTGGGCACCGGCAACTTGATAAAGACATTGAGCATATCCGCCAAGACGCTGGCAGCACGGCCCATGGAGATGTTTGACACCTCTTGCAGAACCTGTGAAAGAGTGAACTTCTCTATACCTTCAACAGGCTGAGCAACAATGAGTTTTTCTAAGGAATCGTCCTGGATACCGAGTAGATGATGTCGTTCTAGGGCTTGCTGTAGCACCCCACTGTCCACCGGCTTTTTCAGGAAATCAATGGCTCCCAATAGGCGGACGCGCTCTAGAGCCTGCGGCTGAATATCCCCAGATACCACTATCACCTGGGGAGCATTTGCCATACTCTTGAGCGCTTCAAGTGTCTGATAGCCATCTAAGACTGGCATATTGAGGTCTAGGAAAAGTAGATCCACGCCATTGGCTGCAATGAAATCTACGGCTTCCTGACCATTAGTAGCATAGTCAACGTGGGCATCCCAGCTTTTGGGCAAGGTACGCGCCAACTGTTTGCGGGCGATACCCGAATCATCACATATTAGAACTCTTTTACTCATATTCTGCCGTGCTCAGTCCGGCTCAGGCACATCAACGATTAAGACGTGACGCTACCATTCAGACAATTAAGTTAACAATAGTGCACAAATAGTAACCTTATTATGCAAAAGATAGTAGCGCTTCGGCCACTAATACCTCGTCATATTGATGTTCATTGCGTTTCAGTGGCGCTCTCACTACCGTGATACCTAATTTATCCAGCGATACTTCATTTACTTCGCCATAATCGTAATCACAGTCCAAAAGCAGCCAAGTTAATACGGGGTGAGTAACATTGAACTCGGGTTCCCGACCGGATACAAGACGAATTAGAAATACGATTCGATCCATGAGACTCCAGCCTAATTGTTCCGGGTCGGTCCCCAAATTGGGTAGATAAATTTTGGGGTTAGGATTCTGACCAATTGCCTCACTCACCCCAGCAACTAAAAGATTGGCACAGATACTGGAAAAGAAACTGCCGGGTGGGTAACAAATAATATCCGCCTCGCGTATCAGTGCCCCTCGATCTTCCGACAAGGATAGAGACACTTCTTTATGGCTCTGCTCTCCGTCATTCAACCAAATGCTGGTGATAGGAGAAGCAAGCGGCGCAACTTCTTTCCCAGTTAATAAATGCTGCCCTAGCACCATAGTGCCGTCCTGCAAACGCACCCCTAGGTGGGCATCAGCATCCACAATAGTGACTACCTGCCCCAAGGTTTTTACCAATCGAGAAAATAAAAAGACGATGGGATCAAGCTGCCACTCATTGTTCAGGTAGCCACCTGCAATAATCAGGTTGCCGACACTTGCTCCACGCAAATCAAACTCCTCTGGGAGTCTCTGCTGCACAACTCGTAATTGCGTTTGAATGAGTGATTTCAGCGGATTCGAGACCGGCTTGATCAAGGTATGTTCGCCATTTACTAGGCGTTCTAATTCAGCCTTCAAAGCAGTTTGTGATTGGTGTTTAGCTAAACGGTGGCTGAACAGGTGATAAACATCGGGCTGCCCGAGCACAGTTTCATCAGCCAGAGCCATGATTCGACTACGCAAATCTCCCACCGCTGGCATGGCAAATGCCCTACGCAAGTGGGCCGAACTGCCACCGGAATCAAACGGAGTAACCAGATGAATAGAGTTGTGAGTATAACGTTTGAGTTCTCGGCTCAACTTATTCAGTGCTGAGCCACCACTAAAAAATAGAATGGACGGGCCAAGCTCCGGCAAATGGCGATAACGCTGCAAGCGTACTGGATCTGGAATGCATAAAGCGCGTGAAACTTGCATGGTCACTCCCCTGTGGCGTGGTCAAGAGATCTATTTTACGCGACCACCACACAATTGCGACCGTTGTTTTTGGCTTGATATAAACACTGATCCGCTCGATCAAAACAAGCCAGCAAACTCTCGACTCCAGGCTCGCTGATAGCGATACCACAGCTCAAACTGAGATATCCATAGGCAGAAGTAGGATGCTGCTGCTCTAGGGCAAAGACTTCGTCCAATACTAAATTGGCTAACTCAGTCAGGGTGGCTCGATCTCGGCTGTTGATTAACAATACGAACTCTTCCCCACCATAGCGAATCGCATCAGCGTGCTCTGGGCAATTTCGACGCAAGACCTCGGCCACCATTTTTAGTGCCTCATCGCCACGCAAGTGACCATAGTGGTCATTATAGTCTTTAAAAAAGTCCACATCGAACAAGAGTACAGCGAAGCCATTTTGAGCGATTTTTTTGCTGTTTACCTGACGCTCACGCTTATCCAGCATTTTTCGGTTATATAACCCTGTTAATGGATCCAGAAATGCTTCGTTCTCCACTGCTGATAAGGTGCGTTTGAATTCGGTCGTAACCCGGACTCGCTCCGTCACATCAGCAAAAGAAATTAAGGAGGCGGCTTGATCAGACCACATCACCTGAGAACAACTCACGTCATACCAACGCTGATGGTGAGCATCATAGAAGGCCGACAAAATCAGTTCTGGCTCAGTTGAAGTCGGTGGATCTTGTAGCGCCGCGACAACTTTCTCGGGGAAATCATAGATAGTGTTGAGCGGATGTTCAGGGAATACTGCCGCGAGAGATTCACTGCAAAACAACACGTTATCTTCAGCTAAAACAGCAACTCGCATTTGTGATTGGCGAATAATATTTTCCAGCTGCACACTCACATTGGCAATTTGTTGCTGTTGACTGCGTATGGTTTTCAGATAGCTGTCGAGCTGATGAACGAGTTGTCCAATTTCATTGCGTTTGTCAAAATATCCCAATTCATCAGCATCAATCATGCCGTCCTCGGAAACTAAATGCCTCAATGCGGAGAGGCGAGCGAATACTCGATAGCGGAAATACACAAAGAGCAAGATTCCTAGTAACACTTGAATGCTTGCAACCCAAAAGAACGACTGACTCACCGACTCAGAATTTTCCCGTAAAGAGGTCGCTTGGGCCATAACAGACTGCTCCATTGAGCTATACACTCGCTTACCGTAATCCACCACGTTGCCTAGCAAGATCCGGTTCTGTGTATCCAAGCGCATGATATCCGCCTGAAGTTGGTCGAAGTTATGGCGATTTTCAAATAAACCGCCGTCCGCCAATATCGCTGCGTGGGTAGCGTCATACAAGTCAGATTGCTGAAGTTTCAATTCCTGAATACTGGCCTGAATTTCGCGGCGCACCTGAGCCACTTCGAATTGGCGCTCAGCCTCGTTCAAAGCCGCCAATTGGCGCACAAGATTCACCGCCACAAGCTTATTATCGGCGTCGGCGCTCATTAAATATTGTATTACGGCGTCAACGACACTGAGATACTGCTTGTCATAGTCATGCTGTAGCTGGGCCAATGTTGCTTTGTATACGCCGATTTGCTCAATATTTGGCTCCAACAGATCCACAACCTTATTTAAAGCTTCTATCTCCGGATTTTTTTCTAACGTATTTAAATAGCGACGAATATTGATAATTTCACTACGAACTTCGGCCAGTAATACCCTAACTTCTGCCGGGGCACTACTATTGGCTATATTGCCAGATAGATTGGCAAGACGGGTGATACTGAGCTGTGTAGCGTTGAGCAATTCGAGGCTAGGGAGATGTTCGCTTGCATGCTTCTCAGTGGCTTGGGTCAATGCGTTAATTTGCGCATAGGAATACCAACCGGAACCAATTAGCAAGGCGACCATCAACGATAGAGCCAATGAAGCGCGCCAACCAAGACTATAAAAACACGCCGCTATCTTTTTTGTGTGTGACATCCTGCTACCTAACTCATTCCTTTGAAAGATCCACTAATCGACCTTTTAACGTCGGAGTCAGCTGTGCACTCTGCATCAAAAATTCCGACACGATATTCCACAAATAGCGGTTCTCTGCGGTCAGATCTGGGATGACTTGACGCTGATTAAATTTATATTCATCGCCGCCCCGGAGCATATAGTCAGTGATTGCGACTTTATACTGAAACCCTGTTAGTGGCGCTCCTTGTTCATCGGTCACGTTCACTAAACGTTGTCCTACCGGCAACCTAGTATCATAAGTAACACGTAAGCCCGCAACCTGCAGGTAACGACCATCACTTTCTTCAATACGCGAAAGCGAGTTTTCCAACATGTTATTGATTTCTGAGGGCGTCATTTTGACAGTATACACAGCGCCGCCAAATGGTAACTCCGCCTGTACATCCCGGCGGGTCATTTGATAGCCACCCGGATAAGTACGATAGCCTCTAATGCTGCCACTGTTTACTGCGGCAATATCGGCTTTGGTAAAGTGGCGTAGCGCATCTACTACCACATTCCCCCAGGCAGATTCCCCAGTGCGAATGTTAGAGCGTAAAGAATCCATACCCACTGCTAATGTAGCTAACGGTTGATCAAGCACGATACTCAGTTGTCCCGTATAACGAGCAATCATTGCGCTTACTTCAGGATCTGGCGCTGCATCCAAATAGTGATGCACAACCGCAGAAACGCCTTGGCGAGTGAATTCGATCTCAATCAATTCGTCATCCATACCGCCACTGACAATCCGTAACGGGCGGCCTTCGGTAACCGAGTCACTAGTCTCTTTAGTGGTAATTAGTACATCTAGGCCGGCAAAAATCGAGTCCGGCACCATTTTGATAAAGTCCGGCTCGGTCACGAGCACGACATAATCGGCACCTCTTTGACGCAATGCCGCGATACGAGGCGAGAGCCCCTCAATGGACATATCCACTTCTGCTTCGCCCATAAGGTAGGTGCTATTTACCGTATCGGCAATATAACTGAGTATACCGATGCGCATTTGTCCAACTGGAGCAATATAATCTGTCATCACCCCATCAATTGGACGACCGGTACGTATATCTTTCAGATTAGATAACACCATTGGGAACAAACTCTCGCTAGTGCGTAGTGAGATTTGGTCCATACCGCGGGTAAATTCACGACGGTTGACGGTCATGGCGTCGACGCCCATCCCATTCATGATAGAGACCATGTGCGAGCCATTATCATAAACAGATAGAGGGTTAGGAAATAAACTGTCCCCGCCGTGAAGAAAGAAAGCTTGTTTGTGCTGTTTTTGAGCTTTTACATACCCCGCCAGACGCTCTAATGAATAGGAGTCTGAGGCAAAAATATCAGGTGTGTTAGAAGTAAAAAACAAGGATCCAGCAAGACTGGCGGTTGAAGACAAAACTAAACCGGCAACAAATACCGACCGCAGCAAATATTTCACTTCCTTATCTCCTTGCAAGTTACCCGACGTAGACGAATGATCTTGGTCACTTTATCGCCATTCTATGTCAAACAAGTAACAACGCCTAGTTATTCGGTAGCACTTGATCTAGTTCCTGTCGGTACGCTTCTATCGCCATTACGAGATCTTGGTGAAGAATAGCAACGCGGTCGGTTTCTTCCGCTTTCGCGGCCAACTCTAGAGATTTACAAATAGTTGGGATATTCATCGCAGAGACTTCTGAGCTTGCCCCCTTAATACGGTGGGACAGGGCAGCAACTTTGGGCAGATCACCAGACTGAACAGCCTGTTCTAACTGCCCCATAAAATCTTGTATTTCCCGCCGAAACTCATTAACCACCAGGAGCATGAGCTCTTCATTCGCTCCCAAGCGCTCTCGATAATCGACCAGATCGAAATGCTTATTCATTTATCCCTCCCATATCCCTGCTTTTTGCTTAAGTTATTTTTTGGTATTGCTACTGTTGAACAACCACTTTCTGAGCACTTGCTCTAGACGTGGTTTAGAAATAGGTTTTGCCACATGATCATTCATGCCGACTGCGATACAGGCTGTATCATCCCCCTTCATGGCATTGGCGCTTAACGCCACGATAGGAACATTTGCCGGCGTGAGACTTTCTGCCGATAGTTGGCGGATGCGTTTAGTGGCTTCATAACCATCCATGATGGGCATCTGACAGTCCATAAAGATTAGATCATAGGCACTGTGTTGCACCTTATCCAATGCCTCTTGGCCATTAGCAGCAACATCCACTTCCACACCCAACAGGCTAAGTACGCCTTTTGCCACTAATTGATTCGTCGCATTGTCTTCCACCAACAACACTCGCCCCATAAATTTCAACTCCTGCTCGACTACTTCGTCCGCTGCTTCAATTACACCAAAACGTCTCATGGAGGCATCGTTTAGAGCCTCGAGCAAAGCACGTCGATGTACAGGCCGGTACACAACAGAGAAGGCAAAACCACTGAATCTTTTCAGATCTATTGCTCGCTCAACCACCAACACAATGCCGCCACGGTAAGTCGATAATGCTTGCAGCTGGCTATCAGTTAAATAACCAGCTTCAAGAATAAGCACCGGAGTGTGATGCTCATTATTGGCATCAATTGCATCCCCGAGCGTATTCATGATTCGATTGGGAATAGATAACCCTCTCAGAATCGCACAAACATAGGGTTCATCCATCCCTAACCCTGATAACAAAATCGCACCATGCTTATTCACCTCTTCCGAGATCAGTAATTTTGGTGCAGGCTGACAGTCCAACGTAATGGCAAACCAGAATCGTGAGCCGACATTTTGCTCACTTTCAAAACCGATTGAACCACCCATGGCCTCCGCTAGCTCTTTGCTGATTGCCAGCCCCAAACCAGTTCCACCATATTGTCGAGTAGTCGATCCGTCGGCTTGCTTAAAACGCTGGAACAAACGCTTCTGGGCTTCTTCACTAATACCGATACCGGTGTCTTGTATCACAACTCGTAGCTGTATGGCGTCATTTGTGACCATTTCATATTCGGTTGAAACATTTACCTGTCCTTCCGAGGTGAATTTGATGGCATTGCCAATCAAATTCACCAGAATTTGGCGGATGCGCAGCCGGTCACCCCACACCTGCACTTCCGGCAACATGGTGCTAGGTGCCACCAAGCCGATACGTTTATCTAGGGCTCTAGGACGCATTAAGGTGGCCACATCTTCCAATAAATCTTGTATAAGGAAGTGATGCGGCTCCAGTTGCAGCTCACCCGCTTCGATTTTGGAAAGGTCTAAAATATCGTTAATCAGATCCAGCAAACTATCACCGCTTTGTTGCGCCATCGCGACTAAACTTTGTTGTTCGCTGGATAATGATTTTTCTTGCAACAATAGCAAGCTGCCTAACAAGCCATTTAGGGGGGTACGAATTTCATGACTCATATTGGCTAAGAAGCGACTCTTCGCCATATTCGCCTCTTCTGCCTCAGCGATAGCAGTTTTTAGCCGTCCTTCTGATTCCCTTAGCGAGCGATTGGCAAATGACAATGCTCTGGTCCGCGCCACCACTTGCTGCTCGATTTGTGCCGTATGACTAAATACTAGAATGAATACCCAACCTAGCAGACCGGATAAGAACATCCCGCCAGCCACTGTGAATTGAGTCGACCATGGTTGATCCACAAAGTAATTCGGCGCTATGTGTACCAGCTCCCAGGACGATGCGCCAACTGGGATTAATTTCCGATATAAGGACACTTTAGATACATCGTTCTCAATCACTTCAAGCAATTGAGCGATGCTCATGTGGGCATTATGACTAGCGGCGAGAATATAGGGGGCATTGTCAGTACGTCGATCCACTAGATAAATCTGGGTATTTTCACTCACCCCTTGGGACAAGGTACTCGCGGTCATGACATCGATATCAAACATGCCGGTGGCCATTGCCAGTAGTTTTCCATCACGATATACCGGCAAAAATAACAGGATCCCCTTATTTCCTTGTACTAGATCTATCACCGGTGTTGGCGTCGCTGCATTTAAGCGAATGGCTTCATTTAACGTGTGGCGGCGATCCCGCTGTGAATATACATCGTAACCAATAGCTCGCTCATTGTTAGCGTAAGGATAAATCATCCCAACTAGGATATGACGCTCGCGTGGCGTGACGGGACTTAATTGGCCATCAAGATTACGCTCTACCGCGACAAACTCCCGACCACCGTATAACTCCGTCATATCTTTTTGGAACTTTTCCAGCTCGTTACCACTCACCACATAGTTTAGTGACAATGCTTGTATGGCTCGGTCACGGACCATGACACTTTCGGCATAGGCGTAAAAATCCTCCACGGTCACCTGACTGCTACCGCGAATTAGTCCTTTGACACCATACAAAATATCAACCGAATTTTTGATCCGCTCACTCATAGAGTTAAACATCAGCTGAGCGTTATCTTGAAATGCTTGCTGCTGTTTATTGTGCTCAAACTTGGCGACTAGAGCAGATAAAATCACGGTAGCAAAAGCAACAAAGAACAGTGCGCTAACGACACGCTTGGGATGGTCGAAGTACACATCGAACTGTTTTGGAAATAACACCGCCAACCACGGCACTACTACCAGCACGCCAACCGTATCGCCGATCCACCAGCTCATCCAGTTTAATAGCCAATCATGGGATTGCAGCAAACCGAATTGGTGTAACACTAAGGTACCAAAGCTGGCACTAATCAAGCACCCAACAGGGCCGCCAAGAACAACAAACCACACCACATGACGTAATTGAAAAAACTGCACGGCAGGGCCAATTACGCGTTTGATTAGCCAATAACTCACTAAAGTTTGCAGCGCGCTACCACAGGCGATCAACAAGGGGACCGTGACGACCCATTGTGCATAATTCAAATAGCTGATTAGCACATTGGTAAGAAACGAACCGATCAACACCCCATAGATAGCGACTGGACCAAATGCGATGGCAGCCCCGAGCGCAATACCCGATGCAGGCCAAATAATAGTGGCGTAGCCAGGTGGCATAGCGAATAACTGACCAAGTAAGCCAGCAATTAGATAAGATAACGCCGTAAGTGAAACAACTCTAAGCGCGCCTGTCATGTGTTTATATCCTGTAGGCAAACCAGACTGTGGTGAATGCCTCAAAAGCGAAAACGGTATCAACTGCTAGAAAAGCTAGTATAGACATCTACTTGGGATACTTTCCGCTATTTCAATTAAAAAGTCTAAGAAAGCACGCGCCTTGTTTGACATAAAGCGACGACTTGGATAAACCACAGACAAAGTTGCTGCATTAGCAGCGCACTCAATCTGATCATACACCTGCACTAACTCCCCACTATTAAGTAGCCTTTGGCAGTAGTGGTGCGGTAGTGGAGCCACTCCCGCGCCATTCAACACGGCTTCGCGTACCGCGATCGGATCATTGATACGAACCACTCCGGTGATCAAGTCGATGCTTTGTTTCTTTTCTTCAATACGCAAAGGAAACTGACGGGCACTGTAGCGACTTTCGATTACCTGAATATGACTTTTTAGCGATTCTGTGGTGGGTTTAAACTCATGAGTAGCAACATAACTTGGGGAGCTAACCCAAATGAGCTGACTCTGGATAAGGGTACGAGCAATAAGCTCAGAGTTCACGAGCCCGCCAACCACGACCGCTAGATCGATTTGATCGCGAATAATATCGACCGATTGACTCGTCATGATGATCTCTAGGTCCACTTTAGGGTAGCGTTGATGAAATTGAGGCAATCGAGGCGCCACATATTCCCGCGCGAAAGCGATCGGTAACGCAACGGTTAGCGGCCCTACAGGTGAAGAGGATAAGCCCCCCATCAAGTGATTGGCTGCCTGCACCTGCTCCATAATGGCAAGCCCTTGGCGATAGAAAACTTCTCCTTCTGTAGTTAAACGAATATTGCGCGAATTGCGCTCCATCAGTCGCAATGACATAGCATCTTCAAGGCGCTGCAATGCTTTACTGACCGTTGATTTTGATAACCCTAACGCCACCGCAGCAGCCGTGACGCCGTTATGTTCAACCACCGCAAGAAAAATCGGCAAATCATCTAGATTCCACATCACATCCCCTAAAGTCAAAAATTGGAAACGAATCATTCAAATTTAGACAATTGTTTCCATATTTAAAAGGCTCTAGGCTTAAAATCACAACAAAAACTGGAGAATATCATGGCCAAAATCATCGGCGGCATCGGCGCCTCTCACTCACCGACGATTGCTTTTGCAAAAGACACAAACAAGCACAATGACCCTGCTTGGGCACCTATTTTTGAGGGATTCAGTCATATCCAGAATTGGGTGAAGACGAATAAGATCGATACACTTTTTATGATTTTCAATGATCACATCACCTCGTTCTTTTTTGATCATTACTCCCCGTTCACGTTAGGGTTCGACGATGCATATGTCACCGCTGATGAAGGGGGCGGCGCTAGGGACTACCCCGCCGCCAAAGGCCATGTGGCGTTATCCCAACATATCGGCCACGCTCTGGTCGCTGATGAGTTTGATATTTCTTTTTTCCAGAAGAAGCCATTGGATCATGGCTTTTTCTCACCACTGTCTATGATTGCCGATGATGCCAACCTAGGATGGTCAGGCACAGTTGTGCCATTACAAGTCGGAGTACTGCAACTTCCTATCCCCAATGCCAAACGCTGTTACAAGTTAGGTAAATCACTACGCAAAGCGATAGAAAGCTTCCCTGAAGATTTAAATGTTGCCATTGTGGCAACCGGTGGTTTGTCACATCAGGTGCATGGTGAACGTTGCGGCTTTTTGAATGAAGCGTGGGATGAGGAGTTTTTAGATTTGCTGGAATCAAACCCCGAAAAGCTCACCCAAATGCGCCTCGCAGAATACGCCGAGCTTGGGGGTATGGAAGGTGCCGAAGTCATTATGTGGCTAATAATGAGGGGCGCTTTGTCAGACCAGGTAAACTGTGTGCATCGCTCTACCTACGCGCCTTCCATGACGAACATAGCAACCGTTATCTACGAAGATACTGGAGCCCCTGCCACGCCCGAAGATATCGACCGCTACCGCCAACATATTCACTATGAACTTGATGGGGCACAAAATCTGGAAGGCACTCATCCATTTACCTTAGAAAAGAGCCAAAAAGCTTACCGTCTAAATCACTTTTTACATCAAGTCATCGTACCTGAGCACCGAGCGCGCTTCATCGATGACCTCGACAACCTGATGCAGGAATATCAGCTAACGCAGACCGAGCAAGATATGGTACGGCAACGCAAATGGATCGAGATGATTCATTACGGTGTGACCTTCTTTGTATTAGAGAAAATGGCGCCTGTGGTCGGCTGGACGAACCCCGAAGTCTACGCCAGCATGCGAGGCCAGAGCCTAGAGGAGTTCCAAAAAACCCGCAAAGTTTCGATGCAATACTCAGTTGCTGGCGGCGCCACGGCAAAGGCGTTAGATCGTTAACCGAAGATTAATAAAACCCATAATAGGGTGCGCCTCTGGATAGTTTTATTTCAGGGGCGTTGCTATCTCTAATAACGAAGTGAACTGTCTGGAATATCTAGAAATGGTGCCCGGAGGCGGAATCGAACCACCGACACGAGGATTTTCAATCCTCTGCTCTACCGACTGAGCTATCCGGGCAAATAAGAAATAAACTGGGGTACAAAAAAACCAGCGTTTGTGCTGGCTTAATGGTGCCCGGAGGCGGAATCGAACCACCGACACGAGGATTTTCAATCCTCTGCTCTACCGACTGAGCTATCCGGGCAAGTGCGGCGTATTATAAACAACCCCTTTTAAGCGTCAACTGTTTTTTAATTTTTTTAACAATAACTTAGTTATCCGCTGTGCTCTGGTATCATAACGGCATATTTGGAGATCACAGAACCATGCTGCATATCGTTTTATATCAACCGGAAATTCCACCCAATACCGGCAATGTCATTCGCTTGTGTGCCAATACAGGTTATCAGCTACACCTTATCGAACCGCTTGGCTTCGATCTCGAAGATAAAAAGCTACGTCGGGCGGGATTGGACTATCATGAATTTGCCAAGGTAAAACGCCACGCTAGTTGGGAAGCCTTCGTCGCCAGCACAGACATTGGCACTGTCTACGCTCTTACTACGAAAGGTAGCCGTACTCACAGCGAAGCCGAATTTAATGCCAACGATGTATTGGTATTCGGTCCCGAGACCCGCGGCTTACCTAATGCGTTTATCGAAGCGCTACCCCTTCCACAGCGTTTGCGTTTACCGATGCAGCCAGGCTCCCGTAGTCTCAATTTATCAAATACTGTCGCCGTTATGGTGTACGAATCTTGGCGCCAGCTTGGCTACGCCATCAGGGAAGTTGAAGAGTGAATCCACCATGGTTTTAGGAGCCCTATTTCGCAAGAAACGTACCCGTCATACTTTTCGTAAACGAGTACACTTGCATGCGGTGAAGGACTTACAACGCCGCTTTTTGATGCTAGCTGCCGTGGTGCTAGCCCACAGTAGCGCCATGATTTGGTTCGAAGACTTGGATTGGTGGTCCGCTTTTTGGCTCACCATGACGTCCGCATCGACTACAGGGTACGGTGATCTTTCTGCAGGGACGTTTTGGGGACAATTTGCCACCATTGTATTGATTTACGGACTAGGTATCACCTTATTGGCGCAAATTGCCAGTGACTATGTGGAATTACGTTTGGTGCGTCGTGATATGCGCATCAAAGGCCGAACGGAGTGGAGTGACATGCAAGATCATCTTCTCATTATTAATACCCCAGCAAACAATACTGGGCGTTATCTAGAGCTGTTAATTAGCCAGGTCTGTAATACCCCAGAGCTAAAAGACGTTCCGATTCAAATTCTCACGCCAAGCTTTCCCGATGGTCTGCCGGAAAACATCCGCGCCCAAGGAGTCGTCCACCACACTGGCGACGCCACCACACCCGGTATGCTTGAAACCGCCGGAGTAGATAAAGCGAAATACATCATATTATTAGCGCCCGATAGCCAAGACGCACACAGCGACAGCTTGGTGTTTGATGCTCTTTATCGCATCAAACAAATCGGCACCGATGCTATGATACTGACGGAAGCTGTCGACGATCGCAACCGAGAGCGTCTGCGCCAAATGGGAGCCAAGGCAGTAATTCGACCTGTGCGCGTTTACCCAGAAATGCTGGTTCGATCACTCACCGCCCCAGGAACAGAGCAGATCTTGGAAGATCTATTTCGCTACCAAGGTGACCACACAATACGCCTAAATATCAGCCTATCTGGGATAAAATGGGCAGATATTGTTACCACCCTGATACAGAAGGGTATTGGTACAGCGCTAGGTTATGAAAATCCCGAAGGACGCATTGTTACCCATCCCGACACCTTCGAACTGGTAGAAGTGAGAGCTTTGATTATATTGATCGGCGCAGGGCAACAACTGCCTCCCCCAGAGGAGATTCGCGCGCTATTCTGATGGGGCAAAAGATAGACAAGATATTAATAGAGTGAGTCGCGCCAGCCAGAGAGGATGGCGCGATATAACGAACTTATAACTGGCCGGTTAGCACCAAGTATTTTTCCATAAGCTGCTCTTCACTTTCCTTATGGTTTGGATCGTGAGGAATACAGTCTACTGGACAAACCTGCTGACATTGAGGCTCATCATAATGGCCTACGCACTCAGTACACTTTTTGGGATCAATCACGTAAATTTCTTCGCCTTGACTGATCGCTTCGTTAGGACACTCTGGTTCACATACATCACAGTTGATGCACTCGTCAGTAATCATTAGAGACATACTGCTCTCCTAAATAAACATGATGGCAATGCCATCTTCCGACAGTTTATGAATGCTTAGCTGCTTTAGCTTCGCGATAATGGTCTTTTAACACACGCTCCACAGCAGGATGAACGAACAAACCAAAGTCGCCATCTAAGGAAGCAATCTCTCGAACGAGCGTTGACGAAATATAAGAGTATTTTTCCGACGGAGTGAGGAACAGACTTTCAACATCTGGCGCGATCACCCGATTCATGTTCGCCAACTGAAATTCATATTCAAAATCTGACACGGCACGCAAACCACGTACAACCACTTGCCCGTTTACCGAACGGGTAAATTCAGTCAATAGGTTATCAAAACCCATCACTTCCACATTTGGCAAATGACCCAAGACTTCGTTAGCTAATTGAATACGAACCGCATGGGATAATACTGGACGTTTTTTGGGGCTTGCAGCAACCGCCACAATCACCTTTGGAAACAGCTTCGCTGCACGCTCAACGAGGTCAGTATGACCGTTCGTGATCGGGTCGAAGGTACCCGGATAGACGGCAATTGTCTTCATAGCTCGGTGTCCAATATTAAGTTTATTCTGGAGCGCCTAGATTGGCATTAGGCAGCGCATAATATAGGAATATAGATCACGCCTCAAATGAGCGAAACCAATACCCTGTATAATCTCACCTAAATAGTAAATGGCGCTAAAAACTGTTTTAACACCGATATTGCTAAAAACAGAAAGATCGGTGATAGATCTAAGCCGCCCAAGGACGGTATAAACCGGCGACAAAGGCGATATAGGGGTTCACAAATTTGCGCCACCAACATGGCTCCTGGGTGATTCGTGGTCGGCGCAACCCAGCTCAGAATGACGGTAATTAATAGCGCCCAAAAGTACAAATCCAACAGGTGGTACAAGACGCCAGCGACAGCATAAATCACATAATGCAGCGGCGATACCATCACACCAGCGATGGTGAAAATCAGCAGCATAATGACCGCCTGAACGAGCAGCGCCAGCACCACTGACGCGGTATCTACGCGTCCAATTGACGGAATCACCTTGCGGATTGGCATCAGTAGTGGGCTGGTTGCCTTTACTACCGCTTGGCTGATTGGGTTATAAAAATCTGCCCGTGTAAGTTGCAGCACCAGCCGCAATAACACGATAAACAAGTACAGATTGCCCAAAGTTTTAACAATCAATAGTAATGGATCACCCATCATACCCATTGGATTCGTCCTTTGTGATTAGTTAGCGGCGAACTCTTGCGCCAGTTCTTGGGAGCGACGGGCACAAGCATCTACGGCGCTACGCACCATAGCGTCAATCCCCTTCTCTTCTAAGGCAATCAAGGCTTGCTCCGTCGTTCCTTTTGGCGAGGTAATATTAATACGCAGCTGCGCAATATCTTCCTCTAGCTCGGTAGCCATTTTAGCAGCGCCTAACATAGAGTAGGTGGCGAGTTTGCGACAGGATTCTGCGTCTAACCCTTGCGCCTTACCGGCTTCTATCATCGCTTCTATAAACCGAAAAAAGTAAGCTGGCGCACTGCCGGACAACGCCGTAACCGTATGCATCTGTTGTTCCTCAGAGACCCAAACATGGGCACCAAAAGAGTCAAATACGTTCGACACCCACTGTCGTTGTTCAGCAGTAGTGTTGTCATTGGCAATCAAGCCCGTCATGCCGCAGCCAACCAATGCGGGCGTATTAGGCATGCAACGCACCACAGAAACTGGCTTCTGCAACCATTTCTCCAATGAACCGACTTCAATACCTGCCGCTACGGAGATAAAGAGCTGATCTTCTCGCACGTTTTCGACAAAGTCTGCAATAACAGCACCCATTTGCTGTGGTTTTACACTTAAGAACACCACATCGGCATTGGCAACAGCAGAACTGTTGTCCGCATACATCCGCATACCGAACTTGTCTTCCAATGCTTTGTGGGTAGTGACATCCAAAGACGTACCACAAATCTTGCCCGCATCGTAACCACTAGCAATTAAACCGCCAATGATTGCAGAAGCCATGTTACCGACGCCAATAAAGGCAATGCGTAAACTCATTAGATATCCTGTTTATATTAAAGTGAATCGTATGATTAACCGTAGTTGCGGGCACCGAATATAGCTGTCCCCACCCGCACCATAGTACTACCAGAGGCAATTGCAGCTGACAAATCGTCAGACATACCAATTGATAACGTATCAATATGGTCATAACGCTGGGACAATTCAAGGAAGGCTTGCGTTAACGGACGATATACTTCGCGCTGGGACGCTTCATCCACTTGAGGAGCAGGTATGGCCATCAACCCCCGCAGAGTCAAACTAGGAAGACTATTTACGAGTTCTGCCATAGAGGCAATTTCATCCAGAGACACGCCGGACTTAGATGCTTCTCCACTCAAATTCACTTGAATTAGCACATTCAATGGGGCCATGTCTTGGGGGCGATTTTCACTTAAACGCAGCGCAATTTTTTCTCGATCCACACTGTGTATCCAGTCCATTGTTTGCGCCACCGCTTTAGCTTTGTTGGACTGTAGTGGCCCGATAAAATGCCACTCGATATCGGTTAAATGGGCCAGTGCTGCGTGTTTTTCCACCGCTTCCTGGACGTAGTTTTCGCCAAAACAGCGCTGACCCGCTTCATATGCAGCTTCTAAATCCGCTACCGGTTTCGTTTTGCTCACCGCCAATAGGCGCACCGCCCCTGAAGGACGCTGATTGGCATGCTCCAACTGCGCTATTTGGGCACGGATATCCGTTAAATTCTCGGCAATAGACATACAACAAACCGTTTATTTAATGTTACAAACTGTAAGCTTCATCCAAGCTTTGGACAAAATTACCATAGTATTCAAGGCGATAACCTACGGGTTCCGCCACCGCTTTGGCCGCATTATGAGCGGAGTGGTACAAAGAGGCGTTGTTAGATTGCTCAGGATAGAGTGCCAACCCCACTTTCACTTCACAGCCAGGACGTTGCGGTAGTCCTGCTTCATCAAGGGAGCGCATAAGCTTCTTGGCAACAACTTCCACGTCATCAAGTTGGCCAATACGCATTGCCATCAAGAATTCGTTGTCGCTGTAACGGGCAATAAGATCGTTATCTCTCAAGGTCTTCGCCAAAACCTGAGAAAACTGTTTTATATCGTCGTTCTGCTGTAATCCCGTGACCTGAACACTGACCATCGCGAGGCGTTGAAAATAGCGGCGGGCATCTTTTAACATCACCGCAAATAGGTCATCGAAAGCGTGACGCAGCAACAATCCTGTGACCTTATCCGACTTCTGACTTTCAATAAGCACACGGTCAGCTTCGTTGTGACAAAAATAGGCCTGAGTTAGCGTTTTCAGCCCCTTCAGCGCCTGCGCCACATGCCAGTTGAAGGACTGGCGCTCTACCGCAGAAAGGCTCTGAGAGAAGAGGGCAACCAAAAACCAACCACCTAACTCATCTTGAACACTGAGCATATCGCATTGAGCTAAACCTTGGTCATCCAGCAGACCATACCAAGCAATCCAATCACTATGAGTGGACAATTCTCGGTATTGGCAGGTATCCCGGGAAGGGCTCGCAGCAAAAGTAATCATGGCTTGGGGTACACGCTCTAGGGTCCCGACTTTATCGACCCCCACTCTCTCCCAGCCTTGCTGATTAAGGATGCGCCAATCGGTCAACTCACTGTCACAAGAGACTAAGCAACAGCGTACTTCGGGCATAACGGTGGCCACATGGGCCACCAGCCGATCGTAGAACGATTCCCGCGTCATACCACTAGCAATGGCCGTGAACATGGCATGCTCACTATCGCGCATGCGCAATAAAGCATCCAGCTGAGCGGTTAACTCCTGCTCACTAATAGCCTTTCCCGTGGCGACCTTGTTAGTAGAACTTGTCATGTTTATTTGCGTATCCAAATCATCTGTCACAGGCATAATCCCTTACATACTGATAAAACACAATGCAGAACGCCCAGCCTCGCGCGTAATTCTCGTTTAAAAATGTTACTGGTTTACTACCGGATTGGCGTACACCAACTGCCCCGAAATATACGTTGCCGACACTCGACCTTTTAGCTCTTCGCCCAAGAATGGCGAGTTAGAGCCTTTTGTGCGCACGTTGTCCTTGCTCCAGGTCCACGCCGCCGTACTATCGAATAATACAAAATCAGCGAAGCTTCCTACGGCTAATGAGCCGGCTTCAAGACCAAAGCAACTGGCTGGCCCAACGGTCAGGCAACGTAGCAAGGTATCCAAATCCAAATCCCCCTCGTCCATCAAACGCAGCGCGAGAGGTAATAGAATTTCCACATTCGCCATGCCCGGTTCGGTGGCGGCAAAGGGCGCAATTTTCGCCATTTTTTCATGGGGTTGGTGATCCGAACAAATGGCACTGATCACGCCCTGTTTAATACCTTCAATCAGTGTTAAGCGGTCATTTTCACTACGCAAAGGCGGCAGCACATGGTAATGGCCATCAAACTGATTTAACACCGCATCGGTCAACAACAAATTATGCAATGCCACATCACAGGTCACATCCAAACCAGACGCACGGGCATCGGCAATCATTTCTACCGACTTAGCACAAGATAAACGAGCAAAATGCGCTCGCACTCCGGTTTTCTCAATCAGTAATAAATCCCGCATCAAGGCGATGGTTTCCGCCGTCTCTGGAATACCTTGCAAACCATGCAGTGTGGCAGTGAGGCCCTCATGGGCACAGCCGCCAGCGGACAGGCTGGCCTCATCTGGATGGAATATCACCAGCAAATCGTGGGTAGCGGCGTATTCGAGAGCTCGGGACAATACTTTAGTATTTGCCATGGGCTGACGATGGTTAGACAACGCCACGCAACCGGCGTCGGTCAAAGACACCATGTTACTTAGTTGCTCACCAGCCAACCCTTGGGTCAAGGCACCGATCGGAAACACATTCGCCATACCCGCTTCATCTGCCTTATCTTGAATCAACCCCGCCACGGCAGGTGTATCAACAATAGGCTTAGTATTCGGTGGGCATACTAAGGTGGTGACGCCACCGGAAACCGCCGCACGCCCTTCCGACGCAATACTGCCCTTTTGCGAGAAACCAGGCTCACGTAGGGAGACCGCTAAATCCACTAGACCCGGCAAGACCCACTGGCCGCTAGCATCGACGACTTCGTCCGCCACAAAGTCTGCTGGCGCGGTACCAATAGCGATAATACGATGGTCTTCAATAAACAGATCGGTTACCGCATCTAAATTTTGGCTGGGGTCAATAACGCGGCCATTCGTGACTTGTAGTTTCATTGGACTTACTCCCCGCCTTCTTGCTGCTGTGCTTGCATTTGACCGCTCATTGCCATGGATAGCACTGCCATACGCACCGCAATCCCATTAGTTACTTGGTTAAGAATCACCGACTGCTCTCCATCCGCCACTTCTGACGCAATTTCTACGCCACGGTTAATTGGCCCTGGGTGCATAACGATCGCATCGGGTTTCGCCCAAGCAAGGCTTTCTTTGGTAAGACCATATAAACGGTAGAATTCACTTTCACTCGGCAACAGTGCTCCAGCCATACGTTCTTTTTGGAGCCGCAGCATAACAATGACATCCACATCATCTAAGCCTGCGCGAAGATCATGGCAAATCGTCGCTCCTAGCTCGGCAAAATATTCTGGCACTAGCGTTTTCGGACCAACGAAACGTACTTCTTCTACTCCAAGTGTCGTCAAGGCATGCAATTGTGAGCGAGCTACGCGAGAGTGAAGAATATCCCCTACCACCGCCACTTTTAGCCCCTCGAACTGACCTTTGTGGCGGCGAATTGTCAGCATATCTAACATGGCTTGGGTCGGGTGAGCGTGGCGTCCATCGCCAGCATTAATGATGGCCACATTTGGCGTGCAGTGTTCAGCGATGAAATGGGGGGCACCAGAGTCTGAGTGGCGCACGATAAACATATCACTTTGCATCGCTTCTAGGTTTTTTAGGGTATCGAGCAAGGATTCCCCTTTGGAAGTCGCTGAAGTTTCGATGTTGAGGTTGATAACGTCCGCGGAAAGGCGTTTGGCGGCAAGCTCAAAGGTGGTGCGTGTACGGGTAGAGTTTTCAAAAAACAGGTTTACTACCGTTTTCCCGCGTAAAAGCGGCACTTTTTTAACCGACTGTTCACCCATGGATAAGAACGATTCTGCTCGGTCAAGAATCTCTGTGAGTATATTTTTGCTTAAACCATCTAGTGTCAAAAAATGTTTAAGCTGACCTTGATCGTTGAGTTGTAACGCCCGCGGGTCGGATCGCATCATGGTTTGCTTACCTCAGTCACTGAAAAAGATAGGAAAATGCCCGGTGTGAATAGCTTCACAACCGGGCATTCGTGGTCTACAAAGGCAGCAGTACACCGAAAAAACTGAGCACAAACAACGGGCTAGGACGGCAAACTGACCTCGGTAAGCCACTGTATCCAAGCTGTTATTGTCGTACGACTGGCCGCAAAAATAAAGCGCGAAACGCTAATTTAGGCCGTTTCCATCAAAGAAACTGTCAATGGAGCAGGACCAGCCAACTTGATACGCTGATTTTGGTTCAAGCTGAGTTTCTCACCGACGATATCCGCTTGGATCGGCAACTCTCGTCCATCCAATTCATAGAGAATCGCAAGGGTAATGCTGGCAGGGCGCCCAAAGTCAAAAATTTCATTCATGGCAGCGCGTATGGTACGCCCTGACATCAGTACATCATCCACCAAAATAACGTGACGATCTTCTAATGCTGGTAAATGGGTATGACCGACTTGGGGATGCAACCCAGCATAGGTGAAGTCATCACGATAGAAGGTAATATCTAGCGTCGCCAAGGGTTCTTGTGTCGGCACTGAAGACAGCACCTCATTGGCCACCCAAACGCCACCTGAGTGTATGCCTACCACAATCGGGTCAACAATTTGTTTGTTGACACAGTAATCGCGCAACTGACTCTTCATGCTATTGAGTGCGCGGGATAAATCCAATGTCATGCCTACCTGCCCGTGAATCTGAGAATTAAACAAAAAGCCAGCTTAGCGCTGGGCGAACCAGCTTTCAATAATCATTTGTGCCGCTAACCCGTCAACCGAGTTTTCTTTGAAGTTGCGGTTCCCGCCTTGGGCGATGACTTGCCCTTTTGCTTCGTAGGAGGACAAACGTTCATCCATCATATGGTAAGGACGATTAAAACGTCCATGGAGGCGCTTGGCAAACTTACGCGCCCGTTGACACATCTCATTTTCGCTACCATCCATGTTTAACGGCAACCCCACCACAAACGCATCCGGCTGCCACTCGGCAACGATTTTCTCAATGACATCCCAATTTGGAATGCCATCATTGGCTTTTAAAGGGGACAGCGGACGGGCTTGACCAAGCAGCGCTTGACCCACTGCAACGCCAATGCGCGTGGTTCCAAAATCAAAGCCCAGCACGGTGCTGGGCTTTGCCTGAGACGAAGTAACCTGTGTTTCATTTTCTGTCATTAAGCATGACCTATATCCGGTGAGAGAAAGCTCATATCCAAGCCAAGAGTTTTGGTTGCAGCATTAAACTGCAAGTCACTAGGAGTATTAAACAATACGTCTAAATCCGCCTCCACCACTAGCCAGTCATTGTTGGCAATCTCCCCCTCAAGTTGACCTGCCTCCCAACCAGCACACCCAAGAGCAATGCGAAACGACTCAGGACCATTACCAGACGCAATATTTTCTAGCGTTTCTAGGGATGCAGACAAACTCACCTGATCGGTCACATGGAGCGTATTCCCCCAAGACTTATCGGAGCTATGCAAGATGAACCCTCGCTCGGCTTCCACTGGCCCACCAAGATAAATTGGCTCCGCTATCAGCTGTGGCGAGGACAGCGTCATGCCTAGATGTTCTGCCAGTTCACTAAAGTCGATCGGCGAGGGGCGATTCACCACAATCCCCATAGCACCGTCTTCGTTATGTTCACATAAGTACACCACAGTATGCTCGAAATTCGGATCATTCAAATGTGGCATCGAAATTAAAAAGTGATTCTTTAACGACTGAAATGCAAGATTCATAAAACGCCCTCTTATTTGTGTACGACGCAGAGCTTCGCGTCCAAGTGAATGCCTTGCTATGTGGGGCAAGATTACCTTGATTCAACAGCCAGATGTCACATTGCTGTTATATGCAGTATAGGCAAAGATGGCGTTTTGCCAGTAAAAATGCGTAATTTTGTACTGACTTCAACTTTACTTGACCATTTGGGCAGCTATAATTTTGTTCCATTAGTCACTTATTTGATTGGATATTGATGCACTTCATAGCCCCTCTCCTACGCGCCAGATTACTCTCTGACCTAAGTATCGGTCAGTGGCGCGCTCATGTTGGAGAAACCGTGGATGAACGGTATTTTTTTCACAGCGGTTGGTCGTCCTAGCCTAGGGGCATTTGCTTATTAGAAGCTACTCATCGACCCTCTATCCGTAATACCAATTTGAGACTAAGCCCATGACAACATTGACTGCGGTTGATTATTTAAGCCCAAATGCGGCACAAGAATTTACCACTTCCCTACGGGAAACCGGTTTCGGTGTACTAAAAAATCATCCGATACAACAGGCACTAGTGAATTCGATTTATCAAAACTGGCAAGCTTTTTATAACTCGGAAGAGAAGCATAACTACCACTACAATGTGGGCACCCAGGATGGCTACTTCCCGCCAGAAGTTTCCGAAGTCGCAAAGGGCCACACTAAAAAAGACATCAAGGAATACTTCCATTATTACCCTTGGGGACAATGTCCAGCTCAGTTAAAAGCAGAGCTTGCCCGCTATTACCAAGAGGCGAATCAACTAGCCGCGCAACTATTGGGTTGGATCGAAGCTCATACGCCGGCAGACGTGGCACAGCACTACTCCGAGCCGCTGTCGCAAATGATCGCCAACAGTGACCAAACGCTACTGCGCGTGCTTCACTACCCACCGCTAAAAGGCGACGAAGAATTGGGAGCGATTCGCGCCGGTGCCCACGAAGACATTAACTTGATCACTATCTTGCCAGCGGCCAACGAACCAGGCTTGCAGGTGAAATTAAAAGACGGTTCTTGGATGGATGTACCCTGCGATTTCGGCAATCTGATTGTCAATATCGGTGACATGTTGCAAGAAGCGTCCGGCGGCTACTTCCCGTCCACGTCTCACCGAGTGATTAACCCAGAGGGAGCCGACAAGACCAAGTCTCGGATTTCTTTACCGCTATTCCTGCACCCACGCCCTGAAGTGGTATTGTCGGAACGCTACACCGCGAAAAGCTACCTCCATGAACGCTTGGTGGAGCTCGGCGTTATTTAAGCTTCCCGTAGCTGGTCTAATTCATTCAAGAAAGTCTCCAACACCAAGTTGGGGACGCCAGTGACCCGGGTGATAGCAGAGAATTGAGTGTGGTAACTTAGCTGCTCTGGCAGCAAAGGCCACATTTCTTCGCTACGCACCCAGCGCTCGGCGTAGTGGTCTGGCAAGTAGCCAATGTACTTTCCAGTTAAAATCAAAAACGCCACGCCCTCCCGGTCCGTGGCCGTTGCGGTGCCATGCAGTTGTTGCTGGCGCAGCTTAATCTCAGGGGCTTGGGCATAAGCAGGCACCACCGCATCGATATCGGACAAAACCTGCGCCCAGTCCTTTCCTAGCTCAATACCAAACAAGGGATGCTGGCGACTGCAGTAAAGCATCGAACGCTCATCATAAAGCTGCCGATAATGGAGTCCATCGATGACCTTCAGGTCTGGCACTATCCCCACATGCAGCTTACCGTCTAACACTCCCCGTTCTACTTCATTGGGAGGGATCATGCGAATATTGATCCGCACATCTGAGCCCTTTTCTTTCAGGCGCGCCAAGGCTTTTGTGACCAACATATGTGGCATAGAGACCAAATTATCAGTAATACCAATGGTCAGCTCGCCTTTTAAATTGGCATGTAACGCATTGACTTGAGTACGAAAATTTTCGATGGAAGATAACAGCTGCAAGGCGTAGTCATAAACTTGCTGCCCTTCACTAGTAAGCGAAAAACCGGCGCGGCCACGCTGCGCTAGCTTAAACCCAAGTCGAGTCTCTAAGTCTGACATGGCAATGCTAATTGCCGCTCGGGAAATATTTAGCTCTACCTCAGAGGCAGCAAAACCACCGCATTCCACTACGGTTTTGAAGATACGTAACGTACGGATATCCGTATCGCTGACTTGACCGATATGCTTAACCGCCATGAATCCAACCTATTAATCGCAATCGGAACAACATAGCCGAGGATAACGGTGAATACAACGATGCTGGAGCAATCCACACACCCAACACCAGCAAGCGGGAGAAGTAGGATTGAGATAAAAGACTCGACCTACCAAACGATAGGTCGACTCTTTTTATGTTCTAAATGGAGAACTTAAGACGGGAAAGAGAAGCTCTTACCTTCACGTACACCAGCCGATGGCCAACGTTGGGTGATGGTTTTACGTTTCGTGTAGAAACGCACTGCATCAGGACCGTAAGCATGTAGGTCACCAAAGAGTGAGCGCTTCCAGCCACCGAAGCTGTGGTAAGACACAGGCACTGGCAGCGGTACGTTGATGCCAACCATGCCGACTTCAATGTTGTCAGAGAAGTAACGGGCAGCTTCACCATCGCGGGTAAAGATACAGGTACCGTTGCCGTATTCGTGGTCATTGATCAGCTGCATGGCTTGTTCCATAGTATCAACGCGAACCACTTGCAGTACCGGACCAAAGATTTCCTGTTGGTAGGAATCCATTTCTTTGGTCACACCATCGATGAGGGTCGCACCGACGAAGTAACCATTTTCATAACCCGCCACAACCGGATTACGACCATCAACAACCACCTTGGCGCCTTGTGCTTCAGCGCTATCAATAAAGCCTACCACTTTGTCGCGGTGTTCTTTGGTAATCAGCGGGCCGAAGTCATTGGACTTATCAGAACACTCACCCACTTTTAGCGGCTTCATAGCTTCAGCCATTTTAGCAACCAACGCATCGCCGGCTTCTTTACCCACAGCAACAGCCACAGATAGCGCCATACAACGTTCGCCAGAAGAACCAAACGCCGCGCCTAATAGCTGGCTCACAACGTTATCCATATCCGCATCCGGCATCACGATCGCATGGTTTTTCGCGCCACCCAAAGCTTGGCAGCGCTTACCATTAGCACTGGCGGTGCTGTAGATGTATTCCGCAATAGGTGTAGAACCCACGAAGCTGACGGCTTTTACACGCTGATCAGTTAATAGGGTATCAACGGCCTCTTTGTCACCGTTTACGACGTTCATCACGCCATCTGGTAATCCTGCTTCTTTTAGCAGCTCAGCTATGTATAGTGCGGTGCTCGGATCACGCTCGGATGGTTTTAACACGAAGGTATTGCCGCACACGATGGCCATTGGGAACATCCACAAGGGCACCATGGCTGGGAAGTTGAAAGGGGTAATACCGGCAACCACACCGAGTGGCTGAAATTCGCTCCAAGAGTCGATGTTTGGGCCCACGTTTTTGCTGTATTCGCCTTTCAATAACTCTGGCGCACCGCAGGCATATTCCACGTTTTCGATACCACGCTGTAGTTCACCTGCGGCATCGTGACAAATCTTGCCGTGCTCGGCGCCGATCATGGCACAAATTTTATCGGCATTTTGTTCAAGCAGAGCTTTGTAATTAAACATGATACGAGCACGCTTCATCGGCGGTGTATTGCGCCATGCAGGGTAAGCGGCTTGGGCAGCAGCAATGGCTTCTTCAACCGTCGCTTTACTGGCAATAGCAACTTGCTTTGCTACTTGGCCGGTTGCTGGGTTATATACATCTTGCAGGCGGGCAGCGTCGGTGGACAATTGACCGTTAATAAGGTGACCGATGACAGACATAGTGGCTCCTAATGTTGAAAACTAGCAAATCATTAGGAGCCACTATGAAGGCTTTAAAAGATAACTAAAACCTTATTTTGCTTATACTTAGTTAAGCATTTACTTACACAAATACCATCTAAACCACTTACCCTATTCACTCCTGAATTGGGCAAGCTGGTAATGACCAAATCTCATCGGCATACTCTTGGATAGTACGATCAGAAGAGAATTTTGCCATCCGTGCAGTATTCAATATGGCCATCTGTGCCCAACGTGATGGATTGCGATATACCGCATCCACCTGACGCTGACAATCTACGTAAGCGCGGTAATCCGCCATCACCTTAAAGTGATCCCCCCCGGCTAGCAGGCTGTGACGAATCGGTTCAAACGCGTGGGGGTCCTCTGGACAGAAGTAGCCCGAACACAACCAATCCAATACGTTTTTTAGCTCCGCATCATTGTCGTAGTAGTGGTACGGGTTATACCCCTCACGATCGAGGCGTTGCACTTCTTCTACCGTCAAACCAAAGATAAAAATGTTGTCGTCGCCCACTTCTTCTTTGATCTCCACATTGGCGCCATCCAAAGTGCCAATGGTCAAAGCACCATTGAGAGACAGCTTCATATTACCGGTGCCTGAGGCTTCTTTACCGGCAGTAGAAATTTGCTCCGATAAGTCCGCAGCAGGAATGATCTTGCTGGCAAGAGATACGCGGTAATTGGGCAGAAACACCACCTTTAGCTTACCGTCAATGCGCGCATCGTTATTGATAACATTCGCTACCGAATTAATGGCATGGATGATGGTTTTCGCTAGGGCGTAACCCGGCGCGGCTTTCGCACCAAAAATAAATACCCGTGGCACAATATCCGCTTGCGGATCATTTAACAGACGGTGGTACAGAGTCAAAATATGCAATAAGGTCAGATGTTGACGCTTATATTCATGCAAACGCTTAATCTGAACATCAAACAAGGCATCTGGGCTAACTTCGACACCACATTCTTGCTTGATTACTTCTGCTAACACGGCCTTATTTGCGCGCTTTACGGCCATAAACTGCTGCTGGAAAGAGGCTTCTTCCGCTTTGGCTTCCAGTGCCCGCAAGCGCTCCAAATTCTTCGGCCAGTCTGATTCAATACCGACGCTATCAATTAACTTACTTAACTCTGGGTTACAGCTGTATAGCCAGCGGCGTGGTGTAATGCCATTGGTTTTGTTGGTTAGCTTGCCAGGGTAAAGGGCATCAAATTCTGGGAATAAATCGGACTTCAGCAATCGCGAATGCAGCTCCGCCACACCGTTTACGGTATGACTACCAACCACTGCCAAATGGGCCATACGCACCATTTTATCGCCACCCTCTTCAATCAATGACAGCACCACTTTGATGTCATCTCGACCGGGCCATTTGGCTTCAACTTCATCCAGGAATCGGCGGTTGATTTCAAAAATGATCTGCAAATGACGCGGTAGCACTTTGGCAAATAGAGCCACACTCCACTTCTCAAGGGCTTCTGGCAGCAAGGTATGATTGGTATAGGCAAACACTCGGGTCACAATTGACCAAGCGTCATCCCACCCCATGTGTTTTTCGTCCACCAAAATTCGCATCAACTCAACCACGGCGATGGCAGGGTGGGTATCATTCAATTGAATAGCGGCCAACTTAGGTAAATCATGCCAGTCGCTATTGTTGCGCTCGAAACGACGTAAAATATCCGCTAACGAGCAAGCCACAAAGAAGTACTGTTGCACTAAGCGCAGTTCTTTCCCGTTTTCGGTTTTATCGTTCGGATACAGCACTTTCGAGATAGTTTCGCCGATGGCTTTTTCTCGTACGGCTTCCACATAGTCGCCTCGGTTAAACTCATCCAAGTCAAAATCTTCCGTCGAGCGGGAAGACCACAAACGTAGGAAGTTCACCGTTTTCGTGGCGTAACCTGCGATTGGAATATCAAATGGCACACCAAGCACACTTTTCGTGTCTACCCAGCGCGGGCGATAGTTACCACAATCATCGTAGCCAGCTTCAACATGACCATAGAACTGCACCGTTTGGGTATATTCTGGGCGAACGACTTCCCAAGGCGTACCAAACGTGGTCCAAGTATCTGGGTGTTCTACCTGCTTGCCATTCTCGAAGTCTTGTTTAAAGAGCCCGAACTCATAGTAAATACCATAGCCAACAGCGGGCAGATCTAAGGTAGCTAAGGAATCCAAAAAGCAAGCAGCAAGACGCCCAAGACCACCATTCCCGAGCCCCATATCCACTTCTTGTTCACATAACTCATCCCAATTCAGCCCGAGTGCTTGCGTCGCTTCACATACGGCAGCTTCCAAACCCAAGTTATGCACGTTGTTGCGCAGCATCCTGCCCATCAGATACTCCATCGACAAGTAATAAAGCCGGCGTACGTTGTTCTCGTTGTGGGCATCCTGGGTGGCGACCAAACTATCCATAATGCGGTCACGAATCGCTAAGGAAGTACTGAGCCACCAGTCGCGTAGGGTGGCCTGCTTAGGTGCATGGGCTAAGGTGTAACGCAAATGCTGTTGAATACTTTGCTGTAGATCTTGGCTGGAAGCCAAGCTACTCAGGTTGATAGTGGAGCCTTTAGTAGTCGACATGTTGTTGTCCTTGAAGGTGAAGCACTGACTGAATCCGGATATAGATTCAGTATTTGATGGTCAGACTAGCAAAGATTTATTGCAAGTAGTTTGCCAAAGGGAGCCAAAACCACCAACACAGTGAAATAAACTAAATATAGAGCCAAACACCATCATAAAACACCTAAAACAAACCAAAAGCCAGAATGATAATTTGACAAAATAGCAACAAGTAGCACCAGTTAGCAACCAGTAGATAAATGTTATTCCCTGTCTGCCTGTGCTAAATTCCCCGCCGTCTTGATACAAGACCGAACAAACAACCAACATAACATTGCGCGAAGGATGAAGTTGGTTACAAAAAATGCTAATTCGCCACTCTGGGTGATCGAACAAGAACTATAAAAAAGCTCTTCCGAGCTACCATCATTGGAGACAAACCATGCAAGCATTCATTGATTTCCTTAACGGAATCATTTGGAGCCCCGCTCTGATCTACCTCTGCCTAGGTGCAGGCCTGTTCTACTCTATTCTTACCCGCTTTGCTCAAGTCCGTCATTTCAAAGAAATGTGGAATTTATTGTTCTCAGGCAACACCTCTGACAAAGGTATTTCCTCTTTTCAAGCGTTAGCGGTTTCTCTATCTGGTCGTGTTGGTACTGGCAATATCGCCGGTGTTGCTGCGGCAATCGGTTTCGGTGGCCCTGGTGCCGTATTCTGGATGTGGGTTGTGGCCTTCCTTGGCGCAAGTACCGCTTATGCAGAGTCTACGCTTGGTCAAATTTACAAAGTGAGCGAAGACGGCCAATACCGTGGTGGTCCAGCTTATTACTTCGAACGTTGCCTAGGCTGGCGCTGGTTGGGCGTATTGTTCGCCATCGCGTCGATCATTGCTTGTGGCGTGTTCCTACCTGGCATTCAGGCTAACTCCGTTGGTAACGCTGTGGCTCAGGTATTTGGTGAAGGCACCATGATCTCCACTTCCTTCGGTGAAGTAGGTAGCACTAAGTTGGTGGCATTAGCCTTCATCCTAGCGATTCTTGCGTTCATCATCTTCGGTGGTATCAAGCGTATCGCGAACTTCACTCAGATCATCGTTCCGTTCATGGCGATGGGTTACATCATCATGGCCTTGATCGTCGTGTTCTTGAACCTAGACATGGTACCAGATGTATTCGCGTTGATTATTTCTGATGCCTTTACTGCTCAAGCAGGTTTCGGTGCAGCGATCGGTTGGGGTGTAAAACGTGGGGTTTACTCTAACGAAGCCGGTCAAGGTACTGGTCCTCACGCTGCTGCTGCGGCAGAAGTTGAGCACCCAGCGCAACAAGGTCTGGTGCAAGCCTTCTCTGTTTACGTTGACACTCTATTCGTTTGTACTGCAACGGCGTTGATGATCTTGATCACGCAACAATACAACGTACAAGGCACATTGCCAGACGGTCAGTTCATCGTACAAAACATTGCTGCAGATGTTCAGATTGCTTCTCCAGCCTTTACGCAAATGGCGCTTGCAAGCATCTTCGGTGGTTTCGGTCCAGTATTCGTTGGTATCGCGATTTTCTTCTTCGCGTTCACCACTATCCTAGCCTACTACTACATTGCAGAAACAAACGTCGCTTACCTACGCCGTTCACTAAAGCTAAACGTGCCACTCACTTTGGTTAAACTAGTGATCATGTTCATGGTGGCGTACGGTACAGTGAATACCGCTGGTTACATCTGGAACCTAGGTGATGTGGGTGTAGGTATCATGGCTTGGTTGAACATCGTCGGTATCCTAGTGATCTTCTTCATGGCGAAACCGACTATGAAAGCGCTACGTGACTACGAAGAGCAAAAAGCCGCTGGCGTAACCGAATACACGTTCGATCCTAAGAAATTGGGCATCAATGGTGCTGAGTTCTGGGAAAAACGCCTAGCAGAAAAGAACAAAAAATAAGTTCTTTTCGCTGTCCTCTCCATAAAAAATCCGGCAGTGACGCGTCACTGCCGGATTTTTTGTATCTGGAGTCTTAACTCACTCTAGCCCCATAGATAATGACGTGCTGGCACGCCCATCACCTGGGAAAGATAGGTTTTCGCTCCCCCTTGGGCCGCACCATGGCACACAACCAATGGCAACAGGTGCTCTTCCCGTGGATGACAGTAACGCCCACCCTCTACCTGACTCCAGCCCTGCCAAGCTGTCGCTTTTTCCTGTGGAGAAAGGTCAGTATTTTCCACAAGCTGATCCATCCAGGTTTGGAATTGATTCACTTGGGCTAACATACCGTCTGTCTTCGGAGTAAAGAAAGCACGCATATTATGAAAGTTAAAGCCGGAGCCCAGTAGCAAAGCATCTTCAGGCAGGCTTTTGGTCAATGCTTCCCCCAATTGCCAATGCAAGGCTGGATCAAGATTACGCTCCAACGATACCTGCACCACGGGAATATTCGCTTCTGGATACAGCAACATCAAAGGAATAAACATACCGTGGTCAAACCCGCGTTTCCCATTTAGGGTGACGGGCAAACCCTGTTTCGCAAGCTGTTGCACCAAACCTTCCGCCAATTCGGGCTGCCCCGGTGCAGGATACTGTAGCTGATAAGACGCAGCCGGAAAGCCGTAGTAGTCGTATATAAGCTCAGGGTTCGCTGCGCCTGTCACCTCAATGCCACGGGTTTCCCAATGGGCACTGACTACGACAATCACCGAAGGTGCCTTAGGTAGATCTTTCGCTAGATCAGCAAAACTTACCACTAGATCCGCATGCCCTGGGTCGCCAAGAACCGGCATAGGGCCACCGCCATGGGAAACAAATGCTACTGTCGCCATAATTTTTTCCTCAAACATTAGTTATTGGCGATTATGTTAAACATAATACTTCAAGCAACAAATACCCCAAATGCAAATAGTTTATTTCATAATAGGCAACAAAATTTTGGGCAAAAAAACAGCGCACTGGGCGCTGCTTTCAAAACATATCGGGGCACTTAAAATTTGAAGCTATTCAAACGCGCCTTCAAACGACCAATGTTACTTTCTACCTGAGTCACAGATGATAGGGTCTCATCCGCATCATGGGTTACGGTTTCAGAAGTATGGCGCATGGACTCTACGCTATCGGCCAACTGCTGCACCACATAACTCTGCTCTTCTGTGGCGGTGGCAATCTGCAACGAGAACTCAGCAACACTTTGCACCCGTTGAGTGATATGAGACATGGCTTCCACGGTACTTTCTGCTGCACTTGAGGTAGCGTTAGCAACTTTCTGCCCCTCATTGGCCGAGTTCACCGCCCGAGTTACCTCAGCACTCAATTGATTGAGGGAGTCTTGGATGGTCTGGGTCGATTCTTGGGTTTTCTGTGCCAATGCGCGAACTTCATCGGCCACTACCGCAAAACCACGACCAGTTTCACCGGCGCGGGCCGCCTCAATGGCAGCGTTCAATGCCAGCAAGTTGGTTTGTTCAGCGATACCACCGATGACTTCAAGTACTGAGTTAATATCGGCACTGCGCTTTTCTAGATTTGCAACCACATCAGAAATGCTGGCCATAGAGCCCGCTAAATCATTGATTAAAGCAATGGTTTGATTAATCTGCTGACCCGAAGTGTGCACGTCTTTTTTAGCATTATCGGTCGCTTCAGAAGACAGCTGTAACTGGCGCGCCACTTCCGCGATTGCGTCATTTAATTCTGATACAGAAGTAGAGAACTGCTGTACTGCCGCCGCTTGGGTTGTAATACGATCCGTTGTCTTACCTGCAAGTTGAGTAATTTGATGGCCACTGCGAGCAATATCCTCTACCGATTGATCGATTTCAGACAATAGCCCCGTTAGATACTCAACAAATTGATTCGTCGCTTTCGCTAATTGAGCCAACTCGTTATCCCCTTCCACCGGAAGGCGAACCGTCAGATCTCCACCAGACTGGCCAAGCGCTTGCATTCTACCTGTTAGCGCATTAATACGTGACGAGATTAGACGTGGCACGGTCGTGACAAGTACCAGAATAATAATCAGGGTAATGGTCGAAATCACAACAGTAGAATTTAGCTGTTCTTCTTCAATCGCTTCGGCGATAGCACCAGCCTCTTCTTGAGCTGCCACGAGACGCTCACCAAGATCGTTGTAAAAGTCCCGCAGCTTATCAAATTCTGCATTAGCACCAGCGACCGTCTGATAGGCTTGTTGAAGTTGGTTCTGCTGTGCCTGCTTGAGGGTTTGCAACTGTTGCTGATTTTATATTACTGTATATATATACATAGTAATATATTGGTGTAAATGAAGCTTTCAGATTGGGCAAGAAAACAAGGAATAAGCTATCGTACCGCATGGAACCAGTTTCGTAGCGGCAAGCTTCCTGTGCCTGCAAGGCAGCTGCCTACTGGCACGATCATTGTTGATGAGGTTGTTAGAGAGTCTAAAGCTGTTATTTATAGTCGCGTCTCCAGCTCCGATCAGAAAAAGGATTTAGATGGTCAAATCGCCCGCTGCCTGAGCTTCGCAAATGCTCAAGGAATTGCTGTATCCGCTACTGTCTCT
>NZ_VFRR01000021.1 GCF_006385675.1 Maribrevibacterium harenarium | reverse complement strand
GATGGTAGTGTGGGAGATCCCATGTGAGAGTAGGTCGTCGTCAAGCTTCAAACACAGAAGCCCTGATCGGAAACGGTCAGGGCTTTTTTGTGCTTGCTGAAAGCGAAATAGCAAAAGGGTCAGATCTCCAGAAAAACGGTGGTTGAGCTGGAAGCTGAAGTCTAGGGGGGCTGACCCTGATATGGATTGATCCCCTGTCACTCGCCATCAGGCTACTGTTCCTGGCTCCACAAGCAAGCTTGTAAGGTCGCTGCGGAACAGTGCCTGATGCCTCGCTCTTGGTAGGAGAAGGGGTCAGACCCCGCCAGAACTGTGGTGGTGTGCGATGCTGAGGCTATGAGGGGGTCTGACCCTGTAAGCCAAGTAGGCTCGTATGGTCGCTACCGATATGACGAGTGAAGGCTGCTAGGCTTTCCGGCTAGCTAGAAAGTCTTTAAAAACATGTCCGCTGCGTTTGATGGTGCGTTCCTGAGTTCGATAATCAACATAGATTAGTCCGAAGCGTTTGTTGTAACCTTCAGCCCATTCAAAATTGTCCATTAAGCTCCAGGCGAAGTATCCCCGAATATCCACCCCAGCGTTAATGGCAGCATCTACCGCCTGTAAGTGACTATTGATATAGCGAACTCTTTGATCATCGTCTACTGTGCCATCGACTAAACTATCGGCGCAAGCAGCACCATTTTCGGTGATAAAGAGTGGTGGCAAGGTGTACTGTTGGTTTAGCTCAACTAAGAGCTCCGTAAAAGCGTGAGGAGCGATTTCCCAGCCGATATCCGTGTATTCAGCTGGTTCAGAGTTTTTTACATCCTCAAAAATGCGCTCAGGATGAAAGCGATTATGATTGCAGGTGTAGTAGTTTAGGCCCAGAAAATCGATTGGTTGCGCAATGATCTCCAGATCCCCTTCAGCTATTACAGGAAGATAATCCGGCAGTACACGCCCCAGCAGCTTTGGGTAAGCTCCCGTTAAAAGGGGCGCGATAAAAAAGTGGTTATCCAGTGTGTCTCTTATAAGTGCCGCAAAGCGATCATCAGGGCTAGCACTCGCGGCATAGGTGCGGTTCATATTTAGCACAATCCCGGCTTGGCTATTAGGACAGTTACGTCTAATGATTGGCATAGCGAGTCCGTGTGCCAGTAGGATGTGGTGGGCGGCTTGTCGACCTAGACGGTGATTTTTATGTCCAGGAGCGTGGATGCCGTATTCATAGCCCAATATCGCTGCGCAGAAGGGTTCGTTAAAGGTTGCCCAGCTATCAACTAGATCTCCTAGTGCTTTGGTAATGACATCAACATATTCGGCAAAACGATAAGCGGTTTGACGGTTAACCCAGCCGCCTAAATCTTCTAAATACTGGGGTAGATCCCAATGGTACAGTGTGACAAAGGTGCGTATGCCTTTGGCTTTTAAGGCGGTTAGTAAGTTACGGTAAAACTGCACGCCCTTATCGTTGAGCGCTCCGTCCTTATCTAATACTCGAGGCCATGCAATTGATAGTCGGTAAGCGTCTACATTGAGTTGGCTAATGAGTTCGATATCATCTTGCCAGCGGTGGTAGTGGTCGCAGGCGATACTGCCATCATCGCCATTAAAGACCTTTCCTGGTGTCGCGCAAAACGTATCCCAAATACTTGGTAAGCGTCCGTCCTCTTGGTTCGCGCCTTCGATTTGGAACGACGCAGTCGCGACTCCGAAGGTAAAAGATGGGTCGAGTAATTTAGAGTCAGGGGGAAGCTTGATCATATTCATACCTAATTATTGAGCTAGCCCACAAGCTAAGAACAAATCCGATGTTGGTCAATATTCCATCGCGTACTTTAGCTTCATTCAAGATAATTAAGTTTGATTTAAGTGCTGTGATAGCGATAGGCGCTCAACGTTGGCCTTTTCTGTTGATAGGCTTTGAGTCGAGCGCGCAATTCAGCGGGCAGCTGTTCTATGGATTCTGAGAGAAAGTTATTTGCCAAATAGAAAGCAGCGTTGTGCTCTTCAGCAAAACAAAAACAGGTTTTATTAGCTAGTGCCTGACGAGTTTCATGCAGAAGGTAGCTACCATAGCCCTGTTGGCGAAACTCAGGATGGGTAACCATTCCGGTGAGTAGTTGCCCACTTTCAAACTGGCGTAGTCGATAGACGCAGATAATCTTGTCTTTGTGTGTTAGCAGCCAAATTGGATCGGCTTTATTAGGTTTTCCACTAGGGTAATGCTCTCGATAAAAGGCTTTTACTAAAGAGTGGTGGTGTCGTTTCATCGGATGAGCCTTGAGTAGATAGGTATCATCACAGGGTTGCGGTATTATGGTGCTAGTCTCTTTCTTCATGGTTATTTTTATGCGAGTCATCGGGTTATATATCATCTTCTTGCTGTTGGCGACGGGCGCCCAGGCAGGCATGCCTATTCCAGCAGCGGGGCAGACATTTAGCGATTATCAGCAACAGGTTAAAGGATACCTGCAGAGTAACAAGCAATGGCTTGATATTGCTAATAAACAGCGTGAAATAGAGGCAGTGTTACCGTTTGAGATTGCCTCTAGGTGTGATGCACAGGAGTCCACCGGGGTTTTATTATTTCATGGCTTATCTGATTCTCCTTACACGCTGAGAGATGTGGCAACCAATCTAGCCAACGCTTGCCTACATGTGCGGGTGATGCTGTTACCTGGCCACGGCACAGCCGCAACGGATTTGCTGACGGTAACCCGTGATGATTGGCGGCAGCTGGCACAGGCTGCGGCGCGACAATTCGCGATGGAAGTGGACAGCTTTTTTGTTGGCGGGTTTTCCACTGGAGGCGCCTTAGCCACCGAGCTTGCGCTAGCTATGAAGGCCAATCAAGGTCAACAGTTACGAGGTGTCATTCTATTTTCGCCATTGTTCAAAATTAACTCTTCGATAGATTGGATTTCACCTTACCTTGCTCCTTTTATTGATTGGCTTGATCACTATCCTGATGATGATTTTGCGAAATATGCTTCTATTCCGGTGCCAGCTATTGCTCAAGCTTACCGATTAGCGAAAGAGGTTTCTGCCCAAGTATCGACCGAATCAATGGTATTGCCGGTGTGGGTGGCCGCTTCGCAAGAAGATGCGACTGTAGATACGAAAGCTACTTTGTCATTATTCAAGGAGTATATGGCTGCTCAAAAGCAGAGTCGTATGGTGCTGTATCGTTATCAGCAAGATCTTCCGCCTGAGCCAGACGTGACCGAGAGAACGGCAAGTTGGCCTCAAGACCGTGTGTTAGGGATGTCTCACATCGGGCTACACATAGCGCCAGTAAATCCCTATTACGGGCAGCAAGGTGATTACCGAGCTTGTGGTTGGTACTTCTCTGAGCCTGAAAAATACGCAGAATGTCGCTCAGATCCACAAAACTGGTTCGGTGAAAAAGGTGACTGGTTGCAGCAAGCCGCACCTGCACCGGGGCGGGTGAGTTGGAATCCTGACTATGCCTGGTTGATGGGGGATTTAACGGCTTGGATACAGCAAGTGATGGTCACTAAGTAGGGGATGGTCATGCGAGATTTATTGGTGCTACTTGGGGATGGCAAGTTTCATTCCGGCGAAGAGCTAGGGGAATGTCTTGGTATGACGCGGGCGGCAGTATGGAAACGTCTTAAAAAGTTAGAAGAAAAGGGCGTACGGATACACTCCGTAAAAGGAAAGGGCTACCGTATACCTGATCCGATTACTTTACTGAACGAACATAAGATTCGAAGCTACGGTATTAGCCCACACATCGATATTGCTATTCCATTCGAGGTTGATTCTACCAATGATCGATTAAAGCAGCGTATCAACGACAAAAAGCCGTTGCCAGCTTTGGTAGTCACCGAGCGTCAAACAAACGGCAAAGGGCGGCGTGGGCGAGTCTGGGAAAGTGGCGTTGCTAGGAACATTACTTTGTCCTTTGGTTGGCAATTTCAGGTTTCTCCTGTGGCTCTGGAAGGTTTGAGCCTTGCGGTTGGGGTTTGTGTCGCAAGGGTGCTGCAGCGTTTAGGAATTCAGGATCCAGGGTTAAAGTGGCCTAATGATTTGTTGCTAGATGGGAAAAAGGTCTGTGGCGTATTGGTTGAAATGGTCGCCGACCAAGATGCTTGTAATATCATCATAGGTATAGGGTTGAACTTATCCATGGCTCCCGAGTTTATGCAATCCGTACACCAGCCGTGGACGGATCTGGCTTCTCGGTTGGCTGTCTTGCCGGATCGTAATGAAGTTATAGCCCTATTAACTCTAGAGTTAATTGAAATGTGTCGGCTGTTTGAGAAAGGCGATGGTATGGCATCTTATCGATCACAATGGCAACAGTTCGATATCTTAATAGATCAATCGGTCACCGTAACATCAGCAGAGCGTCATCAATATGGCACAGCTCGCGGAATTGATGTAAGAGGTGGTCTCGTATTAGAGCTAGAGGATGGGCAGTTAGTTACCTTGCATGGTGGAGAAATCAGTGTGCGTAAACAATAACGTCTTAGTTGTGGATGCGGGTAATACTAGCATTAAGTGGAGCTTATTTAATGGGGACGGTGAAGTGCTAGAGCATATTCAAAGTGCGACGCCGCCCGCTTTTGAAGGGGTGTCGTCTATTTTCTTCGCAAGTGTCAAAGGTGATCAAATTGATAGCCACTTATGTGCGGAAATACAACACCACTTTCCAGAAGCGCATTTAGTCAAACTAGCTGCAACGCAAGTTCCTGGTGTCATGAAGAATGGTTATCTTCATCCAGAGCGCTTGGGAGTAGATCGTTGGTTGGGGATAGTCGCGTGTCACTTTCTCTACCCCGGCAATACCATGTTGATTGACGCGGGGACAGCGTTAAAAATAGATTTCGTGACTGAAAACGGAGTATACCTAGGGGGATATATTTCCCCTGGGCTGGCCATGATGCGCCAATCCCTAGTGGCTGGGACAGGGCGCATTCGCTTTGAAGATCATGAAATGGGCCTTTGTAAGGGGATACCGAATACCACAGCGTTGGCGGTGCAATATGGTGTCAGTGAAATGTTGCTAGGTATGGTGGAGCGTCAGTGTCGACAACACCCGGAATGCCGGATTGTCATGACTGGTGGCGATGCACCTTGGTTAAAAGATTTGCTTGGACTAGATGCGATATACGATGAATCTCTAGTAGCAAAAGGGGGATGGTATTTGGGTAGGTACATGACTAGAGGTTGCCCATGAAGTGGTTATTTGCGGTGCTACTAATTTTAAATGCCGGTTTCTTTGCTTGGCATAGCTATCGTCCAGTGCATGTCTCCACGATGGCGTTGTCCTACGCGCCGCCAGTGAGTACTCCGGTTTACTTGCTCGGCGAAGAGGCTCCTTTGCTAGAGGTGGCGACTTCGGAGGAGCTGCCGGTGATGCCTGCAGAGCCAATTTTAGCTATTCCAGAAGACAGTATTGCCAGCAATGCAACGGTCACACCGGAAGCGTCTTCACAGGCGTTGCTTTGCCCTCTGGTGGAGTTTGAGCGGATAGGAGAGAAAGATGCCTTTTTGGATTTACTTCAGCGCCAAAATATCGCTGCTGTAGTCTCGGAGGGGCGTGCCCAGCGCGAGAAGTTCTGGCTATATATTCCTGCCCAGGCCAATGCGGACGCCGCAAAAGAAGTGCTAGCACAGTTGCGTCTGAAAAAAATAGACAGCTATCTCATTGCCCGTGGAGAGATGAAGAACCGGATATCTCTAGGATTATTTTCCTCACTAGAAAGGGCGATACAGGCCCAAGCCAAGGTGGAAGCGCAAACTGGCTATGGAGCACAAATATATCAGCATCAGCGAGATGTTGGGATTTATCAGGTTGCCTTAGAGAATCCGATACTTGAAACTAGCTGGCAAACCCTGATCGAACAGGTCGATATCTCGAAGTGGTTAATAAAGATAGAAAAAAATCCTTGTTAGCTATTGCAATCGCAAAAGCGATTCATATAATGGCTCCCACCTTTTGGGGCGCAACCAAAATTGCGTGATTTGTGGAGGGGTTCCCGAGTGGCCAAAGGGAGCAGATTGTAAATCTGCCACGAAAGTTTCGGTGGTTCGAATCCACCTCCCTCCACCATTAAGCGGGTATGGTATAATGGCTATTACCTCAGCCTTCCAAGCTGAAGATGCGGGTTCGATTCCCGCTGCCCGCTCCAGAAAGGCTCATGTAGCTCAGTTGGTAGAGCACACCCTTGGTAAGGGTGAGGTCGGCAGTTCAAGTCTGCTCATGAGCTCCAGTATCTTGTTTTAAATGGGTAGTTAAGCTGCCTTTTTTATTGTCTGAATTTTGGGCGAATACCCCTTGCTAAAATATAAGCAAATCGGTATCATCCTCCGCCCATACGAGTGTAGGCCAATAGTTCAATTGGTAGAGCACCGGTTTCCAAAACCGGCTGTTGGGGGTTCGAGTCCCTCTTGGCCTGCCATCTTCGTATCCTATTTTCTATCTAGGGATCACCTTACATGAGTTCGAATACAGAAGCTCAACAGTCTCGCGGAGACGTTTTCAAATGGGCGGTTGTTGTCGTATTGGTCGCGGCTGCGGTGATTGGCAATAATTATTTTTCTGCTGAGTCATTACTATATCGGTTGATTGCTGTGTTGGCTTTGGCGGGTGTTGCGGGTTACATCGCTTTATCAACAGAGCGCGGCCAAGCTTTTTTTAAGCTCGCTAAAGAAGCGAAAACTGAAATTCGCCGCGTGGTGTGGCCGACAAGACAAGAAACGGTTCAGACAACTCTAATTGTGTTGGCAGTCGTTATTTTTATGTCCCTGGTTTTGTGGGCAGTAGACTCGCTACTAGGTTGGGTCGTTTCTGCAGTTATAGGTTAGGAGTAGCTCGTGGCGAAACGTTGGTATGTAGTACAAGCGTACTCAGGTTATGAAAAGCACGTAATGCGCTCGTTGAAAGAACGAGTACAGATTATGGGCATGGAAGATTTGTTCGGCGACATTTTGGTTCCAACTGAAGAAGTAGTCGAAATTCGCGACGGCAAAAAGCGTAAAAGCGAGCGTAAATTCTATCCAGGCTATGTCTTAGTGCAGATGGAAATGAATGACGAGTCTTGGCACTTAGTAAAAGGTACCACTCGTGTTCTCGGTTTCATTGGTGGTACTGCAGACAAGCCATCTCCAATCACTGACCGTGAAGCAGATGCAATCCTGCAGCGTGTTAGTGAAGGTGTTGATAAACCACGTCCGAAAACACTGTTTGAAGTGGGTGAGGTGGTACGAGTTAATGAAGGTCCATTTGCTGACTTCAACGGTGTTGTTGAGGAAGTGGATTACGATAAAAGCCGAATCAAAGTGGCAGTGCTTATTTTTGGGCGCTCAACGCCAGTTGATTTGGAATTCAGTCAGGTTGAAAAAGCCTGATTTTGTTAAACGGGTAGCCTTCGGGCAGTGACCCATCTGGAGTAAACAATGGCTAAAAAAGTCCAAGCTTACATCAAGCTACAAGTAAAAGCCGGTCAGGCGAACCCAAGTCCCCCAGTTGGTCCAGCACTTGGTCAACATGGTGTGAACATCATGGAATTCTGTAAAGCGTTCAATGCCAAAACTCAAGGCATGGAGCCAGGTCTTCCTACGCCAGTTATCATCACTGTATACAGTGACCGTAGCTTTACATTCGAAACTAAATCTACTCCTGCTGCAGTGCTTCTTAAGAAAGCGGCTGGTATCAAGAGTGGCTCTCCACGTCCAAACACTCAAAAAGTGGGTACTGTTACTCGTGCTCAACTTGAAGAGATCGTTATCGCTAAGCAGGCTGATTTGACTGCTGCTGATATGGATGCGGCTGTTCGTACTATCGCTGGTAGTGCGCGCGCAATGGGTCTAGAAGTTGAGGGTGTGAACTAATGGCTAAGCTAACTAAACGCGCTCGCTTGATCGCTGAAAAAGTAGATGCAGCAAAACTTTACTCTGTTGAGGAAGCGGTTGCTCTTCTAGCTGAACTTTCTACTGTTAAGTTCAAAGAGTCTATCGACGTTTCTGTAAACCTAGGCGTTGATCCACGTAAATCTGATCAGGTTGTACGTGGTTCTACTGTGCTTCCTAACGGTACTGGCAAGGACGTTCGCGTTGCAGTATTCGCTCAAGGTGCAAACGCTGATGCAGCAAAAGAAGCTGGTGCAGACGTTGTGGGCTTTGAAGATCTAGCGGAACAAGTTAAAGCTGGCAATCTAGACTTCGATGTTGTTATCGCTTCTCCTGATGCGATGCGTATCGTTGGTCAACTAGGTCAGATTCTTGGTCCTCGTGGTCTTATGCCAAACCCTAAAGTTGGTACTGTGACTCCAGACGTTGCAACTGCGGTTAAAAACGCGAAAGCAGGTCAAGCACGTTACCGTACTGACAAAAATGGTATCATCCATGCTGGCGTAGGTTCTATCGACTTCGCTGCTGATGCTATCAAAGGCAACCTTGAAGCATTACTTGCCGACCTACGTCGTGCTAAGCCTGCTTCTTCTAAAGGTGTCTACATGAAGAAAGTGACTTTGTCCTCTACAATGGGACCTGGTCTACAAATTGATTTAGGCGCGTTAAGCTTCTAAGTCAGAGCTTGAGGGTCTGTTCATGCGTTGCATGAATAGGCCGTCAAAGACCGCAGGAGCCTGTCTTAATCAAATGTTGCGAAACATTTGTCCTGCGCAGATGGTGTGGCCCGATTCAGATATAACTGGATCCAACTCACCAGTGAGTACTCCGAATTTTCGGAGAGTTGGTAAATTTAGGGATTTATCCCTGCTAATCCAGGAGAAAACCAGTGGCATTAGGTCTAGAAGACAAAAAAGCCATTGTCGCCGAAGTTAGCGAAGCTGCCAAAGGCGCTTTGTCTGCTGTAGTTGCTGACTCTCGCGGTGTAACCGTGACTGATATGACAGCGCTTCGCAAACAAGCTCGTGAAGCTGGTGTATATGTACGTGTAGTACGTAACACACTAGCTCGCCGCGCTGTAGAAGGCACTGACTTCGAATGCTTAAAAGATAGCTTCGTAGGTCCTACTCTTATCGCATTCTCCAACGAGCACCCAGGTGCGGCAGCTCGTTTGTTGAAAACTTTTGCGAAAGAGAACGACAAATTCGAAGTTAAAGCATTGGCGTTCAACGGTGAGTTGATCCCAGCTGGCGACATTGATCGTTTGGCAACATTGCCAACATACGACGAAGCTATCGCGAAATTGATGAGCGTGATTCAAGGTGCAACAAGCAAGCTTGTGCGTACTCTTGCCGCTATTCGCGATCAGAAAGAGCAAGAAGCAGCGTAAGTTTTGCTTACTTAACTGTTTACTTGAAATACTATTTTGTTTTTATTGCCGCAAGGCAATTAATTGATAATGCTAGGAATCTGAGTCATGGCTCTAACTAAAGAAGATATCATCAATGCAGTAGCAGAAATGTCTGTAATGGACGTTGTTGAACTAATCTCTGCTATGGAAGAAAAATTCGGCGTAACTGCTGCTGTTGCTGCTGTTGCTGTTGCTGGTGGCGACGCTGGTGCAGCTGCTGAAGAGCAAACTGAATTCGACGTAATTCTTGCTGAAGCTGGTGATAAGAAAGTTAACGTAATCAAAGCAGTACGTGGTGCGACTGGCCTAGGTCTTAAAGAAGCTAAGGCAGTGGTTGACGGCGCTCCATCAACTGTTAAAGAAGGCGTTTCTAAAGAAGAAGCTGAAGCACTTAAGAAAGAGCTTGAAGAAGCTGGTGCTAAGGTCGAAATCAAGTAATTTGAATGTTGCTTGTTTTCCAAAAGTTCGACATCTAGTCGGATCGGCTGGTGGTTCTATACCACCGGCCTTTTTGGGTTTGTGAAACCCACATAAAATTGAGATTTTCAAGGGGTAAAGAAGTTGGTTCTTTGCCCTGTTGGTAAGGCCTTAACAAAAGGCCTTTTGCGTCAATGTGCACAAGCTGGGGAATGCTGATGGCTTACTCATACACTGAGAAAAAACGTATCCGTAAGGATTTCGGTAAACTGCCGCCCGTTTTGGATGTGCCATACTTGCTGGCAATTCAGCTTGAATCCTACCTAAGTTTCCTGCAGGAAGGTAAAACTCCTGCGGAACGTGAGGAAATTGGTCTTCATGGGGCCTTTAAATCTGTCTTTCCTATGGTCAGCTTCTCCGGAAATGCGGCGCTAGAATACGTCGATTACCGTTTAGGCAAGCCTGTATTTGATGTAAAAGAGTGTCAGTTGCGTGGTGTGACTTACGCGGCTCCTTTACGTGTTCGTGTACGTCTTATCATCTACGATAAAGACTCAGCGAATAAGGCGATCAAAGACATTCGAGAGCAAGAAGTTTACATGGGCGAAATCCCGCTCATGACGGAGAACGGTACGTTTGTTATCAACGGTACTGAGCGTGTAATCGTTTCTCAGCTGCACCGTTCACCAGGTGTGTTCTTTGACCACGACCGTGGTAAGACACATTCTTCTGGTAAGTTACTACACTCTGCTCGCGTTATTCCTTATCGTGGTTCTTGGTTGGACTTCGAGTTTGATCCAAAAGATTGCGTGTTTGTTCGTATCGACCGTCGTCGTAAATTGCCGGTCACTATCCTACTGCGTGCCTTAGGTTTCGACACCGAACAAATTCTTGAAACTTTCTTTGACACTACCCGTTTCTACCTAAGTCGTGATGGCTTTGAAATGGAGCTGATCGCCAGCCGTTTGCGTGGTGAGACAGCATTATTCGATATCACTGATGAAAATGGTGAAATCATTGTCGAAGAAACCCGTCGTATTACGGCGAAACATATTCGTCAAATGGAAAAGGCTGGCTTATCCCGTCTTACTGTGCCATTAGAATATGTGCTCGGAAAGGTTACTGCTAAAAACCTAGTTCACCCTGCTACGGGCGAGCTAATCGCTGAAGCGAACACAGAGCTATCTGTTGATTTACTTGAAGCCTTGGTTGCTGCTGGCATCACAGAGTTGGATGTTCTTTATACCAACGATCTAGATCATGGCCCATTTATTTCAGATACCTTACGTATCGATCCAACTAACAATCCATTAGAAGCGTTGGTTGAAATCTACCGTATGATGCGCCCTGGCGAGCCACCAACCAAAGAGTCTGCTGAGGCACTGTTCCAGAGCTTGTTCTTCTCTGAAGATCGCTACGACTTGTCTGCTGTTGGTCGTATGAAGTTCAACCGTCGTCTAGGCCGTGAAGAAGATACCGGTTCAGGCGTGTTGGATAACGACGATATTATTGATGTGTTGAAAACCTTGCTAGATATCCGTAACGGTAATGGCATGGTGGACGACATCGACCACTTGGGTAACCGTCGTGTACGTTCTGTCGGCGAAATGGCAGAAAACCAATTCCGCGTTGGCTTGGTTCGTGTTGAACGTGCTGTTAAAGAGCGTCTGTCTATGGCAGAGGCGGATGGCCTAATGCCGCAAGACCTATTGAATGCTAAGCCAGTGGCTGCTGCTATCAAGGAGTTCTTCGGTTCTAGCCAGTTGTCTCAGTTCATGGACCAAAACAACCCGCTTTCAGAAGTAACTCACAAGCGTCGTGTTTCTGCATTAGGCCCCGGCGGTCTAACGCGTGAACGCGCAGGCTTTGAGGTTCGAGACGTTCACGCTACTCACTACGGCCGTGTATGTCCGATCGAAACACCGGAAGGTCCAAACATCGGTTTGATCAACTCCTTGTCAACTTACGCTCGTACCAATAGCTACGGTTTCTTGGAGACGCCTTACCGTAAGATTGTTGACGGCAAGATGACTGATGAAACGGTTTACGTTTCTGCAATCGACGAAGCGAAATACGTTATCGCACAAGCTTCCGCGAACGTAGATGAAGAAGGTCGTTTGGTTGATGAGTTGGTTCAGGTGCGTCACATGCACGAAACCACACTGATTCCAAAAGAAAAAGTAAACCTAATGGACGTATCTCCACGTCAGGTTGTTTCGGTTGCGGCTTCTTTGATTCCATTCCTAGAACACGACGATGCTAACCGCGCCTTGATGGGTTCGAACATGCAACGTCAGGCTGTACCTACACTGATTGCTGAGAAGCCAGTAGTTGGTACTGGTATGGAGAAAAACGTCGCCAAAGACTCAGGTGTTTGTATCGTTGCCCGTCGTGGTGGTGTGATTGAGTCTGTTGATGCGAGCCGTATCGTCGTTCGTGTGAACTCAGAAGAAACCGTCGCTGGTGAAGCGGGTGTAGATATCTACAACTTGACCAAATACGTTCGTTCTAACCAAAACACCTGCATTAACCAACGTACATTGGTAATGAAGGGTGAGCAAGTCGCTGCTGGTGACATCATGGCTGACGGTCCTTCCGTTGACATGGGTGAATTGGCTCTTGGTCAAAACATGCGTATCGCCTTTATGCCTTGGAACGGCTTCAACTTCGAAGACTCGATCCTAGTGTCTGAGCGTGTTGTAGAGGAAGATCGTTTCACGTCTATCCACATTCAAGAACTTACTTGTGTGGCTCGTGATACCAAGCTTGGGCCTGAAGAGATCACTGCCGACATTCCAAACGTTGGTGAAGGTGCTCTTTCAAAACTTGATAATGCGGGTGTGGTATACATCGGAGCTGAAGTCGAGCCGGGCGATATTCTGGTTGGTAAAGTAACACCTAAAGGTGAAACGCAACTTACTCCAGAAGAGAAATTGCTACGTGCTATCTTCGGTGAGAAAGCGTCTGACGTTAAAGATACTTCTCTTCGAGTTAAAACGGGTACTCGCGGTACTGTTATCGACGTTCAAGTATTTACTCGTGACGGCATCGAAAAAGACGAGCGTGCGAAATCAATTGAGAAGTCGCAACTTGATCAAGTTCGTAAGGACTTGAATGAAGAGTTCCGTATCGTTGAAAAAGCAACCTTCGAGCGTTTGGCTGAAGCCTTAGTTGGTCAGCAAGCTGAGAGTGGTCCGGGGCTTGCTCGCAATGCTGTGATCACTGAAGAATATCTTGCTAACTTGGATCACCCTGAATGGTTCAAGATTCGTGTTGCCAATGAAGAAGCAAGCGAGCAGCTTGAAAAAGCGCAAGCCGCTTTGATTGAGCGCCGTAAAGAGCTAGATGCTAAGTTCGAAGATAAGAAACGTAAACTACAAACAGGCGATGACTTGGCTCCTGGTGTGTTGAAGATCGTTAAAGTTTATGTAGCGGTTAAACGCCGTATCCAGCCTGGTGATAAGATGGCAGGTCGTCACGGTAACAAGGGTGTAATCTCTAAGATCATGCCTGTTGAAGATATGCCATATGACGAAAACGGTGACCCAGTTGATATCGTGCTTAACCCTCTAGGTGTACCTTCGCGTATGAACGTGGGTCAGGTACTAGAGACTCACTTAGGTGCGGCAGCGAAAGGCTTAGGTCGTAAAATCGACGAAATGCTCAAAGTAGAGCGTGAGAAAGCGGAAACTGTTAAAGAGTTGCGCGCTTTCCTTGCTGAGATCTACAACGGTTATGAGGGTGATTTGCGTCCAGCTCGTAGTGAAGATCTAGATAGCTTCTCTGATGAAGAGATTCTAGTGTTGGCATCAAACCTTGTGAAAGGTGTGCCAATGGCTTCTGGTGCATTTGACGGCGCTAAAGAGTCTGAAATCAAACGTATGCTACGTTTAGCTGGTTACAGTGAAAGTGGCCAAATCACGTTGTTTAACGGTCGTACTGGTGAAGCCTTTGAGCGCCCAGTAACGGTAGGTTACATGTACATGCTTAAGTTGAACCACTTGGTTGACGACAAGATGCACGCCCGTTCTACTGGCTCTTACAGCTTGGTTACTCAGCAGCCGTTGGGTGGTAAAGCACAATTCGGTGGTCAGCGTTTCGGTGAGATGGAGGTGTGGGCACTAGAAGCATACGGTGCAGCATACACGCTACAGGAAATGTTGACAGTGAAATCCGATGATGTGAACGGTCGTACTAAGATGTACAAAAACATCGTAGATGGCGACCACCGCATGGAACCTGGTATGCCTGAGTCCTTCAACGTATTGGTGAAAGAGATTCGTTCTCTTGGTATCGATATTGAGTTGGAAAACGAGTAATCGAATCACATTTGACCTGCTGGGGAGTACGGCTCCCCGGCCTTTTAAGCGGGGCGAATATACATGAAAGACTTATTAGGTCTTCTAAAATCACAGGGACAATCTGACGAGTTCGATTCCATTCGTATCGGCTTGGCATCGCCAGATATGATTCGTTCATGGTCGTACGGCGAAGTCAAAAAACCTGAGACCATCAACTATCGTACGTTCAAGCCAGAACGTGACGGATTGTTCTGTGCCAAAATCTTTGGTCCTATCAAGGACTATGAGTGTTTGTGTGGAAAGTACAAGCGCCTAAAACACCGTGGTGTTATTTGTGAGAAGTGTGGCGTTGAAGTTGCACTATCTAAAGTGCGTCGCGAGCGTATGGGTCACATTGAGCTAGCCTCTCCGGTTGCTCATATTTGGTTCCTAAAATCGCTACCATCCCGTATCGGTCTTATCTTAGATATGACCCTACGTGATATCGAGCGCGTGCTTTACTTCGAATCTTTCATCGTTATCGATCCAGGTATGACTACCTTGGAGAAAGGCCAACTTCTAAACGATGAGCAATACTTCGAAGCGTTAGAAGAGTTCGGTGATGAGTTTGATGCCCGTATGGGTGCAGAAGCAATCCAAATGTTGCTACGCGACTTGGATATGCCGGAAGAAATCAACCGTATGCGTGAAGAGTTAAACTCTACCAACTCTGAAACACGTATCAAAAAGCTTTCTAAGCGTCTTAAGTTGATTGAAGCATTCCATCATTCTGGCAATAACCCAGAGTGGATGGTGCTAGATGTTCTGCCGGTATTGCCACCCGATCTTCGTCCTCTAGTTCCACTAGAAGGTGGTCGTTTTGCAACGTCCGATTTGAACGATCTTTACCGTCGCGTAATCAACCGTAACAACCGTCTAAAACGTCTTCTAGAGCTAGCTGCTCCAGACATCATCGTACGTAACGAAAAGCGTATGTTGCAAGAGTCTGTTGATGCGCTACTAGATAACGGTCGTCGCGGTCGTGCGATCACAGGCTCTAACAAGCGTCCTCTTAAATCTTTGGCAGATATGATCAAAGGTAAACAAGGTCGTTTCCGTCAGAACCTTTTGGGTAAACGTGTAGACTACTCTGGCCGTTCTGTAATCACAGTAGGTCCTTCTCTACGTTTGCACCAGTGTGGTCTGCCGAAGAAAATGGCTCTTGAACTATTCAAGCCATTCATCTTCTCTAAGCTAGAACTTCGTGGCATGGCCACAACCATCAAAGCTGCGAAGAAAATGGTTGAGCGTGAAACACCAGAGGTTTGGGATATTCTTGATGAAGTTATCCGCGAACATCCAGTAATGCTAAACCGTGCACCGACGCTTCACCGTTTGGGTATCCAAGCGTTTGAACCGATGCTAATCGAAGGTAAAGCAATTCAGTTGCACCCATTGGTGTGTGCGGCTTACAACGCCGACTTCGACGGTGACCAGATGGCGGTACACGTACCATTGACAATCGAAGCTCAGCTTGAAGCTCGTGCGTTGATGATGTCTACCAACAACATCCTGTCACCTGCTAACGGTGAGCCTATCATCGTTCCTTCTCAGGACGTGGTATTGGGTCTGTACTACATGACCCGTGAAAAGATTAACGCGAAAGGCGAGGGCATGGCCTTTGCTGATATCAAAGAAGTACATCGCGCTTACGGTGCTAAGCAAGTTGACTTACACGCCCGTATTAAAGTGCGTATCAGTCAAGTGGATACCACTATAGATGGCGAAAAAGTACCTTCTACTTTCATAGCTGACACTACAGTTGGCCGTGCATTGCTATTTGATATCGTGCCTGATGGCCTTCCATTCTCGGTTGTTGACCAGCCGATGAAGAAAAAGGCAATCTCTAACTTGATCAACGAGTGTTACCGTAAGGTTGGTCTTAAAGAGACTTGTATCTTCGCTGACCAATTGATGTATACCGGCTTCCAGTACGCTACAGCTTCTGGTTCTTCTGTTGGTGTGGATGACTTCGTAATTCCGCCAGAGAAAGCGGCTATCATTGCGAAAGCCGAAGAAGAAGTAAAAGAGATCGAGTACCAGTTCGCTGATGGTCTTGTAACTCAAGGCGAGAAATACAACAAGGTAATCGACTTGTGGTCTCGTACTAACGAGACAGTAACTGAAGCCATGATGAAAAACTTGGCGAAAGAAACGGTCATCGACAAAAACGGTAATGAAGTTGAGCAGCAATCTTTCAACTCCGTTTATATGATGGCTGACTCTGGAGCACGGGGTAGTGTTGCTCAGATGCGTCAGCTAGGTGGTATGCGTGGTCTGATGGCGAAACCTGATGGTTCCATCATCGAGACACCGATCACTGCGAACTTCCGTGAAGGTCTATCGGTACTACAGTACTTTACTTCTACTCACGGTGCGCGTAAGGGTCTAGCGGATACAGCCTTGAAGACAGCGAACTCTGGTTACTTGACCCGTCGTCTAGTTGACGTTGCACAGGACTTGGTGATCACAGAAGTTGATTGTGGCTCTACTAATGGCCTTGTTGTAAGTGCATTGATTGAAGGCGGTGACGTTGTCGTGCCACTAGGTCAGCGTGTACTAGGTCGAGTGGTGGCACAAGATCTGATGAACAACAAGGGCGAGCTAATTGTCGAAGCTGGTACTTTGATTGACGAGCACACTGTGCGTCTGATCGAAGCAGCGGGTGTGGACGAAATGGTGGTGCGCTCGGTTATCACTTGTGACACGAAACACGGTGTGTGTGGTAAGTGTTACGGTCGCGATCTAGCACGTGGTCATTTGGTTAACATTGGTGAATCCATCGGTGTTGTAGCAGCGCAGTCTATCGGTGAACCGGGTACACAGCTAACCATGCGTACCTTCCACATCGGTGGTGCAGCGTCACGAGCTTCTGCAGTAGACAGCGTACAAGTTAAGAGTGCGGGTACTATTCGCTTCCACAAGATGAAGAGCATCGAGCGTGCTTCTGGTCAGTTGGTAGTGGCTTCTCGTTCTTCTGAACTTGCGGTAGCAGATGAAGCAGGTCGCGAGAAAGAGCGTTATAAACTACCTTACGGTGCCGTATTGAGCGTTAAAGAAGGTGATGAAGTGACCGCTGGTCAAGTCGTTGCTAACTGGGACCCTCACACTCACCCAATCGTATCTGAGACCAATGGTATTCTTGAGTTCTCTGGTATGGATGAAGGTGTGACGATTCGTCGTCAATCGGACGAGTTTACTGGTTTGACGACCATCGAAGTACTTGAACTACGTGACCGTCCATCGTCTGGTAAAGACATTCGTCCTATGATCTCGGTTGTAGACGAAGCGGGTAATCCTGTATTGATTCCTGGCACTGATATGCCGGTTCAATACATGTTGCCAGAAAAGGCTTTGTTGAGCTTGGATCACGGTTCTACTGTGAAACAGGGTGAGGTACTTGCGCGTATTCCACAAGAATCGCAAGGTAACAAGGACATCACCGGTGGTTTGCCACGTGTTGCTGACTTGTTCGAAGCGCGTCGTCCGAAAGATCCTGCTGTTATGGCAGAAGCGACGGGTGTAGTTAGTTTCGGTAAAGAGACCAAAGGTAAGATTCGTTTGGTGATCACACCACAAGATGGTGGAGAGCCTATCGAAACGCTGATTCCGAAATGGCGTCAAATCAACATCTTCGATGGTGAAGAAGTTGAGCGTGGTGAAATTATTGCCGACGGCCCGCTAAACCCACATGACATTTTGCGTCTTCAGGGTGTGGCTGCATTGGCGGATTACATCACTAATGAGATTCAAGAGGTTTACCGTCTCCAGGGCGTAGTAATCAACGACAAGCACATTGAAGTAATCGTGCGTCAGATGCTGCGTAAGGTTGATGTAGTTGAGCCAGGTGATACTAACCTGATTCAAGGTGACCAAGTTGAGTTCACTCAGTTACTTGAAGCGAATGAAGCGGCGCTTGCCGAAGGTAAATTCCCTGCTAAGTATGAGCGTGTATTGCTTGGTATCACGAAAGCCTCTTTGGCAACCGAGTCGTTTATTTCTGCGGCTTCGTTCCAAGAAACCACTCGCGTACTAACTGAAGGTGCGGTGACTGGTAAGAAAGACCATCTACGTGGTCTGAAAGAAAACGTTGTAGTAGGTCGCTTGATTCCTGCGGGTACAGGTTTGGCATACCACAACGAGCGCAAGAAGAAGAAAGAGCTTGCGCATGCAGCTAAAGAAGGCGTGTCCACAGTAAGTGCATCCGATGTTGAAGAAGCATTGAGTGCCGCACTAAAAGACTAAACTTTGCAGCTAACGTGTAGGGAGGTGATTTTTTGGTCGCCTCCCTATTGACTGTTTTATAGGCGCAAATTACACTTGCGCCTCCTTAATTTTGGCGATTTCCGCCATAAGAATTGGATGTGGAGCTTGTTTAATGGCAACCGTTAACCAGTTGGTTCGTAAACCACGTAAACGTAAAGTGGCAAAAAGTGACGTTCCTGCGTTACAAAGTTGTCCGCAACGCCGCGGTGTCTGCACACGTGTATACACAACTACGCCTAAAAAGCCTAACTCGGCTTTGCGTAAAGTATGTCGTGTTCGCTTGACCAACGGCTATGAAGTAACTTCCTACATTGGTGGTGAAGGTCACAACCTACAGGAGCACAGCGTTGTGCTTATCCGTGGCGGTCGTGTAAAAGACCTTCCAGGTGTTCGTTATCACACAGTTCGTGGTAGCTTGGATACTTCCGGCGTACAAAATCGTAAGCAAGGCCGTTCTAAATACGGTACTAAACGTCCTAAGTAAGATCTTTTCTTACTTTCATCGTTTAGCAATAAAAATTTTATTTAATAGAGTAAGGCTGAGCAATTTATTGTCTCGGACTCACCTGAAGAGGATATAAACATGCCTAGAAGACGCGTCGTCGCTAAGCGTGAAGTACTTCCAGATCCTAAGCACGGAAGTCAACTTCTCGCCAAATTCATCAACCATGTGATGGTTAGCGGCAAGAAATCTGTAGCAGAAAGCATCGTATACAACGCACTTGATACTGTTGCAGAACGCACTAAGTCTGAAGATCCAATGGCGATCTTCGAGAAAGCACTAGAGTCTATCCAGCCAATGGTTGAGGTTAAGTCTCGCCGTGTTGGTGGTGCTACTTACCAAGTTCCAGTTGAAGTTCGTCCAGCTCGTCGCTCTGCATTGTCTATGCGTTGGTTGGTAGAAGCTGCGCGTAAGCGTGGTGAGAAATCAATGGCGCTACGTCTAGCTGGCGAAATTCTTGATGCTTCTGAGAACAAAGGTTCTGCAGTTAAGAAGCGTGAAGACGTTCACCGTATGGCTGAAGCGAACAAAGCGTTCTCTCACTACCGTTTCTAATTTATTTGCGAGGCTAAAGTGGCACGTAAGACCCCCATCAACCGCTACCGTAATATCGGTATTTGTGCACACGTTGATGCTGGCAAAACCACAACAACGGAACGTATTCTGTTTTATACCGGTATGTCTCATAAGATCGGTGAAGTTCATGATGGCGCAGCTACCATGGACTGGATGGAACAGGAGCAGGAACGTGGTATTACCATCACTTCAGCTGCGACCACTTGTTTCTGGAGTGGGATGAATCAGCAGTTTGAACAGCACCGGGTAAACATCATTGATACCCCAGGGCACGTCGACTTTACCATTGAAGTTGAGCGTTCTTTGCGAGTGTTAGATGGTGCTGTTGTGGTGCTATGTGGTTCTTCTGGTGTCCAGCCTCAGACAGAAACGGTATGGCGTCAAGCCAATAAATATGAAGTGCCGCGCATGGTCTTTGTCAACAAGATGGACCGTGCCGGTGCTGACTTCTTTAGCGTAGTGCGTCAGCTAGAAACTCGCTTGGGTGCTAACCCAGTACCGATACAAATCAATATTGGTACGGAAGATAGCTTTACCGGTGTAGTTGATCTCCTTCTTATGAAGTCCATTATGTGGAATGAAGAAGATCAAGGTATGACCTACAGGTTGGAAGACATTCCTGCGGATCTTCAGGACGTTGCTGAAGAATGGCGTGAGAAAATGGTTGAGGCAGCTGCTGAAGCCAATGATGAATTAATGGACAAATACCTCGAAGGGGGTGAATTGTCTGTTGAGGAAATCAAACTCGGTTTGCGTACTCGTACTTTGGCGAACGAAGTGGTGCTCGTGACCTGTGGTTCGGCCTTCAAGAATAAAGGTGTACAAGCCGTTCTTGATGCTGTAGTCGACTACATGCCATCGCCTCTCGAAGTTAAAGCAATTGAAGGTACGCTAGAGGATGGCGAGACACATGTCACTCGAGAAGCCGATGATGATGCTCCTTTCGCTGCATTAGCATTCAAAATCGCCACTGACCCATTTGTCGGTACGTTAACCTTTATTCGAGTTTACTCCGGTGTCTTGCAGTCAGGGGACGCTGTATATAACTCTGTTAAAGGTAAAAAAGAGCGTGTCGGTCGTATGGTGCAAATGCATGCCAACAATCGCGATGAGATAAAAGAAGTTCGCGCTGGGGATATCGCTGCCTTAATAGGTATGAAAGATGTTACCACGGGCGATACTTTATGCGATCAAGGTAAGACAGTGGTGCTAGAGCGTATGGAATTTCCGGAGCCGGTTATTTCTGTCGCTGTTGAACCAAAGTCTCAGGCCGATCAGGAGAAAATGTCTACCGCTCTGGGTAAGCTTGCTCAAGAGGATCCATCTTTCCGTGTGGAGACGCACGAAGAGACTGGCCAAACCATTATCTCAGGTATGGGGGAGCTGCACTTAGATATCATCGTTGACCGTATGAAGCGGGAATTTAAAGTCGATGCGAATATCGGGCAGCCACAGGTATCCTACCGCGAGAAAATTCGTAAAGAAGTCGAAGTCAATCACAAGTTTGTACGTCAGTTCGGTGGTCGTGGTCAATACGGTCATGTGGTGATGAAGCTTGTGCCAACGGACTCTGAAGGATTGGAGTTTGTAAACGAAATTGTTGGTGGTGTAATTCCTAAAGAATACATCCCTGCGGTTGAAAAAGGTCTTCGCGAGCAAATGAAAAACGGCGTTATTGCTGGTTATCCGTTGCTCGGTCTTAAAGTCGTGTTATTCGATGGTTCTTATCACGATGTTGACTCCAACGAAATGGCCTTTAAAATTGCAGCTTCTCAGGGCTTGAAGAAAGGTGCCGTAGACGCGGACCCTTGCGTTCTCGAGCCCATAATGAAGGTAGAAGTTGTGACACCTGAAGAGTACATGGGTGACGTGATGGGTGACCTGAATCGTCGTCGTGGTCTTGTTCAGGGAATGGAAGATTCCCCGTCAGGAAAAATTATCCGTGCAGAAGTGCCGCTTGGTGAAATGTTTGGGTATGCAACTGATGTGCGTAGTTTGTCGCAAGGGCGTGCAAGTTATGCAATGGAATTTCTAAAGTACGCTGAAGCGCCAGCTAGTGTGGCAGACGCGATCACAAAATATTAAATTTATTCATCATACTTACTAATCATAAGGTGTATGTATCATGGCAAAAGAAAAGTTCGAACGTAGTAAACCACACGTTAACGTTGGTACAATCGGTCACGTTGACCACGGTAAAACTACTCTAACCGCAGCACTAACTCGCGTTTGTGCAGAAGTATTCGGTGGTAAAGCTGTTGCATTCGACGGTATCGACAATGCTCCAGAAGAGCGTGAGCGTGGTATCACAATCTCTACTTCTCACGTAGAGTACGATTCTACTGATCGTCACTACGCGCACGTAGACTGCCCAGGGCACGCTGACTATGTTAAGAACATGATCACTGGTGCTGCTCAAATGGACGGCGCTATCCTAGTATGTGGTGCGACTGACGGCCCAATGCCACAAACTCGTGAGCACATCCTTCTTTCTCGTCAGGTAGGTGTACCTTACATCGTTGTATTCCTTAACAAAGCAGATCTTCTAGCTGAAGACTGTGGCGGTGCTGACACTGAAGAATACGCAGAAATGCTAGAGCTAGTAGAGATGGAGCTACGTGACCTTCTTTCTGAGTACGACTTCCCAGGTGATGACACTCCAATCATCCCAGGTTCTGCTCTAATGGCATTGAACGGTGAAGACGACAACGAGATGGGTACTACTGCAGTACGTAAACTTGTAGAGACTCTAGACACTTACATTCCTGAGCCAGAGCGTGCTATCGACGGTGCATTCATCATGCCTATCGAGGACGTATTCTCTATCCAAGGTCGTGGTACTGTAGTAACTGGTCGTGTTGAGCGTGGTATCGTTAAAGTAGGTGAAACTGTTGAGATCGTTGGTATTCGTGAAACTCAAACAACTACTTGTACTGGTGTTGAAATGTTCCGTAAGCTTCTAGACGAAGGTCGTGCAGGCGAGAACATCGGTGCTCTACTACGTGGTACTAAGCGTGATGACGTTGAGCGTGGTCAGGTATTGGCTAAACCAGGTTCTATCACTCCTCACACTGACTTCGTATCTGAAGTATACGTTCTGTCTAAAGATGAAGGTGGTCGTCACACTCCATTCTTCAAAGGCTACCGTCCACAGTTCTACTTCCGTACTACTGACGTAACTGGTGCTTGTGAGCTTCCAGAAGGCGTAGAGATGGTTATGCCTGGTGACAACGTACAGATGACTGTATCCCTAATTCACCCAATCGCTATGGACGAAGGTCTACGTTTTGCGATCCGTGAAGGTGGTCGTACAGTAGGTGCTGGTGTTGTTGCTAAGATCATCAAATAATTAATAGTTTAAATACTATTAGTTGATCTTTAAAAAGGGTTGCCCAATTTGGGTGGCCCTTTTTTTATTGGTTACTTGACAACCAATTTGTCAGGGGCTAACATTCGCCGTCCTTAAAAAAGGATGGTGGTTTAAATTTGTACAGTTAAATCATCGAACATAGTATTTGGAGTTGGAAATGCAAAGCCAAAAAATCCGTATTCGTTTGAAAGCGTTCGATCACCGCCTGATTGATGCTTCAACGCAAGAGATTGTGGACACTGCTAAGCGCACAGGCGCTCAAGTACGTGGTCCAATTCCGCTTCCTACTCGCAAAGAACGTTACACTGTATTGATTTCTCCTCACGTAAACAAAGATGCGCGTGATCAATATGAAATTCGTACACACAAACGTGTTCTAGATATCGTTGAGCCTACTGAAAAAACTGTAGACGCACTGATGAAGCTAGATCTTGCGGCAGGCGTGGAAGTTCAAATTTCTTTAGGCTAAGCCTAAAGTTTTAGGGGTGCGATAACCAGCAGGTGTCTGTTGGGCTAAGCACATTAGTGGAATGATCTGGAATGGTCAGCCGTAGCGGGTGATAGCCCCGTACACAACTGGCAATTGAGGTAAAAAATGGCTATTCAATTAGTCGGACGTAAAGCCGGAATGACACGTATCTTTAACGAAGACGGTGTTTCCGTGCCAGTAACCGTTATCGAGGTAGAACCGAACCGCGTAACACAAGTGAAAACTGCAGAAACTGACGGCTACTCAGCTGTTCAAGTAACTGTTGGTGCTCGCCGTGCTAGCCGCGTTAACAAAGCTGCAGCGGGTCACTACGCTAAAGCGAATGTTGAAGCTGGTCGTGGTTTGTGGGAGTTCCGCCTTTCAGGTGACGAAAAAGAAATCAATGTTGGCGACGAGCTAACAGTTGCGGATTTCGAGTCTATTGCAAAGGTTGACGTTGTTGGTCAATCAAAAGGTAAAGGCTTCCAAGGTGGCGTTAAGCGTCACAACTTCCGTACGCAAGATGCAACACACGGTAACTCATTGTCTCACCGTGCTCCTGGTTCCATCGGTCAATGTCAAACACCTGGTCGTGTTTGGAAAGGCAAAAAGATGGCTGGTCACATGGGCGCTGCTCAAGTAACAACGCAATCTCTAGAAGTTGTTCGCGTTGATGCAGAGCGTAACCTAATCCTTGTAAAAGGTGCGGTACCTGGCGCTGTAAATGGTGACGTAATCGTTAAACCAGCAGTAAAAGCTCGCTAAGAGGGGTAGACAATGAACTTGAATCTTACAGGTGCTGAAGGAACCGTAGAAGTTTCTGACGTGACCTTTGCGCGTGAGTACAACGAAGCGCTGGTTCACCAAGTAGTAACTGCTTACTTGGCTGGTGCTCGTCAAGGTACACGTGCTCAGAAAACTCGCTCTGAAGTGGCTGGTGGTGGTAAAAAACCATGGCGTCAAAAGGGTTCTGGCCGCGCACGTGCCGGCACTATCCGTAGCCCGCTATGGCGTTCTGGTGGCGTAACTTTCGCTGCTAAACCACAAGATCACTCTCAGAAAGTAAACAAGAAGATGTATCGTGCAGCAATGCGCACCATCTGGTCTGAGCTTGCTCGCCAAGACCGTCTTGTTGTAGTCGAAGAGCTTAAAGTTGAAGCTCCTAAGACTAAGCTTTTCAAAGCTAAACTAGCAGAATTAAACCTAGACAACGCGTTGGTTGTTGCGGGTGAATTAGATGCGAATCTATTCTTAGCTGCACGCAATATTCCTAATGTTGGCGTAGTTGATGCGGCGTCTGTTGACCCTGTTAGCTTGATTGCTTACGACAAAGTTGTGGTGACAGTTGGTGCTCTGAAACAAGTTGAGGAGGCACTAGCATGATCGGCGAACGTATTTATAAAGTTTTGTTGGGTCCACACATCTCTGAGAAAGCGACTATCGTTGCCGAAGGCAATGGTCAGTACGTGTTTCGCGTAACAAAAGACGCGACTAAGCCAGAGATTAAAAAAGCAATCGAAGCGCTTTTCGAAGTTAAAGTTGAGTCTGTTCGCACGTTGAACCAAAAAGGTAAAACGAAGCGCACAATCCGTGGCCTTGGTAAACGTAACGACATCAAAAAGGCGTACGTGCGTTTAGCTGAAGGTCAAGAAATCGACTTTCTTGGCGCTGAATAAGGGGAGATAGGTCAATGGCTGTTGTAAAAAGTAAGCCAACGTCTGCAGGCCGTCGTCACCATGTAAAAGTGGTAAACACTGACTTGCACAAAGGTGCGCCTTACGCTCCTTTGCTAGACAAGAAAAGCAAGTCTGGTGGCCGTAACAACAACGGACGTATTACTACACGTCACGTTGGTGGTGGACACAAGCAGCACTACCGCATGGTAGATTTCCGTCGCAACAAAGATGGTATCCCAGCAGTAGTTGAGCGTTTGGAATATGATCCAAACCGTTCTGCACACATTGCGTTGGTTAAATACGCTGATGGTGAGCGTCGCTACATCATCGCAGCGAAAGGAATGGAAGCTGGTTCAGTAGTTTCCAATGGTGCAGATGCGCCAATCAAAGCAGGTAATACTCTACCTCTACAAAACATCCCAGTAGGTAGTGTTGTTCACTGTATCGAGCTTAAGCCAGGTAAAGGTGCTCAAGTAGCCCGTTCTGCTGGTGCTTCTGCCCAGTTGGTTGCTCGTGAAGGTCGTTACGTTACCGTACGTCTACGTTCTGGTGAAATGCGTAAAGTTCTATCTGAATGTCGTGCAACGCTTGGTGAAGTTTCTAACTCCGAGCACAGCCTACGCGTTCTAGGTAAAGCTGGTGCTACTCGCTGGCGCGGTGTTCGTCCTACAGTACGTGGTGCTGCAATGAACCCGGTTGACCACCCACACGGTGGTGGTGAAGGTCGTTCTTCTGGTGGCCGTCACCCTGTTACACCTTGGGGTGTACCAACTAAAGGTCATAAAACACGCAAGAATAAGCGTACTGATAAACTTATTGTACGTCGTCGTACTAAGTAATAAGAGGAAACGACTGTGCCACGTTCACTGAAAAAAGGTCCTTTCATCGACCTTCATTTGTTGAAAAAGGTAGAGGCTGCGGTAGAGAAAAACGATCGTCGTCCAATTAAAACTTGGTCACGCCGTTCTACAATCTTCCCTGAATTCGTAGGGTTGACTATCGCTGTCCATAATGGTCGCCAACACGTTCCAGTTCTAGTAACTGAGGATATGGTCGGTCATAAATTGGGTGAGTTCGCTCCGACCCGTACCTACAAGGGTCACGCTGCGGACAAGAAAGCCAAACGGTAATTAAGGGGTATTAATCATGAGTGAAGTAAGCGCTTCATTGAAGGGTGCTCGCCTCTCAGCGCAGAAGGCCCGTTTGGTAGCAGATCAAATCCGCGGCAAATCTGTAAGCGAAGCACTGGACATTTTGGCGTTCAGTCCTAAAAGAGCGGCAGCAATTGTCAAAAAAGTACTTGAGTCTGCTGTAGCTAACGCTGAGCACAACGAAGGTGCTGATATCGATGACTTGCGTGTTTCTACGATCTACGTTGATGAGGCAATGACTCTGAAACGTATTAGCCCTCGTGCTAAAGGCCGTGCCGATCGTATTTTCAAACGCGGTTGCCATATTACAGTTAAAGTCGCTGACTAATTAGGAGAAACCCAATGGGTCAGAAGGTTCATCCAACCGGTATTCGCCTAGGGATAGTTAAAGACCATACTTCTACTTGGTATGCGAACAATCAAAACTACTCTAAGCTACTTTTAAACGATCTTCAGGTTCGTAAGTACCTTGAGGACAAATTAGTTCAGGCTTCTGTTTCTCGTATCGAGATTCAGCGTCCTGCACAAACTGCTCGTATTACTATTCACACAGCCCGTCCAGGCATCGTGATTGGTAAAAAAGGCGAAGATGTTGAAAAACTACGTAATGCTGTATCAGCAATGATGGGCGTGCCAGTTCACATCAACATCGAAGAAATTCGTAAGCCAGAGCTTGATGCTAAATTGGTTGCACAGAACATCGCAGGTCAGCTTGAGCGTCGTGTAATGTTCCGTCGTGCCATGAAGCGTGCTGTACAGAACGCTATGCGTGCTGGCGCTAAAGGTATCAAGGTTCAGGTAAGTGGTCGTCTTGGTGGTGCTGAAATCGCACGTGCTGAGTGGTACCGCGAAGGTCGTGTGCCTCTACACACTCTACGCGCTGACATTGACTACGCTACTTATGAAGCAAGCACAACTTACGGCATCATCGGTGTCAAAGTGTGGATCTTCAAAGGCGAAATCTTGGGCGGTATTGAACAAGTGCGTGCTGATAAAGGCGCACAGAAGAAGAAGTCTAAGTAGGGGGTAGTCAATGTTACAGCCTAAACGTACTAAGTTCCGTAAAATGCAAAAAGGCCGCAACCGTGGCTTGGCATTGCGCGGTAACCAAGTAAGCTTTGGTGAATTCGGTCTTAAAGCGACCGAGCGTGGCCGTATTACTGCTCGTCAGATCGAGGCTGCTCGTCGTGCTATGACTCGTCACATTAAACGTGGCGGTAAGATTTGGATTCGCGTATTTCCAGACAAGCCGATTACTCAGAAGCCTCTAGAGGTTCGTCAGGGTAAAGGTAAAGGTAGCGTAGAATACTGGGTTGCTCAAATTCAACCTGGTAAGATGCTTTATGAAGTTGAGGGCGTTTCTGAACAGCTAGCTCGCGAAGCATTCGCACTAGCGGCAGCTAAGCTTCCTCTGTCCACAACTTTCGTAACGCGTACGGTGATGTAGATGAAAGCAAAAGAACTGCAAGAAAAGTCTGTAGCTGAGCTACAGCAGACCTTGATCGAACTGCTACGTGAGCAATTTACTCTGCGCATGCAGAAAGCCACTGGCCAGTTGGCGCAAACTCATTTGCTCTCGCAAGTTCGCCGCAATATCGCACGTGTTAAAACCGTGCTAAATGATAAGGCAGGTAACTAAGATGGCAAGTGTAGAAACAAATGCGCGCACAGCTACTGGCAAAGTAGTAAGCGACAAGATGGATAAATCCATCGTAGTACTAGTTGAGCGTACGGAAAAACACCCTTTGTACGGTAAGTTTGTTCGTCGTTCATCTAAATTACACGCCCACGATGAAAACAATGAGTGCCAAATCGGCGACACCGTTAAGGTTGTGGAAACGCGTCCTTACTCCAAGACTAAAACTTGGAAGTTGGTGCAAATCGTAGAGAAAGCAGCTGCTGTATAAGCAGCTCCTTCGTGGGACTTGTTATCTAATTAATTTGGAGAGCAGTAATGATTCAAACGGAATCTATGCTTGATGTAGCAGATAACAGCGGCGCAAAGCGCGTTCAGTGTATTAAAGTACTGGGTGGCTCACATCGTCGTTATGCTGCTATCGGTGACATCATCAAGGTCACAGTAAAAGAAGCGATCCCTCGTGGTCGTGTTAAGAAAGGCCAAGTGTTGAACGCTGTTGTTGTTCGTACTAAGAAAGGTGTTCGTCGCCCAGATGGTTCTGTGATCCGCTTTGATGTAAACTCTGCGGTTCTATTGAACAACTCAGGCGCGCCGATTGGTACACGTATCTTTGGCCCTGTGACACGTGAATTGCGTACAGAGCAGTTCATGAAAATCGTTTCTCTTGCGCCTGAAGTGCTGTAAGAGGTAGGGGGACAAAATGCGTAAAATCAAACGTGACGATGAAGTCGTAGTAATTGCTGGTAAAGACAAAGGCAAACGCGGCAAAGTTGTTAAAGTAGTAGACGATAGCCGCGTGATTGTTTCTGGTATCAATATGATCAAGAAGCATGAAAAGCCAAACCCAATGAAGGGTACAACTGGCGGTATCGTTGAAAAAGAAGCACCTATCCAGGTTTCTAACGTAGCGATCTACAACAGCGCTACAGGTAAAGCGGATCGCGTCGGCTTTAAAGTGAATGAAGACGGTACTAAGGTACGTGTTTTCAAATCTAACAGTGAAGCGATCGACGCCTAAGAGCGAGAATTTGAGCCATGGCGAGACTTAAGCAAGTTTATAAAGATCAAGTAGTAGCTAAACTGACTGAACAGTTCGGTTACAAAAACGTGATGGAAGTGCCTAAAATCACTAAAATCACACTAAACATGGGTGTTGGTGAAGCAATCGCAGACAAGAAACTTCTTGAAAATGCGGTTAACGATCTTACAGCACTTAGCGGCCAGAAAGTGGTAGTAACTAAAGCTCGCAAATCTGTTGCGGGCTTTAAAATCCGTGACGGTTACCCGATCGGTTGTAAAGTTACTCTACGTGGCGACCGTATGTGGGACTTCTTCGACCGTTTGGTTGACGTAGCTATTCCACGTATCCGTGACTTCCGTGGTTTAAACCCGAAGTCTTTCGATGGTCGTGGCAACTACAGCATGGGTGTTAAAGAGCAGATCATCTTCCCAGAGATCGATTACGATAAAGTAGACCGCGTTCGCGGTATGGATATCACCATTACTACTACTGCTCGTACCGACGAAGAAGGTCGTGCTTTGCTAGCCGCCTTTAGTTTCCCTTTCAAGAAATAAGAGGTAGGAATCATGGCTAAAGTATCAATGATTCAACGCGAAGCTAAGCGCACTAAATTAGTGGCTAAGTACGCTGAAAAGCGTGCTGCTCTAAAAGCGATCATTAACGACGTTAATGCATCGGACGATGAAAAGTGGGAAGCAACGCTTAAATTGCAAGCGCTTCCACGCGATTCATCTTCTTCTCGCCAGCGTAACCGTTGTCAGGTTACTGGTCGTCCACACGGCGTATTCCGTCGTTTCGGTCTTTCACGTATTAAACTACGTGAAGCAGCGATGCGTGGCGATGTACCAGGCTTGAAGAAAGCTAGTTGGTAAGCAAGTAGAGCGCGATCATAATACATTGCAGTGGGGAGGTGTCCAAAAACTGGACATCTGGCCCGCTGCTGTGTACTATGCGCGAGCTCTATTTGCTGCACAATGGTTTTTCAATTAGGAGCTCTTAAATGAGTATGCAAGATACACTTGCGGATATGATCACTCGTATCCGTAATGGACAGATGTCTGCAAAAACATCTGTAACTATGCCTTCTTCTAAAATGAAGGTAGCCGTAGCTAACGTTCTTCGCGAAGAAGGTTACGTTGCTGATTACAGCGTGCAAGAAGGTACTAAGCCTACGCTAACCATCGAACTTAAGTACTTCGAAGGTAAACCTGTAATCGAAGAAATCAAACGCGTTTCTCGCCCAAGTTTGCGTCAGTACAAAGCCTCTTCTGATCTTCCTAAAGTAGAAGCTGGTCTAGGTGTGGCTATCATCTCTACTTCTAAAGGTGTGATGACTGATCGTGCTGCCCGTGCTGCTGGTATCGGCGGCGAAGTAATCTGCACAGTATTCTAGGAGTTAGTATGTCTCGAGTTGCTAAAAGTCCCGTGACGCTTCCTAGTGGTGTAGAAGTTGCTCTTAATGGTCAATCTGTCGCTATCAAAGGCGGTAAAGGATCATTAGAACTTAACGTACACACAAGCGTTGAAGTTAAGAAAGAAGAAAACGTACTTACCTTTGCTCCACGCGATGGTGCAAAACAAAGCCGTGCCCTAGCTGGTACAACTCGCGCCCTTGTTAACAACATGGTTGTAGGTGTGAGTCAAGGTTTTGAAAAGCGTCTATTGCTACAAGGTGTTGGTTACCGTGCTGCTGTTAAAGGCAACGTGTTAAACCTATCACTAGGCTTCTCTCACCCAGTTGAGTACGAGCTTCCTGCTGGCATCACTGCTGAATGTGCTTCTCAAACAGAAGTTGTTCTTCGTGGTATCGACAAGCAAGCGCTAGGTCAGGTAGCTGCAGAAGTACGTGGTTTCCGTCCGCCAGAGCCTTACAAAGGTAAAGGTATTCGCTACGCTGACGAAGTTGTTCGTCGTAAAGAAGCTAAGAAGAAGTAGTAGGTAGGCGTCAATGAACACAAAGAAACAATCTCGAATTCGTCGCGCCCGTCGTGCGCGTTTGCATATTCGTGACTTAGGCGCTAACCGCCTATGTGTTAACCGCACACCACGTCACATGTATGCACAAGTAATTTCGCCATGTGGTAGCAAAGTGCTAGCTAGCGCTTCTACTCTTGATGCGTCTCTACGTTCCGCAGCAACAGGTAACAAAGAAGCGGCAGCGAAAGTTGGTGCTTTGATCGCTGAACGAGCTAAAGCTGCAGGCGTTACTGCAGTAGCATTTGATCGTTCCGGTTTTAAATACCACGGTCGTGTGCAAGCGTTGGCTGATGCAGCGCGTGAAGCCGGTCTAGAGTTCTAAGGGGTAGCAAATGGCAGTTAATGAACAACAAACTAGCGACCTTCAAGAGAAGCTAGTACAAGTAAACCGCGTTGCTAAAGTAGTAAAGGGTGGTCGCATCTTCTCTTTCACTGCTCTGACAGTAGTCGGCGACGGTAACGGTAAAGTGGGTTTCGGTCGCGGTAAAGCGCGCGAAGTGCCACAAGCAATCCAAAAAGCGATGGAGCAAGCTCGTCGCAACATGGTAACAGTTGCTCTTGATGGCGACACGCTACAGTACCCTGTAAAAGCGTCTCACGGTGCTTCTAAAGTTTACATGCAGCCAGCATCTCAAGGTACTGGTGTTATCGCAGGTGGTGCGATGCGTGCGGTGCTTGAAATTGCCGGTGTACACAACGTACTAGCTAAGTGCTACGGTTCAACCAACCCTGTAAATGTTGTTCGCGCAACAATTAAAGGTTTGGCTGACATGCGTGCACCTGAGCGTATCGCGGCTAAACGCGGTAAGTCTGTCGATCAAATTTTGGGGTAATGTGTCGTGGCAAATAAAACCATCACAGTTGAATTGACCCGCAGTCCGATCGGTCGTCTACCAAAACACCGTGAAACTGTACTAGGTTTGGGTCTGAAAAAGATTGGTCAACGTCGTGAACTTGAAGATACTCCTTCTGTTCGTGGCATGATCAATAAAGTTTATTACATGGTTAAAGTGGTAGGAGAATAACATGTTCCTAAATACCATTCGTCCTGGCGAAGGTAGCAAGCATGCTCCTAAACGTGTAGGCCGCGGTATCGGTAGCGGCTTGGGCAAAACTGGCGGACGTGGCCACAAAGGTCTTAAGTCTCGTTCCGGTGGCTCAGTTAAGCCAGGTTTTGAAGGCGGTCAAATGCCATTGCAGCGCCGTCTGCCAAAATTCGGCTTCACTTCACGTCAGGCTAAGTATGTTGCTGAAGTTCGTTTGAATGAACTAGCCGCAGTTAATGCTGAAGTTGTAGATTTGGCTGCTCTTAAAGGCGCCGACATCATTGGTGAAAAGATCAAAACTGTACGTGTGATTTTGTCAGGTGCCATCGACAAAGCGGTTACAGTGCGCGGTCTTAAAGTAACCAAAGGTGCTCGTGCTGCTATTGAAGCAGCTGGCGGAAAAGTCGAGGAATAAATGGCAAAGCGTGGCTCACTACCAGCTGGGATGCAAAGCGGGTTGACTGAACTTTGGTCGCGTATCCGTTTCGTTTTTTTGGCAATTATTGTATATCGTATCGGTGCGCACATTCCGGTTCCGGGGATCAACCCAGATCGTTTGTCAGCACTTTTTGATCAAAATGAAGGCACAATCCTGAGTTTATTTAACGTATTCTCCGGTGGTGCTCTAGAGCGCATGAGTATTCTCGCTCTCGGTATTCTGCCTTACATTTCTGCTTCGATCATTATGCAGTTATTGACCGTGGTGAGCCCGCAGCTAGAGCAACTAAAGAAAGAGGGTGAGGCTGGTCGTCGTAAGATTACCCAGTACACTCGCTATGGAACGGTTTTGCTAGCGCTCGTACAATCGGCCTCAATGGCGGTCGGTTTGGCAAGTCAAGGCATTTCCTTCAGCTCAGGTTTGGAATTTTACGCAGTAGCCGTTGTGACTTTGGTTGCTGGTACAGTGTTCCTTATGTGGCTGGGTGAGCAAGTAACGGAGAAGGGTATCGGTAATGGTATTTCCATCCTAATCTTTGCTGGCATCGTAGCAGGTCTACCTTCTGCTCTTGGTCGTTCGTTTGAATCGGCTCGCCAAGGCGATATTAATATTCTTGCGCTTTTGTTGATTGCTGTGTTAGCGATTGCGACAGTCGCGTTCGTTGTATTCATCGAGCGTGGCCAGCGTCGAATCACCGTTAATTACGCCAAGCGTCAACAAGGCAAGAAGGTGTTTGCCGCACAGAAGAGTCACTTGCCGCTTAAGGTCAACATGGCTGGCGTTATTCCACCCATTTTTGCCTCAAGTATCCTTCTATTCCCTGCTTCTATCGGTCAGTGGTTTGGCCAAGGAGAGGGTATGGAATGGTTGCAAAACATCTCTTTGGCTCTAGCTCCTGGGCAACCGCTCTATGTGCTGTTGTTTGCGATAGCAATTGTTTTCTTTTGCTTCTTTTACACAGCGCTGGTGTTCAACCCTAAAGATGTGGCAGATAACTTAAAGAAATCCGGTGCGTTTTTGCCGGGTATTCGTCCAGGCGATCATACAGCTCGATATATTGATGGTGTTATGACTCGTTTGACCCTGTTTGGTGCGTTATACATCACACTAGTGTCTTTGATGCCTCAGTTCTTTGTCGTGGCATGGAATGTTCCTTTCTACTTTGGCGGCACATCGATGTTAATCGTGGTCGTTGTAGTAATGGACTTCATGTCGCAAGTGCAAAGTCACTTGATGAGTCATCAGTATGAGTCATTAATGAAAAAGTCTAATCTGACTGGTTATGGTCCAAATGGCCTAATGCGTTAAGCATAGGTTGGAGTTGAACATGAAAGTACGTGCATCTGTAAAAAAAATCTGTCGTAACTGCAAAATCGTTCGTCGTAACGGTTCAGTTCGAGTGATTTGCTCTGAGCCTCGTCACAAGCAACGTCAAGGCTAATCGCGCATTTTGCTCGATGATGGGAGGGTGGTTGATTTTTGTTCCTGATATAGGCATAATCAGCCGCCCTCATGTAAGCAAAGTGATGAATTAATTCATCCACAACAACGGAGTAAAGTGAATGGCCCGTATAGCCGGTGTCAATATTCCTGACAATAAACATGCGGTCATTTCTCTGACTTACATCTTCGGAATTGGTCGCACTCGTTCAAAAGAAATCTGCCAAGCAGCAGGTATCGAAGAAACAGCTAAAATTGGTTCTTTAAGCGACGAAGTACTCGACCGCCTACGTGGCGAAGTTGCTAAGTATACTGTAGAGGGTGATCTCCGCCGTGAAGTCAGCATGTCTATCAAACGCTTGATGGACCTTGGCTGTAACCGTGGTATCCGTCACCGCCGCAGCCTACCAGTTCGTGGTCAACGTACCAAAACGAACGCTCGTACACGAAAAGGCCCACGTAAGCCGATTCGTAAGTAATTTTTAACGCGTTTCGCTCTCGATTAGAATAGTCGTGAGCTGAGCATTAGATAGGAAAAGTGCAATATGGCTAAGCCAGCAACGCGCAATACCAAGAAGAAAGTCAAAAAGACGGTCGTCGACGGTGTTGCTCATGTACACGCGTCTTTTAACAACACGATCGTGACTATCACCGATCGTCAAGGCAATGCTTTGTCTTGGGCGACTGCCGGTGGTTCTGGTTTTCGCGGTTCTCGTAAAAGTACCCCATTTGCAGCTCAGGTAGCTGCAGAACGCGCCGGCACTGCGGCGCAAGAGTTCGGTCTTAAGAACGTAGACGTAATGATCAAGGGCCCTGGTCCTGGTCGTGAATCCGCAGTTCGTGCGCTAAACGCGCTGGGCTTGCGCATCAATAACATCACAGACGTGACGCCAATTCCGCACAACGGTTGCCGTCCGCCTAAGAAACGTCGCGTTTAATTGAGGAGACAGACACATGGCTCGTTATATAGGTCCTACTTGTAAGTTGTCTCGTCGCGAAGGCACCGATCTACAACTGAAAAGCGGTTCACGCGCTTTAGAATCGAAGTGTAAAGTAGAAAACGTTCCTGGCGTGCACGGTGCTCGTCGCGGTCGTCTTTCTGATTACGGTCTTCAGCTTCGTGAGAAACAAAAAGTTCGCCGTATGTACGGCATTCTTGAGAAACAATTCCGTAACTACTACAAAGAAGCAGCGCGTTTGCGTGGTGCAACTGGTGAAAACCTTTTGCAACTACTTGAGTCTCGCTTGGACAACGTAGTTTACCGTGCTGGCTTTGGTGCCACTCGTGCGGAAGCCCGTCAGCTAGTAGGCCACAAAGGCGTATTAGTAAACGGTCAAGCGGTTAACATTGCATCTTACCAAGTTAAATCTGGTGATGTTGTTGCTATCCGCGAGAAAGCTAAGAAGCAGTTGCGTATCCAAAACGCACTTGAGCTATCTAAGAATCGTGCACCTATCCACTGGATCGAAGTGGATACAACTAAACTGGAAGCAACCTACAAAGCTGCTCCAGAGCGTGCCGATTTGTCAGCTGAAATTAATGAGAACCTAATCGTCGAGCTTTACTCTAAGTAATAGCTGACGGTTAGGAAATAGAAATAGGTGGATCTATGCAGCGTTCAGTGAGCGAATTGTTAACCCCACGCAACATTGAAGTACAGGAACTGGGCAAAACGCGCGCTAAAGTGACGCTTCAACCGCTAGAACGCGGTTTTGGACACACTTTGGGTAATGCGTTGCGCCGCATTCTTCTGTCTTCTATGCCTGGTTGTGCAATTGTTGAAGTAGAAATCGACGGTGTATTGCATGAGTACAGTGCGATTGAAGGGGTAAAAGAAGACGTAATCGAAATTCTTCTTAACCTTAAAGGAGTTGCGATCGCTCTACACGGGCATGATGAAGCAACTCTAACTTTGAAAAAGAAAGGTCCCGGTGTTGTAACGGCTGGAGATATTCAGCTTGTTTCAGACGCTGAGATCGCTAATCCTGAGCACATAATTGCTCACCTTGATGACACTGCAGAATTAAATATGCAGATCAAGGTAGCTCGTGGTCGCGGTTATGAGCCTGCTGACGCTCGTGTTGCAGCTGACGATGAGACTCGTCCCATCGGCCGTTTGCAACTGGATGCCTCTTACAGCCCTGTTCGTCGCGTTGCCTACAGTGTTGAGAATGCTCGTGTTGAGCAGCGTACTGACCTTGATAAGCTTGTCATCGACATCGAATCAAACGGTACTATCGATCCAGAAGAAGCAATTCGTCGCGCAGCGACTATTCTACAACAGCAAATCGCTGTGTTCGTAGCTCTTGAGAGCGAGAACGAGACTGTTGTTGAAGAAGAAGAGGATGAAATTGATCCGATTTTGCTACGCCCGGTTGATGATCTTGAGTTGACCGTTCGCAGTGCTAACTGTTTGAAAGCAGAGAACATCTATTACATCGGTGATTTGATTCAACGCACTGAAGTAGAACTTCTTAAAACCCCTAACTTAGGTAAGAAGTCGTTAACTGAAATCAAAGATGTTTTAGCACAGCGTGGTTTGTCTTTGGGAATGCGTCTTGAAAACTGGCCACCAGCCAGCCTCAAAGACGACAGCAAGGTACTAGCTCGCTAGGTCATTGTTCCCTGACCACCGCAGTTTGGTAAGGAATATATAATGCGTCATCGTAAGAGTGGACGTCACTTAAACCGTACTAGCTCACATCGTCAAGCGATGTTCAAAAATATGGCTGCTTCTTTATTCGAGCATGAAGTTATCAAAACTACATTGCCGAAAGCCAAAGAACTTCGTCGCGTTGCTGAGCCTTTGATCACATTGGCGAAAGTTGATTCCGTAGCGAATCGTCGTCTTGCTTTTGCTCGTACTCGTAGCAAAGCAGCAGTTGGTAAATTGTTCTCTGAACTTGGTCCTCGTTACCAAGCTCGTCCAGGTGGATACATTCGCATTCTAAAATGTGGTTTCCGCGCTGGTGACAATGCACCTATGGCTTATGTTGAATTGGTTGATCGACCAGTTGCAGAAGCTGACGCTGAATAAGTGATTGTGTTTTAAAAAAAAGCCGGACAAACGTCCGGCTTTTTTTTGCTTTCCAAGTACGTAAAAGAGACCCGGTTTTCACCGGGTGTCCTGTTTTAGGCGAGCATTGGGCGTAAGAACCTTCCGGTATGGGATTGTCCAGACGCCGCTACCTGCTCTGGCGTGCCTTCCGCCACAATAAATCCACCGCCACTGCCACCTTCTGGTCCTAGATCTACAATCCAATCAGCAGTTTTTATAACATCTAAATTGTGTTCGATAACGACTACGGTATTACCATGGTCTCTTAGTCGATGAAGTACGCTTAGCAGTAGTTCAATATCAGCAAAGTGGAGTCCTGTTGTTGGCTCATCTAAAATATATAATGTTTTGCCTGTGTCCCTTTTAGACAACTCTTTTGCCAACTTAACCCGTTGTGCCTCGCCCCCAGAGAGCGTGGTAGCGGATTGACCTAGCTTGATATACCCCAGTCCCACATCAATTAATGTTTGAAGTTTTCTCGCTATAGCAGGAACCGGATCGAAGAACTCACGGGCGTCCTCTATCGTCATCTCTAAACATTCGTGGATGTTTTTACCCTTGTAGGTAATTTCCAATGTCTCCCGGTTATAGCGTTTCCCTTTACATACGTCACAAGGAACGTAGACGTCCGGAAGGAAGTGCATTTCTACCTTGATAACCCCATCCCCTTGGCAGGCTTCGCAGCGTCCACCTTTCACGTTAAAGGAGAAACGCCCCGGTTTATAGCCACGTGACCGTGCTTCTTGCGTCGCGGCAAAGAGTTCACGCATCGGTGTAAAGATGCCAGTATAAGTCGCTGGATTAGAGCGTGGTGTGCGGCCAATTGGGCTTTGGTCGATATCAACACATTTGTCGAAATGCTCTAGTCCCTTTACTTCCCTATGAGGCGCTGCCTTAAGAGTGGTTGCCCCATTCAACTTCGTCGCTGCTAAAGGAAACAGGGTTCGGTTTATCAGTGTGGATTTTCCTGAGCCGGAAACACCGGTGACACAGGTCATTAAACCAACCGGCAAGTTCAGATCGACGTTATTCAGGTTATTCCCAGTCGCTCCAAGGATAGATAGCTGCTTGGTTGGGTCTGCCTTATATCTTTGTTGTGGCACACGTATAGCACGTTTCCCGGTGAGATATTGGCCAGTAATGGACTCTTCACAGGCCATAATATCTGCAGGTGTACCGCTGGCAATAACTTGGCCGCCATGTACGCCAGCTCCTGGGCCGATATCGATTAGGTGATCAGCCACCCGGATCGCATCTTCATCGTGCTCTACCACAATCACAGTATTCCCCAAATCCCTTAATCGAGTTAGGGTGTTGATAAGCCGTTCATTATCTCGCTGGTGTAAGCCTATTGAGGGTTCATCTAGGATGTACATTACCCCAACTAAGCCCGCACCGATTTGGCTTGCCAGACGTATGCGTTGTGCTTCGCCACCGGAGAGGGAATCTGCCTTTCGATCTAAGGTGAGATATTCCAAACCGACGTTAACCAAGAATGTTAATCGATCTTTGATTTCCTTAAGGATTTTGCTAGCGATTTCGCCGCGCGCTCCAGGCAACTCTAAATTTTCAAAATAGTTGAGACAGTCGGCAATGGGAAGCTTTATAACATCAGGTAGGCGCTGTTCATTGATAAAAACGTTTCTCGCCGATCGGTTTAGACGGGAACCATGGCATTCAGGGCAATCTTGGGTACTGATATATTGTGCTAAGTCTTCCCGAACACTGTCGGATTCGGTTTCGTGATAGCGGCGTTGTAGATTTGGCAGTACACCCTCAAAGACATGTGTGCGGGACATCTTGTCGCCCCGCTCATTGATATAGACAAAGCTGATTTTGTCTTTGCCAGAGCCATTTAGGATTTTATCTTGGAATGCTTTGGGAATATCGCGAAACTTCGCCTCGATATCAAATCCATAATGATTGGCCAAAGCACAGAGCTGTTGATAGTAAAAAATACTCCGACGGCCCCAGCCACGAATGGCACCCTCGGCGAGGGTCAGGGAGCTGTCTTGTATTACGCGTTCAGCATCAAATACCTGATGTGTTCCAAGGCCATCGCAAGTGGGGCAGGCGCCATTTGGGTTGTTGAAAGAAAATAGACGCGGTTCCAGTTCTGTAAGGCTATAGCCACATACCGGGCAGGCGAACTTACTGGAAAAAATTAGTTCAAAGTTATCGTCATCCATATCAATAACACGCGCAATGCCATCGGATAGCGCAAGGCAAGTCTCAAATGATTCTGCCAGTCTTAATTGCAAATCGTCCCTGACTTTAAAGCGGTCAACGACGACTTCAATGGTGTGCTTCTTGTTTTTTTCGAGCATTGGGGCATCGTCAAGATCTACCACGATGCCGTCGATGCGCGCACGTATAAAGCCTTTTGTCTGCAGTTCGTTTAAGGTGTGTAAGTGCTCACCTTTACGATCTTTTACTACCGGTGCCAGTAGCATTAGTTTACTGCCTTCTGGTAGTGCCAACACTTTATCCACCATTTGGGAGATGGTTTGCGCTTCTAGTGGCTCCCCATGATCTGGGCAACGTGGTTGTCCTGCCCGGGCATAGAGTAGGCGCAAATAGTCATAAATCTCCGTTATTGTGCCAACGGTAGAGCGCGGGTTATGGGAAGTTGACTTCTGTTCGATGGAAATTGCCGGAGAGAGACCTTCTATATGATCAATGTCGGGCTTTTCCATCATCGACAAAAATTGACGGGCATAAGTAGACAAAGATTCTACATAACGACGTTGTCCTTCGGCATAGAGGGTATCAAATGCTAACGAGGACTTGCCGGAGCCAGAGAGGCCAGTGATCACCACTAGCTTGTCTCGGGGAATGTCCAAATCAATATTTTTTAGATTGTGAGTGCGCGCGCCACGTATGGTAATGGTGTCCATGAGTCTCCAATTTGGCTTTGCATGACGAATTAAATGGTTCAAAATAGAATAACTGTCTATTTTTACAGTAGTTGAAATAGAGCTTCAACGGTATTTTTAGTAAAATTGGCAATCTTTCAAACTTTACCCCCTAAGTGAGTTAACAACCTATATGGACACAATCGAACGACGTTCCGTGCTGGCATTGGCACTTGTCTATTTGTTTAGGATGTTAGGGCTCTTTCTCATAATGCCGGTTATTAGTATTGCCAGCGATGGCTTACAGGGGGCCGATGCGGCTTTAATTGGCACGGCCATTGGCATCTATGGTTTAACCCAAGCTTTGTTACAAATACCCATGGGGATGATGTCCGACAAAATTGGTCGTAAACCCATTATCGTTGGCGGTTTGATCTTGTTTGCCTTGGGTAGCGTGATTGCTGCTAATGCCACCGACATCTATACGTTAATTATAGGGCGCGCGGTTCAGGGAGCAGGAGCGATTGCCAGTACGCTGATGGCACTACTTAGTGACGTAACCAAAGAGCAGAATCGTACCAAAGCGATGGCTACCGTTGGGATCAGTATTGGTGTCTCTTTCATGATCTCCTTGGTGTTGGGGCCAATTCTATTTGCGGCGATCGGCTTGAGCGGTTTGTTCTATTTATCATTCGGTTTTTCGGTAGTAGGTATCGCCTTGATTTTGATGGTCGTACCGACACCGAAACAAGTAAGTTTTCGTCGTGACACGACTCCGAGTATGGTAGCCCTAGGCCGTGTACTCACAGACAGATCATTACGCTATCTGAATTTCAGCGTGTTATTGTTACATGCGAGCTTAACTGCTGTGTTCGTTGCGGTACCGTTAGTGTTGGTTCAGCGCTATGGGTTAGCATTGGGGCAGCATAGCCTGCTTTACTTGATTGTAATGGGACTGGCTTTTATCGGTATGTTGCCCCTAGTCATAGCGGCAGAGGCGAAAGGCAAAATGAAAGGAGTGCTGGTGATCGCTGTGGCACTCATTGCCGCATCCGTTGCTTTGTTTGCACTACAACTGCCGTTGTGGCTTTTTGCCGCCTTGATTTGTCTATTTTTTGTAGCATTTAATACTCTTGAAGCCACATTGCCTTCGCTAGTGAGTAAGCAGGCTCCAGTGGGCTATCGCGGTACTGCAATGGGAGCATTTTCCACCCATCAATTTTTCGGTGCCTTTATCGGCGGCGCTGGTGGTGGCTGGTTGATGGGGCAGCTTTCTATGCAGGTGCTGTTTTTTGCAGTGGCAGCGCTCTGGTTTCTCTGGTTCCTGTTTACATTGTCCCAGCCAGCGCCAAGGCAATTGAGTAGTATCGCGTTTACCTTGCCACAAGATATTGAGGTAAACATCACCGAGCTAACTGAGCAGTTAGCTAACATCCAAGGAGTGGAAGATATGCAAATATTTACCGATGAACGAACGGCTTACTTGAAAGTCGATAAGAAGCAACTAGATAAAGCTGCTTTGGCGCGCATCGCGCCTCAGATAGCACTTTAACGTCATTACAATGGGAGATACGTCATGGCACGTGGAATAAATAAAGTCATCCTAATAGGCAATGCGGGTAGTGATGCGGAAGTGCGTTACATGCCATCTGGCGCAGCAGTAGCTAATGTGAGTTTGGCAACAACAGAAAGCTGGCGCGACCGCCAGACTGGTCAAATGCAAGAGCGTACCGAATGGCACCGGGTGAGCTTCATGGATCGCGGAAACTATCGCTTAGGTCAGATCGCCGGTGATTTCATCAAGAAAGGCTCGAAAGTCTATGTAGAAGGCTCTCTACGTACTCGAGAGTGGGAAAAAGACGGTATTAAGCGCTACACGACTGAAATCGTTGCTAACGAAATGCAACTACTAGATGGTCGTGGCGACGGCCCGATGCAAGGTGGCGGTTACGATAATAGTATGGGCGGTCAAGGAATGGCTCCGCAGCAGGGTGGCTATGGTCAAGCTCCGCAGCAGCACGCACCGATGGGCAACAGCTATGGTCATGCTCCCCAACAAGGTGGCTATGGTCAAGCTCCACAGCAATCTGCGCCGCAAGGTATGCCCCAGCAACAAGCACCGCAGCAGCCCCAGCCACAATCTTTCGGCTCTTGGGGCGCAGCGCCTGCCGCACCAGCACCACAGAAAGCGCCTGAGCCGCCAAAGCAGGCACCTAACTTTGATGATTTTGATGACGATATTCCGTTCTGATAAGCGGTGGAAATTGAGCTAGGCTTAATTCACTAGAACAGAGCGAAATGATTAGACAAGGCTCCGTTAAGGGGCCTTTTTCATCCTTGATAACCTGTATCAGTGAGGTGTCATGTGCGTAGTGACGACTTTGACCTATTTGCCCAAGAAGTAAAAGGCATCACTCCACTGGAGAAGGAAGAGATTTACCTAGGTAAGAAGGGGCCCGGTGTAGATTTTGCTGCACGTAAACTGGCGGCGATGCATGCCGAGCAGGAAGATCGCAATCACTTATCGAAAGATTATGTGGAGCGGGTCGATCCCAACGATATGTTGGAATACAAGCGAGATGGTGTGCAAGATGGGGTGTTTAAGCGTCTACGCCAAGGTAAATATGGGGTAGAGGCACGCCTAGATTTGCATCGTCATACAGTAGAGCAAGCAAGACGTCAGGTTTTTCAATTTGTTGCGGACTGTATGCACCACGATATTCGCGTAGGTATCGTCGTGCATGGCAAGGGGGATCGCTCCCCAGAGAATCAAGCAACGCTCAAAAGTTACATCAACAAATGGTTACGCGACCTAGATGATGTCATGGCATTTCACTCTGCCCAGCGCCATCATGGTGGTTTGGGTGCGGTATACGTATTATTCCGCAAAAGTGAAGCGGCACGTTTAGAAAACTGGGAGCGACACCAGAAGCGTTGATGGTTATTCGTGCAGTGAAACTGACATATTTGTTATAATCGCCACCTATTTATGTGGCCACACAGGTTTCCAACTACAGAGGTATAGTATGTCTGCAACTATCACACATCACCCGGCCTTTGCTCCGATTCGTAGTGAGTTTATTGAGGCGCTCAATGTGACGGTGCAAGAGTTCGAACATATCGAAACCAAAGCCAAGCACTATCATATTGCCGCAGAAAATGACGAAAATGTGTTTCTAGTTGGTTTAAAAACCGTGCCGACGGATTCCACCGGTGTGGCTCACATATTGGAGCATACGGTACTCTGTGGTTCTCAGAAGTACCCGGTGCGCGATCCATTCTTTATGATGATTCGCCGCTCATTGAATACTTTCATGAACGCTTTCACTTCTTCTGACTGGACCGCATATCCATTTGCCAGTAAGAATAAAAAAGACTTTTATAACTTACTGGACGTCTATTTAGACGCAGTATTCTTTTCCCGCCTTGATCCACTTGATTTCGCCCAAGAAGGTCATCGTCTGGAGTTTTCTGAGCCGGAAAATCCTGACTCCCCATTGGAGTTTAAAGGCGTAGTATTTAATGAAATGAAAGGGGCGATGAGCTCCACCAACTCGGTGCTGTGGCAGACGTTAACCAAGTATCTCTTCCCTAGTAACACTTATCACTTCAACTCTGGTGGTGAGCCAACCGACATTCCTGATTTGACCTACGATCAACTATTGGCCTTCTACCGCAAGCATTACCACCCGTCTAATGCGGTGTTTATGACTTTCGGTGATATTCCGGCGCAAGAACTACAGCAACAGTTTCAAGATAAGGTGTTGTCGCGCTTTGAGCGATTGCATGATCGTGTCACTGTGCCTAATGCAAAACGCTATTTTTCACCGCTCAAAGTTGAAGAAGGCTACGCTGTTGACGAGCCCAAAGAGAATGCCAACCATGTGGTCGTTGGTTGGTTGTTAGGTGAGAGTATCGATCTGTCGCAGCAGTTTGAAGCGCAACTACTGTCCTCTGTGTTGCTCGACAACTCAGCATCACCATTGCGTTTAGCACTAGAAAGTTCCGAATTAGGTCAAGCACCTTCGCCGTTATGTGGCCTTGAAGACAGCAATAAAGAAATGAGCTTTATGTGTGGTCTTGAAGGAGTGGCGCCCGGGGATACGGAGAAAGTTGAGCAGTTGGTGCTTAGCACCTTAGAAAATATTGCTGAGCAGGGGGTTGCTCAAGACATGGTAGATGCCATGTTGCATCAATTGGAATTGAGTCAGCGAGAAATCGGTGGTGATAGCTACCCGTATGGTTTGCAGCTGATTCTCAGCGGTTTATCCACTGCCGTGCACAATGGCGATGTGATTGCCCAGTTGAACCTTGATCCTGTTATCGAGCAGCTAAGGGAGCAGGTTCAGGCGCCAGATTATATCCCCAATCTGGTACGTAAATTATTGCTGAACAATGCCCATCGGGTGACGTTGACGTTAACGCCGGATGAAGCTTTGGATCAACGCCGTACAGACGCTGAAATGGCTCGTCTAGCACAAATCAAAGCTGGCTTGAGTGAGTCGGAAAAAGCACAACTTGTTGACCAGGCAAAAGCGCTGAAAGCCCGCCAAGAGCAACAGGATGATATGAGTTTGTTGCCCAAAGTTGGTCTGGATGACGTGCCAGCCGAGTTGCCAACATATCCCTTTGCTAAATCAGAACAAACTGTGCCTGTTACTTTTTATCCACAGGGTACAAATGGTCTGATTTATCAGCAATTCGTGATGGATTTGCCTGAGCTAAGTGAAGCAGAAACTCAGCTTCTGCCGCTGTTTGGTATGCTGATGACAGAGGTTGGCCTTGGAGAGCAGGACTATATCGCTGTGCAAAGTCGTCAGGCGGCTGTGTGTGGCGCGATCAGCGCTTCCAGTTCCATCCGCATTTTGCTCAATGACAAGCAAACGGTGAAAGGGTATTTCGTGCTATCTGCCAAGGCGCTTGTGGCTAATAGTGAAGCGATGACGCAGCTTATGTTGGATACCTTAACCAAAGCACGCTTTGATGAGGGCAGTCGCATCAAGGAACTGATTGCCCAGCGCCGTGCTCGTCGCCAGCAGTCGATTACTGGTCAGGGTCATTCATTGGCCATGACAGCAGCGACGGCAGGACAATCTGGTCTAGCTGCCCAGCAGGAAGCTTGGGGGGGAATGTCTGGCATTAAGTCAATTATTGCCCTAGATGATCAGCTGAAGTCAGATCCAGATGCCTTAGCCGCACTACAACAACAGCTCACGGCCTTGCATCAAAAACTGTTGACGACCAACAAGCAGATTTTATGCGTGGCTGAAGAGCATCATCAGGCAACACTTCAGCAACAGCTCGCTCCTTTGTGGGGCCAATTGCCGCCAGCTTCGATCTACACAGATTTTGCGTTAGCGCCAGTAACTACAACAGTGAAGCGCGCTTGGTTAACCAATACCCAAGTGAGTTTCTGTGCCAAAGCCTTCACTGCCGTTGCGGGTGATCATCCCGATGTGGCACCACTTACTGTTTTGGGTGGTTTCTTGCGAAATGGCTTCTTACACCGAGCGATTCGTGAACAGGGCGGCGCTTATGGTGGAGGTGCTACGTTTGATGCCAGCGCCGGAGCATTCCGCTTCTACTCTTACCGTGACCCGCGTTTAGTGGAGACATTGAACGACTTTGACCGTTCAATTAAGTGGTTACTTGATAATGAGCATGGGGAAGAAGCCCTCGAAGAGGCTATTCTAGGGGTGATTGGCTCCATGGATAAGCCAGGCTCACCGGCGGGTGAAGCCCAGGGTGATTTCTTCCAGAATTTGCACCAGCGTGATCGTGCTTATCGAGAAGCATTCAGAGCACGCATTTTGGATGTGACTGTGGCTGACCTGAAGCGCGTTGCCGAGCAATATTTGACGCCAGAAAATGAAAACCTTGCTGTCATTACCGCCGCGACCCAGCGCGAGGCACTGACTGCAGCTGGCTTTGAGATTTGCACACTATAACAACACAATAACGATTAAATTTACTACGGATACCTTAATGGATCAGTTTCATGATATTCGCCCCTACAACGACGACGAAGTTGCTGGGGTGTTGGAGACATTAGTTAATACCCCGGACTTCATCAATACCATCATTGGCTTTCGTTTTGCCAAATGGCCACAGTGGACTCGTGGCTTGCTGACGGTATTGGTGAAACGAGCACTGAAAAAAGAGACACAACGTATTGATTCGGTAAAAGCTTTCCAGAGTCAAGTGGCGGGCTACATGGAGCGTATGATCAAAACCACCACCACTGCTGTGGAATATCGAGGTGTGGAGAAGCTCTCTGCCGATAAGGGGTATCTATTTATCTCCAATCATCGTGATATCGCCATGGATCCAGCATTCGTTAACTATGGTTTGTACTTGAATCAATTGGATACGGTGCGCATTGCCATTGGTGATAACCTATTGCGTCGTCCGTTTGTCAGTGACCTGATGCGATTGAACAAGAGCTTTATTGTGAAGCGCTCAGCGACAGGGATTCGTGAAATGATGGCAGCTTTTGGGCAGTTATCGGACTATATCACTCATTCCATTCAAGTGGATCGTTGCAATATTTGGATTGCCCAGAAAGAAGGTCGTGCCAAAGATGGGGTTGATCTAACCGATCCAGCCATTATCAAAATGTTCTACATGAGTCAGAAGAAGCAAAAGATCCCTTTTGCAGAGGCAATGAAGAACTTACATATCGTACCGGTTTCCATTTCTTACGAATATGATCCATGTGCGTTCGAGAAAGCCCAGGAATTACATCAAAAATCGACGACGGGTAGTTATCAGAAATCCGAGTTTGAAGATATCGACAGTATTCGCAAGGGGATCGTTGGCCGCAAAGGTAAGGTAGTGGTTACCTTTGGAGATGTGATCGACCACAATTGTGATAGTCCTGAAGAGATGGTAGCTGAAGTAGATCGTCAGATTATCAACAACTACGCCATTCAGAGTACCAACCGTGCCGCCCATAATCTGCTACAAGGTAAAGACAGTGGTGATGCCGCGTTCGATGAATATTTACGCTCTTGTCCTGAGGATATTCGTCAACAGGTTTTGACTATGTATGCTAACCCATTGATACAAATTGAGAAAATACGCAGCTAGCGTATTGGTCAGCTAACAGGGTAATACTTCTATGTCTCAATCTTTTACATTTCGTGCGTTGCTAGGGTCACTTAGCTTTGGCTTATGCTATGCAGTGCTAACGGCGTTCAGTGGGGTATTCGCTCCTATTATTGGGTGGTTATTACCGCTACGCCTACGCCAGCCACTGCTGAACATCCATAACAAGGTGCTGTTGTTTCTGTTCCGTCTTTTGTGCGGGGTGCGAGTTGATATTCAGGGTAAAGAGCACATTCCCGTTGGGCGGCCGGTTGTGCTGGCAGCAAATCACCAAAGTGAGTGGGAAACCTATTTGCTACAGGTGCTGATTACGCCAATCTCCACAGTATTAAAGAAGGAGCTGTTGTCGATCCCATTTTTTGGTTGGGGGTTGCGTATGGTGCAGCCGATCGCCATTGATCGTTCTAAGCGAGCGGGGGCTTTGAAGCAAATTCTCAAGCAAGGCAAAGAACGTCTACATGATCAACGCTCTGTGCTGATATTTCCAGAAGGTACCCGTACCGCGCCAGGTGAAGAAAAAGCTTTTAATAAAGGGGCGGCAATGTTGGCCTGCTCTGCTGGCGTTCCCATTTTGCCACTTGTTCATAACGCCGGTCATGTATGGCCAGGGCGCACTTGGAAGCGTTACCCAGGTACAATTACCGTTGTCATTGGGCCGCTGATTGAAACCCAGGATCGTGGTGTAGCAGAGGTGCACGAAGATATGGAAAACTGGATGAAGGCAACAATGGCTGCTCATCCTTGAAGCTTTAGCTTTACTCAGCAACGAAAAAGCCGCGATAAACGCGGCTTTTTGATGTGTAGCATAAGAAGAGAGGCGGATTAGCCTTCGTACTTCTTAAATACTAGGCTAGCGTTAGTGCCACCAAAACCAAAGCTGTTAGACATAATGTATTTCAGATCAACATTGTCTTCACGGGTAGTCACAACTGGGATGTTGCCAGCTTCAGGGTCTAGCTCTTCCACGTTAGCAGACGCTGTGATGAAGTTATTTTCCATCATCAGCAAGCTGTAGATAGCTTCATGAACGCCGGCTGCACCAAGAGAGTGACCAGAAAGCGACTTAGTAGAGCTTACTTTTGGAATGTCATCACCAAAGGTTTCGCGTACTGCTTGTAGCTCTTTCATATCGCCAGCTGGGGTGCTAGTGCCGTGGGTGTTGATGTAATCAATTTTGCCATCGATGGTGCTCATGGCCATTTGCATACAACGGACAGCACCTTCCCCAGATGGGGCCACCATGTCGTAACCGTCAGAAGTGGCGCCGTAGCCAACCACTTCAGCATAGATCTTAGCGCCACGAGCTTTAGCGTGTTCTAGTTCTTCAAGAACCAAAATACCGCCACCGCCAGCGATAACGAAACCATCACGGTTTGCATCATAGGCACGGGAAGCCTGAGCAGGAGTTTCATTGTATTTAGAAGATAGGGCACCCATCGCATCAAACATACAAGTTTGCGTCCAGCTTTCTTCTTCGCCACCACCGGCAAACACAACATCTTGTTTGCCTAATTGGATTAGCTCCATGGCGTTGCCAATACAGTGAGCACTGGTCGAACAGGCAGACGTGATAGAGTAGTTCACGCCTTTGATTTTGAATGGTGTCGCAAGACATGCAGATACGGTACTACCCATCGTTTGGGTTACGCGGTAAGGACCAACACGCTTAACGCCTTTTTCGCGTAGAGTGTCTGCCGCTTCCACTAGGTTCTGTGCCGACGCACCACCAGAGCCAGCAATTAGACCGGTACGAATGTTCGATACTTGATCTTCGCTTAAACCAGAGTCAGCAATAGCTTGTTGCATAGAAACATAGGCGTAAGTTGCCGCATCGCCCATAAAACGGCGTACTTTGCGATCAATCACACTGTCGTCTAGGTCAACACGACCACATACATGGCTGCGGAAACCTTTTTCTTTGTAGTCTTCTGCGAAACGGATGCCGGAACGGCCTTCACGAAGGGACTCTAGGACGGTTGCTTTATCGTTACCTAGGCAGCTAACGATGCCAAGGCCGGTTACAACTACACGACGCATAAATTAAGCCTCTTTTGTCTTTATCTTTAGAAGTTTTCAGTTGAGGTGAACAGGCCTACACGCAAGTCTTTCGCGGTGTAGATCTCACGACCATCCACTTTAACACTTCCGTCAGCGATCCCCATTACTAGCTTGCGTTCGATGACGCGTTTAAGCTGAATGTGGAACGTTACCTTTTTCGCGGTTGGTAGAATTTGGCCCGTGAATTTCACTTCGCCTGCTCCAAGTGCGCGTCCACGGCCTTTGTTGCCTTTCCAGCCTAGGAAAAAGCCAACTAACTGCCACATAGCGTCCAGACCTAAACAACCAGGCATAACTGGGTCGCCTGGGAAGTGGCAGGCAAAGAACCAAAGATCAGGGTTGATGTCTAGTTCGGCGATGATTTCACCTTTATCGAACTCGCCACCTTCCGCGCTGATGTGAGTGATTCGATCCAACATAAGCATGTTACCAACCGGTAATTGTGCATTACCTGGTCCGAACATCTCGCCGTAACCGCACTTAAGTAGTTCGTCTTTTTCAAACGATGAAGCTGTAGTCATTATAGTCCTATTTCCACCGTCAGCCTGAATGAGAGTATTAAGGCTGGGTCGTGTGGTCCAATTTACAGAATAAAATCTGTAAGATTATATCGGTTCATGGGCATAATATGAACGTTTAGCGGGGAAAAAATGTACTGGAACCGTGGATTTGTGACAGTTTTTCGCCTAAATGTCGAACAAAAATAAAGATAATGGGCGCTGAGTAAGGGTAAAACGATGGCTAAAGTAGGGCAAACGGCGCAAATGTTGGATTTGGATGGTGTGATCCTGAGTCACTACCATGTTACGTCGAAGGAAAGATCCGGCACAGATTGCGATACTTGGGGGCACTTTTTGCATGGCAACGGCTTCCCGGTCGCAACTTATGGCCCAATGCTCGATGTGTTACGTCCGGGAGTGGATATTTTTGCCCAGGATGCCCCTGGGCATGGGGCTTCCCCTGCTACCGATGAGTTTCTCGGCTGGAACACCGTTAGCGAGCTGTTTGAAAAAGTCATACAGCAACATCGCCAGCAAGTTGCTATAGGAAGGGCTGTCGGTATTGGTCATAGTTTCGGCGGAGTAATGACCTTGTTAATGGCAGCCCGTCGGCCGGAATTATTTGAACGTTTGATTCTATTAGACCCTGCCTTGTACCCACCGGATTTTATTTGGCAATTGCGTGGGGCCCAGTTACGGGGAGAACAGGCGCGAGTGCCAATTGTGCGGCAAACGTTACGCCGGCGTAGTCATTGGCCTGATCAGCAGTCTGCATTTGCTAGCCTTCATCACCGCGGCGTGTTTAAGGGGTGGGATGAGCGTTGTTTTCAGGCCTACGTCGAACATGGTACTCGAATGGATGCATCTGGCTGTACGCTGCGTTATCCGCCGACATTAGAAGCCGCGCTGTTTGCTAGTTTCGCCGAAGGTTTATGGCAAGCGGTGAGAGAGTTAACGGTGCCAACTGTCATTGTGGCAGGAAAGGATACATACCCTCATTTTAAACAGGCCTATGACTTGGCTCTTACTCAGAATGAAAACATTAGCATGCAGCTAGTAGAGGGTGACCATTGCTTTATGATGGAATATCCGGAGCAAACAGGTGTGTTGATCAATCGGCTATTAGCGTAAGGCTGAGTAAGGCAGAGCACGCCTTACTCAGAGAAAAAAGCAGGTTAAGTACGACGATATACCGAAGCCTTTGCTAAAGCGATGAGCGCTTGTTTGTATTGGCTTTCTGGCAGGATAGCAATGGCATCAATGCCTGCTTGGGCCTGTTGTTCGGCACATTGCTGAGTGTATTCGATCGCTCCGCTTTGTCTTACGTCTTCTAAAATCGCATCGAGTTGATTCAATCCGCCGGTGAGGATGGCTTGGCGCACCCGTTCTTTTGCTGCATCAGTGCCATGTTGCATGGTAAAAATGAGCGGCAAAGTAGGTTTGCCTTCCGCTAAGTCATCTCCCACACTTTTGCCCATTTCTTCGGCAGTGGAAACGTAGTCCATGACATCGTCAATCAGCTGAAATGCGGTGCCGATGTGCATGCCATAAGCCTGCAGCGCTTGCTTGATCTTATCATCTGCTCCAGCTACCTCTGCTCCGCAAAGGGCTGCGCCTTCAAATAACTTGGCGGTCTTGTATTGAATCACCTTGAGATAGCTTTCTTCCGATGTATCTGGATCACCACAGTTAATTAGCTGCTGTACCTCACCTTCAGAGATGATATTGGTGGTAGTAGAAAGAATGCTCATGCAAGCCATGCTGCCCACTTCGACCATGATCTGAAAAGCACGGGAATAGAGGAAGTCGCCTACTAACACGCTGGGAGCATTACCCCATTCTTCGTTGGCGGTCTTTTTACCCCGACGCATATCAGATTCATCTACCACGTCATCATGCAGTAGGGTGGCAGTGTGAATAAATTCCACGATAGACGCCATTTTAATGGCATTAGTCTGTGCGCTTTCACTTAGTGATTCGGGTTGACTAGCACGGGCCGCCAGTAGCACGAGCAGCGGGCGTAAACGCTTCCCACCGTTACTGATGATATAGTAGCCAATTTGCTCAATCAGAGGGATTTCGCTTTTCAGCTGGGATAAAATATAGTCATTTACGTGGCTAAACTCAGTGGCCACCACGTCATGTATTTGAGTGGGTTGCATGGATTTTCCGAAGCTAAAACATTCAAGCTGTACCGCAATTGGGCCTCATGCTAGGTAACCGCTCATAGCTGGTCAAGCAATAAACGTAAAAATGCCCCTATGGCTGACATTTTCCTTGTTTAAGCTGGCTTACTTTCGTACAATCACGCGTCCGATTTACCCACACTTTGCTCCCTATCATATGGTGTTGCCAAGTTTAGTCTTGGTTGTTGCCACTAGAAGTAGGTCAAAATTCCCAGTAGCCGGGTAAATCTAATTGGAGAAAGACATGTTTGCAGTGATCAAAACAGGCGGTAAACAATACCGCGTACAAGAAGGTCAAACTTTGAAAGTAGAAAAACTAGCTGTTGAAGCTGGTGCTGCTGTTCAGTTCGACGAAGTACTTCTTGTTAGCAACGGCGACGACGTTAAAGTTGGTGCGCCAGTTGTTGAAGGCGCAAAAGTGACTGCTGAAGTAGTTGCTCACGGCCGTGGCGATAAAGTGACTATTTTGAAATTCCGTCGCCGTAAACACCACATGAAACGCGCTGGTCACCGTCAGTGGTTCACAGAAGTGAAAATCACTGGTATCAACTAATAGCGTTTAATAGGTTTAAATTTTAGGAGTAAATCATGGCTCACAAAAAAGCTGGTGGTAGTACTAAAAACGGTCGCGATTCGGAATCGAAACGCTTAGGTGTTAAGCGCTTCGGTGGTCAAGTGGTAGTTCCTGGTAACATCCTTGTTCGTCAACGTGGTACTCAGTTCCACGCTGGTGAAGGTGTTCGCATCGGTAAAGACCACACCCTTTTCGCGGTTGCTGAAGGTCAAGTGAAATTCGAAGTAAAAGGTAAGCTAAAGCGTCGTACAGTTTCTGTCGTAGCTGCTTAATACTGCTTCGCAAGTTTCAAAAAAGAGCTCCGCAATGCGGGGCTTTTTTTTTGTAGAAATTCTATAATCAACACAATTTCGTGTTGATAACCCACCTATGAGGTGAATTTGTGAAATTTGTTGATGAAGCCACTATCTACGTCCGTGCCGGCAAGGGTGGTAATGGCTGTATGAGCTTTTGGCGTGAGAAATTTGTCGCTAAAGGTGGCCCTGATGGCGGTGATGGTGGTGATGGCGGTAGCGTCATTTTAGTGGCGGATGAACAGCTTAATACGCTGATCGATTACCGTTTTACCCGTAAATACCTCGCCGAGAATGGCGAAGGTGGTATGGGTCGCGATATGACCGGTAAGAAAGGTCAAGATTTGTACTTGAAGGTGCCGGTGGGTACCACGGTCATCGATGAAGATACTGGCGAAACCCTAGGGGATCTTACGCAAGTAGGTGAAGAGCTGAAAGTGGCACAAGGTGGTCGTAAAGGTCTGGGAAATACTCGCTTCAAGTCGAGCACCAACCGTGCGCCGCGACAGACCACTAAGGGAACGGTCGGAGAAGAGCGTAACCTTAAATTAGAAATGAAGGTGATTGCCGACGTGGGTCTGCTGGGCTTGCCGAATGCGGGTAAATCGACCTTTATTCGTGCGGTGTCTTCGGCGAAACCTAAGGTGGCTGACTATCCGTTTACCACCCTTGTGCCGAACTTGGGTGTGGTGAAAGTTAAGCGTCATCAAAGCTTTGTTATTGCTGATATTCCAGGGATTATCGAAGGTGCATCAGAAGGGGCTGGTTTAGGTATTCGCTTCCTGAAGCATTTGGTGCGTAACCGTATCCTGCTGCATGTGGTTGACATGGCGCCGTGGGATGAAATTACACCGGCTCAGGCTGCGCAAATTGCGGTAAATGAATTGGAGCAATTCTCGCCAACTCTAGCGCAGCGTGAGCGTTGGTTGGTGTTGAATAAGATTGATATGGTACCGGAAGCGGAACTGGAAGAGCGTTGCCAAAGTGTCATCGACGCGCTGCAATGGGAAGGAAAAACCTATCGGGTGGCGGCTATTTCTGGTGAAGGTACTGAAATCCTATGCTTGGATTTGATGACCCGCTTGGATGAGATGCGTCTGATTTTGGCGGAAGATGATGATGCGCGTGAGCAAGAGCGTCAGATTCGCGAACGAATTGATGAAGAAGGTCGTGAGCGTATTTTGGCATTGCGTTCTAAACGCCGTCATTCTCCAGTAGATGACGAAGATGAGTTCGACGATGACGATGATGATTACGACGTTGAAGTCGAATATGTGCGTTAATTGCCGAACGTTTTAAGTTTTGTGGGTGAGTAGTAGGTAAATGCAAAGCAGAGACAGAATTGCCAAGGCGCAGCGTATCGTTGTCAAAATTGGTAGTGCATTGTTGACCAATGATGGTCAAGGATTGGATGTATCCCGTATTGGTGATTGGGTGGCGCAAATTGCCGCCTTGCGAGCCGCTGGGAAGCAAGTTGTATTGGTGTCTTCGGGCTCTATTGCGGCTGGCATGAAGCGTCTTGGCTTTGCGACGCGACCGACCCAGGTGAATGAGCTGCAAGCGGCGGCTGCCGTTGGGCAGATGGAGTTGGTTGGGGTCTACGAGTCTCACTTCGAACAGCATGGCCTGTGTACTGCCCAGATACTGCTAACCCATGATGACTTGTCTAATCGCCGTCGTTACCTGAATGCTCGCTCCTCCCTGCGTACTTTGTTGGAGTTAGGAGCGGTACCGATCGTCAATGAAAACGATACTGTGGTGACGGACGAAATTCGCTTTGGTGATAACGATACTTTGGGTGCACTCGTAGCGAACCTAGTAGAAGCAGATGCGCTAATTATTCTGACGGATCAGCAAGGCTTATTCGACAAGAACCCCCGCGAACATAAAGATGCAACATTGATTTCGTACGCTTCCGCATCGGATGAGCGTTTGGAAGGTATGGCGAGTGGTGGTGCTGGCGTGCTGGGTAGTGGCGGCATGTTGACTAAGGTGCGTGCTGCGCGCTTAGCGGCTCGTTCCGGCGCTGAGACCATTATCGTATCTGGGCGTATCGAGCAAGTGATTACCCGAGTTGGTGCTGGTGAGTTGCTGGGTACTTGGTTGCAGCCTGAGCATGGTCGCATGGCAGCTCGTAAGCAGTGGCTGGCTGGTCACTTGAAGAGTCGCGGAACGTTGATTCTCGATGATGGCGCAGTGAAGGCGCTACGTCAGGAAGGCACTAGTTTATTGGCGGTGGGTGTTAAGGATGCGGAAGGCTCCTTCTCCCGGGGTGATATGGTGGTGTGTGTCGATCAACAGGGGGCTCTCGTTGCCCGAGGTCTGACTAACTACAGTATCGCCGAAACCCTCAAGCTACTCGGTAAGCCATCCTCTCAGCGCGGTGAAATCTTGGGTTACGAGGGTGAACCAGAGCTGATTCATCGGGACGACCTGGTTATTATTTAATACAGTCACATTATTTATAGGTGGTGTAGGGCTTATGGCAAAGCCAGGCAAAACTGGATTAGAGCGAGTAAAAGACGCGGCGCGTTACTCCTATCAAGGGTTGCGTGCTGAGTGGCAATTCGAGGCAGCATTCCGCCAGGAAGTGGTATTGTTCGCCATTGCTGTACCGTTAGCACTGTTGTTGGGTGATAACGGCTTGGAATGTGCGCTGATGATTTTTTCTGTCGGCTTGGTGTTGATCGTCGAAACGATTAATAGCAGCATCGAGGCTGTAGTTGATCGTATTAGTGATGAGCACCACGAGTTATCTGGACGGGCAAAAGACTTGGGGTCGGCAGCAGTAATGTTGACTTTGTGTCTGGCGGGATTGGTATGGCTGCTGATTATCTTTGGCTGATTGGTGGTCAGAAAATGGATATAAAAAAACCGGCAGTTGCCGGTTTTTTTATAAAGATTAGGCCAGTGCTTTGATTTTTGCACTCAAGCGGCTCTTATGACGAGCTGCTTTGTTTTTGTGGTATAGGCCTTTGTCAGCAGCTTTGTCTAATTTAGAGGTTGCTACCACTAGAGCTGCTTGAGCTTCTTCTTTGTTACCTGCTTCAATAGCTGCATCTACTTTTTTCAAGTATGTGCGCACCATAGAGCGCAGGCTACCATTGTGAGCGCGACGCTTAATCGCCTGGCGCGCACGTTTTTTTGAACCGGCGGAGTTTGCCACAGTCTGGCTCCTTTAAATATACTGATGAATCGGTGCAGCACGCTGCTGAACCGTGAAATTATTGTTAAGCAATCGCTTTAAAATCTCGCGGCGGATTTTACCAGCTTTTTGCCTTCCTACAACCCTATTCTATAAATATTGGCTGTTTTTCGTGCTTGTTCGGCTGTCTATCGTCGTTCAAGGTGCTATTCTTGTCCACCTTTTTTCACTTTTACTTCGGTGGGCATGGCGCCAACAATGGAAAATAAGTCAAAGTCACTGCTTCGTTCCGGGATTCTGGTTTCTATTTGTACGTTCTTGTCCCGTATTCTAGGTTTGGTGCGGGATTCGGCTCTGGCCTATGTATTGGGTGCCGGTTCTGGCTCCGATGCCTTCTTTGTCGCCTTTAAAATCCCCAACTTCTTCCGTCGTCTATTTGCTGAAGGTGCATTTGCTCAGGCATTTGTCCCGGTACTGAGCGACTATCGGGTGAATTTTGGCTTTGACGAGGTAAGAGGCTTGGTATCTGCGGTGACTGGCTCCTTGGCGCTGGTGCTGTTGGCTGTGACCGGTTTTTGTATGGCGCTTGCTCCTTGGGTTGTGTACTTATTCGCACCGGGTTTTGTGGCAGACTCCGCCCAAGCGGACCTTGCGGCTACCTTGTTGACCATTACCTTTCCGTACCTACTCTTTATCTCCTTAACAGCATTAGCGGGAGGCGTTTTAAATACCTATGGACAATACGGTGTGCCTGCTATCACGCCAATCTTTCTCAATTTCACCCTAATTGTCGCTACTCTTGGATTTGCCCAACAAGCGGCGCAGGCAGAAGTGGTAGTCGCTTGGGGAGTGTTTTTTGCTGGCCTGATTCAATTATTGTTTCAAGTGCCATTCCTGATGCGTCTAAAACTGTTACCTATGCCGACGCTAGGTTTCAAACACGAGGGTGTAAAGCGTATTCTCAAACTGATGGTGCCGGCATTGTTTGGGGTGTCAGTGGGGCAGATAAACTTGCTCCTAGATACGATTTTGGCCTCTTTCTTGGAAACAGGCAGTATAACTTGGTTGTATCTTTCCGACCGTTTATACGAGCTGCCGTTGGGGATCTTCGCCATCGCTATTAGTACGGTGATATTGCCAGTGTTGTCTCGGCGTCATGCGGGTAGTGATGGTAGTCGCTTTAGCGATACGTTGGACTGGGGGCTGAGGCTGCTCTTACTGATTGCTATCCCGTCTTCCATTGCTCTGTGTGTATTGGCAGAACCCCTTATCGCCACGATTTTCTATCGAGGAGAGTTGCAGGTTCGCGATGTACAGATGGCGGCCATGAGTTTACAAGCCTACAGTCTCGGGCTGATATTTATGATGCTGATAAAGGTGTTAGCCCCGGGTTACTACGCGAGGCAAGATACCAAAACCCCAGTAAAAATTGGCATTATTGCTATGTCCGCAAACATGATCTTTAACCTAATTTTAGTTTGGCCACTGGGGCATGTAGGCTTGGCGTTGGCTACCAGTATGTCGGCAGCGCTAAACGCTTTCTTGTTATGGCGCGGATTACACCGTGACGGGGTGCACCGCTTTGCTAGAGCTTGGTGGGGGTGGTTGCGTATTTTGCTGGTTTCTGCGAGCGCATTGTTGTTATGGCTTTGGTGGGTAGATCGTCAAAACTGGCAATGGTTGGAGTGGGGTGACTGGCAGCGCGTTGCTTATCTTTTGCCGGTTGTGGCAGCTGGGGTGATTCTATATCTGGGTGCGGCGATCGTGGCTGGATTACGGATGCGTCACCTAAAAGCCCATTAACCCACGACCATCACGGTTACAAAGCACCATGAGTGCTATATAATCGCGGTTATTTTTTCAGCGGTACTCCGCCTGTGAATAAAAGAGGCTCTATGGAACTGGTTCGGGGGATTGCAAATATCCAACCCAAGCATCGCGGTTGTGTTTTAACAATCGGTAATTTTGATGGCGTGCATGCAGGCCATCAGGCCATTATCGCGCGCGTGAAAAAACTGGCTCAAGAATACGGTGTGCCTGCTGGGGTGATGATTTTTGAGCCCCAACCACGGGAGTTTTTTGCCCGTGAAACCGCTCCAGGTCGAATTACCCGCCTGCGCGATAAGCTAACACTGCTGCGTGATTTGGGCGTTGACTTCGTGCTTTGTATGCCGTTCAACCAGCGTTTGCGTACTTTGGATGCCCAACAGTTCTGTCAGCATATTCTGTCGGAAGGCTTGGCTATACGTCATCTAGTTGTGGGCGATGATTTTCATTTTGGCTGTGACCGGCAGGGGGATTTTGACTACTTGTCCGATTATGGCAGCGCCCACGGATTTAGCGTCGAAAATACCCCATCTGTCATGGGTGAGTCCGGTGAGCGTATCAGTAGTACTTTGGTGCGTGATCTGCTGCTAGCCGGTGAACTTAAGGCTGCGCAGCAGGCTTTGGGTCATCCGATGATTATGTCGGGGCGAGTCGTAGGCGGTCAGCAACTAGGACGTACCTTGGGTTTTCCTACTGCCAATGTGCACCTGAAAGGAATCATTCCGGCGCTATCTGGGGTCTACGCGGTACGCATGCAGGTTGCCGACGCATGGTATGACGGTGTCGCGAATATTGGGGTACGCCCTACGGTGACTGCTAAATACCCAATTTTGGAAGTACATCTATTTAATGTGGCGTTGAATCTCTACAACCAATATGTTCAGGTTGAATTTTGTCGCCATATTCGTCCAGAGCGTAAGATGTCTGGGCTAGAAGAATTGAAACAACAAATTGAAAAAGACAAGCAAGAGGCTTTGCGCTTCTTTGCGAATCCATGACCGATGATCTTTGAGGATAAATCGAAAAACCATGAGTGATTACAAATCAACGCTGAATTTGCCAGATACCGCCTTTCCAATGCGCGGCGATTTGGCAAAACGTGAGCCAGCGATGCTAAAGCGCTGGCAAGATATGGACCTGTACAACAAAGTACGTGAAGTGAGCAAAGGCCGTAAGTCTTTCATTCTTCATGATGGCCCTCCATATGCCAACGGCAGTATTCACATTGGTCACGCGGTTAACAAAATCCTCAAAGATATTATCGTTAAATCAAAAACCGTGAGTGGATTCGATGCGCCGTATATTCCGGGCTGGGATTGCCACGGTTTGCCGATTGAGCACAAAGTCGAGCAAATGATCGGTAAAGCGGGCGATAAGGTTTCATTTAAGGATTTTCGTGCGAAATGCCGCGAGTATGCTTATTCGCAAATCGAAGAGCAGAAAAAAGACTTTATCCGTTTAGGCGTCATGGGGGATTGGGAAAACCCATACCTAACCATGAACTTCGTTACTGAAGCGAACATTGTTCGTGCGCTAGGGAAAATCGCTGAAAATGGCCATCTAGTAAAAGGCTTTAAGCCGGTTTACTGGAGTGTTGTCGGTGGTTCTGCCTTGGCGGAAGCGGAAGTGGAATACCAAGATAAAACCTCTTTATCGCTAGATGTGCGTTACGCACCACAAGACGAAGCTGCTTTTTTGGCGAAATTCTCTGATGTGGAAGGCGAAGGTAAAGTATCGGTTGTTATCTGGACCACCACACCTTGGACACTGCCAGCGAGCCAAGCGGTATCAATTCATCCAGAGTTCAACTATGCCCTAGTTGAGGTGGATATGGGCGCGGGTAAAGAGCGTCTCGTATTTGCAGAAGATATGGTCGAAGGCATCATGCAACGTTACGGTCATGAAGAGTATCGTATCGTAGGGCGCGCAGTCGGCGCGGATCTTGGTGGCCTGCTGCTGAACCACCCATTTATGGAACGTGATATCCCCGTTCTGCTGGGTGAGCACGTCACTGCAGATGCCGGTACGGGTTGTGTGCATACTGCACCTGACCACGGCGTGGATGACTTTAACGTGGGTCGCGCGAACGGTATCGGTACCATCAATCTAGTACAAGACAACGGTGTTTACTCTGATGCGGCCGGTGAGTTCGCGGGTATGCATGTGTACAAAGTGGACGATGCGGTCGTTGAGGCGCTCAACCGCAACAACGCGCTCGTATTCCAGTCTAAGATTTTCCATAGCTACCCACACTGCTGGCGTACGAAAACGCCTTTGATCTTCCGTGCCACACCACAATGGTTTATCAGCATGGATGAAAAAGGTCTATTGGACGATGCCAAAGAAGCTGTAAAAGGTGTGAAGTGGACACCTGCATGGGGTCAAAACCGCATGGAAGGCATGTTGAATAACAGCCCGGATTGGTGTGTGTCCCGTCAGCGTACCTGGGGTGTGCCAATCGCCTTGTTCATCAATAAAGAAACCCAAGAGCTTCATCCAGAAACACCGCGTCTAATTGAAGAGGTTGCACAACGTATCGAAAAAGTCGGTATGGATGCATGGTTCGAATTGGATGCTGCTGAGCTATTGGGTGATGATGCAGACAAATACAGCAAGGTAACCGATACCCTAGATGTATGGTTTGACTCTGGTGTAACCCATTACTCTGTGATCGATCAGCGCGAGGAACTAAGCTTCCCAGCAGATCTGTATCTTGAAGGGTCAGACCAGCACCGGGGTTGGTTCCAGTCCTCTCTAAAAACATCGATTGCTGTACGTGGCGTTGCACCATACAAAGGCGTATTGACTCACGGCTTCACCGTAGATGGTGATGGTCGCAAGATGTCCAAATCACTTGGCAACGTGGTATCACCGCAAAAAGTGATGGAGACTCTAGGTGCTGACATTATCCGTCTATGGGTAGCAGCAACCGACTACACCGGCGAGATGACGGTTTCTGACGAAATCTTAAAACGCGTTGCTGATGGCTATCGTCGTATTCGTAACACGGCGCGTTTCATGTTGGCAAACCTAAGTGGTTTCAACCCTGCAACAGATTTAGTGGCGCCAGAGAATATGATCGCCCTAGATCGTTGGATTGTTGACCGTGCGTCGCAGCTGCAGAAAGAAATTGATACGGCTTACAATGAGTACCAATTCCACTCTGTGGTACAGAAAATCCAAAACTTCTGTTCTTTGGACTTAGGTGGTTTCTATCTAGATGTCATCAAAGACCGCCAGTACACCACCCAGGCTGACAGCTTAGCTCGTCGTTCCGCACAAACTGCGTTGTATCATATTGCGGAAGCCTTCACCCGTTGGATCTCGCCAATTTTGAGTTTCACGGCAGATGAGATTTGGGAATCGCTGCCAGGTGAGCGTACCCAATCAGTCTTCTTGGAAACTTGGTACGAGGGCTTATTTGAATTAAATGGTGATGAGTCTCTAGGTCGTGAATTCTGGAAGCAAGTGTTGGATGTCAAAATGGCAACCAATAAGGTGCTAGAGAATGCCCGTAAAGACGGCAAGCTCAAGGCGAGTCTAAGTGCTGAAATCACTTTGTACTGTGATGCAGAGCTGGAAGCGACTTTAGCTAAGCTTGGCGACGAATTACGCTTCGTCTTGATCTCTTCGGAGGCAAAAGTGGCGCCGATCACTGCTGCCGGCGAAGACGCAGTGGCTTCAGACCTTGAAGGTCTTAAAGTCGCCGTGGTAGTGAGTGAGCACGGGAAGTGTGTTCGCTGCTGGCATCACCGCGAAGAAGTGGGTCAGCGCGAAGCACACCCTGAGCTTTGTGATCGTTGTATCTCGAACTTGCCAGAAGGCGAGGGCGAAGTACGCCACTTCGCTTAATGTTTATGACGGCGATACTGAAACGAGTCCAGCGCTGGTGGGCGCTGGCAATCGCTATATACGCCTTGGATTGGATAACCAAGCAAAGCGTTGAAGCGAGTTTACACTATGGGCAGGAAATTCCGTTTCTGCCCTTCTTTGACTTAACCCTGCGTTATAACACCGGAGCAGCTTTTAGCTTTTTAGCGGAAGCGGGCGGTTGGCAGCGTTGGTTCTTCTCTTTGATTGCTATCGCAGTGGTAGTGGGTATCAGTTGGCGTCTATCAAAAATTGGCCATACCCATAAGCTCGAAGCGTTATCGCTGACACTCATTATGGCGGGAGCGATTGGTAATTTGCACGATCGTCTCGCGTATGGTCATGTGATTGATTTTTTGCAGTTCCATTGGCAATCCGTTTGGTATTTCCCGGCGTTTAACGTGGCGGATAGTGCAATCACCGTAGGTGTTATTTTGATGTTGGTCGACAGTTTTAGGTCAGGCCAAAAAGGTAAAGAGCATGACAGTAATAAATGAGCAAAGCCGTATCACTCTATTTTTTGAACTGCGTTTAGAAGATGGTCATGTGGTGGATTCCAATTTCGACAAAACTCCAGCTACCTTTACCTTTGGCGATGGTAGCTTGTTACCTGACTTTGAAAGTGTGCTGCTAGGTTTGGCGGTTGGTGAGCAGCGCGAATTTATCATGACTCCTGAAAAGGCCTTTGGCGCCCATAACCCAAGTAACGTTCAGCGTATCCCTCGCAGTCAGTTTGCTATGGATTTAGAGGAAGGCATGGTTGTCTCATTTGCTGACTCTGCCAAGAATGAGTTGCCTGGGGTGATTCGTGAAATTGACGAGCATAATGTGACCGTAGACTTTAACCACCCCCTTGCCGGACACGCTCTGACTTACAAGATTGAAATCGTTGCGGTGGAGGCAGCCTAATGGGGTTTACGATTAAATTGGCCAATCCGCGAGGCTTTTGTGCTGGGGTTGATCGAGCCATTGACATTGTTAACCGTTGTCTCGATCTGTTCGAAGCTCCTATTTACGTGCGTCATGAAGTGGTGCATAACAAATTTGTGGTGGAGTCGTTGAAAGCCCGTGGTGCGGTATTCGTTGATGAACTCGATCAGGTGCCGGATGACAACATTGTCATTTTTAGTGCCCATGGCGTTTCACAGGCTGTGCGTAATGAGGCTGAGCGTCGAGGTTTGAAAGTGTTCGATGCCACTTGCCCGTTAGTTACCAAGGTTCACCTCGAAGTAGTGCGCTATTCTCGTGATGGTATGGAATGCGTACTGATTGGTCATGATGGTCATCCAGAAGTAGAAGGAACCATGGGGCAATACGACGCAAGCAATGGTGGCGCTATTTACCTGGTCGAAACACCGGAAGATGTTGCCAAGCTAGAAGTAAAAGATCCTTCTCGATTGGCCTTCGTAACTCAGACCACATTGTCTATGGATGATACCTCTGTCGTAATCGACGCGTTGCGTGAGCATTTCCCGCAAATTCGTGGCCCGAAAAAAGACGATATTTGTTACGCCACACAAAATCGCCAAGATGCGGTTAAGACACTGGCTGCTGAGTGTGAATTGGTGCTAGTAGTCGGTTCTGTAAATAGCTCTAACTCAAACCGCCTGCGAGAGTTGGCGGAGCGTATGGGAGCCAAAGCTTACCTGATTGATAATGCCCTAGAAATTCAATGTGGCTGGTTAGATGGCGTTAGTGATGTCGGTATCACGGCGGGGGCATCCGCGCCGGAGGTGTTGGTGAACGATGTTATCCAGCGCTTGATAGAAGAAGGTGGTCAATCTCCGGTGGAGCTTGAAGGTCGCCCGGAAAATGTTTCTTTCTCTATGCCCAAAGAATTGCGCCTAGTAGATCTTGATGCCTAGATTACCCCTGAAAGCACTTTTTTAAAATAATTGAAAAAAGTGCTTGCGTTAAAAAATCGCGACGGTAATATACGCACCCACTGACACGGCAGGCCGCTAAGGACTGCAAAACACTGGCTGAAACAGCCGATGTTTGAAGTGTCACCGCTCTTTAAAATAGATAATCAGATAATTTGTGTGGGCGCTCGCTGGAGACTTCTCAAAAAACTTGAAGTCTTATACGAGTGACCA
>NZ_VFRR01000020.1 GCF_006385675.1 Maribrevibacterium harenarium | reverse complement strand
GGGTAAGTGCCCGAGCGTAAGCTTGGAGCACTCACAGCCGGGAACACTGTTCGCCCGGCGATATGGAATATTTTTCCATACAACTAGGAACGGTAATGGTGAGGTTTTTCAGCAAGTTGTTGAAAGCGTTGCTGCAATTTATCTCGGTATCTTTCAGCTTGTGCGATACCAAATTGTTCGATTCCAAAAACAGCTATTTCAATTAAGTCTTGCTCAGCGGCTGGTGACAATCGGTAGTTAGTCATCGTTTTTTGTATGGCGTTGCTTGGCTATTTCCCAGATATCATTAACTGACAGCTTGCTGTAGCCATGTCTGCTCAGACTCTCTTCAGCTTCAATAAGTAGTGATCGAACTTTATCTATGTGCTGTGACTCTTCCCGGCGCGCTTGTCGGATCAAGTCATTAATTGCATCGCTGGTACTGGTGTACTCTTTACTTTCTAGCAGTGATTTTATCCACTTAGCATTGGGTTCAGTGAGACTAATACTCAAACGGGACATAACAAAACCTCAGATTTGATGTAGATATGATGCATTATCGCACCACTTTCGTTTTGTGGCCAATCTGAGAGTCGGATATGCCATACCTTATTTATGGGGTAGCCTAACTCAGATTCCACATGCCAAATATATCTTCATTGGCAAAGCGTTCTATCAGATAGTCACAGGTGAGCTTGAGCTTTGGGGAGGGTTGCTGGGCTCTAGGGTAGACTAACCACACGCCAGTGTAGGGATATTGATATTGTGGCAACAGGGAAACGAGTTTGCCGGATTCAAGGTCATCCTTTACATAGTAGTCCGGTAGTTGTGCGATGCCGAGCCCTTTGCGTACAGCGTTAAGTAGTGCGGGGCCGGAGTTACTGCGCCAAAAGCTGGGCACCTTTACCTCTTTACGTTGGCCGTTTTGACTGAATACCCAATAGGTTTTCGAGCCCATCAGACAGCGGTGTTTGTTTAGCTCCGCTAAGGTATGTGGCACCCCGTACTGATCTACGTACTCACGGGAGGCGCACAAATACTCCGCACGGTCACAAAGACGCCGGGAGAGCAAACTAGAATCTCGTAACGCCCCCATACGGATGGCAAGATCATAGCCTTCTTCAATGAGATCCACTTCCCGGTTGGTTAAATGCAAGTCCAACTCTACTTGGGGATAAAGCAGCAGAAAGTCGTTCAGTAGGGGAGCTAAATAGCGCTCACCAAAGGTGGTAGCACAAGTGATGCGTAATGTACCGGTTGGGGCTTGGCTCATGGCGCTGACTGCTTCCTCTGCACTGGCGAGGGTATTGGGCAAATCGCGGCAGTGCTGATAGAACTTTTCCCCAGCTTCACTTAGTCGGATACTGCGAGTGGTGCGAAATAGCAAGGTCGTACCCAAGCGTTGTTCTAAATGAGTAATCAGCCGACTAATGTGGGAGGCGGAGACGTTTAAACGACTGGCCGCCTTGGAAAAACTGCCTTGATGTACCACTTCCACAAACGCTTCCATGGCTTCCCATTGTTTCATAGAGAAAGCTCCTATTGTTGCTATATGACAATAATGATTTGTTAAATTGGCTATTATCGCAATAGTTTTTTGCGTCTACACTTACCTAACTTATTACACTCACTGTTATGTTAGACGGAGTTCACAATGTTGAAATGTAAAGCAGCGGTCGCTTGGGGCCCAGGTCAACCTCTTAAAATTGAAGAAGTTGAAGTACAGGCTCCACAAGCCGGTGAAGTGCTAGTGCGCATGGTCGCTACGGGCGTATGTCACACCGACGCGTTCACCCTTTCAGGCGAAGACCCAGAAGGTATCTTCCCTGCGATCCTAGGTCACGAAGGTGCCGGTATTGTTGAAGCGGTAGGTGAAGGCGTTACTTCTCTACAAGTAGGTGATCACGTCATCCCACTTTACACCGCAGAATGTGGTGAGTGTAAGTTCTGTAAATCTGGCAAAACTAACCTTTGCCAAGCCGTTCGTGCAACGCAAGGTAAAGGTCTGATGCCAGACGGCACTAGCCGTTTCAGCATCAACGGTGAGCCAATTTTCCACTACATGGGCTGTTCTACTTTCTCTGAATACAGCGTTGTACCAGAAATTTCCCTAGCGAAAGTGAACCCAGAAGCGGCAATGGACAAAATCTGTCTACTTGGCTGTGGCGTAACTACGGGTATCGGTGCGGTGCTAAACACAGCGAAAGTTGAAGAAGGCGCGACGGTTGCTATCTTCGGTCTTGGTGGTATCGGTCTATCTTGTATCCAAGGTGCACGCATGGCTGGTGCTTCTCGAATCATCGCCATTGACCTAAACGAATCTAAATTCGAAATGGCAGAGCAGTTCGGTGCCACAGACTTTATCAACCCATCCAAATTCGACAAGCCAATCCAAGAAGTGATCGTTGAGATGACTGACGGTGGTGTTGACTACTCATTCGAGTGTATCGGTAACGTTAACGTGATGCGTGCCGCCCTTGAGTGCTGTCACAAAGGTTGGGGTGAATCCATCATCATCGGTGTCGCCGGTGCCGGTCAAGAAATCTCTACTCGTCCATTCCAGCTTGTAACGGGTCGCGTATGGCGCGGTTCTGCGTTCGGCGGTGTGAAAGGTCGTTCACAACTACCAGGTTACGTTGAAGACTACATGAGCGGTAAGATCGAAATCGATCCATTCGTAACCCACAAAATGAAGTTGGAAGACATTAACGAAGCTTTCCACTTGATGCACGAAGGTAAGAGTATTCGTACTGTTATCGAGTTTGATGCGAAATAAAATCAATCTGTAGTGAAAAGCCCATCCCCACGATGGGCTTTTTTTACTGATATTAAGAGGGATTTATGGAACTGTTATCGAGTACCAAAGTAAGTGGCGGTTGGTTAAAGCGCTACCGTCATGAAAGTTTGTCAGTGAAAGGCGATATGGTTTTTGCCATTTTTTTGCCCGCCCAAGCGGAAAACGCCAACGTACCTGTGTTGTACTGGCTGTCTGGTCTAACTTGTACCGACGAGAACTTCTCCCAAAAAGCCGGTGCCTTTAAAAAAGCTGCCGAGCTAGGTTTAGCCATCGTTATGCCGGACACCAGTCCCCGTGGTACCGATTACCCCGGCGAGCACGATAGCTACGACTTCGGCTCTGCGGCAGGCTTTTATTTGAATGCTACTGTTGCCCCTTACTCTAACACCTACCATATGTACGATTATGTGGTGCAAGAGTTGCCTCATCTGGTAGAAGAGCATTTCCCGGTGACAGACAAACGTTCTATTTCTGGTCACTCTATGGGCGGCCATGGCGCTTTAATTTGCTCATTGAAGAACCCTGGCCGCTACCAGTCTGTATCGGCGTTTGCGCCGATCACTAACCCAACTCAATGTCCTTGGGGTGAGAAAGCATTCACTGGTTATTTGGGTGACGATCGCGAAACGTGGAAAGCGTGGGATAGCTGTGAACTGATTGCCACCGCACAAGAGCGTCTACCGTTATTGGTTGACCAGGGTGAGGCAGATAACTTCCTGGAAGAGCAACTTAAGCCAGAAGCCTTGGAAGCGGCTTGCGAAAAAGCCGGTCATCCTTTGACCCTACGCCGTCAGCCAGGTTACGACCATAGCTACTTCTTTATCTCAACCTTTATTGATGATCACCTAGAGCATCATGCCAAGGCATTAGGTTTGATTTAATAAGTTAAGCGCTATTGTTGATCCAATAAAAAAAACGCCCCTTGGATAACTCCACGGGGCGTTTTTTTATGGTCGGTGAAACAGATTAATGGAACTTAAATTTATTGATTTGATTGCGTAGGCCGGTCGCCATTTCAGCAATCATGTCACTGCCTTGCGCCACTTGCTCGGACTCCTGTAGCACCCGCTCTGAAGCGGTGCGAATAGTCATCAGATTGTTGTTAATCTCTTCTGCGACTTGACCTTGTTGCTCTGCTGCTGAAGCAATTTGAATGCTGCGATCAGACACATCATCCACTTGGCTTAACATATGGCTCAAATGCTCTGCGGCAAGTTTCATCCGTGCGGCACCTTGCTCCGCTTGTTGGGTGCTGGAAGCCATAGATTTAGAAGCAACTGCAGACTGTTCCTGAAGTTTTTCAATGATTTGACTTATTTCTACCGTAGAGCTCTGGGTGCGACTAGCAAGTGAGCGTACCTCGTCAGCCACCACCGCGAAGCCACGTCCCATTTCCCCAGCCCGAGCAGCTTCAATCGCGGCATTAAGCGCTAACAGATTGGTTTGTTCGGAAATATCACCGATCACGCCCAGTACAGAATTGATCTCTTGGGTTTGTGAAAGTAATTGACCAATGACCTGATTTGCCCCCTCTACATGCTCTGTTAGGGCTTGGATATTGGTGTTGGTTTCATTCAAATCACGGCTAGATTCTTGGGTGAGTTGCTGTACATCCTTGGTGCACCCTGCGGTTTCTTTTGCGTTAATAGCCACGTCTTTAATGGAGTAGGACATTTCATTCATGGCTGCGGCCAGTTTATCCACTTCGTGGAACTGGCTATTCATACCCTGTTTGGTTTCTGCTGTATTAGCACGCATTTGGGTAGCGACGGTTTGTAGCTCCTCGATCGCGAAAGAAACCTGTCCTAGCGTATGGGATAGGGATTCAGATACTTGATTGGCAGAATTGGCCAAAATGCCAAGCTCGTCGCGACGGTCTAACTCGATGCGTCCGGTCATATCCCCTTGCGCAACAGTTTGTAGAAAGCCTGTTACCTGTTTCAGGGGTTTCACAATGCCACCAACAATAACCGCACTAATAAGCAGTGCTACAATGATTAAAATCGCTTCCACTGTGGCAGAGGTGGTCATGCTACTCCAGAACTGTTGTTGTACATCTGTCAGCAACACACCGGAACCCACAACCCAGCCCCATTCCTTCACGCCGCGAACGTAAGAGACTTTATCCTCTGGGGTCGCCACTTGAGGTCCTTGGTAAGTGTAATCGACAAAGCCTTGGCCTTGTTGTTTGACTGTAGTGACCATGGCTTGCCAATGGAATTTGCCGCTGGCATCAGTTTTTTGCGCCATATTTTGCCCCGCAAGTTGGGGTTTAAATGGGTGCATCAACAGGGTATGGTTTAAGTCATTGATCCAAAAGTAACCGTCATTGCCATAGCGTAGGGCTGCGACCGCTTTTAAGGCAGCGGCTTGGGCTTGTTCTTTGCCTAGGGTGTCGCTTTGCTGCACGTAGTAATTGATGAGTGAGTGGGCATTATCCACTTGTTCTTTGACCTGCTGTTTGCGGGCCGATAGTAGCTCAGAATAGAGCCCTGAATAGGCTACGCCCTCAAATACCACGAGCAATAGGATCAGTGTTGCGATAAGGCCCCAAAGTTTGTGACCGACTTTTATATTTGCGAGAGTCATGATGACCGCCTCCCTGCTGATGATAGTTAAATTGGATAAGTCAGAATTATGATTGAGTGCCCCAAATTTGTGCTGATATAAATCACTTCATTGAATTTAAACTCATTTTTCATGGGGGAATTTCATTGTTTTGTCACATTAGCAAGGAGAGCTATAGTAGGATTTGCTGGTTTAACCAGCGTTCGATGGTGCTGAGGTAACGCTCCCGAATTGGCTCCGGCGATAGGTAGAGGTCGTGGAAACCGCCATCTATCTCCGCTTGGGTGAGGTTCTGAAAAATCATCCCAGCGGCTCCTTTCATGCTTTCCACATCAAGTACTCCATCCCCTTGGCGCACTGCTTCTACCGAGTGTTGCCGCAGGGTTGAGCGCTTAGAGTGGCACATAAGCGTGGGCAACGGAATCCGTTGTTTAAGCAGATCCCGCTGACTAAAAATAATTTGCTTGAGCCAATGAAATGATAAGGGGAAACCGTGGGCTGGTTTCCAATCCAGACGATAGTCCCACTCGCCGCGAAAGCGCCGATGGATGGTACGGGCATAGGTGCTGATTTTGTCAGCTCTAAGCTGATGAAATGGCAGGGCTGAGACCACCCACCAAATCAGTCGCGTCATGTGTAATTGCAGTTTCGGGGAAAAAGGCAATGCCAAAAAAGGGCTATTAAGTATTAAGCCGCGAATGGCTGGATAAGGGATTTGCTCGTTGGCGGCATCCATATCATATTGCTTCGCTAGGTAACTTGAGGCAATCAAGCCGCCGGTGGAGTGAGCCAGAATCACTACTTCCTCGATACCGGCTGAGCGCATATGGGCTAGAGCCATGCGTATATCCATATGATACTGGCTGAGACTATCACACCAGTTGGGTGGGGTGTTCGGGCGTATTGATCGGCCATAGCCTTGTAAGTCCAAGGCAAAAAAACCAAGCCCTAGCTTGGCGAAAAATGGCCCAAGATCCCCCTGAAAAAAATAATCGGTGTAGCCATGCATATAGAGAATGGCGGTTCTGGCGGGCATCGCGGGTAAATATTCAACCAGACTGCTTTCCACCATAGTTACCGGCCCTGGCAGCCGATAAGTATGGCAGAGATAATCTTTTCCAAGTAGGTCAACTTGGCTATCGAGCAAGCACCAAGGCGGCGTCACCATCAGAAAATATTATCGCCTAACTGGTCGATGGTGAGCTTGGCCTTGCGTACCGTGAGTTCCACACATTCATCGAAACTACCCAATAGATCGGAGCGGATAAATTTATGTTCGCGTAAATTCTCACCTTCCCCTTTGGTGATGGTTGCGGCGACACGATATTGACCTTGATCTTTCATAGGGGCCGGTTGAATCAGAAAGCCTTGGTATTCCACCGCTTCCACGGACGGTTGGTTGGCGCTTTCTTGACCGCCACTAAATAGTTTCGAAATCGAGGACAGTAACCCCATAACGTCAAACTCCAAATTAATGCTGTTGCGTTTATTGTGGCTGTTCCTAATTAGAGCGTCAAATACGGTAAAAGTTAAGACTCACTTCGAGCCAAGAGCACCGCACGCTTACGACTCGACATTAAGGTAAACATCGCCAACAAAATCGCAGGAATCATCAGTAAGTTCAGCAGTTCCCAGCCAAACAAATTATACCAATAGCCGGCCAGCAAACTGGCGGCAGCGCTGGTGCTAAACACCATAAAGTCATTCAGCCCTTGAACACGGGCTTTATCCACTGGACGATAGCTATTGGTGAGCAGGTTGGTGGCACCGATAAAGGTAAAGTTCCAGCCGATACCGAGTAACACCAGCGCTGTCCAGAAATGCCAATAGGTTAGCCCAAACTGGTTAAGCAACACACAACCGAGCAACATAATACAGCCAAGATAGATAATCTTCTGGGTGCCGAAGCGGGTGATCAAGCGCCCAGTAATAAAAGATGGGGCAAACATCCCCAGCACGTGCCACTGAATGACCGAGGCGGTACTGTCGAAGCCAAAACCACAGCCTTGCATGGCCAGCGGCGTCGCCGTCATCACCAACACCATCACACTATAGCCAATGGCTCCAGCGGTAATGGCACTTAATAAAGTTGGATTTTTCAGTAACGTTAAGTAGGAACTTGCTTGCTCAGTTTTGCTAAGTGGCGCTGGCTTTTGTAGCGGCAACAGCAAAATCAGTAGGGTCGTGAGGGCGTATAGACCAAACAAGGCCGCAAATGCCCCCAAATATTTGATGTCAGACCAATCCGCAAACCACACCGCAAGATTAGGCCCCAAAATAGCAGCGACAATACCAGCCCCCATAATGAGGCTGATGGCTTGTGGAGCTTTTTCCTTGGGGGCATGCTCTGTCGCAGCGAAACGGTATTGCTGACCCACACCAATGGCCATGCCAAGCAAGAAAGTAGATAAGCAAAATAGCTCAAACAATTGCCCTTCTACTGCCACATAGGCCAAGGCGGCACCAAGCACACCAATTAAATTGCCGATTAAGAAGCCTAGCTTGCGTCCCAGCCAGCCCATCAATAACGCCGCCGGTAGGGTGACGCCCATCAAACCGAGGAACTGAAACGCAATCGGTAATGTGGCGAGTTCCAAGGATGGAGCGAGTTTATGGCCAATTAGAGCGGTCACCGACACCAATAAAATATTGCCGGTGACAAGTAGTCCCTGGCCAAGGGCAAGGCCCCAAACAGTAATGCCAAGCATGGTTATTCCTTACGCCAATAGGCAAGGGCGCATATAAGTGATTGTGTATAATGCAGATAATGTGAAATTAGCATGAGTTATGATGTCTTAGAAGCCTGATGGACACGAATTGCCGTTTAAGTGGGTAAAATGACAGATATCACGCCAAGTTATAAAAGGAGTCTCCTATTTCAACGCTTGTCCCGAACCAACAGGACCTCTGGTTCCTTCCATTAGGAGGAACAGGGGAGATCGGCATGAATTTGAATTTGTATGGACACAATGGTCAGTGGCTAATGGTGGATTGTGGGGTGTCATTTAATGAACCCTTGGTTAAGGGTGACTTAACAACCAGCGAGATTGTCTGTGCCGATCCGGAGTTTATTGCCTCCCAAAAGCAGCGGCTCGCCGGTATTGTGATTACCCATGCCCATGAAGACCATATTGGCGCCGTGCCGTTTCTTTGGCGTCGTTTTAATGCACCGATTTACACCACCCCGTTTACGGCAGAAATTCTGCGGCGCAAACTGGCACAAGTGGGCTTGCTAGGGGAAGTGACAATCCATGAGGTGCCATTAGAAGGGGAAGCGCACATCGGTGAGTTCCATGTCAGTTGGCTAACCTTGACCCATTCCATCCCCGAGCCTTGCGCTCTATTTATTCGCACCAACGCGGGCAATGTCTTTCATACGGGCGATTGGAAAATTGATTTTACCCCTGTCATCGGCGATCGTTTTAAAACCCAATTGCTAGAACGGTTTGGTAGCTACCCGATTCATGCTGTGGTGTGTGACTCAACCAATGCCCTACGGGAAGGTCACTCCGGTTCCGAACAGGATTGCTATCACGGCTTGTTAGAAACCATTCGAGGGGAAAAAGGCCGTGTGGTGGTGGGCTGTTTTAGTAGCAATATTGCTAGGCTCGTTTCCCTAGCTAGAATCGCCAAGGAAACTGGACGCTACTGCGCGCTGATGGGGCGTTCGCTACAAAATATGGTAGCGGCTGCGAAAGTAAGTGGTTACTGGCCGGACGATGTGGATGTGATCGATAGCCGTCATATTGGTTTTCTACCGGCTAACGAGGTGCTAGCGGTGGCAACGGGCAGCCAAGGAGAGCCCAAAGCCATGCTGACTCGCTTGGCGTTGGATAACTGTTATGACCTCACTTTAGAAGAAAACGACTTGGTACTCTTCAGTGCCATGATAATCCCCGGTAATGAAAAAGAGATCCAGCGGCTCGTGGATCGTTTCCATGCCCGTGGCATTCGAACCTTACAAACCCATGATACGGAACAGGTTATTCACGTCAGCGGGCACCCTTATCAGGATGAGTTGCGCAATATGTACCAGTGGTTACAGCCGAAACTGGCCATTCCCACCCATGGGGAAGCGGAACATATGCGTATGAACGCCAGTATTGCCAAAGACTCCGGTGTGCCAAGGTCATTGACAGGATTGAATGGAGATTTGTTTCAAATATCACCCCAACCGGGGTTACGACGAAAAGCCGTAAAAGCACGACGGATTGCCCTAGAGCGCTAGGGCAATCGCCACTAACTGGATTACTGCTGTGGAATTGCAGTTTCTTCCGGCATCTCTTCGATAGCACTTTCAAATGCTTTCAAGCGTTTATAGATAGAGATAAGCTCCACAATGGTGGTCCATGAATTGACCAAGAATTGGAACGAGCTTTCCACTTGGTTAAACGCGTTGGAAATACGCTGCATCACCCCTAGGGTAAACGCACCTGCTACGATGGAAGGCCCTAGGGCTATCAGTGGCACTAATACCCCCGCCTGTAAGTAGCCGTAGCGCACCACATTGAAGTACAAATAATGGAAGTAGAGCCGGAAGTAGTTTTTACGCACATTACTGAATAGCTCGGCTAACTTAATCGGCTCGGCGCGGTCGGCATGGTCTTCACCGTATACCAATTCTTTGCGGTAGGCGGCTTCCACCTTTTGGTTTTTAAATTCCAGGCCGGGCAGCTTGATACCCGCGGTGGCTAATAAAACCGTACCAATGATTGACCAGATAATCGCCACGAATACCAATGCCTGCGGTACCGGGCCGATCAGTGGTAGCTCGGTGACGTAACCGGATAATCCCCACAGCACCGGCAAGAAAGCTAATAGGGTCATTATTGCATCGAGAAAGCGTACACCTAGGCTTTCCACAATACTGGCGAAGCGCATGGTGTCTTCTTGAATCCGTTGGGAAGCCCCCTCAATGTGGCGGACTTTTGGCCACATGGCGGTGTAATGGTCATTCATGGCTTGGCGCCAGCGGAATACATAGTGACTGACAAAGAAGTTGTTAAACACCGCGACAGTGATTGCCACCAAAGCAATGGTTGCAAAGGTCACTAGTTGTCCATAAAACTCGGCGAGGGTAATGGTATTGGGGGCGGTCAGAGCTTTTTGAATGATGTCGTAGAAAGCGCCGTACCATTCGTTGATCATGACGCTGACTTGCACTTGAAACCAAGTGATAAAGACAATCAAGGCAGAGCCAGCAATGGACCACTTGCCCCATTTTTGTCCGCCATAAATCATCCAGCTGACGACGAACGCCCCATAGCACACCAGCATGTACTGGTAGAGCCACACATCTTGGGCCCAGCTTTGGGCTTCCTGAAATGCCATTTGTGCCGTTTGGTCGGCGCCTTCTGTTAACGCAGCTGGGAACGCTGCTCCGAGCCAATTACCGATGGATAAGCTTGGGCCTAAGTCTTGTAACCAGCCATACCAACCGATCACGGCAGCAAGTGCCCAGAGGGCAAAGGTCAGAAAGAAAAGTTTGGGTTTGGGGAAGAAGGACAAAAACACGTTTAATCTCACTCTCAAATTAGTCAGAACATAGCCGGGACGCTAACCTCTTGTCCACATGAGGTTTTGAGCTTAAACCAGTGCGCTGGTGAGAACAATCGGGGATAAGAAAGGAATAGGGAAATTCAATAAAAAAGCCCCACCCGCATTACGCGGGCAGGGCTTTGATAAACAATAAGTGCTTAGTTAGCGACTACTTTAGCCACCGCTTGCTCGAAACGAGCTAAGCCTTCTTTGATATCTTCTTCTGGGATAATTAAAGATGGTGCAAAACGCACCACGTTTGGCCCAGCAACCAGCACCATAAGACCCGCTTCAGCAGAAGCTGCAACGAAATCTTTGGCATGACCAGCTAGCTCGTCTTTGACTTCAGCACCCATCAGTAGACCCATACCACGAATATCTTTAAATACATGGTATTTTTCGTTGATGGCTTTTAGACCGTCTACGAATAACTGATGACGTGCTTTAACCCCTTCTAGTACCTCGGGGGTATCAACAATATCAATAACCGCTTCGGCAATAGAGCAGGCCATTGGGTTGCCGCCATAGGTGCTACCGTGAGTACCAAAGCCTAAGGCTTGTGCCGCCTTGTCCGTTGCCAACATAGCACCCACTGGGAAACCGTTACCCAATGATTTGGCGGTAGTCAGTACATCTGGAGTGACGCCAAGTTGCTCGTAAGCATACAAAGTACCGCTACGACCCACACCGGATTGCACTTCATCGAACACCAACAATGCATTGAATTGATCACACAATTCACGCACCTGTTTGGCGAACTCTTTATCCGCAGGAATGATACCGCCTTCCCCTTGGATAGGTTCCATCACCACAGCACAGGTTTTATCGCTGATCAGTGCTTTAAGTTGTTCGATGTTGTTGTAGTCACAGTGCTTGATGCCACCTGGCGTTGGCTCAAAGCCTTCCTTGTACTTGGGTTGACCACCAACCGACACGGTAAACAAAGTACGACCATGGAATGACTGATAGAACGCGATAATTTCGTTCTTCTCAGGGCCAAAGTTGTCAAACGCGTAACGACGGGCAAGCTTGAACGCGGCTTCGTTAGCTTCGGCACCACTGTTGGCAAAAAATACGCGGTCAGCGAAGGTTTTTTGCGTCAGTTTTTTAGCCAAACGTAGCGCCGGTTCATTGGTCATTACGTTGGACAAATGCCAAAGTTTACCGGCTTGCTCGCGCATTACTTCAACCAGTTTCGGGTGGGAGTGTCCGAGTGCTGTTACGGCAATACCGCCAGCAAAATCGATGTACTCTTTGCCTTCCTGATCCCACACGCGAGAGCCTTCACCACGCACAGGAATCATCGCCGCTGGTGCGTAGTTGGGAACCATTACCTCGTCAAATGTTGCTCTCGTTACTTGTTCAGTCACTTTGTCTACCTCGTTGAAAAATAAGCGGCCGATCCGTGCCGGCCGCTTTGGGTTTATATCAGATTTCTCAACTCACGAATAGCAACAGACACCATAGATAGCGTGAGCTCGGTTTCAGCTTTGATCTCGCTGAAAGTGGCCCGGTAGTGTTTGATGTTATCGCTGTTAAGCTCACGCCAGTGGCTTAGGCGTGCATCCAACTCTTTGATATCGGCACTGGCTTGGATAACTTCCTGAGTTAGGGTACGTAGGCTGTTATCTACTTCATCGCCAAGGCCGGCTTTCGCGCGGCGCTCCCACATGTCATCCGCTGGTAGCGTAGCCACGCTTTGACGTAACCAATGCAGTTCCAAATCCATCTCTAGGGCGAAATAGGTTTGGGCCACATCCAGCACTTCTTTCTCGGTATTGGCGGCAACGCGAATCACATCCAAACCATAGAAGAGGTACTGCATGGCGCTCAAATTGTTGGCCACATCCGCTGGAATGCCTTGTTCCTGCAATTCAGCGCTTAGCTTCGCCAAGTGCGCTTGGCTTGGCTCAGTGAGGATGGCATCTAGGTTGGCGCGGATGATTTCCACACCAGGCTTGTAAGCATCGATCAGACGCTGAATGGACAAGCTTTCACGGGTGTTACGCAATAGCCATAGGGTCGCCCGTTCCATCATGTTTTGAATTTGAATCAACAGACGATTCAACAGGCCATTGTCAACTTTGAAGTCTAGGGCGTTGATGGCATCCCATAGGCTTGGAATATTGAAGATTTCATCCGCAGCCATGTAAGCGCGCACCACATTGAGAGAAGAAGCGCTGGTTTCTTCCTGTACGTGTACGCCGAAGGTTGGCCCCATGCGGTTACCGATATTGTTGGTAACGTGGGCGGCGACAATTTCCTGCACCAATGGGTGCTCGGCCATATGCTCGCCAAAACGTTTTACCAGCGGTTTCGGGAAGTAATGTTTGATCTGGGCGATCAAGTCAGCATCTTCACCGATACCGTCTTCCACCAATTCCTCGAAGAAACGGATTTTTGAGTACGCCAATAGGACAGAAATTTCTGGGCGGGTTAAGCCTAGCCCCTTGCTTAGACGCTTCTTAATTTGGTTGTCAGTTGGCAAGAACTCGATCTCACGATTCAAGCGACCTTCACGCACCAAAGATAAGATCAAACGCCAGTGGTCAGTTAGACGCTCTGGAGCTTGGGCATTGGCTAGGGACAATACATGGCTTTGACCACGGTTGTGGCGCAGTACCAATTCGCCTACTTCGTCAGTCATTTCTGCTAGTAGGGTATTACGCTGCTTCTCGGTCATATCGCCATTTTCAACGATACGGTTAAGCAGGATCTTGATGTTAACTTCGTGGTCGGAGCTGTCTACACCAGCGGAGTTATCGATCGCATCGGTAGATACCAAGCCGCCGTTTAGGGCGAACTCAATACGGCCTTTTTGAGTGAAACCGAGGTTACCACCTTCACCAATGATTTTGCAGCGTAGTTCATTGCCGTTAACACGAAGGGCATTGTTGCCGCTGTCGCCAACATCCGCATGGGATTCGCTTTCGGATTTCACATAAGTACCGATACCGCCGTTCCACAACAAATCAACAGGCGCCTTCAGAATGTGTGAAATCAGATCCGTTGGCGCCATGGACTTCACGTTGCTTTCAATGCCCAAGGCTTTACGAATATCCGCATTGATTGGAATAGATTTGGCGCTACGGTTGAAGATGCCGCCGCCTTTAGAAATCAGTTCTTTGTTGTAATCTTCCCAAGTAGAGCGTGGAAGTTGGAACAGGCGCTGACGTTCTTCGAAAGACGAAGCCGCATCCGGCGTTGGGTCGATAAAGATGTGCATGTGGTTAAAGGCTGCGATCAAGCGAGTGTGTTTGGATAACAGCATACCGTTACCAAATACGTCCCCAGCCATGTCACCGATACCCACCGCAGTGAAGTCGGTAGTTTGGCAATCAATACCGATTTCTTTGAACAGGCGTTTTACTGATTCCCAAGCGCCGCGGGCGGTAATGCCCATTTTCTTGTGGTCATAACCGTTCGAACCACCAGAAGCGAAGGCATCACCCAACCAGAAGCCATATTTCGCAGAAATGCTGTTGGCTAAGTCAGAGAAGGTCGCTGTACCTTTGTCGGCAGCGACTACCAAATATGGGTCATCTTCGTCGTAACGTTTTACTGCTGTTGGCGCTACGATTTCGTTTTGTACCAAGTTATCGGTGATGTCTAGCAAACCGCTAATAAAGGTGGTGTAGCAACGTACTACTTCGGCCTGTACGTCTTCACGGGAAGCATTTTTCTTCAGTTGTTTGGCAACAAATCCGCCTTTGGCACCAGAAGGCACAATAACGGCGTTTTTTACCATTTGTGCTTTTACTAGGCCTAGTACTTCGGTACGGAAGTCTTCCATACGGTCAGACCAGCGCAAACCACCTCGGGCAACTTTACCGCCACGCATGTGTACGCCTTCTACCCAAGGGGCATAAACGAAGATTTCAAACTTCGGACGAGGTAGTGGCACGGCTGGGATTTGGGTTGGGTCAAGTTTGAAAGAAACATAATCTTTCACATCGCCCGTTTCGCTAACTTGGTAGAAGTTAGTACGTAGCATGGCCTGAATCACTGACAAGTAGTGTTTCAGAATGCGGTCTTCATCCAGATTGGCAACGTTATCAAAGGCTGCTTCGATTTTTTCCAGTAGCTTTTCAATTTTGCTGTCGCGCTTGCTTTCCAAAGCAGGGTCAAAACGCAATTCAAACAGCTCTACCAATAGGCACGCGATATTGGCGTTTTTCTCCAAAGTTTGCTGCATGTATGGCAGGGAGAAAGGCACTTGTAGTTGCATCAAGTACTTGGTCACTGCCCGTAACATGGTGACTTGACGCCAAGTTAGGCCGGCTTCAAGAACCAGCGCGTTGAAGCGATCGTTTTCTACGCGACGTTGGAATACTTGGTTGAACGCTTCTTGGAAGGTTTCACGCTGTTCTTTTTTCTCTAGATTCACATTCGGGCTAACGCTGATGGCAAATTCCACCACCCAAGTATTGGCTTGGCCGTCGCCATTTTGATCTAGTTCGTATGGGCGGGCTTCTAGTACCCGTAAGCCCATATATTCCAAGATTGGCAATACGTCGGATAACACCAATGTGGTGCCAGCACCGTAGACCTTGAAGAAGTAATGGTTTTTCGCCTGACCAACCTGACGGTATAGATGGGTACTGATATCCCCTTCACCGGCAAGTTGATTTAAACGCTCGATATCCAGCACGGCAGAGTTCGGCGAGAAGTCTTCCACGTAAGCGGCAGGGAAGTATGGGGCGTAGGCATTGAATAGCTTGTTACCGGTTTCTTCACCTTGGCTAGTGTGTAACGCGGAAAGCAATTTGTCTTCCCAAGACAACATGGCTTCCTGCATTTTACGCTGTACGTCTTCCACATCGATCACAGGGGTATTTTGTGGGTCAGCGATTTGGATAGTGAAGTTAACCCGTGCCAATACCTGCTGGGAGAACTGCACGTTAAATTCTGAGCTGGTACCATTGCACGCATCTAGCAGAATTTCCTGCATCTTGATCCGCAGTTCTGTGTTGTAGCGGTCACGAGGCACGTAGACTAGGGCATTGAGGAAACGACCGTAAATGTCTTTGCGTAGGAATACGCGCAGTTGACGGCGCTCTTGAATCGCCAAAATACCTTCAATCGTGGTAAACAATTCATCCACTGGTGCTTGCAGCATTTCATCCCGTGGGTAGCTGTTCAGGATGTGTTTAAGGTTTTTACCCTTGTGGCTGTTTGGATCCACATTGGCGCGGGTGATGATGTGGTCTAGCTTTTTGCGTAGTAAAGGCACGTCCTGCAAGCGGGCAACATAAGCCGCAGAAGAGTACAAACCGAAGAAGCGCCATTCACCAATGACTTTGCCTTTCTTATCAAAGCGTTTGATACCCAAGTAATCCAAATGTACTGGGCGGTGAATGGTGGAAATGGCCGTAGATTTAGTCAGTACCAAAGCATTGGATGGATCTACCGCGAGCTTGGCAAGTTTCGGCGTAAGCACGATGTCACGCTTAACGGTTTTGTGTAAACCTTCCTCACTGAATGTGCCAAGGCCAGAGCCTTCAACAAATTTCAGGTGCGTTTCATTGCCTTCTTCAACCAAGTCGTAAGCGCGGAAACCAACGAAAGTGAAATGATCGCCTTCCACCCAACGTAGGAAGTCCAAGTTTTCTTGGTGACCTTCATCATTTTTTAGGTGTGCCACTTTTTCACATTCAGCGATGATGGTGTTTAGCTTGGCTTTCATGGTTGGCCAATCACGTACACACAAACGGGCATCGGCAAGCGTATTTAAAATTTCTGCGCGGATGCGTTCCATTTCTTCCACATCAGATAGGCGGTCGATTTCAAAGCGAATCATGGCTTCGCAGGTATTGCCTTCCTGTTTGGTCAAAATGGCTTCCAATTCACCATTGGCGGAACGCTTAACAGGAACTACTGGGTGGGCAGTAAAATGAATGGTATGGCCTAGGCGCACTAGCGCCATGTTGAAAGAAGAGACCAAGAAGGGCATATCGTCGGTCACAATTTCAATAACCGTATGTACTGATTGCCAGCTATGCTCTTCATAGTTGGGGTTGTAAACACGAACCTTGGCTTCACCGGTTTTGCGCTGTTGTACATAGTCCCATAGGCAGATGACGGTGCCATAAAGGTTATCGATGGACTCGGCAGCCATGTCTTCAATCAGTAAGTCACTGAAGTAAAGGTCAGTCAGGTTGTGTAGGTCAGCACATTCCGTGGCATTGCAATGCTCGGTCATCTCTGACTTGATACGTTCTATAAGCTCGCTTTTTCTTGTGTTAGTCATTTTTACTCATCCTCATGAGTGGTGTTAGCGGTGAAAGCTCGTCTTGTAATTATAGGTCGAAAAAAACACTACCCAATGACCAGTTATCGATTATTATGAAAACTTGACTCTTTGGGTAGAAAGGAAATTTCCAGATTGCGACATTTAATTCTGTCATGCGGTCGCGCTGTAGAAAAAATGCTTGATCGAAACCGGAAAACCCTTTGATATCCATTCTAAACGAAACAAAACCCTTTTTAGTGCTTTGATCGTAGGATAATAATTTGCACAACACCGAATTCGCATCAAGAGAAATCATGCAGGCGAGCCGAAAAGCCTTAAAATATGGTTTTTTACTCTTACCCAACTACTCTTTGCTAGGGTTCTCCTCCGCAGCGGAGACCCTGCACATGGCTAATTGGGTCAGTGGTAAAGAGCTATATCGTTTTTGCACTATAGGTCAAAATACGAAAGAAGTACTTTCGAATTCTGGTGTGGCGACCCAAGTGGACTATGAGTTGCAGGATGCTCCTGATGATTTGGATGCCATTTTTGTCTGCGGGGCCTCTCCGGTGGTGCAAGTTGATGATCCAGCGTTAGAAAAATGGCTGCAAAGACAGGCTCGCACTGGTATCTGCTTGGCGGGTATTTGTACTGGGAGTTACGTACTGGCCCGGGCCGGATTGCTGAATGGCTACCGCGCGACTATCCATTGGTGGAGTATTGCCAATCTTAGGGATGAGTTTCCGGGGATAGTGGTTTCAAGCCATCTATTTGAAGTAGACCGAGATCGTTTTACCTGCAGTGGCGGCACGGCAGCCATGGATATGATGCTATTCCTGATTGGGAAACAGCATGGTATGAATCTGGCAGCAGCCATTTCCGAACAGTTTGTTTGTGAGCGTATCCGCACCCATGAAGATCCACAACGGATTCCACTGCAAGCGCGTATTGGCACCGGACAGCCCAAATTGGTTGAAGCGGTGCAGTTGATGGAAGCCAATATTGCCGAACCCTTGTCGTCAGATGATATTGCCTACCACGTGGGAATATCGCGCCGTCATCTGGAGCGTCTATTCAAACGTAATCTTGATACGGTGCCTTCCCGCTACTATTTGGAATTGCGCTTACAACATGCCAAGCAGTTGTTGCAGCAGACTGACAAGAGTATTTTGGAAGTGGGGCAAACCTGTGGTTTTACTTCGGCGCCCCATTTCAGTACCACTTACAAGGGGTTCTTTGGCATCACTCCGAGGGAAGAGCGTAAGAATTTATCAATAAATGTGAACAATCTTGTCCACACGGATAGGAAAAAACGCCAACTCTGGCGAAAATAGTTTTACAATACACAGTACCCTTGGCGTGATTTTTGAATCTTCGTCGCTACTGTGCCAAAAGCTCATAGAAGCATAAGAACTAGAAAAACGTCTAACAGGCGTCAATGCATCACCAAGTTAAAAGGTAACTAACATGTCTAAAGCACCTGCGCTGCAGTTGATGGATATCCATAAAACCTTCGGCGACCATGAAGTGTTGAAAGGTATCTCCCTAGAAGCCCACGACGGCGACGTGATATCTATCCTAGGTTCCAGCGGCTCCGGTAAGAGTACCTTTCTGCGCTGTATCAATTTGTTAGAAAACCCCACTCGTGGGCAAATCCATTTCAATGGCGAGCAGCTCAAACTACAACCCGGTGCCCATGACTTAGAAGCAGCGGATCAAAAACAGCTGACTCGTATGCGTCAGCGGATCGGGTTCGTATTTCAAAGTTTCAATTTGTGGCCTCATATGACGATTTTGGAAAATGTGATGGAAGGGCCATTACATGTTCTGAAACGTCCCAAGCAAGAAGTCGCTGACTATGCGGAGCACCTACTTCATAAAGTCGGTATTGCCGATAAAAAGCACATGTACCCCAATCAACTTTCCGGCGGACAGCAGCAGCGTGTGGCGATTGCCCGCACGTTAGCAATGGATCCCCAGGTCATTTTGTTTGACGAGCCTACGTCCGCTTTAGACCCAGAGTTGGTAGGTGAAGTGCTCGGGGTAATGCGTAATCTTGCCGAAGAAGGTCGTACCATGCTGATTGTGACCCACGAGATGAACTTCGCCCGCGAAGTTTCTAGCGAAGTGGTATTCCTGCATCAGGGGTTAGTGGAAGAAAAAGGTACACCAGAAAAGGTATTTGGTGCGCCAGACTCTGCCCGCTGCCGAGAGTTTTTATCCAGCACTTTCTAAGTGTTGGGTAAGTTGCAATAGAGGGCGGGTCACGCCCCAATGAAACGTTCAATATATCTATTCCATACCAACAAGAAGGGTAGAAACATGAAATTGAAAAATATCGCACTAGGTTCCGCTTTATTAATGGGTGCTACATTGGCGGCATTGCCAGCGCAAGCAGCAGATAAAGTTCGCATCGCCACTGAAGGCGCTTGGGCACCATTCAACTACATCGATGAGAACGGCAAGCCACAAGGTTTTGACGTAGATATCGCTTGGGCCCTATGTGAAAAAATGGCAGCAGACTGTGAAGTGGTTACCCAAGACTGGGATGGCCTGATTCCAGGTTTGAAAGTTCGTAAATTCGACGCCATCATCGCGTCCATGTCGATCACCGAAGAGCGTCTACGTGCTGTTGATTTCTCAAACAAATACTATTCCGGTGGTTTGCGTTACTTGGCGCCAAAAGGTTCTAACATCGACCTTAACAACCTAAACGGTAAGGTTATTGGCGCTCAGCGCGCGACCTTGGCTGCACAGTACCTAGAAGACAACTTGATGAGTACGGCAGAGTTGAAATTCTATGATACCCAAGACAACGTTTACCTAGATTTGGTTGCAGGACGTTTGGATGTGGTGTTGTCTGATGAGCTTCCTACTTACGACTGGTTGAAAACTTCTGGTAACGGCGACAAGTTTGAATTCAAAGGCGAAGCCTTCAAGAAAGAAGATGAAATCGGCATTGCGGTACGTAAGGGCGACAAGTTAAAAGATAAATTCAACAAAGCGTTGGACGAAATCTTGGCTGACGGCACCTATGCTGAAATTAACGCCAAGTACTTCCCATTCTCTATCTATTAATCCACGTTCAGGCACGCTCTTAGAGCGTGCCTGTCAGTCAGAGTAAAGATTATGATTGATCTTCACGGATATGGTAGCCAGCTATTGTTGGGTGCCCAGGTAACCGTTGAGCTGGCCATGTCGTCACTGCTGGTGGGATTGATTCTGGGATTGTTAGGGGCGTCGGCAAAGTTGTCGCGCTTTCGCCTATTGCAGTGGCTTGCTAACGGCTATACCACCCTTATTCGCGGTATACCAGAGCTGCTAACGGTATTGATTATCTACTTTGGTGCCACCACCGTCCTGATGGGCATTGCTGGTTGGTTCGGCTATGAGGAATACATCGAAATTGGCCCATTTGCGGCTGGTGTGACTGCTCTGGGGTTGACTTTTGGCGCCTATGCCACGGAAGTGTTTCGGGGCGCCCTACAGTCCATTCCTAAAGGCCAGCATGAAGCGGCCATTGCGTTAGGTATGGGCTCTATGCGCAAATTCTACCGCATCATTTTGCCACAGGTTTGGCGTATCGCCTTGCCCGGTATTGGCAACCTATTCCTCGTATTGCTAAAAGATACCGCCTTGGTATCGGTAGTGGGATTGGACGATATTATGCGTAAGGCCAATATTGCCGTGAATAATACCAAGGAGCCGTTTCTGTTCTATTTAGCGGCAGCCTTTATGTACCTTGCTTTGACCGTCGTTTCCATGGTGGTAGTAAGCTATTTCGAAAAACGCGCCAATCGCGGTCTACACCGGGGGTAAGTCATGGATTTTTCAGTTGTTATTGAATACTTTCCGCGCCTACTCAGCGGTACTTGGATCACCCTACAGTTAGTCGTGTTGTCCGTCGTGTTAGGGGGCATAGTCGCTTTACCCATCGCCTTGGCACGCGTGTCGAAGAATCGCTGGATCAACTCATTGCCGTTTGCCTATATTTTCTTCTTCCGTGGCACACCCCTGTTGGTACAGATATTCTTGGTGTACTACGGCGCCTCTCAATTTGAGGTGGTACGAGAAAGTATGTTCTGGCCCATCTTGCGAGAGCCTTACTGGTGTGCGGTGATTGCCTTCACCTTGAACACCTCAGCTTATACCGCAGAGATTTTCCGAGGTGCGATTCAAGCCATTCCACGGGGGGAAGTGGAAGCCTGTATGGTGGTGGGGATGACCAAAGCGCAGATGTATCGTCGCATACTATTGCCCCGTGCGTTTGGTATTGTGTTACCAGCCTATGGTAATGAAATTATCCTGATGCTTAAGGGTAGTGCTCTTGCAAGTACCATTACCCTGTTGGATCTGACCGGCATGGCGCGTACTATCATTGCCCGGACTTATACACCCATTGAAATATTTCTGGCTGCGGGTGCGATTTATCTCGCGATCAGTATTGTGGTGATTTATCTGTTCAAGCTAATTGAACAGCGTCAAAACCGCTACTTGGGAACCTTATCTATCAAGGTGCCGGATAAAGGTTAATTCTTGGTGGAAAAATGGTGACATAAAAATGCCGCCTGCTGCTGAACCAGCGAGGCGGCATTTTTGTATCTAGTCGAAGGTGTTACAGGGCATCAGCACCCGTTTCGCCGGTACGAATACGGATAACCTGTTCCAATGCAGAAACGAAGATTTTGCCGTCGCCGATCTTGCCGGTATTCGCGCTGTTTTGAATGGCTTCGATAGCGCCATCCACTTGGTTATCGTCTACAGCCAGTTCCAATTTTACCTTTGGCAAAAAGTCCACTACGTACTCGGCGCCGCGGTACAACTCAGTGTGACCACGTTGACGGCCAAACCCTTTTACTTCAGTAACTGTGATACCGTTGATGCCAATTTCAGAAAGGGCTTCACGAACTTCATCCAACTTAAATGGCTTGATAATCGCTGTAACTAACTTCATTTACGTTCTCCAAGTAAAAAAACGATCTGCGCTTACGTTACCATTGTATGACCTTAGTCGCCACTATCAGAACTCAAATGGCTGCTAAAACAGAATGAAATGGCGTCGGTTAAGTCATTGATAGTGCAAAGCGCTACAACAAAAAGCCGAGCTAGGTGCTCGGCTTTTGCGGTTTTGGATGGGTTTAACGATCTAGAGTTTCTAGGTCGTTTAACGCGTCCAAATCGTCGAACTGCTCTTCATGATAAGGGCGGCTTAGTTCGTGTACCGCATCAATCAGATATTTAGGATGTTCTGGATCGACGAATTGGTGAATGCCGTGTCCCAAGTTGAATACGTGCCCCGAACCTTGACCAAAACCAGCTAGCACAGCAGCGACCTCACGCTCGATCACTTCTTTGCCAGCATAGAGTACGCATGGATCTAGGTTGCCCTGTAGGGCGACTCGGTCACCGATGCGAGCACGGGCTTCTGCTATATCCGTGGTCCAATCAAGGCCAACGGCGTCCGTACCTGTGGCAGCGATATTTTCTAGCCACTGTCCGCCATTTTTGGTGAATAGGATCACTGGAATTTTGCGACCTTCGTGTTCACGAATCAAACCGTCCAAAATCTGCTTCATGTACATCAAAGAGAACTGCTGGTACATAGGGCCGCTCAACACGCCACCCCAAGTGTCGAAAATCTGTACTGCCTGAGCGCCGGCTTTAATTTGGCCGTTGAGGTAGTCAGTCACAGAAATAGCAAGCTTATGTAGTAGTGCGTGCAGGGTTTCAGGCTCCCGATACATCATGCCTTTGATGTGGCGGAAGTCTTTGCTAGAGCCGCCTTCCACCATGTAAGTGGCCAGCGTCCATGGGCTGCCAGAAAATCCAATTAGCGGCACGCGACCATTCAAAGCGTGACGGATCGTAGTAACCGCTTTCATGACGTAATCAAGATCCGTCACGGAAGCGATTGGTAAAGCGTCTACATCGGCCTTAGTGCGTACGGCGTGTTTGAATTTTGGGCCTTCCCCAGTTTCAAAGTATAGGCCAAGTCCCATGGCATCGGGTACGGTGAGAATGTCAGAGAACAGAATCGCCGCATCCAATTCATAACGATCTAGCGGTTGCAAAGTCACTTCACAGGCGAAGGCATCGTTTTTACATAGGCTCAAAAAATCCCCAGCGCTCGCACGGCTAGCACGGTACTCAGGTAGGTAGCGACCAGCTTGGCGCATCATCCATACCGGTGTCATATCCACAGGTTGCTTTAGCAGCGCACGTAAAAAACGATCATTCTTCAATTCAGGAAACATTCAGTGACTCCGCATCTCGTAAATTCAGCTTGGCATTGTACTCAACTTGATGAAAAAAACAGACGAATAACCAGAATTTATGACTCGGGTTAAGAAAACCATCAAGTTTTGCCCATTTCTAGGGTTGGGATAGGGCATTAATCCCCTAAATAGCGCTTCAGGCTATAGATTTGCACCCGTTGGACGGCGTTCTCGATTTCCCCTTGGGCTTTTAAATCCGACAGGATAGCGGGTAGCGTACGTACCACCTGTTGCACCGACATGCCGTTTTTCAAGCGCGGGGAGTAGAGCATTTTCAGTAGCAGATAATCCAAGGGTGACAGGTAAGCATCGACACTGACATCGTTAAAGATCGATGGGTAGACCTGATCTGAGTCGTTAGGTAGCCCTAATAATTGGGTAATTTCTTCCACAATACAGTCCAAAAACTTGGCCTTCTGGCGGGCGTAATCCACCGGGATAATGATTACACCACGGGTAATTTCTGAACGTTGGTTTAAGGCAAAGTTACCAAGACAAATGGCCTCGTCTAAGGCCTTACGAATCCGCTCTGGATCGCCAATATACTGACGTACCTTATTTTCCATTTGATTGTAATTGGTGAAAATCACAAACAAATTGCTGTTTTTGGCGTCTGTACTGAAGTCAATCGGCACCCCAGTAATGTGGGAAAGGTGCTGGGCATGAACACTCAGTAGTTCTTTTTGTAATTGTGAGTCTCCGGCATCGCTTTGGAAAAACAGTCGAATCGGCTGCCGCCAGCGCACCAGTTTTGGGTTACTGGTTTCTTTATATTCCCGTTGTAGGGCAATGCGAATAAAACTATCGGCGATGTATTGTGGATCTTGCCAGTGAGCTTTGTCAGCACCTTGGCTAATGCAGCTAAATAGAAGTAGGACAGCGCTAAACCAAACTTTCACAGGCAACAGTTTCCAAATAGTGGTGCAACGCCGCCATGGCGTCAGGGACAAATGGCAAGCCCTTCGGATTATGGAGAATTTCCTTAATTGACATCTCATGTACCGAAGCGACCTCGCTAGGTTGCAAAGTAAGCTCACCATGCTGTCTTGGGCAGTAGTAGCAGCTAAATACCTTACCCCAAATACGGTAGCCCTCACCTTCGGTAAAGAATAGTCCATGGTCATTCAGGGGTAACGCAACGCCAATTTCTTCCTCTAATTCTCGCTCGGCACAGTATTCATAGCTCTCTCCGGCGGCAACCACGCCCCCAGTAGTCACCCCATAATAACCGGGGCAAAAGGCTTTATTATCGGTGCGCTTTTGTACCAGCAGATGCTGTTCGCCAAGAAATACGAGAATGAAAGACACTCGATGGATATCGACTCCAAAGCGCATAGCGCTGCGTTCAACTTCGCCGATGACTTGGTTTTGTTCGTTCACCAAGGTGATGATTTCGTCGCAGCTGGCCATTGCAATCTCTCAGAGTAAAAAGTCATTTTAACGGGTGTTCACGGAACATGAAAACCTAACACAGCAAAAACCAGAGAATTACTTAAAAACGACCGATACTTTTGCAATGATTACGTCTGTTTTTTAAAGCATCACGCCTTACAATATCTTGCTTTAAACTAGACCTTCCCTAACCGATTCTGTTCCCCATGATGAAAGCACCCGATTTCGATTTTCTTCGTTATACCTTAGAACAACCTGATCAAATTTCCCCGAGCACTTTTTTGTTCCCGAGTGGTCGCGCTCACTTGGAGCAAGTTGGCGTGTTACGCTTGGAGCCGCGTCATCCTAAACCGGTGAATTTGGTGCTGTCTGTGGGCATTCACGGAAACGAAACCGCGCCCATTGAGCTGGTGAATAGACTGGTTAAAGATATTCTCAGCGGTGCCATAACCTTGGGCGTAAGGCTGCTGGTTATCATTGGTCATCCCCATGCCATTATTCGTGGGGAGCGTTTTGTGGATGTGAACTTGAATCGTTTGTTCGATGGAGCTTACGACAGGTACGAAGGTATGGAAGTAGACCGAGCTCAAGTGCTGACGGAACAACTGACCGCTTTTTATGATGCCGAGCCGAGTTTTGAGAACTTCCATTACGATTTGCATACGGCGATTCGCGGTTCCCGTTTTGAGCGCTTCGCGGTACATCCTTATGTGGGCGAAGCCCAGTATCAAGTGCGTCAATTTGGTTTTCTGGCGGCAGCGGGAATTGAAGCGGTGCTGTTGTCACACCAACCCTCCACAACCTTTTCTTACCACAGTTACAAGCATCACAATGCTCACGCCTTTACCCTAGAATTGGGTAAAGTGCGTCCGTTTGGGGAAAATAACTTAAAGCGGCTGCAGAAAATGGACACCTGCCTGCGCACCCTAGTAACTGCTGGTGGTTTGCTGCAAGCAAGGCAAGAACAGTTGCACATTTTTTCTGTGGTGAAGGTGTTGGTAAAAGATGCCGACGACTATCAGCTACATATTGCTTCTGACGAGAAAAACTTCACCGGCTTTAAGCAGGGCTTCGTCTTGGCGTCGTCTAGTGCAGGGGAGTATGCCATCGAGCAAGACGGCGACGCCATTGTCTTCCCAAATACCAATTTGCCTATCGGTCAAAGAGCTGGAATGGTGGTGCGCAAAGCGAACTGGCAGCAGCTTAATAAAGCGTGGTAACGCCGTAAGGTTTCAAGAATCTGTCGTACAGGGGCTTGAGACCTTCTTATAAAAGCAGTATTGTTACGTTATAACATGTTTTTTTTATGGCAGGAATTTTTATGCGTCGACTACTTCTTTCGGCATGTGGTGTAGCTCCCATGCTGGCGTTTGCTCAACCTACCGTGGTGACTTCTATTCACCCCGTCTCAATGATCGTCAGCGCTGTTGGCGGCGACAATGTTCGTATTGAACAACTCGTGAATAACAATGCTTCTCCCCATGATTTTGCCTTGCGCCCATCGGATATTCGTAATCTGGGTAAGGCGGATTTAGTGGTTTGGACTGGTGAAGCATTGGAAAACTTTATGTTGAAACCCCTTTCAAACCTTAGCAATGTGCACCAGTTGGAGTGGATGGAGTTACCGGGCGTCGCCCTGCAAGAGTTCGGTGATGACCACGACCATGATCATGGAGATCACGATCATGGAGATCACGATCATAAAGAGCATCACGATGGTCACGATCATGAAGAACACCACGATGGTCATGATCATGAAGAACACCGCGATGGTCATGATCATGAAGAACACCATGACGGTCATGATCATGAAGAGCACCGTGATGAGCACGATCATGAGGAACACCACGATGAACATGGACATGAAGAACATGGGGAAGCAGACGGACATGAAGGGCACGACCACACCGGCACTGACCCGCATATCTGGTTGGATCCGTTTAATGCCCAAGTGTTAGCCCAAGCGGTTGCCCAAGAGCTTAGTGAAATCGACCCAGCCAACGCTGGTGAGTACCAAGAAAATCTTCGCGTTTTCCTAGATAATCTTGCGCAAACGGAAGCGGATATTCGTGCCGATTTTACCGACGTGAAAGACGTGCCTTACGTTGTCTTCCACGATGCTTATGGCTACTTTGAAGGTCACTATGGCCTGAATAATGCCGGTGCCATCACCGTTAGCCCTGAGCGTAAGCCCGGTGCCCAAACCGTGGCGAAAATTCGCGAACAAATCCACGAACATCAGGTGCAGTGCGTGTTCAGTGAACCCCAGTTCAAACCTGCTATTGTCGAAACCTTAATTGAAGGGACGGATGTGCGTACCGCTGTACTTGACCCATTGGGAAGCAATATTGCAGTTGGTCCCAATAGCTACAACGAGTTTATTCGCGCATTAGCGGGGCAGTTTACCGGCTGTCTACGTTAATACCTGTTGAGATATCAAGCTCCTGTTTGTTTTGCGCCTACCATGCAGTTCGCTGGTAGGCGTTCTTTTCTCTGGTCTGTATAATGCCTGCCAAGATCAATAAAGGATTGGCAATTATGACCGCAAGCGACACGTCATTACCCGCACGTTTACAAGCCAGTGCCAAGCGCACTTTGGCGACTCAAGCCCAAGCACTGGCCAACCTCGCGGAGCGCATCAATGGGGACTTTTCCCGTGCCGTCGAACTAATCCTAGCGAGTAAAGGCCGCACCATCGTTTGTGGTATGGGCAAGTCTGGAATCGTTGGTAAGAAAATTGCGGCAACCCTGGCCTCTACTGGCACTCCGTCATTTTTTGTTCACCCCGGCGAAGCCTTCCACGGCGATTTAGGCATGATTCAACCGGAAGATGTGCTGATTTTGATTAGTTACTCTGGTGAAACCGAAGAAGTGATTCGTCTACTGCCTTCTCTTAAAAGCTTTGGTAATACTTGCATCGCCATCGTCGGCAATGATCAATCTACGCTGGCCCAGCATTGCCATTGTGTGCTCGATATTGCCGTAGATCGGGAAGTGTGTCCCAATAATCTTGCCCCCACCACCTCGACTACCATGACCATTGCCATGGGTGACGCTCTAGCCGTTGCTCTAATGGAAGAAAGAAACTTCCAGCCCCATGATTTTGCACGTTTCCACCCGGGTGGTAGTCTTGGTCGCAAGCTATTAACCCGTGTGCGAGACATAATGCACAAGGATAACCTGCCGGTGTGTGCGCCAACCGCGTCCCTACATGAAGCCATCGGTGTCATGACCCAAGGTCGCATGGGGGTGGTATTGGTGCAAGATCAAAGCAAACTGCTGGGTATTTTTACCGACGGTGACTTGCGCCGCGCCATGCTCAAGGATGCGGCCGGTATGATGAGTAAAACCATGGCTGAGCTGATGACGGCTAACCCGAAAACTATCCATCAGGATGTGATGATCGTAGAAGCGGAAGAACGTATGCTACGGGATAAAATAACCCTACTGGTTGCGGTGGATGATGCCCATCACGTGGTCGGCATTTTAGAAATCTACGACCGTTAACCTGAATTGAACCCATAGGATCAAACATGGCTGAAACCAGCAAAGTAATCAAAATTGGTGCGAATATCGAAGTCGCAAACCACCTACCATTTGTATTGTTCAGTGGTATGAACGTGCTTGAGTCCCGGGACCTTGCCATGCAGGTAGCGGAAGAACACGTCAAAGTGACCGAGAAACTTGGCATTCCTTATGTTTTTAAGGGCTCATTTGATAAAGCAAACCGGTCTTCTATTAACTCATTCCGTGGCCCCGGTATGGAAGAGGGCTTGAAAATCCTGCAAGAGATCAAGGACACCTTTGGCGTTCCTGTGATCACAGATGTTCACGAAGTTTACCAATGCCAACCCGTAGCCGAAGTCGCTGATGTGATTCAGCTACCCGCATTTCTATCCCGTCAGACGGATCTCGTGGCGGCGATGGCGGCAACCGGTGCTGTGATCAATATCAAAAAAGCCCAGTTCCTTGCCCCCCATGAAATGAAACACATCCTGAATAAATGTCAGGAAGCGGGCAATGACAAACTGATGCTGTGTGAACGTGGCTCCATGTTCGGCTACAACAACCTAGTGGTTGATATGCTGGGCTTTGGCGAAATGAAAAAATTCGACTACCCAGTAATGTTTGATGTGACCCACTCCCTACAGCGCCCCGGCGGTCGTGAAGATTCTGCCGATGGTCGTCGCGCCCAAGTAACCGAACTGGCGCGCGCTGGGATGTCTTTAGCGCTTTCGAGTATGTTTCTAGAAACTCATCCAGACCCAAATAATGCCAAGTGCGATGGCCCCTGCGCACTACCATTAGCCAAACTGGAACCTTTCCTTAAGCAGATCAAACAGCTTGATGATTTGGTGAAAACCTTCGACACCTTGGATACCAGTGCCTAATGGATGCGGAATACTTAAAACACTACCACTCCTTGGTTAACGGCCATCTATTAATGAAAAAATTGCCGTTTCTGAAACTGGTCATTTTTGATGTGGATGGGGTGTTAACCGACGGCGGTTTGCTTTACACCGGTGAAGGGGAAACCATCAAGCGTTTTAATGTCAAAGATGGCGTGGCTATGAAACTGCTCCCCAAATGGGGCATCGAAGTTGCCGTTATTACTGCGAAAGATTCTGCCCCAGTGCGCAAGCGGGTGGCCGAGCTGGGTATTGCCAATGCCTATTTTGGGTGTAGCAATAAAGGGACTGCTTTCGACGAATTGATGGCGAAATTGGATCTCGAGCCGGAACAAGTCGCCTACGTGGGGGACGATGTGATCGACCTACAAGTGATGCCGAAAGTGGGTATTTCGATTTGCCCAGCCGACGCCCATGTATTGCTGCAACGCCATTGTGATATTGTGCTGACTCGTAGTGGCGGCCAAGGTGTGGCCCGAGAAGTCGCCGATCTCGTGCTCGCTACGCGTATGAAGTTGGAAGCCGCTTACGAATTGGCGAAGCGCCCAGAATTTGAATTACCCACCAAGGGATAAACGGATGACAGATTTACCTGAATTTCACATCGTTGTACCGGCCCGGTATGCCTCTTCGCGCTTTCCACAAAAGCTTTTGGCAGATTTAAATGGCAAACCTGTGGTGCAGTGGGTATATGAGTTAGCTCTCACGGCGGGGGCGCAATCTGTCACCATCGCCACCGATCATCAGGCTATCTATGATGCCGCCAAAGGATTTGGCGCGACTGTGGTGATGACTCGAGATGACCATGAAAATGGCACCGAACGTTTGGCGGAAGTGGCTGCTAGCAAGGGCTGGTTTGGTGATGAGATTATCGTCAATGTACAAGGTGATGAGCCTTTGCTGCCCATCGAACTGATTCATCAAGCGGTTGCCGCGCTAGCGTCAGATCCAGATGCTCAGATGTCTACCTTGGCTTGCCCGATTCAACGTTCAGTAGATATTTTTAATCCCAATGTGGTGAAAGTGGTGCGAGACGAAAAAGGTCGAGCCCTCTATTTTAGCCGGGCAACCATTCCTTGGGATCGTGACGGCTTCGCCAATGGCGCGCAAACTATCGCGGCCGATTACCCAGCCTATCGACACATTGGCCTTTATGTATACCGGGCACAATTGCTCGCTCGTTATGCTTCTATGCCCATGTCCCCACTAGAAAAATGGGAAAAGCTGGAGCAATTACGCTTTTTGCATCAAGGGGTGCCCGTACAAGTAGGTATCGCCGCAGGTATGCCGCCCCACGGCGTAGATACCCCAGAAGACCTAGACGCTCTACGTCGTCATTTAGGTGCTTAAACCTATGGAGAAACGGAATTCATGAGAAAAACCGCCCTTGTCCTCTGGTCACTTTGGTTTGCCTTGGTGTTTGCTGTTGGGGCTTTGGTCTCCGCTCCCCTTAACTGGTGGCTGCCATCTATCCAGCCCCAGTTGCCACCGCAAGTCCGCTTGCTAGAGCTGGATGGCCGTCTGTGGCAAGGGCAAGCTAAACTTATCCTGCCCAATTTAAGCGGTGCTGTAGTAGTGCAATGGCGTGCAGAAAGCCTGCTACAGCCACTAAAATGGGAACTGTATCACGACAAATTTCAAGCTTTTGGCGCGCTACAAGCTCACACCGACAGTGCGAAGCTATGGATAGACAAGGCACGCATCGATGCTGACACCTTTGACGGCGTGACCCGAAGCCAAGGGATTTCGCTCAGCGGACAACCTATAATAATCGAGCGTTTTTATCTGGATTGGCCATGGACAGAAAATGCCCCTAGCGCCTTGCGCGGCTTTGGGCAATGGCAGCAAGGGGAAGTGCGTTACCCGATGGGGCGGGTTCAGAAACAAGCCCAATTTTCAGGTTGGCAGATTCAAGCCCGACTAACGGAACAGCGTCCCCAATTCGTTTTGCTGAGTGCCACCGGAGATTTGCTTGCCGGTGCGAAATGGCTCGCGTCGCAAGAGTTGGAAATCACCGTAATGCCGGACATGGTTGAGGCGGTAGGGCAAAATTGGCGCGGTTCGCGGGAATATCCCGCCTTTATGATGGTTCAGCCATTGGGGTTCTAGTTATGGATCAGTCAGTTCAAATTAATGCAGGGAGTCGCCACCAATGAGTCAATTCGTGACTGGCATCGTCGGTAGCGCCAAAAGTCTGCTGGTCTTTTCTGCGGTCACCTCGGTGGCTTGGTTGTCCTCCATTATGGTGATGACAGCGGTTACTGACGTGCAACAAACGGCTCCAATCATCCCTGTGAACTCGGTCCAGACAGTCAGTACGGCCACACCAGAAATAGCACCGAGTCTATTTGGCCAGGCGCCTACGGTCGCGAGTAAACCCACTGAGCCGGTAAAAGAAACCACATTGAAGTTAGAGTTGCGTGGGGTGTTTCCTGCATCTGACCCAACGCAGGGTATGGCAGTCATTGCCGAAGCGCGCCAGGATGAAAAGCTTTATCGAGCAGGAGACGACGTGGTGCGCGGTGTAACCCTGCTAGAAGTCTACAAGGATCATGTGGTGCTGAAGCGTGGCGAGCGCAACGAAACCCTGTTCTTTGAGCGTAACCAAGTGCAAACATTGGTCTCTAGCGATGACGCCCTAGAAAATTTACCGCAAGCAGCGCCCGTTAGTGCAACCACCGCTGCAGTATTACCTGGCAGCGCTCGGGCTACCTATCAGCAGTTATCTGGGGAGCAAGAATCCCGCCGCAATAATAACGGGCCTTCCCATCCACTAATCGATGACATTAACCAACTCAGCGTTGGACAGATGATCGATAAATATGAACAGCGATTTCAACAAGACCCACAAAACCTATTGGCAACTACGGGGCTAGAAGCCACTGGCAGCTCCTACAAAGTGACCCCCGGTAGCCCCTTAACACGCATTGGCTTGCGTGTGGGGGATGAAATTCTTTCCGTCAACGGGCAAACTGTTGGTAACATTCAGCAGGATATGAGTTTGGCTGATTTGATGCGCTCCCAAGGGGTAGCGCGGATCGAGATGCGTCGTGGAGAGCGGCGCTTTTATGTGAACTACCCCATACGATAACCACAGGGATTAGCGATGCAATTGGCGCAACTTTGGAAACACTGTAAACGAACCCTCATTCTGGGCTGTTTAATACCCACATTGGCTTGGGCGCAGACTTGGCAAGTGAACTTGCAGCAAGCGGATATTGGTATCTTTATCCAGCAAGTTGCCGAGATGACTGGGAAAAGCTTTATCGTCGATCCTCGGGTAAAGGGGAAGGTAACCGTTATCTCCAATGCCGACTTAAACGAAGATGCGGTATTTCGGTTATTTCTGTCGGTGCTGACGGTCCATGGCTATGCTGCGATCGAATCCCCCGAAGGCATTAAAATTTTACCGCAAAACGTGGCCAAGCAAGGCGGTTTGGCCTACGACAAAGATGGCTTAAGCGCCGGTGAACTGCTGGTCACCAGGGTGATTGCCATCAAAAACGCGGTGGCGTCTGAACTGGTTCCCATCTTGCGCCCCCTCATTCCCCAATACGGACACTTGGCATCGGTCAATGAAGTAAACGCCCTCATTATTAGCGATCACGCTGCCAATATTCGCGAACTAGAATCCCTAATCGAGCGTTTGGACAACACGGTGGAGGGTAAAATTCAAGTGATCAGCCTAGAACACGCTTGGGCTGGGGATATTCTGGACCTGATCAATGAACTGGTTGGTGCCGGTGCCGCTAAAGGCAACGGTGCCGCTAGTACCACCAAAATTATCGCCGATGAGCGTACCAATCGCCTTGTGGTGAAAGGCAAAGAAGCGGAACTCGCGCAAATACAGGCCCTAGTTAAACAACTCGACCAACCAGCCCGTAAATCCAGCCGTTTAAAAGTGCTACCACTACGCTACGCTGATGCGGTGAAAACCGCTGAATTAGTTAATGGTCTGGTTGGCAAAGGCAATGAAGAGGGCACTTCGCGCCCCACCAATACCTTTGTGCAAGCGGATGAAAGTATGAACGCTATCGTGGTAAGTGCCGAGCCTAATACTATGGCGGAGATTCAATCCATCTTACAAGAGTTGGATATTCCCCGGGCCCAAGTATTGGTAGAAGCGGTTATCGTAGAAGTAAAAATGGAAGGCTCCGAGTCGTTGGGCTTCCAATGGCTCTTTGGTGACACCTCAGGATCGGATACCCCAGTAGTAGGCACCAACTTCTCCGCCGCTGGTAGCAGCATTAACGATATCGCTGCCGGAGTGGCTACCGGTACACCGGCTCTAAGTAATGGTCTGACCCTAGGGGTAGCCAGTTTTAATGACAATGGGGATTTAAATCTAGCGGGAATCTTGCAGGCGATTCAAAGTAACTCCAACGCCAACCTACTTTCTACTCCGAAAGTGCTCACCATGGATAACCAAAAAGCCAAAATCCTCGTAGGGGAAACCCGTCCGTTCCAAACTGGCGGCTACGCGGACAGCAGTAGCAATGCCTTTGTCACCACCAAACGGGAAGATGTGGGTCTGACCCTAGAGGTGACCCCCCATATTAATGCCGGTGACGAAGTACGTATGGAAGTACTACAAATAGTGGAAGCGGCCTCTCCAGAAGCCAGCTCCTTAGGCACCATCACCACCAAACGGGAAATCGAAACCACGGTTATTGCCGCCAACCAAAGCACCGTGGTGCTGGGTGGGTTGATCGAAGACAACATTGTTGAGATCCAGCAAAAAGTACCACTACTTGGGGATATCCCACTGCTTGGTGCCCTGTTCCGTAGCACTTCCTACGATAACCAAAAGAAAAACCTATTAGTCTTTATCCGCCCGACCATCATCCGTAGCCAACTTGATGCGGATCGCGTCACCGCAGATAAATTCAGCGCTTTCCGTAGCTTAGAGCTCACCCAGCCGCTGGGTAGTGCCCGTCCAGATAGCCTAGAAAGCCGCTTCTTAACTCCCCAGACTCAACCCTAGATGACAGTGCCATAGCAAAGCCCTTTGCTATGGCACTGATTGCGACAAAACCAGATTTACTTGCAAAATATCTGAAAAATGTCAGCAAGTTGTCATGCTTTTCCCTTTAAACTTTCCCATCTATAGATTATTGTAAAAATAACGCACAACTTCTGATGCATTGTGTAAACTTAATTGGCAATGTGTCGATAACGATAAAACGTTGGCATCGCCCACGTAAGCTTTTCTATCAAGAGGTTTCAGCATGAAAAAATTGCTATTAGTTGCAGGGAGCATCGCGTGCGGCGCCAGCTATGCGGCTTCCCCTGTGTTCCAACCCATTGGCTCCAGCTTCACCCTAGGCACCAGCGCCAACGTCCGCGCTTTGTCTACCTCCCTTAACAACCCAGCAGCACCTTTCCTAATGGTGAATACCGAAGAAGGCGACCGCTTCCGCTTTGGCATCTTTGGGCCAGGTGGATTTGGTTATGAGTTTGGGCAGGTGGATTCGCTAGTTGATAAGATCGATCAGCTTAATGACAAAATTGACAATGAGCTTGACAACGTAAACGACCCATCCGGTGCAGATGCGTTAAAAGACGAGCTTAACGATATTATCGCTAGTCTAGGAGAGAACGCTAACGGTAAGCTTATGACATCAGGGCAATTGCCTATGATGCCACTAATTTTCAAACACCCAACTTATGGTGCCTTTACCCTTGATGCTTCTTTATCAGCCTTGGGGCAAGGTCGATTCTTGGATGATGATGTAGATCTAGTACTTGCCAATGGTGAATATAAAGTTGATACCAACTCAGCAGTTTATGTCAAAAATGGTATGGATTTGTCATTTGGCTTCGGTTATTCCAAAGATGTATGGGCAAATTCTTATGGTATGTTAATTGCCGGCGCTAAAGTCAACGTTCACGCAATTACTTTAGGTAAAGCCCTGTTCGCTTTCTCTGGAGCAGATAAAGATGATTCTGATGACGTATTTTCAGATGCTCTTTCTGACAACCAAACTACCACGACCTCCGCGGCACTTGATCTAGGTGCTATCTGGACGGCTAATAACTATCAAGTTGGCTTTACTGCAGCAAATTTGAACGAGCCAGAATTTGACTACGGCTCTCTTGATCAGACTTGTACTGGGCTTACTGGCGCGAAGTACAACAACTGCCTCGTAACCCGTGAGCTTGCTGGTCAAGGTCGTATCGCATTACAGGAAACCCATGTACTAGAACGTCAATTCACCGCTGATGCAGCCGTTTACCTAGATAACCGTCAGTGGACGCTTGCTGGCAGCTACGACTTTATGGCTGTTTCGGATTTTGTTGGCGATCAATATCAATGGGCAGTAGCATCTGCTTCATATTATGGCGAAAACGCTTGGATACCAGGCTTCCGGGTGGGTTACCGCAAAAACCTAGCTGGCTCTGAATTAAGTTACCTTACTATGGGTGCTACCTTATTTAAACGCTTGAACCTAGATATGGCCTACGGATTAGAATCAGTAGACATTGACGGCAGCAGTGCGCCACGTAGTTTATTCTTGTCAGCCGGTATCGAATCTGCATTTTAAGGGGACGAAAACATGAAATTTCAAAAGACTTTATTAGCTTCCTCTGTTGCTATTGCAACCTTGGCGCTGGTTGCTTGTGGTGGTGATGACAGCTCTCAGGACTCAGGTTCTTCATCTTCAACATCTTTTACTGGTCTGGTAATTGATGGTCGTATCGCAAATGGTTTTGTATGGATTGATATGAATCAAGATGGCAAATGGGAGTCAGGTGAGCCGAAAGCCTATACCGATGCCGATGGTTACTATTCATATAACTATGAGAAAGGCGTTAACTATTGCAGCGGCACTACGGCGAATGAGCGTTACTGTCTTAATTCTAATGCACTCACTGGTTACTCTCTAGTTCGCTTAACTGGGGGGACAGAAGTTTCGACTGGGCAGAAGTTCCGTGGCATGTTAACCAGTGTGGTATATCCTGCGTACAACGGCAGTCTCTCAACTTCTGGCGTTTTTGATACTCGGGGTGATTACTATAGATGGATTTATCCGATACTAAGACCGCCAGTATCAACGTCTTATCAAGTTGCCTACTCAACTATGACTCCTTCCACAACCATGTTATGGTCTGCCGCGCAGCGTATTGGAGCGACCACAGATCCGGTGACAAATCCTGCTCAAACAGTTCAGAATGCTCTAGTCGGTTCTGGTACGCCTGATCAAAATTCTCTATTGACTTCCCAACTTGTCCCGCCGGTAGACTCGACTTCTACTTCATGGAGCGTCACTCAAGAACGAGCTAAATTACAACTAGCTGGTCAGACAACCATGAACCTAGCGGCAAATATTGTCACTCGGGCAACGACCTCTACAAATACTCCAACGTTAGATACAGTTCTTGGTTCGCTTTCTTCTCGAATTTCAAGTGCGACAACAACAACGTCTGTCGTTGATTTGCCGCCTGCAGATCTTGAAACTGTTTTTAGTCGAGTGGGGGTTTCATCCGCTAGTAGCGAAGCGACTACATTACGGGATGGCCTTCAGGCATCAAATAAACTCATCGACCAGATAAGTACAAGCGGTATTGCAGAAACTTTACGGGCAGCACAAACAGCTCAGGCTACTATTGATAGAGCTGTGGCTTTAGCCCTTGATCCCAACGCTACATCTACTCAGAAAACAAATTCTAATAATGTAATCAGTAATGTTAGTGGCAATGCTGATACGTTAGTAACCCAAATTAAAACTCAACAGGCAGACACTACTAAAAGTGTTGTAGTTGTTGATACATTGGTTAAGAAACTTGAAACGGCAAGTACCGATATTGCGACGGCAGTATCTGACGCTGCGGTAGAAGAAGCTGATCCTGGAATTTGGGTCACTCACTATTTATCTATGTCCGGCAGTGATGATTACCTCAATACCCCTACTAATACTGCCGACGATAAAGTAGGTCGTGCTATTCTATTTTTCAAAGGCAAGGCTGGTGATCAATCTGGTGAAGTTGCAGTATGTTATGCCTTCTCAGATCCGAGCCAAACCAAGACGGAAGATAAAAACCGAGTTGGTCACCTAACTGCTGGTTGGACAGCTATTCCGGGGCTTGGTGTTGTTGATATTACTAGCCAGTACGGTGATTTCCAGATTCAAGCTACAGGGAAAGTTTCTCCTAGTAGCGATACGGATAATGGTAAATATTTCCTTGGATTTGGTGATGCCAACACAAATACTTTTGGACGGTTTACCTTTAAGTCAGATGAGTTTGATCAAGATGCGGTTTGGTACTCAGATCACCTTTCTGTAGCCACTGGCGCTAATTCCTCTTTCGAGCAATGGGGGCTTAGAGCCTTACCGACAGGGCAAACTGTGCCAACTAAGAAGAGCGAATGTGATGATGTTCTTTTAGCGGATAGCAAAACGTTGTTGAGTAACTTGCCAAGTACTGTATTCACTGCGTCAGACTTTAATAATTAGAATCTCGTTAATAATTGAGACCGCCTCAGGGCGGTCTTTCTGTTTTGAAGGCCATTAGTGAAATTAAGAAGATTCGTTAAGCCCCTAATTATCTAGGTATCCATAATGAAAAAAATACTACTCCCTATTGCTCTACTATCCAGTTCAGTTGCTTTTGCCGAAATAAACAACGAGCCCTATACCTATCTTGGTGTCGCGGCTGGTCAATTTGCTTATAAGGAAAGTGGTACTGTTACTGGCGGTATTAAGTTTGAAACCACTCCCACCAACTTTCAGGTGTTTAACTACTCTGGTGGCTATACGGCAGTAGGCGAGCGGACCGGATTTTATATCAATACGGTTAGTACGTTATACGCGTCTACGGATGCCGAATCCTGGCAGTTTAGTTCTGCCAATGGTTCTGGTGAGCATCAGAAAAACCAAGTTACCTCTAACCATAACTCGCTAGACATCCTATTTGGCTATCTATTTGAAGGTGGACATCAGCTTGTTATTGGTGGTGCTTATCGTCGTACCTTGATGGATCGTAATGGCTTCTCGAAAGGGGCGGACGCTGGAACGTTTAACTCTGCCCGCTGGAAAGGGGAAAATACAGCTCTTAATGAGGCGGATTATATCTCTAAATATGGTCTTCAAGACGAGTTTAAGGTCGTTAACTATACGGAAACCTTCACCAGTGCCTTAGCTCAAGTTGGTTATCGCTATGATACCCGTTTCAAATCATCTGAAGTTGGGCCTCGCTGGCAGTGGGGGGCAACCATTGGACTACCTTTATTTTATGATGTGGTGAATACATCCAACTCAGGGCTGTCCTTTTCCTCTTCGTTTGAAGGATTCGACGTAGGCGCGTATGTTGGCTATGGCTGGCGTTTCACCGAAAACCTTGGGCTATTAGCAAAAGCCAACTACTTCTACCGCTTGCGAAATGAGATGAGAATTCGCGGTGACTATGTGAGTGAGTTAAATCGTTATCGCTACGCCATTATCCCCGAAAACGAAGTACAATACTGGAACGTGGGTGTAAACGGGTACTGGAATTTCTGATTCTGGGCCTCGCCTAAATCGATTCCATTGCAGACATAGGGATGTTTGTTTGTCCGCTTTAACTTATGCGTTTGTCAAAGAGCACGGTGTGTTGTTATTCCAATCTGACCAAGGTTGGGTAGTGGCGCACCGTGAGTCAGCTTCTGTTGCAGCCTTGGCCGAGGCGCAGCGGGTCGCCCCCCTATTGCCGTCATTTCAAGCCCTATCAGATGCAGATTTCGATGGGGAGATGGTGCGTTTTTATCAGCGTGAGGGGGAGCAAACCCTAGCCGCAGCCCAAGGGCTGGGGGATGAGCTGGATCTTGCCAGTGCTGCCGATGCCATTCCGGAAAATGAAGACCTACTCGAAAGCGAGGGAGACGCCCCGATTATTCGCTTGATCAACGCTATCCTGAGCGAAGCGGTTAAGGAGGGGGCTTCCGATATTCATATCGAAACCTTTGAGCGCCGGTTGGTGGTGCGTTTTCGGGTGGATGGGGTATTGCGGGAAGTGATCGCCCCAAAACGGGCGCTGGCTCCTATGCTGGTCTCCCGTATTAAGGTCATGGCCAAGTTGGATATCGCGGAAAAACGTATCCCCCAAGATGGTCGTATTGTGCTGCGTATTTCTGGGCAGGAAATTGATGTGCGGGTTTCTACCCTACCTTCCACCCACGGTGAACGTATCGTGATGCGTTTGCTATCAAAACAAGCCGGGCGCCTAGATTTGACTCATTTGGGTATGAATGAGCGGGACCGTGAACTACTGCGTTCATTGATTTCTCGTCCCCATGGGATTTTGCTCGTCACTGGCCCCACCGGTTCCGGTAAGACTACCTCCTTGTATGCGTCATTAGGTTATCTCAATGATGGCAAGCGCAACATTATGACGGTCGAAGACCCAGTGGAATACCATATCGAGGGCATTGGCCAGACCCAGGTAAATACTAAGGCGGATATGACCTTCGCCCGTGGTTTGCGGGCCATTCTACGTCAAGACCCAGACGTGGTGATGATCGGGGAAATCCGGGATCGCGAAACGGCAGATATCGCGGTGCAGGCGTCCCTTACTGGGCACTTGGTGCTCTCTACCCTACACACTAATAGTGCCGTCGGTGCCATCACCCGATTACAAGATATGGGGATCGAGCCATTCTTGTTGTCTTCTTCCGTCATTGGGGTGTTATCCCAGCGTTTGGTGCGCCGCCTTTGTGACCATTGCAAACAACCGGTAGCAGCGGATGACGCTACCAAGCAGCTATTGGGTAAGCCGATCTCCGAGCCGCTCACCCTATACCAGCCAGTGGGTTGCGAACAGTGCTTCCAGCAAGGTTATCGGGGCCGTTTAGGCCTGTATGAGTTGGTGCCGATTAATGGAGAAATGCAAACCCTGATCCACAACCAGGCAGGTGAACAAGGCTTGGAACAACTGGCACGAAAGTTCGCCCCAAGCCTACGTCAGGACGGTATGGAAAAAGCACTCGCTGGGCTCACCAGTTTGGAAGAAGTGCTACGAGTCACCCATGGGGAAACGTCCCCTGTGCTGTCTATTACGGAATCCCGCTAATTTATGGCTGCTTTTGAATATACGGCTCTGGATACCAAGGGCAAAAAGCGCAAGGGTGTGATTGAGGCGGATAACGAACGCCAGTTACGCCAAAAACTGCGGGATCAAGGCTTGGTACCTATTGCCCTTCAGCGCGGTAAAGAGCGCAGCGCCAGCAGCCTATTTTCCCCTTCCTTAAGCGTCAAAGATCGAGCTCTGGTGACTCGCCAGCTCGCGACCTTAATTGATGCGGGTTTGCCCATAGAAGAAGCCCTTTCCGGTGTGGCGGAGCAAACGACAAAGCGCCGCTTGCGTTCGATGCTGTTAGCGGTACGCTCCAAGGTGTTGGAAGGTCACAGTTTGGCGACAGCATTGGCTCAGTATCCGAATGCCTTTCCCGTATTGTTTCGCGCTAGTGTTAAAGCCGGCGAAGAGTCCGGCCATTTGCAAGGGGTGTTAATGCAACTGGCGGATTACACCGAGCGCACCCGTGCCAACGCCCAAAAAATTCAAATGGCCATGCTGTATCCGGCGATTTTGACCCTAGTTGCCATTGGTATTGTGACCTTTCTGCTTGGCTCAGTGATGCCCGATATTGTCTCGGTATTTGATAAGCAGGGCGCAGTGTTGCCGACTATTACCCAAGTCATGTTAGCGATCAGTAAATGGATACAAGCTTACGGCAATCTCACCGTTTTAGGCTTAGGGTTGCTTCTGTTGCTGTATATCATGCTGATGCGCCACCCAACGCCTAAGCAAATCAAAGATGCCTTGGTGCTACGTCTGCCGTTGGTGCGTAATATGATTCGTACTGGTCAAGTTACCCGCTATATCAGTACCCTTGCCATGCTATCCAGTAGTGGTGTTCCCTTAGTTGAAGCTATGGCGATTGCGGCCCAGGTGATAGACAACCACACCATTGCCCAGCGCTTAATGCAGGCCCGGGATCGAGTCAAAGAGGGGGGCGATCTCGGCACCGCGTTGCGTGATACAAAACTCTTGCCCCCTATGATGTTGCAGTTGATCATTAGCGGTGAACGCAGCGGCGAGTTGGATGCCATGCTGACCCGGGCGGCCCGTCAGCAAGAAGAGGAAACCAATAACTGGATAACCGCATTAGTGGGGCTATTCGAGCCATTGATGCTGTTGGTCATGGGTGCCGTGGTGATGATGATCGTGATGGCGATCCTATTGCCGATTATGAATATGAATCAGCTATTAAATTAACTTGAAGTATTGTCCGGGAAGGATAAAGGAGAAACACATGGCGATAACTCGTCGAGTTTTAGCAAAACGCAAACCCCACGCACAACGCAAATCTCAAGCGGGCTTCACTCTACTAGAGCTGATGGTGGTGCTGGTTATTTTGGGGGCGCTAATCGGCTTGGTGGCACCAAATATTCTTGGGCGCTCGGATGAGGCAAAAGTGTCCGTGGCCAAGACCCAAATCCGCAACATTATGTCAGCCTTGGATTTATATAAACTCGACAACGGCAATTACCCTTCTACCTCCCAAGGTTTACAAGCCTTGGTGACTAAGCCCTCGGGCTTCCCGGAAGCGAAAAACTGGAAAGACGGTGGCTATATGCAAAAACTACCGGAAGATCCTTGGGGCAATGAGTTCCTCTACATTAGCCCCGGTGCTGACGGTCAGTATGATCTGCTTTCCCTTGGTTCCGATGGCCGCGAAGGTGGCGATGGCGATGCCGCAGATCTATCTAAAGCCGATCTATAATCACACCGATGACACGAACTTCCGCTCGGCAAGCTGGTTTTACCCTATTGGAATTACTGGTGGTACTGGCGATTTTGGGGGGCTTGCTGGGTTTGGTGGCTCCCACTATTCGGGTGGATCGGGGTGCACAAGAGTTGCAAGAGGAAGCGCAGGCCCTACGGGCATTTCTGCAAAACGCCATCGATGACGCTTGGACCAAGCGGGAAAATCTCGCCTTAAAGCGAACTCAGCAACGGCTGGCTCTACAGACTTTTATCGATAACGAATGGCAGGATGGGGCGACCTTCACATTGACGGATCAAGTGATAAGCAATATTTCGGTTTCGTCCCGTTTATTGCAACAGGGCAAGGAAAGCCTTGGTATCAGTGATAACCATATTGAATGGCTGACCTTAAGCAATGGGGAATATTTGCCCCTAAGCTGGCAGTTAAGTCTTGGCGATTATCGCGTCACCATAGTAGGGGATGGCATCAATGGCCTCACCTTGGAATAAACGCGGCGGCTTTACCCTTATGGAAGTGCTGATTGCCCTAGTCGTACTCAGCTTGGTGGGGGTGGTGTTAGTGCAAACTACCCAAACCACCACCTCCCAAGCCAGCTATTTAAAGCAAAAGGTGCTGGCGGTTTGGGTTGCCCAAGATCGCGCTACCATGATGCGTTTGGCAGTGCGCAGTGGTCAGCCGGTGAATTTAGACAAGGAAACGGTAGAACAGGGGGGGATGGGATTCCGCACCCAAGCCTTGCTGGAAAAGCAAACCGGTGACTTGAATCGGGTGGAAATCCAAGTGTTTTTAACGGACGCGCAAACACCCCTTTACACATTAGTGACCTATGTGCCTGAACTCACTTCCGCTAGCGGAGTCACCAATGAGTAAACAAAGGCGAGCTGGTTTCACCCTGTTGGAGCTGTTGGTGGTGTTGGGCATACTGGGTTTTGTCGGTATCGGCGCGTTGCAAATGGTGCGCTCCGGCTTATCTCTGCAAGGCAGTATCCAAACTCAAACTGAAGGACTTGAGCAAGCGATCCGTGTTTGGGCTTGGTTAGAGCAAGATGTGATCCAATCCCTTTCTAGGCCGATTCGGGATGAATTGGGTGAATCCCAGCCTGCTTTGCAAGTGACCGATGGTATGCTGGCATTGACCCATAGCGGCTGGGAAAATCCGCTGCAAGAACAACGCTCCCGTTTGCAACGGGTCATCTATGAACATCAAGATGAACAATTGGTGCGTAGGTTTTGGCAGGTGCTTGATCGAGACCAAGATAGTCAAGCCAAAGAGCAGCGCTTTGCTGGGGTGACTGGGTTCTCGGTGGAAGTGTTGGGAGACACCGGTTGGCTGGCCGAGTGGCCACCAGAAGCAACCATGTTGCCCGGTGGCGTATCGGCTCCAGTCGGAACACCGGTAGCCGCGCGCATCAAACTCAACCTCAGTGGCTTGGGGGAAGTGACGCGGGTGTTTGAGCTACCGTCCCTGCCAGTAGTGAACGAGGTCAGCGATGGCAGCTAAGTCGAGCCAGCGTGGCGTGGCCTTAATCCTTGCCCTAAGCGTATTTGCCTTGATCAGTGGGATTAGTGTGTCAGTACTGAGCTCGGTACAGCGGGAAGTCAGTTTGGTCGAGCGAGTGCAAAACTCTTCCCAATGGCAAGAAACCCTCCTTGGTGGGGAGGCATGGGCGAGAGGTTGGCTTAGTGGCCTCGATTTGAATGCAGCGAAAAACCTGCCCATTGATCGTACCCTACCTTGGTTGTTTACCGAGCAAGCTTTTCCCCTGGAACAAGAAGGGGACAGTCTCGTTATTCAAGTGATTGACCGCCAAAGCTGTATTGATGTGAATGGCTTGGCAGACCCAGAACGACAGCCCCTTACCCAGCAGCGGTTGGTTGCCCTTTCAGAGCAGCTTGGTGTCAGTAATGAATGGGTATATTGGCTGACTGACTGGCTCGATAAAGATCAGGATTTAAGTGCCAGTAATGGGCGTGAAGATGAATACTATGTCGGTTTGGAAACCCCTTATCGTACCGCTGATGCACCGATGACGGCACTTTCAGAATGGGCGTTGCTTGGTATAGACGAGGAATTATCTACCACCTTGGCCCCTTATATTTGCAGTTTACCCATGGCGGTTGGAGTGAATATTAATCGAGCGCCAGAACCGGTATGGCGCGCCATGTTGCCTCAGTTAAATGAAGAACAATCCACGAAATTGCAGGCAAAGTTAGACAGTGTAGGGTTTGATAGTACCGAAGATTTGGTGAAAGACGAGCTGTTTGCTGACCTTGATCCGCCGTTAGATCAAGCCGACTGGGCCGTCACCACACAATTGGTTGAGGTTTTGGTAACGCTCACGCAAAATAACCGCCAGTATTACTTACACAGTGCCTTGTATAAACAGGATTCGGGCTTGGTAGCGACTTACTACCGTGCCTTTGGCCAATTCGACACCATCACTCAGGCGTTGCTTGCCGAGGATGATGTCACTCGTCAGCAACCATAGGAACCCATGGAATGCCCCTTGCTCAGCTTCTGATACAGACCCAAGAACAACCTGATGGTCAACTGCTAGGACGTGCTTGGCGTATGCAGGATGGCGTCGCCCAGCCGGTAGTAGGTAACTGGTCTGCAGCGAGTCAGTTGGCCTTGATACTGCGGAACTTGACGGATCGCGGCAGTCTGGAAGTGATGCTATTTGCACCGGCACACCGGTGTCATGTACGGCAAATACCGCTGCAGAAAGGCCAAGCTGCCCATTTGCAAAATGTGGTGCCCTTTTTGATGGAAACCCATGTGGGTCAACCAGTGGATGAACTACATTGGGTCAGTGAAGCAACGAAAGATAAACAACAGGCTTGGGTGGTTGCCACGGCTCACTCGCATATGGCTCAGTGGTTGGCGTTTTTACAGGAAATAGGTGCCCAGGGTGCCTTGTTACTTCCTGCGCAAGCTTTGCTATTGGAAGAAACCGAAGCCACCTCCATCACCCTATTAGATATGCCGATGCAGCATTTTCAGGGGCAATGGTTAGCGTTGCCCACTTTGTCGCAAGCAGAAAATGGAGTGTGTTGGGATGAAAATCAGGTAGCTCAGCGACTCGCTTCCAATAAGCACTGGCGTCGTTTCAATTTGCTAACTGGGCAATACAGCCAGCGCCAGGCGTGGTTGGAACGTTTATCCGAGTGGCGTGGTGTGGCGGCCGTTGCACTTTTAGCATTGGGGTTCGCTTATGGTTGGCAAGCTCAGCAAATTCAAGCATTGGAACGAGAAACTGCGCAGCTTGAAGCCCAAGCCAGTCGCCTATTTCTGCAGCTCGCTCCGGAAGCGGGGCGAGTAGTTAACCTCAGTCGCCAATTGCAGGGGCGTTTGCAGCAGGTCTCTAATAGTCACAGTCCGAATCAAGACGTTTCCCCTTATCATTTATTAGCCCATCTTGGACAAGCGTTGCAAAAAGTGACCGGTGCTACCCTATTGGAGCAGGTTTCTCTGCGGGATCAGGTATACCGCATTGTCATACAAGCACCGCAGCGGGAGCAATTAGAGCAGTTGCAACAGGTATTAACTTCGCCCCAATGGCAAGTGCAATTGGAGCAAGTGGTCAGGGTAGAAGCGCAATATCGGGGTAGCTTTCGCTTGCAAGGAGGTGCGCAATGAAACAATGGTTAGCCAATCAATTTCGCCAGAGTCCCAGTCTGTATGCTTTGTGGTTAGCCTTTCACCGGCGTAGTACCCGTGAGCAAATATTATTGCTGGTCGCTGGGTTTAGCTTACTTTTATTAGCAGGCTTTTATGGTATTTGGCAGCCACAACAGCAAGCTTATCAGCAGGCGCAGCAACGCCTCGCTACTGCCCAAGAGAACTACCAATTATTGATTAGCAAGCGTCATTTGTTGGCTGGAAACGCCCAGTCGAGCGGTTGGCAAAGCGTAGATCGAGAAGCAAACGAACTACGCAACATCGTTAGTCGTACCAGTCGTCAGGTAGGCCTAGCGGCGGAACGTATTAGTGTCGAAGGGGATAGCCGATTACAACTGTGGGCCAATAATGTGCCGTTTGCTACCGTTGCGAAATGGCTGGAATTATTGGCTCAAGAGCGAGTGGGTATTTACTCACTGCAAATTGAGAGAGTTGCGGATGCGCAGGTGTCCCTACGCATCACCTTGGATTAGATCTGTTTAATCAATTTCCACCAAGCGAGTTGGAGTAAGAATGGTGCTTAATGGCACATCCCAGCTTGCTACCGGTAGTTGGTCTACTTCTTGGCAATCATGGGCCAAACCGATTAAACGGGTTTTGTCCCGTTCAATATGCTCGAAAGTGCGGTCATAGAAACCGCCCCCCATGCCCATACGGCCACCGTTTACATCAAAGCCTACCAAGGGTAGTAGCACCCAATCCATATGGGCGCCCGTTAACGGGGCGGTATCGACAGGTTCAGGAATAGCAAAGCTATTGGCTTTCCATTCACAGTTGGGTGTGTAGCGGCCAAACAACAGGGCTTGACCATCCAATATGGGTAGATAAAGGCTGATATTTTGTTCCCAGCACCAGTTGACGATGTACTCCGGCGATAGCTCACCATCATTGCTTAGGTACAAAGCCACTCGCTTAGGTGAGTGCGGGGATTTTACTAGCAAAGATTGAAACGATTGTAGCGCCTGCTTGGCGGCGTCTTGCTGTTGCTGCTCGGTGAGAGCTTGGCGGCGTTGACGTAATTGCAGACGGAGTGCAGCACGATCTGAGGTCATAAAAGAGTTTCCCAAGTTGCCGTTTTGACTTTTGGCCTTGAACCCAGTGGTTCAAGGTGGAAGTAACTGAAGCTCTTTAGGCTTTCCGACGCACGGACATGCACACCGAACTCACAGATATCTTCCGGGGTTTTGCTCATAGGCTCAAGGGCGTTAAGCCACTACGAACAACCCAGGAAACAAGTCCAGTATAGCGAAGAACTGCCGTAAACAATAGTGAAACCGGCGGAATCCCAATTAGAGCTATGAATAAAATTCTTGTTACTGACTATTGCTATTTCCAGTCTCAACCCTAACAGCAAATCCTAAGCAAAACTTATCCAACTTTCGTCTGTTGGTTCAACGCACTGTCTAATTGCGACGTCAGTTCCCGTAATTGCTGCTCATTGGCGCGGGCGTAACGGCGATTGTCTAACAAATCATGGGTGATATTTAAAGCCGCGATAATGGCAATTTTTTCAAGACCAATGATACGGCCACTGGCGCGGATTTCCCGCATTTGACTGTCTAGATACTCGGCTGCTTCCTTCAATTCGGCCTCGTGACCCTTGGGGCAGTTGATCTTGTAGGACTGGCCGAGAATGTTAACGGCAACGGTCGGTTTTTCCATGGTGTCTCCAGCAACGGGCAAAATAATCAGAATGGGTGCGAAGAACGCTATTTAACAGCAAATATCATTTTAGAACGCGACCAAATTCGTTACAATCAGCGATTCTCTTTATCCACATGAATATATAGCAAATCGACGCCAATATGGAAATCAATCCCCTCCTTAATAAGATAAAAGACCTCGCAGAACGCACCCGTGTTCTTAGGGGGTATCTTTGACTATGAAGTCAAAAAAGAACGCCTCGAAGAAGTTAACCGCGAATTAGAAGACTCGAACGTCTGGAATGACCCAGAATACGCCCAAAAACTTGGCCGAGAACGGGCTTCTCTGGAATTGGTCGTCACCACCATCGAAAACCTTGAAGCGGGCGTAACCGACAGCTCTGAGCTGTTGGATATGGCGGTAGAAGAAAACGACCAAGATTCCGTCGATGCAGTAGAGTTAGAACTAACTGATCTTGATAAGCAACTGGCGGAATTAGAGTTTCGTCGCATGTTTTCCGGTGAAATGGATCCAAACAACGCTTATCTGGATATTCAAGCGGGCTCTGGTGGTACGGAGGCACAGGATTGGGCCAACATGTTGTTGCGCATGTATTTACGTTGGGGTGAGGATAAAGGCTTTAAAGTAGAGTTGGTTGAGGTGTCTGCTGGGGAAGTGGCGGGCATCAAATCGGCTACCGTGCGCTTTGAAGGTGAATACGCATTTGGCTGGCTACGCACCGAAACTGGGGTTCATCGTTTGGTGCGCAAATCCCCATTTGACTCCGGCAACCGCCGCCATACCTCTTTCTCGTCGGTGTTTGTCTCTCCAGAGATCGATGACAACGTGGAGATTGATATTAATCCAGCGGATCTACGCGTGGATACCTACCGCTCTTCTGGTGCCGGTGGTCAGCACGTTAACACCACAGATTCTGCTGTTCGTATTACCCACGTACCTTCTGGCATTGTGGTGCAATGTCAAAGTCAGCGCTCCCAACACGCTAACCGTGACTTCGCCATGAAACAATTACGTGCCAAGTTGTACGAGATGGAAATGATGAAGCGCACCGAAGCGGCTCAGGCCTTGGAAGAAACCAAGTCCGATATCGGCTGGGGCAGTCAAATTCGCTCCTACGTATTGGACTCTTCCCGTATTAAAGACCTGCGTACTGGCGTGGAAACTTCTAATACTGGCGCCGTACTAGACGGCAACCTAGATCAATTTATCGTGGCGAGCCTAAAACAAGGTTTGTAAGCCCTTACTACGAGAGTATAAACAGAACATGTCTAACGAAAATCAAACCGAGCAATTGCAAAGCGCTGAAGACAACCGTTTAGTGGCTGAACGTCGTGCTAAGTTGAATACTATCCGCGCCGAGCGTAATGCGTTCCCGAATACCTTTCGTCGTAATGCCTACGCCGGTGATCTACAAGCGGAATTTGCGGCATTAGAAAAGCCAGAGCTAGAACAGAAAAACCACGTTGTGAGCATTGCCGGTCGTATCGTGCGTAACCGTGGTGCTTTCATGTTGCTGCAGGATATGAGTGGTCAGATTCAGGCTTACGTTAACCGTCAAGCCCTAAGCCCAGAAACCCTAGCGGAAATCAAAACTTGGGACTTGGGTGACATCATTGGTGTCACTGGTCCAGTGCACAAATCCGGTAAAGGCGACTTGTATGTGGATATGCAGCAAGTTGAGCTACTGACAAAATCTTTGCGTCCGCTGCCAGACAAACACCACGGCCTAGCGGATATGGAAATGCGTTACCGTCAGCGTTACGTGGATCTGATCGTGAATCAGGACTCTCGTAAGACTTTTGAAGTGCGTTCGAAAATTATTTCCACCATTCGTCGTTTCCTTGAAGATCGCCGTTTCATGGAAGTAGAAACGCCGATGTTACAGACCATCCCAGGTGGCGCATCTGCTCGTCCATTTATTACCCATCACAATGCAATGGATATGGACATGTACTTGCGTATCGCGCCTGAGCTTTACTTGAAGCGTTTGGTTGTGGGTGGCTTTGAGCGGGTATTCGAGATCAATCGTAACTTCCGTAACGAAGGGGTTTCTACTCGTCATAACCCAGAATTCACCATGATTGAATTCTACCAAGCCTATGCGGATTACAAAGACTTGATGGATCTTACTGAAGACATGCTGCGAACCATCGCGGAGCAAGTATTGGGTACTACCATCGTGCCTTACCAAGGTGAAGAATTTGACTTTGGTGCGCCGTTTGCTCGTCTAAGCATGTTGGATGCGATCTTACAATACAACCCAGAGTTGACTGCCGAAGATTTGGATACCATCGAAAAAGCGACTGCGGTAGCGAAGAAACTGCATATTGATGTGCAGCCAATTTGGGGGTTGGGCAAGATTTGGACAGAAATCTTCGAAGAAACAGCAGAAAGTAAGTTAATTCAGCCAACATTCATTACCGAATACCCAGCAGAAGTATCCCCATTGGCACGTCGTAACGACGATAATCCATTTATCACTGACCGCTTTGAGTTCTTCGTTGGTGGCCGTGAAATCGCTAATGGTTTCTCGGAGCTTAACGATTCGGAAGACCAAGCAGAACGTTTCCGTCGTCAGGTGGAAGAAAAAGACGCCGGTGATGATGAAGCGATGCACTACGATGCGGACTACATCAATGCGTTGGAATATGGCCTACCGCCAACTGCAGGTGAAGGTATTGGTATCGACCGTTTGGTGATGCTATTCACGGACTCACCTTCGATCCGCGATGTTTTGTTGTTCCCTCATATGCGCCCACTGGACTAATACCGAGGCGTTCGGGTATAACTTTATCAGTTTCAATAAGGCCTCATTCGAGGCCTTATTTTTGTTTTTAATGCAGCGAAAAAGGGGTCTGACCCCCATATTATTGGAGCAGCGCATGAGCCGTTTTTGGACCGATAGAATTGCTTCCCTAGATCCATATGTACCGGGGGAACAACCACAGGATAAGAAGTACATCAAACTCAATACCAACGAGAGTCCTTACCCGCCTTCCCCAAAAGCTATTGCCGCGATGCAGGCCGAAGTGGGAGAGCGTTTACGTTTATACCCAGACCCAAATGGTCAGATGCTGAAAAATGCCTTGGCTGACGCCTATGGTCTACAGGCCAATCAGGTATTTGTAGGAAACGGCTCTGACGAAGTGCTGGCGTTGGCCTTTATGGGCTACTTTGTCGGTGACAAACCCTTGGCGTTTGCGGATATTACGTACAGTTTCTATAAGGTGTATGCCAACCTGTACGGCATCACGCCGAATATCATTCCGTTAAATGATGACTTTGATATTGTGCCAAGTGATTACGACAACCTTGACGTATCGGGTGTCGTGGTGACAAACCCTAACGCTCCTACTGGCAAGGCCCTGCCTTTGAGTGATATCGAGCACATCCTCAATGCGAACCAAGATGTGGTAGTGCTGGTGGATGAGGCCTATGTGGATTTCGGTGCCCAAAGTGCCGCCACTTTGGTCAATCAGTATCCAAATCTATTGGTGGTGCAAACCATGTCTAAATCCCGAGCTTTGGCAGGGATTCGTGTTGGTTACGCGCTAGGGCACCCAGATTTGATTGAAGGTTTGGAGCGCTTGAAGAACTCGTTCAATTCCTACCCGATTGACCGTATCGCCTTAGTCGGTGCCACTGCGGCGGTGCAAGATGCTGAGTACCTTGCCGAGATTTGCGATAAAACCATCGCTACCCGGGAGTGGACGGTGGCGGAGCTTGAAAAGCTTGGTTTTGTGGTACTGCCCTCTGCGACGAATTTTGTGTTTGTTACGCACCCAGAGCGGGATGCGGAGTCCCTATACTTGAGTTTGAAGGAGCAGGGGATTTTGGTACGTTACTTTGGTAAAAAGCCTCGTATTGGGGACTATCTGCGCATTACCATCGGTACTGACGAGGAAATGGCTGCGCTAATCGCAGCATTGTAGCGCGTCCTTCAATTAGAGGTGTGGCTTTCCTGCAATTCCTTCGGCTTGCGTATTGTCTCGTGCCTCGACCGTCAGCGCCGAAGCAACGCAGGAAATCCACCGTGGAAGTGTGTGAAATACTAAAGTAAGCCCAGATCCCATTTGGGCGCGGGGGAAGATGGCAACCGTACACGGAGGAGCGTCCAAATGGGGTGTGGGTGCAGCGCGTTGCCCGGTTGCGCAGGCGGCTTTCCTGCAATTCCTTCGGCTTGCGTATTGTCTCGTACCTCGACCGTCAGCGCCGAAGAAACGCAGGAAATCCACCGAGGAAGCGTGTGAAATACTATAGTAAGCCCTGATCCTATTTGGGCGCGGGGGAAGATGGCAACCGTACACGGAGGAGTGTCCGAATTGCATGAGGGGCTACTCCCAATGTTGTTAATTTTGATTAATCTGGCAAGGCTTGGATAGCTGTTAAACCAATAGCCGGGAGACAGACACTGAACACACTAGACTGGAACGGGCTGCAAGCCTTTATAATGTGTGCCGATGCGGGATCATTTTCGCAAGCAGCCTTGCGGCTGGGCGTAACGCAACCCACCTTGAGTCGACAAATCTACGCCCTAGAGCAGCATTTAGGGGTGACTTTGTTCGAACGTCTAAGCACCGGTTTGGTATTAACAGCCAGTGGTGAGCATTTGCTAAGATTTGCTCGTCCTATGTCAGCTAACGCGGAGCAAGTGGCTTTGGCCATTGCTGGACTAACGACGGCTACCGAATCCCCGGTGACTTTGTCCGTGAGCGAGATTGACGCCCTGTTTCGTCTGCCAGATTTGCTGGTGCATTTACGTCAGGTGCTCCCCCATGTGCAAATCGATGTGCAGGTGAGCAATCAGGTTAGTGACTTAAAGCGTCGTGAAAGTGATATTGCACTGCGTAGTTTTCGCCCTCAAGAGCCGGATCTGATTACCCGTAAAATTGCCGATGAGCCGATTTGGTTTTATGGCACCAAGGAACTGGTGGAATCCTATGGCTTGCCGGCTAGGCCAGATCAAGTTGGCGCGGTAGAAATTATTGGCTTTGAGCGAGGCGGGAGGCTAATCGAGCAGCTAGCGGTGCAAGGTTGGCAATTAACTCAGCAGAATTTTCCGATTGTGACTCTATTTCAAGGCTTGCAATGGCAGCTAGTGAAACGAGGTGCTGGGCTAGGCTTTTTCCCAGAAAAGATTGGTGAACAGACAGGCTTAGTAAAAGCGTTTGAGCATTTTGGGCCGCCTATGACCATACCTTTATGGCTGGTGACTCATCGGGAGTTGCATACCAACCCCCGCTTGCGCCAAGTATTTGATGTGATCGCGAAATGGCTGCTAGAACACTAGTTTAGCTGTTCTAGCTTTCCTTTGATTGCCTTAAGAATACCATCTGCATCTAGACCGACCCGTTTTAGCATCGCACCGTGACTGGCATGCTCTTCATAGCGATCAGGTAAACCTAACTGGAGTACTGGCACTTGGATATGATTTGCAAGTAAGAACTCACTCACCGCAGAGCCAGCACCACCCATAATGGCATTTTCTTCTACCGTGACAAACAGCTTAGCGTCCCGGTGCGAAAGTAGTGCCTGCTCATCGATGGGTTTCACAAAACGCATATCAAGCAAGGTTGCATCTAGCTTATCCGCGGCCAGTAGCGCGTCATAGGTTGGGCGACCAAAGCCGCAGATAACAATGCCAGAACTACCGGTGCGCAGAATTCGAGATTTACCAATTTCGATGGTTTCGAGGGTCGGTTCAATAGCGATCCCCCGACCTGTACCTCGTGGATAGCGCACTGCAGCGGGGCCTTTGTACTCATAGCCGGTGTGAAGTAGCTTGCGGCATTCGTCTTCGTCCGATGGGGTCATAATCACCATCTTTGGAATGCAGCGCATATAGCTTAAATCATAGGCACCGGCGTGGGTGGGTCCATCTTCACCGACTAATCCGGCACGGTCGATGGCAAACAATACGTCCAGATTTTGTAGAGCCACATCATGGATTAGCTGGTCGTAGGCACGTTGTAGGAAGGTCGAGTAAATGGCGACAACCGGTTTTAAACCATCACAAGCCATTCCTGCCGCCAAGGTGACCGCGTGCTGTTCCGCGATTGCCACATCGAAGTAGCGCTTAGGAAAACGCTCCGCAAAAGCAATTAAATCTGAGCCTTCTTTCATTGCTGGGGTGATAGCGACTAAGCGCGGATCTTGCTCGGCGGCATCGCATACCCACTGACCAAAAATATTGCTGTATTTCGGCAGGCTCGGCTGCTTTTCTTTGGTAACTGGCTCGGATTCAGGCTCCACTTTATTGATGGCGTGATAGCCAATTGGGTCCCCTTCAGCAGGCTCAAAGCCTTTACCTTTTTTAGTAATGACATGTAAAAACTGCGGCCCTTTGCGATCTTTCAGATTCGACAAAGTGGTTAGGAGTAGCTCCATATCATGGCCATCAATGGGGCCGATATAGTTGAAGCCTAGTTCTTCAAACAGGGTGCCGGGGGCCACCATACCTTTCATGTGTTCTTCAGCTTTGCGCGCTAATTCTAGCGCCGACGGTAAACCGGAGAATACTTTACGACCACCTTCCCGTAGGTTGGCGTAGGTTTTACTGGCCCAGATGCGGGCAAAATAGCTTGATAGAGCGCCAACCGGTTTGGAAATAGACATTTCGTTGTCATTTAGAATCACCAGCATATCGGCTTCTACGTCACCGGCATGATTGAGTGCCTCGAACGCCATACCAGCGGACATAGCCCCATCGCCAATAACGGCGACCGCTTTGCGGTTAGTACCAAGTGCTCGGGCTGCTAACGACATGCCTAGGGCAGCACCGATAGATGTACTAGAGTGACCCACGCCAAAGGTGTCGTATTCGCTTTCTTCCCGTTTTGGAAAACCAGAAATCCCATTCTCTTGACGGATTGTTAGCAGTGCTTCCCGGCGGCCAGTAAGAATTTTATGGGGGTACGCTTGGTGGCCTACATCCCAAACAATGCGATCTTCTGGGGTGTTGTAGAGATAATGCAGAGCAACGGTGAGTTCGACAACTCCGAGGCCAGCACCGAAATGTCCACCTGTCTGACCGACGCTATACAGCATAAACTCCCTAAGCTCTCTTACGAGCTGGGGCAATTGCTGCTTATCCAGAGCCCGTAAATCAGCAGGCGCGTTAATGGCATCCAGAAGCGGGGTTTCCGGGCGGGTTGTTGGTATGGTTTCGAACATTGGCACCGTTAGGTCAACTCATTCTGTGTTTTTCAAGCGCGCTAGTATATCAGTGGTTGCGCCCAATAATATAGTTAGCTAACTCGACAAGTGGCTGTGCGGGCTCACCAAATGTCTCAATTGAGCTAATTGCTTGGTCGGTAAGTGATTGTGCCAAGGTTTTAGCGCCTTCCAGACCCAAAAGTTTTGGATAGGTGGGTTTATTGGCATGCTCATCGGCAAATTGGGTTTTCCCCAATGTGGCCGTGTCACTGATAATGTCCAAAATATCGTCTTGCACTTGAAAGGCAAGTCCAATGGCAGCAGCGTATTGGTCGAGCTTGGTCAAAGTATCTTCGTTAGTCATGCCGACACTCAGGGCACCCATGCGCACACTAGCACGGATCAATGCTCCGGTTTTGTGGCGATGCATGGTTTCCAGATCCGCCACCAGCATATCAAGCCCCACATTGCTCAGGTCAATCATTTGTCCAGTGACCATGCCGAAACGACCAGAGGCTTGGGCCAATTCTTTGACCAAGCGTAATTGCAGAGTAGCGTCCCCTAAGCCTTCGGCACTGATAAGCTCAAACGCAAAGGTTTGCAGAGCGTCTCCCGCAAGGATAGCAGTGGCCTCGTCAAACTGTATATGACAAGTGGGTTTGCCGCGTCGTAGGTCATCATCATCCATGGCTGGAAGGTCGTCATGCACTAGGGAGTAGGCGTGGATGGCTTCGATAGCCGCGGCACAAGCATCGGTCAGCGGGTTGGCGTCACCAAACAACGAGGCGGTGGCATAAACCAGCATTGGGCGAACCCGTTTGCCGCCATTGAAGAGGCTATAACGCATGGCAGCATGGAGGCCATCCGCATGGGAGTATGGGCTTAGAGTATGTTCTAAATGCTGATCAACGCGATTACGAGCATACGACGAAAATTGCTCTAGGTTCACTAGTTTGCTTCCGGGTCAAAAGGTTCGAGGCGCTCCCCATCGTTTTTTTCGAGCAGAATCTGCACTTTTTGTTCTGCTTGGGTAAGTACCTGTTGGCAATCGTGGCTGAGTTTAATCCCTTTTTCGAAGGCTTTCAGCGCATCTTCTAAGGACAATTCGTTGGATTCCAGTTGCGCGACAATGGTTTCCAGCTCAGTGATGTTGTCTTCAAACTGACGGACACTGCTTTTACGAGACATGAATACCTGCTTTGGCTAATATAATGCTACATTTTTTAACAGAATTTGCGACAATCTACGAGAGAAGTCACGCTTGCTTGTAAAATAATACGGGTTCAATCAAGCGGTGGATGGTTTCTTCGTTTAAAATTAGGCAAACTCGGACGCATTATAGCTTTTTTGGTAGGAGACGTGTGTGGATATCGCTACGTTACTTGGTCTGGTCGGCTCATTTGCCATCGTTATCATAGCGATTTTTCTTGGTGGTTCGGCAGGGATGTTTATCGACCCTGCGTCCATCTTGATCGTAATCATTGGTTCTACCTTTGTTGTATTGATGCAATACCCACTGGGGCAGTTCCTTGGCGCTGGTAAGATTGCAGCGAAAGCCTTTATGTTCAAAAGCGTTCCACTAGATACTCTTATCGATGAAATTTTTGGTTTAGCTGATGAGGCTCGTAAAGGCGGCTTGTTGTCCCTAGAGGGTAAGGAAGTGGGGCATCCATTTTTATCAAAAGGTATCCAAATGTTAGTGGATGGCCATGATAGCAATGTGGTCAAGTCGCAAATGTCCCGAGATATGAACCAAGCCTATGCTCGCCATGATGCTGGTGCGAAGGTGTTTAAAGCCTTCGGTGATGTTGGACCCGCCATGGGCATGATAGGTACGCTGGTTGGTCTGGTGCAGATGCTCGCGAACATGGATGACCCAAAGGCAATCGGCCCGGCAATGGCCCTAGCGCTGTTAACCACACTTTATGGTGCCGTGTTGGCGAACATGGTGTGCTTGCCATTGCAAGCGAAACTTATGAATCGTGCCAATGAAGAACTGTTGTGCCAAAAGATGATATTAGACGCATTATTGGCGATTCAGGCCGGTCAGAACCCGAGAGTTCTAGATGGATCATTGAAAACCTATCTTGCCGAAAGCAAACGTACCGAGCGCGAATAGTGCTCTGCCATTCTTGTCATCATGTAGTACAGCAGTTTTAGTGGAAGTGAATAACCAATGAGTGACGAAGACGAAAACGACTGCCCCGAATGTGTGGAGGGCCTCCCGGCGTATATGGGGACATTCGCCGACTTAATGTCGTTGCTGATGTGTTTCTTCGTGTTGCTGCTGTCCTTCGCGGAAATGGACGTATTGAAGTTTAAGCAATTAGCTGGCTCCATGCGTGAAGCTTTTGGTGTACAAAAGCAAGTCACAGCGGAAGCGATTCCAATGGGTACCTCTATCATTGCCCAAGAGTTTAGCCCTGGTCGTCCGGAGCCGACACCCATCAATGAGGTGCGACAAAAAGCGGATGACGTACCAGAGAATACCTTAGAGGTACAGTGTAAACCGGAAACTGCTTCCCTCAACGAGCAAGACGGAGCAGGTCAGCCATCACCGTCTACTTTTGTGGATAAATCTCAAGCGGACCTAGAGCGGGAAAAACAGATTCAGCAAACGGAGCAAGATGCTCAACAGATTGCTTCGGTTATGCGTGAGGAAATTTCTAAGGGTACGGTGGAAGTCGAAACCCAGGAGCAGACCATTACTATCCGTTTGAAAGATAAGGGCTCATTTGAGTCGGGGTCGGCGGAGTTAAATTATGACTTTATCCCGGTAATCGATATGGTGCGCGATGTATTAATCGGTATTAAAGGGGTGATTGCAGTCGAGGGGCATACGGATAACATTCCAATCGATAGCCCCCGTTTCAAATCCAATTGGCAGTTGTCATCAGCCCGTGCTATTGCGGTGGCGGAAGAGTTATTTTCAACCGGGCAGTTGGATCAAAACCGCTTTTCGGTGACGGGTTTCGCCGATACTAGACCCTTAGTGCCGAATGATACCCCCGCCAATCGTGCCAATAACCGCCGTGTCGAAATTGTGATCCGTCAAAATGACTTTGCTCGCACCAATGTGATTACGCCAGTATTTAATCAGCCTGAGCAAGGTGCGGAAGATACAGCAGATCTATTTACTAATGGCGATGGTGGTTTTGAATTGGCACCAGACGAAATCTTCTAACCGAGTTGCATTAAACTGATAGAAAAGCGGCCAAAGTGCCGCTTTTTTTCGGCCTTTGGGTGCGTTTATGAGTACTTTTTGGTAAGGTGCCCACAATTCAGAAAGAGGATATCTAACATGCGGATTGCAGTGATTGGCGCGTCAGGGCGCATGGGTAAATTTTTGGTACAAGCAGCAACAGAAACCGAGGGCGTTACCCTTGGCGCAGCGATTGTGCAACCTGGCAGCTCTTTGTTAGGAGCCGATGCAGGTGAAATTGCAGGGGTGGGTAAAATTGGTGTCTCGGCAGTCGAGTACCTAAAAGACTGTGTCGACGATTTTGATGTGTTGATCGACTTCACCACGCCGGCTTTGACCCTTGAAAATGCTCAATTTTGTGTCGCCCATGGCAAAGCCCATGTGGTCGGTACCACTGGCCTAAATGATGACGAAAAAGCTGCTCTTAAAGCAGCCTCTGAGCAAACCCCCATCGTATTTGCGCCAAATATGAGCGTGGGTGTGAATTTAACCCTTAAGCTATTGGCTACCGCCGCAAAGATTTTAGGCGATGACTACGACGTGGAAGTAGTAGAAGCCCACCACCGTCACAAAGTGGATTCTCCATCTGGTACGGCGTTGCGGATGGGTGAAGTGGTTGCCGAAGCCTTAGGTCGCGATTTAAAAGAGTGTGCCGTTTATGGTCGCGAGGGTCAGATTGGCCCACGTACTCAAAAAGAAATTGGCTTTGAAACTATCCGTGCCGGTGACGTGGTTGGCGAGCACAGTGTGTGGTTTGCAACTGAGGGTGAGCGTATCGAGATTGTTCATAAGGCTAGCAGTCGTATGACGTTTGCGAAAGGGGCAATCCGCGCGGCAGCTTGGTTAGCGGGTAAACCAGCGGGCCTTTATGACATGCAAGATGTGCTAGATCTAAAATAAGCTCTGAACTTATCCCATTAAAAGCCGGAACCGCGTTCCGGCTTTTGTGTTTTTAAAGGGGGGAGAAATTATTCGTTGATATCAGGCGCGATACCGGGGGCATGCTTTTGTAGCTTGCGTTGTAGGGTGCGACGGTGCATATTCAAAGCGCGAGCCGTTGCGGAAATATTACCATCGTGTTCGGCCATCACCCGTTGAATATGTTCCCACTCCATCTGATCCACCGAAAGCGGGCGATCTGGTACTTCAATTTCTTCTGCCCGTTGTCCGGTTAGCGCCGCGTAGATTTCATCTCCAGAGGCGGGTTTGCATAGGTAATCTTGTGCTCCCAATTTTATCGCTTCAACCGTTGTTGGGATGCTGGCATAACCCGTCAGAACCACAATATGAAGATGGGGTTGCAGGGCGATCATAGGTTCTATTAGGTTTAAACCTGAGTCTTTCTCCAAGCGTAGATCCAAGGTGGCATAGCGAAACCTTGCTTGATTCAATTGCTCGATGACTTCGGCGCGATTACGGGCGATCGCTACGGTCAGGCCCCGTCGCTCCATGGCCCGCTTTAGAGTTCGGGTGAGTACTTCGTCATCGTCGACGATCAATAAACGTTCGCTCATAAGGTGACTACTTCTAAACCTGATTGGCGTAATGAATGGGTAAAACAATTTGGGTCATGGTGCCACCAAGCTCCAGTGGATACAAGGCGACCGTGCCGCCGAGTCGCGCAACTGAAGCATTAGATAGAAAGAAGCCAATGCCCATACCATCTTTGCTGGTGGTCACGGTTTGGCCTAGACGCTCTAGTACCCGCTGGGGAATGCCGGGGCCCCGATCATAAATGGTGATGTTGACATGGGAAGCGGTCCAAGACAGATCAATACGAATCTGTTTGGGGTTCGCATCCGCGGCATTATTGAGTAGGTTAATTAATGCTTGATCCAGCGTTGGGTCAACTTTGATGGTGGGAGCATTGCCCTTTTGTACATGCAGTTCTGACGTAACCTGAGCGCGTAGCAAGTGCCAGTTATCAATAATACCGTCCATGTAGTTACTGACATTGATGAAGGTGCTTTCCCATTCACCGGTGAGCTTAGCTTTTTGTGCGAGCTTTCTTAGGGTTTGCGAGCAAATACTCAATTGCTGGCTGATGGCTTTTACATCTTCAGATTGGGTGGATTCCGGCGGTAGATCTGCCAGCAGCTCTTCGCAGATAAGTTGAGCGCTGGTAATCGGTGTACCCAATTCATGAGCCGTACCAGCCGCATAGGTGGCAATGGCGAGAATTTGTTCGTCCTGTAGTAACTGTTCCCGGTTGGTGGACAACCATTCTTGTTGCTGGCGCACGTAAGTCACCATATGGTTGAGGAAGCAGCAAATAAACGCACTACATACCACAAAGTTAATCCATCGTGCCCATTGGGAAAGGGTGACCTGAAGAATCTGATCATTATAGCTAGGTAATGGCAAGTGCCAGTAAATCAATAGGCTATAACTAACAATGGTTGTCCCGGTCAGTACCATAGCGTAGCGAATCGGTAACACTACCGCGGCGATGGCAATCGGGACTAAGTAATAATAAACAAAGGGATTGTTGATACCGCCAGCAAAGTAAAACAGGAAGGAAAACTGCATTAAATCCAAGAGCAACTGCATAAAGTAGGAGCGATGTCCCGGCAGTTCAGGATTGCGCAGTTGGATCCAAAGTAAGCCGTTGATTAGCGCATAAATGGCGATGATCGCCGCAATAAAAGGTAGCGCCGGTGTATTTTCGAACAAAGAGAATAAGGCAAAAGCTGCCGCTGCTTGACCGACAATGGTGATGGTGCGCAGTTGCAGTAGCAAACGCCAGTTATGTCGAGGTTCCAATGCCGGGTTGACCATGGGGGGCTCTCAGAAAAAATTAGATAACCGCATGGTAAACAGATCTCACTGAGAAAAGAAGAGAAGCGTGTCATGGGGGAAAGTCACAACACGCCTAGAAAGTAGATTAAACTTCTGGAACGGTTAATGCCGAGGCTAACGCCTCATGGCTCAAAAGTCCTACCACTTTGTTCTCCTTATTCAGGACAGGTAGCGAATGGTGCTCGCTTAGCATAACTGGTAAGGCAGCTTGCAAAGCCGCTTTGTGGGGAAGTGCGGCGGTGGTGAGCAGATCCGCTTCGTTAATTGCTGACTCATCATTTCCGGCCAAGGCTGATACGGGTAGAACGCCTCGATAGACACCTTGCTGTAGCCAGATAATCGGCTGTTCTGGGTCACTAATTTGCGAGCGCACTGCTCCCAGAGTATCGCCCTCACATAGATTGACTGCTTCCGCCATGATGTTTTTCACCCGTAGGGCTTTGGCACGGTTCACGTCCTTGGCGAAGGCTCGGACGTATTCATCCGCCGGGTTAAGGATGATATCAACGGGCTTGCCTACTTGAACCAGCTTACCGTCTTTCAAAACGGCGATACGATCCCCTAAACGTAAGGCTTCATCCAAATCGTGAGTAATAAAGATAATGGTTTTGTGTAGGTTCTCTTGCAGGTCGATTAGCTGAGTTTGCATTTCAAAGCGAATTAATGGATCAAGGGCGGAAAAAGCTTCATCCATCAGCAAAATCTCGGCGTCAGTACACAGGGCACGAGCCAAACCAACACGCTGCTGTTGGCCGCCGGATAGCTGGGATGGGTATTGTTCTTCGTACCCAGCAAGTCCCACTGTCTGTAACCATTCGATAGCTTTCGGTTCCCACTCTGGTCTTTTCATTCCCTTAATCGCCAAGCCGTATCCCACGTTTTCAATTACGGTGCGGTGGGGCATAAGGCCAAAGTGTTGAAATACCATCGACATTTTGTGGCGACGAAACTCAGTTAATTCCTTTAGTGACAAGGTCATAATGTCATGACCTTCTACCTTGATTTCCCCCGCTGTGGGGTCGATAAGACGGTTGAAGTGACGAATTAGGGTAGACTTGCCGGAGCCAGAAAGCCCCATAATGACGAAGATTTCTCCTCGTTCTACGGTCAAGTTGATGTCTTGCAGACCCACTGTATGGCCCGTCTCTGCCAAGATGTCTTCTTTACTCGCACCTGCTTTTACCTTGGGTAGCACTTTTGCTGCGTCATCGCCGAAGATTTGGTACAAACCTTCGATAGCAATCAATGGGGTAGTTTCCGTATTAGCCATGATCGCCTCCTTCTAAGTGACGTTGTGAGCGTTTCGCATAGGTCTGTGACACTCGGTCAAAAATAATAGCGAGCGCAACAATGGCTAAACCATTTAGCAAGCCAAGGGTGAAGTACTGGTTGGTAATGGATTTAAGTACCGGTTGGCCGAGGCCTTTCACACCGATCATGGAAGCAATCACCACCATCGCCAGTGCCATCATAATAGTTTGGTTGATACCCGCCATGATAGTTGGCATCGCCAAGGGTAGCTGTACCCCAAACAGGCGTTGCGTGGGGGTAGCGCCATAGGCAGTGGCGGCCTCTAGGGTTTCTTTATTGACTAGGCGAATTCCTAAGTTTGTTAAGCGGATCACCGGAGGGATAGCGTAAATGACCACCGCAATAACCCCAGGGATTTTGCCGATACCGAGTAGCATAACGACCGGAATCAAATACACAAAGGCCGGCATAGTCTGCATGATATCCAGCAGGGGAGTGACAATAGATTGAGCCCTATCGGAGCGTGCCATTAAAATACCAATAGGTATACCGAGGATAATGGATAGGAAAGTACACACCGTAATGATACTCAGGGTGCGCATGGTGTCTTCCCACATCCCGAAGTAGCCGATGAGTAGCATCGAGACAATCACCCCGACACTGAGTTTCCAAGAGCGCGTAGCCAAGTACACAATCCCAGTAATGGCGGCGAGAATGATCCACCACGGGGTGCTAATCAGAAAGTCTTCAAACCAGACTAAAAAAGTTAAAAGTGGGTCAAATAAAGATTCGATGGTATCCCCGTATTCCCGGGAAAAGTCACGGTACATACCATCGAGTGTTTTGCGGATAGCCAGCAGGTCACGCCGGCTCATATCGGGGAATTCAGTTAACCAAGAAGATTCTGCCATAGGATGTTCGCCTATACTGGTAAAGCAACCGGTGGGGAGTCCCACCGGTGGGACGCGTTATACGTCAGGAGGCACGGATGACCTAAAGGTTATCTAGTGCTGCGCTGATTTTGGCTTGGGTAGCGCTATCTACCCATTGGCTCCAGATGTCCTCATGTTCGAAGAGGAAGTTCTCCGCTGCGTAGGCGCCATCGGCTTGGTTTTCTTCCATCCACGCGAGCAGACTGTTCATATCAGCATTAGTAAAGGAGCGCTTGGTGATGTAGTCATAGGCAGCGGGCGCTTTGCTAGCGAAAGACTCGGTCGTAACTGAGTACACCGGGGAAGGCGGATACATGGTCACTTTGGGCTCTAAACAAGTGTCTTTAGAGATGCAGTTCAAATAGTGTTCTTCGTCGACACCGCTACCAAAGTCAACTTTCACCATTTTGTACTTACCTAACACCGCAGTTGGCGCCCAGTAATAGCCGAACCAACCCTCTTCACGTTCGTATGCTTTCGCGATAGAGCCTGATAAACCCGCACCGGAACCGGGATCCACTAGATCAAAGCCTGCTTCATCTAACTTAAGCGCCTTGAAGAGATTCGCTGCGGTGATTTGGCAGTTCCATCCGGCTGGACAGCCGTAGAAACCAGCCATATCAGGATTTTCTGGGTGAGAGAACAGATCAACATGCTGCATTACCCCTTCGATGGTTTTCATTTCGGGGTATTGATCTACTAGGTATTGGGGTACCCAAAAACCTTCTTCACCACCGTCTGATAGGGATTTGCCAGCAATACGCAAACGACCTTCCTCTGCGCCCCGTTCTAGGGCCGCTTTCATGGAGTTCGTCCACATTTCCGGAGCAATGTCCGGCTCGCCTTTCTCAATCATAGAGGTGCCCGTAGGCATGGTGTCACCGGGGACGATTTCTGTATCACAGCCAAAGCCATGTTTCAGGATAAAGGCATCCACATTCGCCATCAGTGTGGCAGAGTTCCAGTTCATATCAGCGATAGTCACTTTGCCACAATCGGCCGCTGCAGCAGAAAGTGACGTTAAGGCAATTGTGCTGGCGAGAAGTGTTTTCTTCAGCATGGGGAGTTCCTTTTGTTCGTTGTTGTAGGTGATATCAAATGTGTTATCTCTATTTAATTTACACATCTAAATGTTTGTTATCAAATAGGTATAACTCAAAAATTTACACAAGATAGCAGTATTCTTGTAGCGATAAGTCACAAAATGTAAGGCAAGACCCAGTCTGAGTATGGCTTTCAGAGGAGATAGGGCAAAAAAAAGAGCCCAGATGGGCTCTTTAGGTATGTCGTTTTTAGATCATAGATCGGGGGAATTAATATCGAGCAATGGTGCTGCATCTAAGTTTTCAGCATCCATCATCACGGCAACACGCTGTAACGAAGACAAGATTTGCGTTTGTTCCCAGCCCGCTAAGGCTTCAAATTCGGTAATGAATTTTTCGTGTAATAGCGGTGGCGTGGTAGCAAGAATCTCACGTCCAGATTCGGTTAAACGTGCATTAACAATACGTTTATCCCGTTGTGCGCGAACCCGCTCGACTAAGCCGCGCTCCTCTAAACGGTTCAGGATAGTGGTTACTGTCGCTTGACTGAGGGAGACATTGCCGGAAATACGGCGTACGGTAACATCGCCCAGCTCCTCGATAGAACGCAACACCATAATCTGTGGAATAGTCAAACCACAGGCTTTGACGACGCGTTTGGACTGCAGATCAGTGGCGCGAATGATACGTCGCAAATGCACCAGTACGTCGTGTAGATGAGGAGTTTCGGTCATAAAAAAGTGACAGCCAGGTTAAAAGTTAAGTCATTAGGTTTGCCGCGCATTATAGGCAATTCTATCTTGTGTTCAAATCATTTCAGCTCTTTTGATTCGAGCTGAAAGGCGAAATCATGACTTAAGTGACGCGAATGCATCGATGGCGCGCTGACGGGCACTTTTATAATCCACAATTGGGGTTGGGTATTGACAGACTTGTCGTAACCGCTCACTCGGGTCATGAATTTGTTTGCTGTCTAATCTTTGCAGTTCAGGAACAAAGCGACGGATAAAATCTCCTGCTGGGTCAAATTTTTCAGATTGGCGTAGGGGGTTAAATACACGGAAATAGGGTACGGCATCACAGCCAGTGGAAGCGCTCCATTGCCAGCCACCATTATTGGCGGCAAATTCCCCGTCGATTAGCTTGGACATGAAATAAGCTTCGCCCTTGCGCCAGTCAATCAGTAGCAATTTCGTCAAGAAACTGGCGGCAATCATACGTAGTCTATTATGCATCCAGCCGGTTTGATTCAACTGGCGCATGGCAGCATCGACGATGGGAAAGCCGGTACGGCCTTCGCACCATGCTTGAAAGCCGGCTTCATCATCGCGCCACTGTACGGCGTTGGTTTCCGGCTTGAATGGCTCCAAGCGAGATAACTCTGGGAAGAAGCCCATTAACTGCCGATAAAAATCACGCCAAGCCATTTCTTTGAGCCAGATACTGTCTTGCCAGGCACGACCAGATTCTTCGCAGCAATAACGCAAGGCATCTAGACATTGGCGTGGGCCAATGGCACCTAGTGCTAAATAAGGAGATAGGGTGCTCGTCCCAGGAGTGGCGGGTAAATCCCGTTGCTCGCCGTAGCTGGCTTCTCGTTTTTTGCAAAACGACCAGAGACGAGCCTGGATTAATTCCTGGGTCGTTGGCCATAAATCTTCTCGTAAATCCGCACCCCATTGGGGGATTCGTGCCAGTTCAACATCGCCTGTTTGTGGCTCAGGTGCAGGGTAAGCATTTTGTAATTGCTGTTGTAGCATAGCCAGCCAGCGTCGATAAAACGGGGTGAAAACCTTAAAGGGCGTACCCTGCTGGTTTAGCACTTGACCAGAAACAATCAGATCTGGAGCCAATCGCTGACACCCAACTCCTGCGGTAGTGAGCTGTTGTGCTACCGTAGCATCGCGCTTGGCTTCGTGTAAGGGTAATTCATTTTGCCACCATACTTGTTGGTAACCATGACGTTGGCACAAGTCCACTAACAGCTGAGGACATTGGCTAAAACGCTCCGCCTCAAGAACATGTAAGGGAATGGCCAGCCCATGGAGGCGTTTGGCCATATCCTGCAGTAGGGCAGACTTTAGTGCCAATTTCGCGGGCGCTTCGTTGTGTTCTTGCAACTGCTGCATCGTAGCAATGAAAACGATAGCGATATCGCCCTGCTGCCGTGCTTGATAAATCCCTGGGTGATCTTCTAAACGCAGATCATTACGTAACCAAACTAACTGTGTTGCTGCCATCGTCATTACACCGTATTACGAATACCAAGAGCCCGCGGATAGGGGGCAAAATAGCGCTGCTGTTGTACATAGTCACTGCCGTAGAGCTTCAGGTAGTGATGCAACAAGGTCACCGGAGTAGCTAGATTTACTTCGCCACGGCGATACTGCTCGATCACATCGAGAATCTCATTGCGAATATTGCCCTCAACGGTTTTCTTCAAATAGCCAACTAGATGCATCAGCACATTGCAGTGATTTTTACGTTTTGCTGGTTTGCCTAGTGCCGTCATAAAGGTGGTGAAGTAAAGATCGATAAGCTCCTCTAGGGGACGCTTATCCTGGCCCGATAGCATCCGCCCAATGGCCTTATAAGCCGTTTGGCTGTGTGCCATCACTATGTATTTATAGCGACTATGGAAATCCAATAGGGTTTTCATGGAAGGTTGCTCGATCACCGTAAGGCGAAACTCATGGTGAGCAAATACCCGCAGCAAAAAATTTTCTCGCAGATTCGGGTCGTGTAAGCGGCCTTCTTCTTCCACTGGTAGGTTGGGGTACTGCTGTTGCAGGGCTTGGGTAAATAAGCCTGCTACGCGCTGCATATGGGGATGACCATTCTCTTGGTAAACCTTGATGCGCGAGAGGCCACAACTTGGAGAATTCTTCATTAAAATGTAGCCATCCACCGGCGGCATCACTGCGAGATAAGTGGCGTTGGCGTTAATCAAGTGTTCGGAAACGTCAGTACCCGGTTTATTGGAATAGGCTAGGCGCGGAGCCGTTGGATCGCCTTCCAAGCGTAGGGTAGGTCTTGGGGTGCCGAACCCTGCCGCCATCTCCGGGCAAAAGCGAGCGTAGTCGAAATAGTCTGCCAATGGTCCTAGACAGTAGACGGAACGACTATGTCCGCCATTAAAACGCACATTTTCCCCGAGCAGACAGGCACTGATGCCCACCGGTATCTTATGATCGAGTTGGTCAGGATGAAATGTTTCGTACATCGGCTATTCCTCTTCCTGTTATAGACTGGCCAGAAACTCTTGTGCTGCGAATGTGGCGCTGACTAACGCCCCTTCACCATCACCTTGACACAACCAATCGCCAATTAACCAGAGGTTTTTTGTATCGTTGACTAAATAGGGTTGGTCGCTAACAACGCCGCTTTGCTGCCCTAAAAGCCAGCGGTGTGGCTCACCAGCAGCGAATATTTCTGTGCCAAAGTGATCTTGTACCCCGTTGATAATAGCTTGCTTGATGGTGTCACGAGGGCTATTGAGGTGGGCTTTTGACCAATCCGCCCTAGTTTGTGCTACCCAAATTTGCTCACCATCAAGGGCGGATCGCCCCGGCTTGCTGCTATCACAAACTAGACGTTGTAACAGTCTATGATCAGCAAATTCTTGCAGCACAGGCTGCTGGATTTTTTTCGGCATAGTGAACCACATCGCCCATTGTGGCACTGTCAGCGCACTGGCGTCGTAGGCTGCTTGTAACAGCTCGGCTTGACCTTGCGTAGTGGCGAGTAGCATGGCCGCCTGTGTGGCTGGTGTAGCAAGTACTAAATAGCGACAACGGGCAATCGGGTGGTAGTTATCATCTCGAATAAGCCAGTCACCTTGCTCATTGCGCTCAAGATGATGAATCCTAGCGCCTGTTTGTATGGCTGTATCCCCAAGTAAATCCCGGCAGACCGTACTCATGCGGGGAACACCTACAAAACCCTGCTGCCATGGGGCGATCGTTCCGTTTGCGAGTAACCTTGCCTTTAACTCTTCAAGGGTTTTGTGTTCCAGCTTTATTTGCACCGCACCAAGCTCACAGGAGCCGTGTTCCAAACGTTTGCTACTAGCACGCCCACCGGTGCCGCGACTTTTATCGACCACTAGTATCGACAGAGAGGTGTGTCTTAGCTGATCGGCGAACGCACAACCAGACAGGCCAGCGCCAATGATAACTAAGTCATAAAACGGGATATCAGAAGAATGTGGGGACGGCATAAGGACTCAATGGGTTTGGTTAATTTATTGATTTTACGATTGAATTAGTTAATTGGATGAGATCTATATCAGCTCTATTTATTGCTTATTACTATAGGATCTATTTTATCAATTAATTTTTTATTTCAACTACTTCCACCTAGGATGAACTTATAACTTGTCTTGGGAGGAAAGTATCATGATCAAAACCATCACCTTTGCCGCTATGCACTTTACTGTGGCTTTTTCCGTTGCTTACTTGATTACAGGAGATGTATTGGTTGGTGGGTTGGTAGCTATGGTGGAACCTGCTATTAACACGGTGGCCTATTACTTCCACGAAAAATTCTGGCAGCGCTTCAGTCAGGCTGATCGTCAACAGTTAGCCGATACGATGATGGGATTAGCAGAGAGTCAGGCATTACGTTAAAAAGACCTTCAGCCACTTGGCTGAAGGTCTTGGGGGAAGCACAGGGAGTATTACAGGTTCAACACAAATACAATGGCAACGGCTACCGGCGCAATAAAGCGGGTAACGAAACGCCATAGTGCGAACGCTGTATCAGAGACTTGAATCTCTTCTTTGGCGTATTTCGCTTTGACAGCCCAAGCCGCAAATACGGCGATGAAGATACCGCCTAGAGGCAACATAATGTTAGCAGTTAGGTAGTCAAGGAAGTCAAAGGTGTTTTTGCCAAAGATATGGAAGTCAGACATAAAGTTGAACGAGCCAAGACACGCGATACCTAGCGCCCAAACAAGCACACCCAAAGTCACGGTTGCTTTAGTTCGGCCCCAACCAAAGCGCTCAACCAAGTGCGCAACTGTCGGCTCCATCAAAGAGATTGCTGAAGTCCAAGCGGCAACGCCCACCAATACGAAGAACAAGAAGCCAAAGAATTGGCCGCCCGCCATCTGACCAAAGGCAACAGGTAGGGAGATAAACATCAAACCTGGTCCTGCTGCTGGATCCATCCCGTTAGAGAAAATGATTGGGAAGATCGCGAGACCGGTGATCAAGGCAACAATGGTATCCAACGCTGCGATAGACAGCACGGTTGAACCGATAGAAGCCTTTTTCGGCATGTAAGAGCCGTAGGCCATGATAGTGCCCATACCCAAAGAAAGGGTGAAGAACGAGTGGCCCATAGCAACGAGAACAGCATCCCAAGACAACTTGCTGAAGTCAAAATCAAACATGAAGCTCCATGCTTGACCAAAACCATCGGTGCTCATGGCGTAACCAAGTAAGACCAGCAAAATGACGAACAGAGCTGGCATCATAACGCGAGTCGCACGCTCAATACCGGCATTCACACCAGCCGCAACCACGAAGATCACCATGATACTGAAAGCAGTGTGCCATAGTAGTAAGGTGCCAGGATTACCCAGTAGGCCGTTAAAGGTATTGCCAGCCTCTTCTGCACTGATGCCGTTCAAAGCACCAGACGCCATTAACTGGATGTACTGTAGTACCCAACCAGCAACCACAGAGTAGAAGGAGAAAATAAAGACACCGGCTAACATTCCCATCAAACCGATAAGTCCCCAGCTCTTACTACTGCCAGACTCTTCCGCTACGGTTTCGAGGGCATTAATGGGGCTTTGGCGAGCGCGACGACCGACATACACTTCAGCGATCATGATGGGGATGCCAACAAAGGCGATACAGATCAAGTAAACCAGTACAAAGGCACCACCACCGTTCTCGCCAGTGATGTAGGGAAACTTCCAGATGTTACCTAAGCCAACCGCCGAACCAGTCGCGGCAAGGATAAAGATCCAACGACTCGCCCAGGAGCCATGAATTGATTGTTTTTCTTGCATAGTTATCTCAAAGCTAGGTGTAACAAAGCCAACCTCCTGGATAAGGAAGTGACCAAATGCGGAGTCTTGGTAAGCAACGCTTAGCGTCATTCCTCCGGTTACACGGGTTGTATGTTTAAAGTTGGACAGCGGTCGAATTGAGCTCTATTCAGATGTGCTTCCCACAACAAACACCTGTTTTGCCTATCAAGAACAGATTGTGCAAAAGAGGATCAATTCGAAACGGCGGCGATTTTGCAAATTTTACCCGCTTGATGCAAGTAAAACCCGAGTAATTAACTGATATAGGACGGGTTATTGGTGGATGATTTTTATGCAATAGATGCTACTGATTTGAGGAGGAAATATTACAGCTCAAAATAAATGCTTGAATTATTATCTCCTACGCTTAATATATTTAGACATAAAACTAATTAATTGGCTGTTTTTTCTGGCTATTTAGTCAGGTTTGTCGCCTTGGTTTTGATTTTTAAATCTTCCTTGTTGTATCTGTGCTACTGAGACAAGGGTTAAGTGATTAGAGGACGAAATAAAATGGATGCTGTGTCTTTCCGTGCGCCGAAAACGACAGATGGCCCGGAATTAAATGAGTTAGTAAAGCGGTGCACTCCGCTAGATACCAATTCAGTTTATTGTAATTTACTGCAAGCGAGTCATTTTTCGACCACTGGCGTGGCGGCAGAATATGACGGTAGGCTGATGGGGTTTGTGTCCGGCTATCTGGTTCCTGAGCGTAATGAGCCGACTTGGTTTGTGTTGCAAGTCGCCGTAGATAGCCAGCTACGTGGCCAAGGAATCGCCAAACGCATGCTGCATCATAAATTGGAGCAACTCCCTGAAGTACGCTATCTAGAAACCACCATTACCCGCGATAACCAAGCCTCTTGGCGCTTATTCGAGCGCTTAGCCAAAGATTTGAATGCCCCATTACATTCAGAGCTCTGGTTTGAACGACAAGTCCACTTTCACGACCGCCATGACAGTGAGTACTTAGTTCGTATCGGGCCACTGTCCTAATCCACACTACCGCTATTCCCCATTATTTGATTGAGAGAAATTTACTATGAAAATTTTTGAAGAAATTGAATCTGAAGTGCAATCCTATGCCCGCGCTTTCCCACGTGTTTTTAACAAAGCTCAGGGTTCCTACCTGTTTGATGAAGAAGGTAATCGCTATCTGGATTTTCTAGCTGGCGCTGGCACTTTGAACTACGGTCACAACAATCCAGTGTTAAAGAAAAAGTTGGTGGAATACATCATGGACGACGGCATTACCCACGGCTTGGATCTGCATACTAAGGCAAAGGGGGAGTTTCTTGAGGCATTCAAGCAATACATCCTAGAGCCGCGGGGATTGGAATACGTGATGCAGTTCACCGGTCCCACGGGAACCAATGCGGTGGAAGCGGCGATGAAATTGGCGCGTAATGTCACTGGCCGTGAAAACATCATCACCTTCACTAACGGTTTCCATGGTTGTAGCTTAGGTGCTTTGGCCGCTACAGGTAATTCTCACCACCGCGGGGCTGCAGGGACTGGCCTTGGTGGTATCAGTCGGGTGCCATTTGATGGTTATTTGGGGGATGGTATCGAGACCACCGAGTACTTGGATAAAGTGCTGTCTGACTCCTCCAGCGGTGTTGATCACCCAGCGGCAGTCTTAGTAGAGACCGTGCAAGGAGAGGGGGGAATCAACGCTGCTAGCATGTCGTGGCTGAAAAACCTCGAATTGGTGTGTAAAAAACATGAAATCCTATTAATAGTGGACGATATCCAAGCGGGTTGTGGCCGTACCGGTACCTTTTTTAGCTTTGAACCGGCTGGAATTAACCCAGATATTGTCACCATGTCCAAATCCTTAAGTGGCTATGGCTTACCTTTTGCTGTGGTACTCTTCCGCCCAGAGTTAGACCAATGGAAACCAGGCGAGCATAACGGCACCTTCCGTGGTAATAACCTTGCCTTTGTCACCGCCAAAGTCGCCCTCGAAACCTACTGGCGAGATGATAGTTTCGCCAAAGAAATTCAACGCAAAGGCGCGTATATCGAAGCTCGTTTGAATGACATGGCGGCAGAGTTAGGCGAGGGCAATTTCAGTGTGCGTGGCCGTGGCATGATGCGTGGTATTAACTGCATCAGTGGTGAGCTGGCGTCGAAGATTACCCGAGAGTGTTTCAAGCATAATCTTATTATTGAAACCTCTGGTGCCGACGATCAGGTGGTGAAATTCCTCTGTCCGCTCACGATTAGTGATGACGAATTACGTCACGGTCTGGATATTGTCGAAAGTGCCATCCGCTTAGTGTGTAAGGGTGAAGATACCGTTCCTAGTTGTATGGAAAAATATTCCATATCGCCGGGCGAACAGTGTTCCCGGCTGTGAGTGCTCCAAGCTTACGCTCGGGCACTTACCC
>NZ_VFRR01000002.1 GCF_006385675.1 Maribrevibacterium harenarium | reverse complement strand
GGCATACAAGTAAAAGAAGTCAATCCTGCTTATACCAGTCAGATTGGCAAACATAAGTTTGCTGAGCGCTATGGCCTAACGCCCCATCAAGGGGCAGCACTGGTCATTGCTCGGCGCTCAGAGAATTATCGCGAGCAACCCAATCGTGAGGATCAAACCGCTTCTTGGCTACCTGAAAGGAAGGCTACAGAACACGTATGGTCTTATTGGAGGAAGGTGGCTCGAAAACCAGTGGCGTATGAAACGCTACTCTCGAAGCGAAAGCAATCTAGGTCTGTAGCGCAATCAGAAGGCGCAGAATCTAAGATGGTGTCCCATACCTCGGGGGTAAGTGCCCGAGCGTAAGCTTGGAGCACTCACAGCCGGGAACACTGTTCGCCCGGCGATATGGAATATTTTTCCATACAACTAGGAACGGCTAAACAAACAAGAGCCACATCGTTGGCAAAAGCTCTACCAAGATCCGACGGCAGCGGTCAGCCACGCAGTGCCACTTAAAGTACTGCTGGATGATCTGATCCGCCACCACAAGGTGAACCCGGCTCGGGTCGCACCCTTGCTGGCACGTCTTGGTTTAGATGTTGGGCTGCTGGAACGTAACGCCAGCGGCGTTTCCGGCGGGGAATTGCAGCGCTTTTGCTTGCTACGCGCCCTTCTCCTCGACCCAGTATTCCTTTTTGCCGATGAACCCACTTCCCGTCTTGATCCGATTACAGCCCAAGACGTGAGCGCACTGCTGGTAGAAGTCGCCAAGGAAACCCACTGCACCATCATGCTGGTAAGCCATGACCCCGACCTCATCGCCAAACGCTGTGATCGGGTGATTCAGCTGACTGCTGCACATTAAGCATTACTTAGCCCCTAGCCAAAGGGGCTTTTTTATTCTGACTGTTGCACCGCTGCCACGGTTTTCTTGAACGAGAAGCCGGTGACCTTCACCGTGCCCAACACCACTAAGATAGTGCCAATCAAGGTGTTCCAACCCACCGGTTCATCGAGGAAGAGATAGCCCCAGAAAATCCCAAAGGCAGGAATCAAAAACGTCACTGACAAGGTCGGTGACGGGCCGATGTCGGTCACCAAGCGGAAGAAAATCAAATAGGCCACGCCGGTACTAAGCACTCCAAGGGCTAACACTGACACCGCCACTTCTGTGGTGACGGCTTCTCGCACTGGAATCAAAAAGGCCAGTGGCAACATCAGCAAGGTCGCCGCCCACATGCTACCGTGGGCATTGTTGAACGCTTCTAACTTCGGCGCGACCTTAGTGTAGTTGGTCGAGATACCATAGCAAAAAGCGGCGCTGACACTGGCGATCATGGGTAAGATCGCATCTGTTCCTACCAAGTTTGCTTCTTTTCCAACTAACACCGTCACCCCGAGCACACCTAACGCCAATCCTAATAATACCGAGCGCGTTAACGGCGTGCGTGTCCATACCGCACCAATCAAAGCCCCCCAAATTGGCGCCGTGGAGTTCAAAATCGACAGGGTAGACGCATTCAAGGTTTGCGCAGCATAAGCGATCAACACAAATGGTAACGCCGTGTTAAACACCCCTAAAATCAGGAAATGGCGCTTATATTGCCAAAACTGGATGGCTTTTTTCAGATACAGCGCCAGTAATAACAGCGTCACCGCTGCCAGCCCCACCCGCGCTTCGATCAACACACCGGGGCCAAGCGGATTCGCCGCGACTCGCATAAACAAAAACGAGCCACCCCACAACGCCGCAAGAATCAACAAACGAACTACACTGGCCATAACCCAACCTAAAGGCAACAATCGATAGAAAGGAATAAGAAAGCCACACTGTGACCTAAACTGACCAGATGGGCAAGATGCATGATACTAGTCTTCGTATTCATGTGCCAAAACTCATAGAACACTCTCAACGAATGGCAAAAACTAGGCGCAACGTTGCAGTGTTTATCGTGATGCAATGAAACGTTTGAGTAACTGATTGTAAGGACAAGCTGCAGGGTGAATCAGTCTAATGGCATGTACCTTGCAAAGAACGGTTTCTAATCCATGATACCAAGGGCTCAGTATGCAAATTGGAAGCTCCATAGCGGCCATGGCAATCACGCCAACCCAAAAGAGCGGCAGCAATATGCCACCAGCCGCAACAGGCACGGCAAACACATCACCTAATCAAGGGCTGATTCGTGAACTTGCAGAATCCTTTGACCCAAAGAATATGAGCTATAACGACTCTTTGGCGGTTGCGAATACTCTGATAAAAGCCGGAGAAGCGGATCTAAGCTCCGCATTTTTACCGCCACCACTGATGAAAGTGAACGATGATGGCAGTATGACCGATATGACAGGGACAGCAGAAGGTAACAAGGTAATGAACAACAAATTCAATATGTTTGAGTCACTCACCACCCGTATTGAGTTCAATAAAAGCATGAATATGCCAACCCAATTACTTGAAGATACCTACTCTTTCTTGGAGAAAGTGCACATTGCTCGAAATACTCCGAGGATCAGTGAGTTCACTTAACACTTTGCTTATTTGATTACCCGAAACCAAGCTTTGCTAAGTACGCTTCTAGGCCGGATTAAAGCCCAAGATCCCCAATAGTAATCACGACATCTCGCTCACTTACTCAAACACCGATGCGTCGAAGTCTTCTGGCTCATCGGTGTAAATGCAGACGTTCCAATCGGCGGCGAGGCCGTCTTCCGCTTGGCAGTAAGTCTGGAAGAAGTCACTGATTTCTTGGCGTTGGCAGTGAGCTTCAAACGCAGCCATGTCAGCCCATACTTCGTGGAAGGCGATAGGGAAGCTGTTGCCTTCGGCAAAGGGGCTGGTGATGTGGCGAGTAACGCGGTATTCGATGCAACCGTCTTCACGCAAGGTGTTGGGTTCTAGACTTTGTAACACTTTGAAGAGCGCTTTTTCTTGGCCTTCTTTGGGTAAAAACTGAGCAACGCAGTACACCTTACTAGACATAATAATTCCTTATAGCTTTCTTCTGTATTTGGTTTAGATATCCGCATTTTACTTCTGTTTATGTCACTTTACCCTGCTTTTGCCATCATTTCCTAAATTTGTATTTTGGCGCCAATTTTTACCCCCGAATTTCTCTCAGCCATGGTATAAAACGCCCCATCTCTCATCAGAAGGCAATCAGATGAAAACCCTTGTTCACGTGGAAGACCACGCCGTGGCGCAAATGATGATGGCGGCGATCGAAGCCTATGAGATCAAGCACCGATCCAGTAAGCGAACTAAAGCGCGAGACCGAATCGAGACGTTCGGCCTGTTATGGGGCTACGTCGTGCCAACGAAAGACACCATTGCCGCAAAAATCATTGTCACCCATGCCACCATCGAAACCTCCGCCTTGCGCGATGAAGACAGCGTTACCCCTGATTTCGAGTCCATGCAATTCAAAAAAGCCTTTATGGGGAAATACTGGCCAAATGTCGAGTTAGTAGGCACGTTCCATTCCCACCCGTATGGCTCGGTTCAAAAGGTAAAGGAAGTTAAAGGCTGGCAGGCCTCCATCGCAGACACGATTTTTCTACCAGAAGTGCATGAAGAACTGGCTCGTGAACAGCCGCATTTTGCGCACCTGATCGTGACTGTCGCCAAAATGAGCAAAAGTGGCTGGGCATCGCCCCAGCGTTTAAGCTTGGCTAGTGAAGAAAAAGCCGGATACGAAATCACCGCCGATGATCGCAAACTCTGGCTGCGCGCCTATTCCTCTTACTTCAACTATGACGAACCGGAAGATGATACCGAGGTTGATGCCGATGGAGAGGAATATGATCTCGAGTGGGACGACGAGACGATGGATCTAGATGCCGATTTAGAGGTAGATAACTTCAAAACACCAGTTTGGCTGGAAGCCCATTTTAACCAAGAGGTTGAGCTACACATCCCAAGTATCGAGCGCCGGTTTGCATAGAGGTGACTCGGCGCGAGTGTTAGTCCGACTAAAAAACCCGATAGTGAGGGTCGCAGCGCCATATAATTTTTTGCCCTTCTAGCTGAAAAAACGCTCTAATCCGCTGTTTAGACACATCATCAAATAAACTTTTATCCATGTAAATCAGTGTCGCTCGTTTACGCTCATCGTAGATAACACGTCCACGGGGGACAGACTGGTAGTCAGTCTGTCTCAACGCTACGGGAACGCCAATTTCAGCGGGATATATCTCCCAAAAGTCCACATGATTATCAGGGGAATCCCAAAGCCCGGGAATACCACATTCACCGTTTTTAAAGGGCAAACGACGACCTATAACGCGCTCTTGAACGTACCAAAATATTCCGATGTTAGGCATATGATACTCCGCGGTAGCGTTAGTCTTGGTGCTCACTATCTAGTGCGTCGGTCATTTCCGGCGGCGCGAACTGCTGGATCGTTTGCCTTTGCATAGTCTGAACAAAGGGCGTGAAACTTGGGCAGGACAATAGCAAGCCTAACAGCGTCCGCATTCTCGTTAAAAAGCGTTGGTATTGGCTTTCTACATCGCCAGCCCCATCGAAGAGGGTGTTTAGGTTGCAATACACCACTAAGGGATGCCATCGGTTGTAGGATGCTTTTTTGGTGCCATCGTAGAGTGTCCATAGGGTTTGCTTAGTGAGCTTGTAGGACAGTTCCGCCACTAGGTTTTGATAATGACCATCTAGATTGAGGTGACCATGGAGTGATTTATTGGTATTGAGAATAAGGGCAGCAACTGGCCCCGCTTCCAACTCCGGTCTCATCTCAATATCTTCGCCTTCTAGAATAAAGCCCAGCCCTACCCCTGGTAGCCATTGTCCGGTTTGGTTGATAACAGGGTTGGAGGTGCAGAAGTTAAAAACAATGCGCCCATATAGAGAATACCTCGACGCTCCCCTTGGATTGGTGATGGTTGGTGACTCAAACCCCAATCCCATTTCATTAATCTGCCAAGACTCTTTGATGGCTCGGTGACAAATCTGGCTAAATTGCTGTTCAAGGCGCTTTGCCGCGTGGTAGTAATTTACGGCGAGCGGATTGATCGGCGTAAGCTTGCGCACACCAACATGCTCAAGCAGCGCCAAGAATTCTTCTCGATGACGTTGCATTTCTGTTGATGGTTCTAGGCGCTCAAGACAATGGGCAATATCTGACCAAAGCAATGCCACATCAGGATTTTGTCGATGTTGAGCACGGTCTGGGGTAATCAACACCATAAAGTAGGGCGGGCAGAACTTATCGGCGTAGTCGCGGTAATTTTGCAGCTGGTTGGCATGCAGCTCTGACCAGATCTTGTGTTCAAACAGTATTTGCCAATCACCAGACACGCTTTTCCAGCTCATATCCGGGAAAACACCATTGAAGTTCAACTGGGTATCTACGTCCATTTCAACTGTTGGGTGAAAGGGAAGCGCCCGGTCTTTCGGAAATTTATCGGTGATGAAGTTCAAAAGCTCTTGAGCAAACAGGGTATCGTTGCGAATGAGCCAGGCAAACACCTCGGTAATAAAGTTTTCTCGCGGTGACGTTTTATCACTCGAGGCGTACTTGATGGCATTAACTAGTAGACTGTCCATAATTTTCCTTGGATTTTAGACTTTGACCCGAAACGTCCCTTTTGCTGGATTTACACCCCTGAAAGCCTCAAAAAGTTATGAAAAGTCAGACCATGAACGCAGTTTGAGCTGCTTGCGGCGTACTAAGTAAAACAGTGACATACCAAGGCCATATAAGATGCCCCAGAAGGCAGCTTTATCCATCGCCAATTTCGCACCCGCACCGGCGTCTCCTAGGATGCCAAAGTACATGGCGAGGAAGATAATCGGCGCAAAGTACCAGAAGTGGATAATGGCGTTCAGGTGGAAGTTGAGGTAGTACGGCGGGGCGACCTTGATACCAAGTGCCCGCAGCAAGCTAAATACCGGCGGTTTGTAATTAGATAGCCAAACACCGTGGGATTGCAGCTCGGCGTGGGCTTTTTCAAGTCGTTGTTCGAAAGACACCTTAGGCTCCTTTGAGAGTTTTTCTCATCCTACCTGCCCAGAAAACATTGGTCTAGTTATCTAGTCCAACTCAATCACGCAGTTAAAGGCGATGACAACTCTATCTTTTTGACCAAAGTAAGGCAGCGCCGAATGTTTGAGGTAAGAAGGGAAGATCACCACTTGGCCTTCTTTGGGGGAAAAGTCCCAAAAGCCCGTTTCACCAAGGTAGGCGGTGCCGGGATCAGCGTAGTGGTTGGCATTGACCCGAGGGTCGTAGAAGCGGTTTACCCCATTACGTGTGCCTAGATCCGCTTCGCCGGGGTCAAGGTAGTAAATGCCACACCAAGAACAGTTCGGGTGAGTGTGGGCGTCGTGGTAGCCACCGTTTTCGGTCACGTGATACCACGACTCGATCACATGAGCATAGGCTTCGCAGTCTTCTGGCCAGTGGCCTTGGTTCACGTCGGCGGCGACTTCCGCAATGAGCTCTTCTACTTGTCGACGCAGCTCCATCACCTCCGGCACGTCACTTTCCAGAAAGTCCAACTCACTTTCAAATAGCGCATGTTTCGCCGTCACCGCCACATGGCTATCGACGGCGGTTTGCTGCTGCTCACGGCAGGCATACACATGAGCAAGCAGAGCATCTTTTAGAAATTCATGGTCTTCAAGCTGAGTCATATAAAGCGGTGTAGTCCACGCTTCGATGGCTTCGACAGGGGTAAATTCGTTGTTCACAACAGAGCCTTTTCGGAAGTGGTTGCTATGCTGCAAAGTGTATCAGATCGGCTAAATGAAACCCGTGAAAATGCGGGAAAAGGCTGACATTGCACTTACAACAGTTACGAAACCTTTGTTTACTTTCAAAAAAGTCTGAGTACTTTTGTCCTGCTTTCAGATTGGTAGACTGCGCGCCACATAATAATTCCAAACTGAGAGTAAATCCTATGCTAGCAACTGACTCTGCGATGCCACAGGAGCATCGTGCCAGTAAAATCATCCTCATCCTCGCAGCGGCTGTCATTCTTTGCGCGGCGTATCTCAACCTCTTGCCCGGCGGCATGATCGGAGCCCTTGGTATCATGGTTATCTTGGGCTACTTGCTCAATACCGCCGGTGATCGCACGCCGATCATCAACCAGTTCTTTGGTGGCGGAGCCATCGTCGTTATCTTCGGCTCGTCTTACCTTTTCCACAGCGGTTTTGTGGACGACAAAATTACCCAACAAATCACTACCTTCACCAAAAGCGGCGGCTTCCTATCTTTTTATGTGGCGAGTTTGGTAACCGGCTCCATCTTCGGCATGAGCACGGATACCCTGAAAAAGGCCGCGCTAAAATACATCCCAGTGATCTTGGGAGCCGTGGCAGTATCTTTCCTTTTCGCCGGTGCTGTTGGCTTGATCGTTGGAAAAAACCTATTTGAATCCGTGATGCTGATCGCCCTACCCATTATGGGTGGTGGCATGGGTGCGGGTGCCGTGCCGTTGGTAGAAATCATGTCTGGTCGTACCGGCATGAATGCGGCGGATTTGATGTCTGTGATGGTTCCGGCACTTGCGATCGGTAATGCCATCGCCATTGTTATCGCCGGAGTGCTACACAAAGTCGGTCAATGGAAACCAAGCTGGACCGGCAATGGCGAGTTGATTCGTGGCCAAGCGCCAATGGTAGAAGACACCACATCTGGCCCACTAGAAGTCACTAAGCTGGGCATGGGCGCGTTGCTTGCCATCTCCATGTTCTTCTTGGGCACCTTGTTATCGCAAGTGATCAGCATGCACACCTACGCGCTGATGATCCTTTCCATTGCTTTGATCAAAGTGTCTGGTTTAATGCCTGCACCACTGGAGCAAGCCGCACACGCTTGGTACAAGTTTGTGGTCTCTAACCTAACGCCAGCTTTGTTGGTGGGCATTGGTGTGGCGTACACGGATCTGGATAAAATTCTGGAAGCATTAACGCCGCTGTACTTTGTCATGGTCTTTGCCACCGTAGTCGGTGCCGTTGTCGGCGCGGGCTTGGTGGGTCGTTTGATGGGCTTCTACCCGATTGAATCGGCGATCACCGGCGGTCTGTGCATGGCTAACATGGGCGGCACCGGCGACGTTGCCGTCTTAGCAGCCAGCAAGCGTATGCAACTGATGCCCTTTGCGCAGATTTCATCACGTATTGGCGGGGCCTTTATGTTGATCGTGGCGACCTTCGCCATTCAAATTTTAGGTGGCTAAGGCGGGATAACCGCTCCTTGTTCACCGTTTTTGTTCTGAACTTCGCATCGGCACCACGACTCCCCGGTGCGGAGTTTCTCCCCTTCTGATGCCTCTTTTCCTCTGTTCTTATCTATAATGTGGGATCTATCGCCATGCCATCGAGCCCCATGACCCTTAAACGTTACCTAACGGCCATCATTCTAGTGACCATCACCCTGATCGCGGTGGTGTGCGGCATTTTGTTGGTAGTGATGGTGCAGAACACCTATCTTGAAGGCTTACGTCAGCGAGGCATCGAATTGGCGCAAGTGCTGGCCGACGATCAGCATGTGATCGACGCGGTCATGCAATCGAATCAAGGCCACAATGTCAGTCTTCAGGACCGAATCGAACCATTACGCGCCCATACTGATGCTTCCTTTATTGTCATCGTCAACCAACAGGGCATTCGCCTCAGCCACCCCATTCCTGAGCGCGTAGGTAAAGCCTTTATTGGTGACGATGTGTGGGTTTCGCTACAACAGGGTATTCCCCATACCAGTATCGATACGGGATCCCTCGGCCGGGCGATTCGAAACTTTGCGCCTATCGTGCATGACAATCAGGTCATTGGGGCGGTAAGTATCGGCTATCTGACCCATTCGGTGACCGAGCTGCTATACACCCATTATCGCACCGCTCTTTTGTGGATTGCCTTTCTCTATGTCTGTGCCGTCATGCTGGCCATGCTCTTGGTGAGCAAACTCAAACGCACGTTTTTGGAGTTTGAACCCGAAGAAATCGTGGAAAAGTTCAAAGCCAATGAGCTGGTATTAGACAGTATCCGCGAAGGGGTGATTGCCATTGACCGCCAGCACTTGGTCACTGCCATCAACCGCACCGCCATGGCGTGGCTTTACCCGGATACGCCGGAGAAAAACGTACTGTATCGGCCCTTGGTCGAAGTCTCCCAAACCTTGTCATTGGTGCTGCTCAATAGCCAAGAACAAGCCTACAAACAAGGTCTGGCCTTAGGCAAAGAGCTATTTTCGGTCACGGTTTATCCCCTCTCCCTGCACACGCCACAGTCGGGCTATTTGATTCTACTCACCCGCCAGCAAGACCAAGGGGCTATCGAGCAAGACTTGATTCAAACCCGCGCCTACGCCAACCAATTGCGTACGAAAACCCACGAATACGGCAATAAACTCAATGTGTTGTCAGGGCTTTTACAAGCTGGACAACACCAAGATGCCATAGACTATTTACAACAAGAAAGCGACCGCCACCAACACCTACTCGGTACCTTGGTGAAAGGTATTGATAACAGCCCCATCGCCGGGATGCTGATGGCAAAGTACAACAAAGCCAGCGAGCTTGGGGTACAGTTTATCTTGGACAGCGACAGTCGCCTCGGCCATTACGCCACCGGCATCAATGACGATCTGATTTCTTTGATTGGTAATCTGGTAGATAACGCCTTGTATGCCGCTTGGCTCAATCGCCAGCAAGTTGCGCCGGAAGTGGTGCTATTTTTAAGTGACCGCAATAATCATGTGATGATGACGGTGGAAGACAACGGTGCCGGGATCGCGCCGGAGGTCGCCGAGCGTATGCTGGACTTTGGCGTCACTTCCAAGCAAGGGGACGAGCAAAATGGTATGGGACTGTACTTGGTCAAACGTATCGTCGACCGTTACCATGGTAGTCTAGATTGGGAACGCACCCCGGACCAGACCACCGCCTTTAGCGTGTATATTGATAAGCGCCAACTGACTTAAGAGGCCTTCCATGGGCATTTATACGGTATTGATTGTCGAAGACGACCCACAAGCTAGCTACATGCTGGAACAAGCCGTGAATCAACACCCTGCATTTAGCGTGATAGGCGCAGCAGAATCCATTGAACAAGCTAAGCTGATGCTCGCCCCCATGCCGGATTTGATCCTCTTGGATATTAGCCTGCCGGACGGTAATGGTATGGATTTGTTGCCATTGCTACGCTCTCTGTGCGTTAGTAGTAGTGTCATTATGACCACCGCCGAGCGTGATGCCCATGTGGTGGCGCAAGCCATTCAACATGGTGTCATGGACTACTTGGTCAAGCCCCTGCGCTTTTCCCGGGTGACTCAAGCGCTGGATGATGTGGCGGCGTTTCACCAGCGATTAACAAAACAAGGGGAAGTGGATCAAATGCAGATCGACGCCCTGTTGCGCAAAGTGCCAAACCGTACCCGCCAGACCCCAAAAGGCATCGATACCATCACCCTTACCGCGATGATCGAACATATTAAAGGGCTAACCGCACCCTTTTCGGCGCAAGAAGTGGGAGATGCTCTGAAAGTCAGCCGCATTACCGCACGGCGTTATTTGGAATATTTAGAGGAACAAGGCACCGTGACCATGTCCCTCAGTTACAACACTGGCGGCCGTCCCAAGCAGCTCTACACTTTCCGTGAAGAGAAACGCTAAATCAAAGAAGCGAGTGGTTATCGGACAGCTAGGATAGTAGTAGTGGAATCACCTGATAGTTCATGGCCTCGATGCAGGTGATGGTATCTTGCTCGATCAAATCCCATCCTTCGCCGGATAGCTCTAGGGGCTCTGAGCCTACTACCAAATAATCTGCAAAGGTTTTGATGTACAAAGACGGAGCATGGTGATCACTTGCGTAACGAATCGCCCAAAGTCGTTGTCCATCGGACAAGACGCTCGTGAAGCGCAATGGCTCATCAATGCCGCGGGCTTGCATCTCGTTATACACTGCACGTAATGTAGTGCGGATCGCTCGTTCGGGCTGTTCAGCCAAACCATTAGCCACCATCATGAGAAAGAGGGCTTCGGAGTCCGTCGCGCCGCGGCGGTGGGGATACAGCTCTTCCGGTAGCTGCCGGTCCAGCCACCAGCGTAAATTCTCATAGCCACCCACTTGACCGTTATGCATAAACAGCCAATTTTCATAGCCAAAAGGATGACAGTTATTGCGGTTGGTTGAAGTCCCAGTGGAAGCCCGCACATGGGCGAAAAACAAGGGGCTCTTAATGTGTTTTGCCAAGCTCTTTAGATTGCAGTCGCTCCATGCCGGTAAGATTTCGTGGTACAAACCGGGCTCGTCTCGCTCATCATACCAGCCCAAACCAAAGCCATCGGCATTGACGGTGACTTCCGATTTACGGGCGGAAAGACTTTGGTGAATCAAGGAATGATCCGGCTCAAACAACAATTGTTCTAAGTACACGCTTGGGCCCTTATAGGCCATCCACCGACACACGCTATTCGCTCCTTTAGAGAAATGTAAGCACAAGCCGTCTATCTAGCGCCAACCCCGTCAGAAAGTCAAATACCGCCAAATAAGGATTTTCTTACTGATATTTTGTTGATGTTGGTAATTTTATGTAAATAGAACTAGGGTTTAATCATTGCGATTAAACAATAACCAACAATAGGTTTACCCTGAACTTGGTAGACTCTGGTTATCTGCTTATTAGGGAAAGTGAGCCACCATGCCAATCAATGTACTTCGCCATCTGCTACTGACACTCTGCATACTGCTTACAACCACAAAGGGTTGGAGCGCGCCCCTGTCTTTGCCTGCGACAGAACAAGCTTGGCTGAGAGAGCATCCGGTGGTGTCCGTTGCTTACGATGGCTATTTCCCCCCCTACAGTTTTTTGAATTCCGATGGACAATTAGAAGGGTTATCCGTTGAACTGATGGGCCGTATCGAGACCCTACTTGGTATTCGCTTTGAAGTGTTGCCTTCTTACAAATGGCAAGCTTTGTATGATGCAGGTAAGCAACAGGAAGTCGATATTGTTGCCACCATGGTTGATCAGCCAGAACGTCGGCAATGGTTCCATTTTACACGTCCCTATATTTTCAAATCCTTGGTGATGATTACCCGGGATCAGGGCACAGACATTTATACTCGGGCGGATCTTCCCGGCCACAAGGTGGCACTGGTAAAAGGTTACCACTACGTAGACGAAGTACTGGAACAACATCCAACGATTGAGCCAGTCTATGTGGATACCATCCGTGATGCCCTAGAGGCAGTATCGGTGGGGCAAGCGGATGCTGCCATTACCTTCCTCGGGGCAGCCCATTATTATCGCAATAAATTTCTCATTGCCAATCTGCGCTATGCGGCTCTCTACCAACGGGATAATGCCAACGCTAGTCTGGCGGTACGTCAAGATTTACCGATTCTAGCCAGAATATTAGATAAGGCGTTAGCAGCTATCCCAGCAGCGGAATTACAGCAACTGAGAGAAAAGTGGCTGCCTACGTCTTTGTTAGAGGAATTGGTCGACATTACCCTGACGGCAGAGGAAAGAGCATGGATCGATGAGCACAAAACCTTACGCCTTGGAGTAGACCCGGAGTTTGCACCGTTCGAATACATCGAGGAAGGCGCTTACAAAGGCATTGCGTCCGATTACGTCAAACTGCTAAACCAGCGTTTGGGACTGAATATGGTCGTGGTGCCAAATGTCGACTGGCAAACCGTGATGCATCGAGTGCGCCGGGGCGATGTTGACGTGCTAGCGGCGGTTGGTAAGACCCAAGAGCGGCAGGGCTATCTCAATTTCTCGGCTCCTTATTTACAATTTCATCGGGTAATTATCACGCGCTCCGATACGCCCTTTATTGCGGGAGTTAATGATCTCGAAGGTATGCAAGTTGCCGTTCAACGCAACTCCTCAAATCACGGCTATGTGACCGATCATACCAATCTCAAGCCTGTACTCTATGGGCAATTGCAAGAGGCTTTATTGGCATTATCGGGGGGCGAGGTGGACGCCTTTATCGGCAATGTCGCCGCGACTAGCTACTGGATTCGTAAGCTTAACCTTACCAACCTAAAGATCGCCGCCCCCGTGTCTACCGACGTACAAAACCTTCACTTTGCGGTACGCAATGATTGGCCCGAGCTGATCCCAATACTGGAAAAGGGGCTTGCCACTATTACCGCAAAAGAACGCGCTGCCATTGCTCAACGCTGGATTAACATCGATTACGTCCCAGCCCCAGACCGCACTTGGTTGTGGGTGGTGGCGACCGTGGCCATTCTACTCGTGGTGGGGTTTGGGGTTTGGACTCTCATTCTTAACCGACGGGTCGCGACACGTACGACTCAGCTGGCCTACTCCACCAACTTTGATCAATTAACCGCATTACCGAACCGCTTTCTAACCCTCGATAGATTGCAGCAAGATTTAAGGTTGGCGCGCCGGCAGCAGCGATCTATCGCTGTACTTACAATTGACATTGATGATTTCAAAAAGGTAAACGATCTATACGGCCAAAGGGAGGGCGATAATATCCTACAGGCGTTCACCCAACGCTTGCGCCAAACTACATCCGAGGACACCACCATTGGCCGTCTTGCGGGTAATCAATTTCTCATCATTCAAAAGGACTTTACCGAAGAAACCGATGCAGCCCTCAAAGCAGAGAGGCTGATCAATACCATCAAACGGGAACCCTTTGGCAGTAGTGCAGCGGTGATGCTATCGGCCAGTATCGGCATTGCGGTTTATCCAAATGACAGCAATGACCCCGAAGAATTATTACGTCACTCAGAGATGGCCTGCTATGCGGCAAAAGAATTAGGCAACGGTCACTACAGTTTTTACACCGACAGCCTAAACCGAGGTATGGCAAGACGTCTCGAACTCGAACGACATATCTACAAAGCACTGGAAAATGGCGAATTTGAGGTTTATTACCAAGCGAAGATCAATACCATAAATGGACAAATCGCTGGGGTAGAGGCCTTGCTACGTTGGCACAGCCCAGTACTTGGGTTTGTTTCCCCGGCGGAGTTTATTCCCGTGGTCGAGCGCAATGGCCTAATTGAAGATATCGGCTATTTTGTTCTCAATGAATCCCTAGAAACCCTTTCCCAATGGCAGCACCTAGTCAGTGATCAATTTTCTATGGCGATCAACCTATCACCGGTGCAATTTCGCAACAACGAGCTGATAGGAGTCATCGAGTCATTAATTCATCGTTTCCATCTCAACAGTCACACCATCGAGTTTGAAATCACCGAAGGAGTCATGCTGTCGAACTACGCTGGTGTAGAAAAAGTGCTGAAAGAACTAGAAGCGCTAGGAGTCTCCCTCGCCATGGACGACTTTGGTACTGGCTATTCGTCCCTGAGCTACTTGCGTCAATATAAATTCGATATCCTAAAAATTGACCGAGAGTTTATCACTGACCTAACTACCGACGAGTCAGACCGTAAGCTAGTGGCCGCGACGATTGCCATGGCCCATGAGCTGGGTATGAAAGTAGTAGCGGAAGGTGTGGAAACTACCGCCCAGCATCAGATTTTATTAGAGCTGGGCTGCGACTACTCCCAAGGCTGGCTTTACAGCAAAGCTCAGCCTAAACACATGGTGACCATTGCGTTAGAAAAGCAGGCGGCTGCTCCTTCATCTCACCAAACTGATGAGAATTAAGGCACTGGGTGTCCTTGAGAAGCCACCCAGATTTCAAACCATTCTTTATCCGATAACGTCATTTCGTGGGCAGCGACGGCGGCTTGTACCCGCTCAATCTTGCCAGAACCCAACACCGGTGCAATGCCCGAGGGGTGGCGTAGCAACCAAGCAATGGCAATTTGATCAATGGTGGCATGGTGCTGTGCAGCAATCTGCGTCATGACTCGCCCCAGTTCTGGGTTGACCTCTTCCAGCTTAAATAGATTACCACCGGCAAACGGCGACCATGCCATAGGCGTGACCGCATGTTGTTGGACGTGGTCTAGTGTGCCGTCTTTGAAGTGTTTCAGTTCTAGCGGGGAAAGCTCCACCTGATTCACGATCAAGGGCATTTCTAAGCGTGATTGCAGCAAATCAAACTGAGATTGACTGAAATTCGACACACCGAAGTGTTTCACTTTGCCGACGGTATACAGATGCTCAAACGCTTCCGCTACATGATCCGCGTCCATCAGCGGGGATGGGCGATGTAATAACAGCAGGTCAATTTCTTCCACCCGTAAATTACGAAGGGAGCGATTCACACTATCGATAATATGGCTAACGCTTTGATCATAGCGATGGCTGGTTATATCCGGGCGATTTTGGCTGGGCAACATGATTCCGCATTTGGTCACAATCTGCATGTTATCGCGCAGACTTGGGCGCAGTGCTAGGGCCTCCCCAAACAGCTTTTCGCACTGATAATCACCGTAAATATCGGCATGATCCATGGTGGTAACACCCAGTTCGACACATTGCTCAAGAAACGCCACTAACGCTTCAGCACTCATATTCCATTCGGTGAGCCGCCAAAAGCCCTGAGCAATACGCGAACCTTGAAATCCTAGCGGATGATACTGATGCAACATGGGGTTCTCCTCGACAAAATCACTTAGTGAGTGGATAGTACGGCAATACGCCCAATGAACCAAATCCCTGTGCCGGAGACTTCATGCTCGATCTAACCGACTTATTGCTCTTGCTGATCTTTGCCATCGGAGCCGTAGTGCAAACTACCACTGGCTTTGCCTTTGGTTTAGTAGTGATGAGCGGTGCGGCGGTGTTTAACCTCGCCTCCATCGAAATGATGGCCTTTGTGGTCAGTGTACTGAGCTTTGTAAATAGCTCCACTGGTTTAATCGGCGGTCTATGGCGTCATGCCTTGTGGCGACAAATTGGGATTTTCTTTATCGCCAGTGGCCCGGCGATTGGCTTGGGGGTATGGCTATTAGATTACCTTGGCAATAGCGCCATTGCTGGCCTACAACTTTTACTAGGTGCCACCTTGATCGCTGCTTGCGCCTTGAGCTGGTTTAAACCGGCCGCCAATCAGCCCTTGGCATCCAACCAAGCTTATTTGTGGTGTGGCGCAATCGCCGGGGTGCTGGGGGGATTATTCTCAACCTCTGGGCCACCGATCTCCTACCTGATGTATCGACAGCCTTTGTCACTGGCAACCATTCGTGCCACCTTACTTACCATCTTCTGGCTGACCTGCATCATCCGGGTTGGCATCACCGGAGCCAGTGGCTTAATCACCCACGACATGTGGCTCTGGAGCGCGATTGGCTTCCCTGTTGTTTTTATCACCACCCTATTAATCAAACGTTTTCCCCTGCCCTTTGCACCGGAGCGCGTACGCCAATTAGCGATGATTTTGTTGGTTTTATCGGGGGTGAGTTTACTAGCAAAAGGCAGTATTGGGGTGTTAGGCTACTGACCACAGAAAAGGGCGACCTCATGGCCGCCCCTTTTTATAGTGCTGTCTATGTAATTTGCAAATCGGAATTACGCTTTCTTCACAAACTGAGATTTCAGCATCATATCGCCAGCACCATCCACTTTGCAGTCAATATCGTGGTCACCATCAACGAAGCGTTTGATGGTGGCTTTGGTGCCGACTTTTAACACCATAGAAGACCCTTTTACTTTTAAGTCTTTGATTAGCGTGACTTTATCGCCTTCTTCAAGCAAGTTGCCGTTGGAGTCTTTGATGATCAAAGCATCTTCATCCACAGCCACTTCATTTGGGTTCCACTCGTGGCCACACTCTGGGCAGATCAGCATCGCTTGATCTTCGTAAACGTATTCGGAGCTACATTTTGGGCATGGTGGCAGACTCATAACAATTAACCTTCTATAAAAACCTGAAAAAAAGTGCGGGCATTATACAAGAAAATCGGCATAACGGTGGGGAAAATGTCACGATATTGCCAACACTGTTCCAGACTATCGATTCAGCCTAGTGCCTATGCCCACGAGAGAATTGAGTGCTATATTTACCCTTTGTGATATTTTCTCCCGAAAACAAGGAGTCATGCTATGTCTGACGCCCTAAAAATCATGCTAGATAACATCGATGCGTTAAGCACAAAAGAGAAGGCCGTGGCCGCTCACTGCTTGTTGTCATCGCTGGATGCGGAAAATAGCACCGATATCGAAGGCAAATGGTTGCAGCTTGCTGAAACTAGAACAAAAGAACTACAAGACAACCAAGTGAAAGGACTGACTTGGGAAGAGATGAAAAAGGACATTACCGGGCAATGATGCCATTACGTTTTCACCCAGATACAAAACTTGAAATCAGTGACTCATTTCAATGGTATCAAGCCCAATCAAACGGGCTAGGCACCAAGTTTATTGAAGAGTTAGAAGACGCCTTTCATTCCATACAGGCTTTACCGAACACTTGGCCCCCTATGGGAAAAAGCCACCGGCGATACATACTCAGCCGCTTTCCCTATTCGGTTATTTACACTCTAATGAATGAGCAGATTCTTGTGGTCGCCGTCATGCACAACCACAGAAAACCGGGGTATTGGCTAAAACGCTCTTAGCGTGAAGTTTACACCGCTGACGCAATCAGTCTTAACGCCACCCCCGCGGCTGCGGTGCGGTTTTCGACGCCCAGTTTGGGAAAAATTTGCTCTAAGTGTTTGTTCACGGTGCGCGGGCTCATTTCGAGAATCTCGGCAATCTCTCGATTGGTTTTGCCATTTGCAAGCCAGTGCAGTACCTCGGACTCTCTTTCTGTTAATTGTAGCTCTTGCCGTAACAAGGCTGGGCCGGTCAATCTATCTCCGTCTTCCAATTTAACGAGCGCTTCGGATTGTTCGGTGTACCCCATAAACTTGAGCGCTATCGGATAATCCAAGCCGCTAAGTTTTAGACAATTGCCTTCTTCTGGTTTATGGGCCAACCAATTACGCACTTGGGGAGCAAGTTGCTCTACTTGCCAAGCAGGGGTAATGCGAGCTTTGGCCAATAACGCATGAGCCTGAGGAGTCGCCCAAGCAATTCCGCCAAAGTCACTAAAGGTCATCAAATGCTGCCCAATACTATCTAAAGCCGTTTGGGCGTTATGAGCACGTCTGGCGTTCGTCAAATGCACTCGCATACGTGCTAGCAGCTCATTCGGTTGAATCGGTTTGGTGAGGTAATCTACTCCCCCCGCTTCAAGACCTCGCACGATATCCGTGGTGTCACTCAATCCCGTCATAAAAATTACAGGGATGCTGGACAAGTTGGGGTCCTGTTGCAGCGCTCGGCAGGTTTCAAACCCATCCATATTCGGCATGATAGCATCCAGCAAAATGATGTCAGGGCGAATCCGTTTGGCAATCGTTAAGGCTTGCCGCCCTTCGAGCGCTACTAATACTTCCATGTTGGCCGCCTCCAAGGTGTCATGGATCAGGCTTAGTGCATCCGGTGAGTCGTCAACCACTAATACAATATCGCTTTTTTCGGTAACACTCATGGCTTTGGATTCCTATCTATTCGGTCTGGCATAGCAATATTTTGGTGAAAACAACCCTAAATTCCACGATTTTCGGTTAAATAATCAGCGATAGCATCAAATTGAAAACGCAGATAACGGTCTTCTAATTGTTGTAGATGCCGGTCGTGGATTATGCGCGTCTCGGTTAACTGGTCGAGCACACGACGCACGCCTTTTTTGTAGCCCATTTCCGCAAAGGCCAGCAGTTCACGGACACTCTCATGATCCGGTATCGCTGGTAGCGCTTGTTGATCCGTCGGTTCTGGTGGGAGACTGCGCTCATCGGCCAACACAGGAACGACTTCATCCCCTATCGGTAAGTGGTTCGATTCTGACTCCTGATACACCCACTCAACGACAAGCCATTGCTGTATCGCGTCCAGCAAGTCGCTATTCCTAATGGGCTTCACCAAATATTGATTGAAGGCTCCCTGCTCTTCGGGTTTACGACGACTTTCTTGAGCATCGGCAGACAACATCAAAATAGGCGTAGTGAAGCCTTTCTTTCTCAGTGTTTTTGCCAATGTCAGGCCATCCATTCCCGGCATAGTCACATCAAGGATAAAGAGGTCCGGCGACAAACCTTCCAGGTCATTTAAACAAACTTGTGCATCAGCGGCTTCCACGACATTGAAGCCAATTGGCACCAAAATATCCGCCAGCAGACCACGCACCACGGGGTCATCGTCCACCACCATAATGGTACGCTGGAAGCCACGATAACTAACGATCTTTTTCGATACCGGTGCACCCGTTTCCCCTTGACTCACCCAAGGCAACATGAGGCTCACACGAAACTCGCTGCCCTCCCCCGCTATAGACTTAGCTTGGATATCTCCACCCATAATTTCGGTTAGGAGCTTGACGATGGTTAACCCTAAACCCGTTCCGGGAAGATTGGCTGTACTCACGTCCCGTACCCGCTCGAATGGGTCAAAGATACGCTGTAAGTGTGTCTCTTTAATGCCAAGACCGGTGTCACGAATGACGAACTCGGCGACTTGGTTACGATAATTCACTTCAAACCAAACATTCCCTTTTGGCGTATATTTCACCGCATTTGACAGCAAATTAATCAAAACTTGCCGTAACCGTTTTTCATCTGTGACGACATAATGGGGTAAAGGCGCGAGGATTTTCGCTTGAAAATGAATACCTTTAGCCCGTGCTTGCATAGCGAACATGCTATTCAACTGGTCTATCAAGTTTGGCAAATCCACCGTATTGCGGTACAGGTCAAAGCGCCCCGCTTCGATCTTGGAAATATCGAGTAAGCCCTCAATCAAATCCGCCAAATACAAGCCACTTCGTTGAATGATGTCCAATCCATTTTGGTGACCCGAAGGGGTATTTTCTTTCTCCGCTAGAAGCTGGGCATAGCCGATGATAGATTGCAGGGGCGTGCGTAATTCATGACTTATGCCACTAAGATAACGAGTTTTAGCGTCATTGGCTCGCTCTGCTTGCTCTTTGGCGTCTTGCAGTGCTCGGTCTGTTTCTTGGTGGGCTTCGATCTCACGCATCAATTTTCGCGTCTGTCGATTAGATTCTTTTTGCGCCACTACTCGACTTTCATGGGCCAGTAGAAATAACCAAGATAGAACCCCAGAAACAATGAGCAAAGTAAAGAACAATGCCAGCATAGCTTGCTCAAGTAAGGCGGCCTCATTCGCTGTCACTGGGTCCATTTGCCGATAAATGAGCATCATCAATGCTGCATTAATCACATTAATGACGAACAACAAGGTAACAAATCGGCCTAGCCGTGAGCTAATGGCTCGCACCAGTCGCTTAGGTAGAAAGAGCTTTAAGAAATAATCACTTTGCTCCGCTAAACTTGCCTGGGGTTTACAGCTATCTAGGCAACGTACATCTAGAGAACAACACAGAGAGCAAATCGGCTGCTGATAGGCAGAGCAGAAACTCATGTCTTCCCGTTCAAAGGGGTTTTCACAGATCCCACAGGTCAACGTAACAGTTTTATGGGGGTGTTTGGCTTGCTCGATCTGAATCAAAGGCACCAGCTCTGGGCTTTGCCGGGCGATGTAATATTTTCCTTTGGTCAGCCAAGCGATGACCGGCACGCAAATAAAACACGCTGCCAACGAAATAAAGTGAGACAAGCTGCTGGCCACGTCGCCAAATAAACCTAAATAACTGAGCAAGCCCAATGCGGTTGCAATCAGCATGGAGCCGGTGCCGACTGGGTTAATGTCGTACAAATGGGCACGCTTGAATTCAACGTAGTTTGGACTCAAACCCAACGGTTTATTGATTAACAGGTCAGCCGCAAGACTCCCCAACCAACTGACAGCACTGATGGCAAATACACTTAGGATGGCGCCTAGTGCTTGATAGATGCCCAGCTCCATCAGTAACAAGGCAATGGTCACGTTGAACACCAGCCAGACCACGCGCCCAGGGTGGGAATGGGTCAAGCGCGAGAAGAAATTCGACCATGCGATGGAGCCGGCATAGGCGTTGGTCAGGTTTATTTTCATCTGACAAATAAACACAAATACCGCCGCTAAAATAAGCGCTGTCGTTGGCGAGGTTGTCAAAAACAGAAAGATACGCTGATACAAATAGGTTGGGTCGGTGGCTTGTAACATGGTCGCGCCATCCGAGATCGCTAGGTAGGCCAAAAACGAACCCAGCAGCATTTTCAACGTGCCGATAAAGACCCAGCCAGGGCCCGCCAATATCAACCAAAACCACCAACGTCGCTTGTTTTGTTCCGTTTTTTTAGGAAAAAAGCGCAGGTAATCTACCTGCTCGCCAACTTGTGCCATTAGGGCAAACAGCACGGACGCTGACGCCCCAAATAGTATCCAGTCGAATTCTGATGCTTGCGGTAAATGGCTGGGGGTAAACTGCGTCCAAGCCGAAAAATGCTGATATTCCTGTGTCACCACGACGCCCAAAGCAGCAAATTGCAACACCAGCCACACCCACTGGGTACCATTCTGAAAGCGGCTGATCGCTCGAATGCCATGGGTTACGATAGGGATAACAAACAACGCTGATAGGGCATAACCAAGGGGTAAAGGAATGCCCAGTAATACTTCCAATGCCGAGGCAAGTATCGCCGCTTCAATGGCAAAAAAGATAAAAGTGAAGGTGGCATAGATCAGTGAGGTAATGGTCGAGCCAAAATAACCGAACCCCGCGCCGCGGGTCAGCAAATCAATATCTAAACCATGCTTGGCGGAGTAATAGGCGATGGGAAAGCCAGTGATAAAAAATAGCACCATCACGGTTAAGATAGCGGCAATAGCATTGGTAAAACCATAGCTAAGGGTGATGACCGCTGCCAATCCTTCTAAGGCAAGAAACGCCGCCGCCCCTAACGCGGTATGCCCGATGCGCTCAATACTCATGGTGTGACCCTGCTTAGAGGTATAGCGCAATGCGTAATCCTCTAAAGTTTGGTCAGCGACCCACTTGTTATAGTGGCGGCGTACTTTGAATATTTTCTGGGCTGCGGTCATAGGAGCTCAAACAGGACAACGGGCGTAACCGCCCGCTGTTAGGATTCAAAAGGCCATAATACCAAGTTATGGCTCTACGCGGGGAAACATGTTATGCAATAGCAAGTGCCATGCCAGACAGCGCAATAATCGCACCCGTTATACGCGCCACAAGCGGCGATTGCAGACGTGCCATCCATTGCCCAACGACCACTCCAGCACTGTGCAGCAAAGCGGTAGCCAGTGCAAAACCTACCGCATATTTCGCGCCGGAGGCATCACTTGGCATTTCCAAACCATGGGCGGCCCCATGAAACAACGCAAAGCCTCCCGCTATTGTCATACAAGCCAATAATGGTAGACGTTTGGCAGCTAATACCAAAGCGCCAAAAATAATAACCGAGAGCGAAATACCCTGCTCAATGTAAGGTACGGCAATTCCAGTCATACCCAGTGCACCGCCCAGTAACATAGTACCGACAAAGGCTGCTGGGACGACCCATAACGCACGGCCCCCAAGGCTTGCCGCCCATAGCCCAACTGCCACCATGGCCAATAGATGGTCTAATCCACCCAAAGGGTGGCTAAAGCCCGTCATAAAACTGGCGGTGTGTTCGTGGCCGGTGTGTGCCATAGTCGCGCTTGCTGCCATCGCAACGCTCGCTGTCATAATCGCTTTCATCATGGTTTTCATGGTGTCTCTCCTAACGTAATTGGCGGCGTTACTTTGCCAACGCCGGGGCTCTGTTCTAGTTCGTATCGATCGCGTTAAACCACGGCCTTGGCCGGTGGCAGTTGTTTCGCTTCAAGCATCCCCTCGGCCACAATGAACTGGATGATTTCATCCAAACCCTTTGCCGCTTTCAAATTCGAGAAGACAAACGGACGGGAACCACGCTGGGCTTTGGCATCTTGATCCATGACTTCTAAAGATGCGCCCACTAATGGCGCAAGATCGATTTTGTTGATGATCAAGAGATCAGACTTAGTGATGCCAGGACCACCTTTACGGGGGATTTTGTCACCGGCGGATACGTCAATCACATAGAGGGTCAGATCGGAAAGCTCTGGGCTAAATGTCGCACTTAAGTTGTCACCACCGGATTCCACAAACACCACATCCAGCTCGCCGTGACGATCTAAGAGCTGATCAATGGCGGCTAAGTTCATGGATGCATCTTCACGGATTGCTGTGTGAGGGCAGCCGCCGGTTTCCACACCAATGATGCGATCCGCATCCAAGGCTTCATGACGAGTCAGAAATTTCGCGTCTTCTTGGGTGTAAATATCATTGGTGACCACGGCGATGTTGTAATGCTCGCGCATGGCCGCGCACAAAGAACGCAATAGCGCTGTTTTACCTGACCCCACTGGGCCGCCTACACCAACGCGTAATGTTTGTTTTGGTTTCGTCATTTTCTATTCCTCAAAATCTGTGGTTCAGACGTTTATCTGATTGTTCTCACTGCGGCACTGACACAGTGTTAAGAGCGAAAGAGCCGCGAATATTGGGTTTCATGTAAACAGCTGGCGATGGCAACCGCCGGTAGACCTGCACCAATGTCATCTTGATCAACGCTGTTTGATTGGGTGATGGCATCACTCAATACCGGTTGCAGTTGACCCAGTAAGATTTGGGCCTGGGTCTGACCTAGGGGAACAAGCTTGGTCGCCGCGGCGATTTGGTTTTCCAACCATGACCACGCAAACCCCAAGGCCGCTGTTTCGTATTTGATTTGCCAATGGCTTGCGGTAATGGCAAACAACACCACAAAGCTCACCTCTTCTAAGCGGGAAAACGGCGTTGGAATCGCCAAACTGCGCATTAAACGCGATAGGGCTTCCCCCATGGCGGTATCCGTCAACCTTAGTTCTTTGGTTTCCCGGCAAGCCAAGATCAATTCGTTCAGTTCCACTAACCATCCTTCAGCACCAAGGGAATGGGCATCCATCGCCAAACGCAAAACAGGCAAGTCCACTCGCGCGAGGGACAACATGAGTTGCTGTTGTGTCCAGCTTTCGACCTGAGCCGGTTTGGTTACCCAGCCCTGATCAATGGCGTATTCCAAACCTTGAGAAAAGGCATAGCCCCCTACCGGCAAGCTCACGCTACTCAGCTGCAATAAACGCAGCAGTGCCCTATCCGTGGTGGTGATGGCCATGGCTATAGGCTCCGGATTCTGGATTAAAAATGGCCTCTTCATGGCTCACGACAAGCCCGAGCAGATGCAGCATTTCCTCCAAGACATGGTCTGGCTTGATCCGTAACCAGCGATCTTCCACCTGAACTTTGGTGTGGCGATTGCCAAGGTGGTAACAAGCCTTGGCAAACGTGGTCCAGTCGTCACAACTGGCGTGGGCAACCTCTTCAATCGCCCCGTCTACGCGAATGGTTTTGCCACACTCAGAGCGTAAGTACTCGCCAACCAGCAAGGGCTTGCCACGCTCAAGAAACACGCGAATGTCTTCGCCATTTTCCCCCACGAGCTTTAAACGCCCTCGCTCCCGTTGTTCGTGGCTCAACACCACGGTGGTGTAAATCTCATCATGGCAATGGGTGCCAAGGCGGGTGTAAATATCTAACATAGCGATCCTCCTACCAGATCGTTGCGAACATGCTTAAAACAGGTTGTAAAGTTGCGCCAATGGCAAGCTTTCGGCGGGCTCACAGGTCAACAATTCCCCATCAGCACGAACTTCATAGGTTTGTGGATCGACCGTAATGTTTGGCATCCATGCATTGTGGATCATGTCGTTTTTGCTGATGTTGCGCGTGTTCTTACAGGCCACCAAGGTACGATCAAGCCCAAGGGTTTGCTTGATGCCATTATCTAACGCGGCTTGCGAAACGAACGTTACCGAGGTCGCCGCCGAAGCTTTGCCAAAGGAACCAAACATGGGGCGATAGTGCACCGGCTGTGGTGTTGGGATGGAGGCATTCGGGTCCCCCATCGGCGCACTGGCAATCATGCCACCCTTGATGATCATGGACGGTTTCACCGCGAAGAACGCCGGTTTCCACAGTACAAGATCGGCCAATTTGCCGGGTTCAATAGAACCCACTTCATGGCTAATACCATGGGCAATGGCGGGGTTGATGGTATATTTGGCGATATAACGTTTCGCGCGGAAGTTGTCCGCACCGAGGGCTTGATCCTCGGGTAACAGGCCGAATTGCTGTTTCATCTTGTGGGCAGTTTGCCAAGTCCGCGTCACCACTTCCCCTACACGACCCATGGCTTGAGAGTCAGAGGAAATCATGGAAAAGGCACCTCGATCGTGGAAGATGTCTTCCGCCGCGATGGTTTCTTTACGAATGCGTGAGTCGGCAAACGCCACGTCTTCTGGAATATTGCTGTCCAAGTGATGGCACACCATCAACATGTCGAGATGCTCATCCACGGTATTGTGGGTGTAAGGACGTGTTGGGTTAGTGGAAGAAGGCAGCACATTGGCATAGCCTGCGGCACGGATAATATCCGGCGCGTGGCCACCGCCCGCTCCTTCTGTGTGATAGGTATGAATCACGCGGTCTTTGAAGGCACCGATGGTGCTGTCAACAAAGCCAGATTCATTCAAGGTATCCGTGTGAATCGCTACCTGCACGTCGTACTTTTCCGCAACCGACAAACAGCAATCAATGGAGGCTGGCGTGGTGCCCCAGTCTTCATGCAGCTTCAAACCACAGGCACCCGCTTCGAGCTGTTCTTCGAGCGCGTCTGGCAGACTGGCGTTACCTTTACCGAGGAATCCAAGGTTCATGGGCATGCTGTCAGTGGCTTGCATCATTTTGCCAAGATACCAAGGACCCGACGTACAGGTTGTGGCGTTAGTGCCGGTGGCTGGGCCAGTACCACCACCAATCATGGTGGTCACGCCGGAGGTCAATGCCTCTTCAATTTGTTGTGGGCAGATAAAGTGAATGTGCGCATCAATACCACCGGCGGTCAAAATCGAACCTTCACCGGCGATCACTTCCGTACCCGGGCCGACCACAATATCCACGTTGTCTTGCACGTCCGGGTTACCCGCTTTACCCACTTTGAAAATGCGACCGTTTTTTACGCCCACATCGCCTTTCACAATCCCCCAATGATCAATAACCAAGGCATTGGTAATCACCAAATCGACGGCGATATCGTTCGTCACTTGGCTTTGTCCCATGCCATCACGAATCACTTTACCGCCGCCAAATTTCACTTCGTCCCCATAGGTCGTGAAGTCTTTTTCCACTTGGATCCAAAGGTCGGTATCCCCTAAGCGCACACGATCGCCGGTGGTAGGGCCGAACATTTGTGCATAGCTGTGTCTGTCCATGGTCGCCATATTAGTTGCCCCCTTCTGTGAGTTGTCCCATCACTTCACCACGGAAGCCATAGATGGTTTTGGTGCCGGCGTATTCCACTAACTCCACTTCACGACCTTGACCCGGTTCGAAACGAACGGCGGTGCCAGAGGCAATATTGAGGCGATAGCCTTTGGCCTGCTCACGTTCAAATACCAATGCCGGATTCACTTCGTAAAAATGGTAATGGGAGCCAATTTGCACCGGGCGGTCGCCGGTGTTTTCCACACGCAATGTCAGCGTTTTGCGACCTTCGTTTAGATTGATCACCCCGTCGGCGACCTGAATTTCACCTGGAATCATGTTGCCTCCTTAGTTAATCGGGTTGTGTACCGTGACCAGTTTGGTGCCATCTGGGAAGGTGGCTTCAACCTGAACTTCGTGGATCAAGTCCGCCACTCCATCCATCACCTGATCGATACTGAGTAGGGTTTTGCCGTAAGACATCAGCTCGGCCACGGTCTTGCCATCGCGGGCCCCTTCGATAATTTCCATGGTGATATAGGCCATGGCCTCGGGGTAATTCAGTTTTAACCCTCGATTCAAGCGGCGTTCAGCCAACAAGGCGGCGGTAAACACCAGCAGCTTGTCTTTTTCTCTTGGTAGTAATTCCATCGTTTCACCCTTTTATTTTGACGTTGGTGGCTATGGGTTCAGGTCGCCCAAATGCGCGGCGCACAGGCGTTTTTTTCGATTAATGCTGGGCGTAACCACTGCCAGCACTGACTAAATAAGCGTTTCATCTGCTCACTGTCGTGGCCTAAGCTGCGCACCACAACAAACTCATCCACTAAGGTCACGCCGGACAAACCATCTCCGAGTTCACATAGTTGGCGCAGGGTCGTAATCACGTCGTCTTTGATGTGAATAAACGGCCCAGCCACCAGAAGCCCATTCACTGGGTTCCCTTGCAATCCGGCGATGGCTTTCATCATGTCTTGGCTGTGTTGATTCACGATCAAGCGCTCCCGTAGTCGTAAGCGCCCATCGAGACGAATGTCGAAGGTTTGATCCGCTTGTCCGACCCCGAAATCCAACCGATTGGCAGGCAAGCCAAAACAGGTGATTTCCCAGCCAATAAAGCGAGCATTCCCATGCAACAAGACTTGGTTGCTGAGCGCGGTATTGGCATCGGGATAGAGAATGGTTTCTTGTGGTAGCCATTCCATAATGGCTTGGTCGGGCACATTGAGTCGCGTGGTTTGGCGCTGCAAGGTGCGGTCGGGGCGAGCTTTGTAAACACGGCCAGCCCCCGGCGTAGTGATCAATACATGGGTATCCGCCACTTGATTGGATTCAATAACCAATTCGTCACCTGAAACCAAACCGCCCGGCGGATGCAGCAGATACACATGCGCCGTGTCTTTCCCTTCTGGGTAGAAGGGTTTTTGCACATACAAAGGTCCCTTATGGTCACAGGTTTTGAGCACCGTCCCACGGGCATTTTGCACGAAGCCTAACCGCAGATAGGCTTGCCATTGACTGGCGGATGTCACGTCGTCAATGGCTGTTAATTGGGTATCGGTCAGAATATCTGGGGCCATCTACACCGCCAAATACTGTTTGATCAGGTCGTCATTGAGGTTTTCCATCTTGTCAGCGGCGACAATGCGGCCTTTTTCCATCAGACGAAATTCCTTACCGACACGGCGGGCAAAACCGAGTTTTTGCTCGATCAGAATCACCGTCAGCCCTTCTTCGGCATTCAGCTTCAAAATGACATCACCGATTTGTTTGACGATATTGGGCTGAATCCCTTCATTAGGTTCATCGAGAATCAGCACTTTAGGTTCCAGCACCAAGGCACGACCAATGGCCAATTGCTGCTGTTGTCCGCCGGATAAGTCACCGCCCCGGCGATGCAGCATTTCTTTCAATACTGGGAACAGTTCGAAGATTTTTTCGGGAATCTCTTTTTTGCCTTTCACCGGCAAACCGATGCGAAGGTTTTCTTCCACCGTCAGCATGGGGAAAATATCGCGGCCTTGGGGCACATACCCAATACCGGCGTAGGCTCGGCGCTCAGCACTTTGCTTATGCAATGGTTCGCCGGTCATGGTGATCTCACCGCTTTGAATCGGCAGCAATCCCATAATAGCCTTCATCAAGGTCGTTTTACCGACCCCATTGCGCCCCATGATGCAGGTAATGGAACCCGGCTCGATGTCTAAATCCAAATCCCAAAGAATCTGCGTGCCACCGTACAACTGACTGACCTTTTTCATCGAAATCATGGTTATGCCTCCGCTGCTTCTTCGCCGAGGTATACCTCGATGACGTCTTTGTTGTTTTGAATTTGATCCATGGTGCCTTCGGCCAACACCGAGCCTTGGTGTAACACGGTGACAGTACGGGCGATGCTGCGCACAAATTCCATATCGTGCTCGACCACGATCACGGTGCGTTCACCGGCAAGGGAGGTAAGCAGCTCTGCGGTGCGCTCTGTCTCTTGTGCGGTCATGCCCGCAACCGGTTCATCAATCAGTAGCAAACGCGGATCGGACACCAGCAACATGCCGATTTCCAGCCATTGCTTCTGGCCATGGGACAAGGCGCCCGCCTTCATAAAGCGTTGTTCTTTTAAACCAATGATGGCCAACACTTCGTCAATGCGGTCGATCTCGCTGGGGGATAGTCGAGAGAACAGCGTTGGCAATACGCGTTTGTCGGTTTTGAGAGACAGCTCCAAATTGTCGAACACGGTTTGCTCTTCAAACACGGTCGGCTTTTGGAACTTACGGCCAATACCTAATTGCGCAATATCAGCTTCGTCTTTCGTCAATAAGTTATGAGTTTGACCGAAGTACACCGAGCCGGAATCTGGCTTGGATTTCCCAGTAATCACATCCATCAAGGTGGTTTTACCGGCACCATTGGCACCGATCAAACAGCGCAGTTCACCATCTTTTACATACAAGTTCAGGTCATTTAGCGCTTTAAACCCATCAAAACTCAGATTTAACCCTTCCACATACAGGATCATTTGGTTCGATACATCGACCTTGGTGGCCGCCTCCGGCGTAAGGAAAGGCCACACCTGATCCCGGCGAAACGTCTCCCGTAAGCCTTGCAGAGATTGATCAAATGGATTCATGAATGCGCCTCCTGTTGAGCCGATTTAGTGGGACGGCGTTTGGCGCTCAATTGGCCATACAGACCGATCAACCCTTTGGGTAAATACAAGGTCACTAGGACAAATAAGGCACCAAGGGCGAACAACCAGCCATCCGGCATGATGGCGGTGAAGCGGGTTTTGGCGTAGTTGACCAGCAAGGCGCCGATGATGGCCCCAATCAAGGTGCCTCGACCGCCAACGGCGACCCAGATCACCACTTCGATGGAGTTAATAGGCGAAAACTCACCGGGGTTAATGATGCCCACCTGTGGCACGTATAGAGCACCGGCGACCGCAGCGATCACTGCCGAGTAAACGAACAACCAGACTTTGTAGCGTTCGGTGCGGTAGCCGATGAAACGGGTGCGAGCTTCGGCATCACGGATTGCTAACGTCACCTTGCCTAAGCGCGATGACAGGATACGTTGGCTCAACACCAACACGATGGCCAGCATCAGCGCGGTAATGATGAACAGCGAAACGCGGGTACTGTCTGCCTGTAAATCGAAGCCCAACAGCTCTTTGAAATCGGTCAAACCGTTGTTGCCGCCAAAGCCCATTTCGTTACGGAAAAACGCCAGCAACAAGGCATAGGTTAGGGCTTGCGTCATGATGGATAAGTACACGCCAGTCACTCGCGAGCGGAACGCCAACCAACCAAACACAAACGCCAGCAGTCCAGGGACAACCACCGCCATCAACATGGCGAACCAGAACTGATCCATACCAAGCCAAAACCAAGGTAACTCTTGCCAATCCAAGAACACCATAAAGTCTGGCAGCAGCGGGTTACCGTAAACCCCACGGTCGCCAATCTGACGCATCAAATACATGCCCATGGCGTAGCCACCGAGGGCGAAGAAGGCGCCATGTCCCAAACTCAAAATACCGCAGTAGCCCCAAATAATGTCCACCGCGAGGGCCAACATGGCGTAACACAAATATTTCCCTAGCAAGGTGATGCTGTAAGTGCTCACATATAGGGCGGAGTCTTGTGGTAACAGCAAATTGGCAGCCGAAGCCAATACTGTCACCGCCAGCAGAAGGATCACGAACGGCAAGGTGTATTTGCCCGATGAGCGCCCTTCTGAAAACCAATTGATCAGTTTGCTCATTCTGCGGCTCTCCCTTTTTGTGGGAACAGTCCTTTAGGACGTTTTTGAATAAAGAGGATGATGAAGACCAGCACCAAGATGGCGGCCAATACCGCACCTGTAGTGGGCTCCAAGAACTTATTGGCAATACCTAGGGTGAAGGCGGCGACCAATGTGCCGAGCAAATTACCCACACCACCAAACACCACCACCATAAAGGAATCGATGATGTAGGCTTGACCAAGGTTTGGCCCGACGTTAGTTAATTGGGACAAGGCAACCCCGGCGATCCCCGCGATACCAGACCCCAAACCAAAGGTCATGGCGTCGACCCATTCGGTTTTCACGCCCATGGCTTTGGCCATGCTGCGGTTTTGTGAGACTGCGCGCACGTTTAGACCCAAAGAGCTTTTTTTCAAGATCAACACCAGCGCCAAGAACACCAACAGCGAAAAGGCAAGGATGTATAGACGGTTCAAGGTGAGCGAAAGCACTGGGTTAATTTCCCACGAACCACTCATCCAACTTGGTGTTGAAACTTGGCGGTTAAGGGGAGAGAAAATGGTTCGCACCAGTTGTTGTAAGATCAAACTGATCCCGAACGTCGCTAACAGGGTCTCAAGTGGACGGCCATGCAGACGGCAAATCACCAATCGCTCGATCAGTACACCCATCAATCCGGACACCAAAAACGCCGCTGGAATGGCGACCCAAATGGAATAATCGATGTAGTTCGGCATGATCAACTGCACCACGTAGGTGGTGTAAGCGCCCAACATGATCATTTCGCCGTGGGCCATATTGATCACGCCCATGACCCCAAAGGTGATGGCCAAACCAATGGACGCTAACAGCAATACCGAGCCCAAGCTCAAACCAAAAAACAGCTGATCCACTAAGGCGTAGCGCTCGACTTGCTGATTGATACTCACAAGTGCCTTGGACGCTGCTTTGGCAATATCGGCATTCCCATCGTTTTGCAGTTTCACTAAGACATTGCGTACATCGTTTTCAAGACTGTCGCCAAGTTGGTCGATTGCGCCCAAACGCACGCTGACCGCGTTGTCTTTTTGTTGCGCAGTATGGAGTGCCAACGCTGTGCTCATCATGGCTTTCACGTCAGCATTGGCTTCGTTAGGGTAAAGACTTTCTAGGGTCGCTACCGTTTCGTCATCCAGCTCCGTCAACAGTTCACGCACGGCCCCTTCACGGACTGTAGCATTGCTGGATGTTAATTGAATTCGTGCTATCACGCCGCGCAACATTCCGCGCAACTTATTGTTAACTTTGATCTTTTTGACATCTTTGCTGGTGATACCAGCTACTATGTCACCGCTGAATGGGTCTTGGTAGGTTTCCGCGCCATTCACCTCAACTTCTACAACCAAAGTGGCGTCGGATGTTTGGTAATGCAGATCACCGGCCAACCAAGCACGAAACACCGGTAACAGCTCTTCCCCGCCTTGGGTTTCTAACTGCTCGACTAAATCGGGTAATTTAGATAGTTTGGTTTCGGTCAGCTCTACTAGGAGTGACTGAGTCGTACTATTCATGGCAAAGGCAGATGATGTGCCCAACACCAAGAACAGACAGAAAGAGAGAAATGCTTTCAAAGTGATTCTCCAGGATTGGTCAGTGGGGCTTGAAAAAATGGCTCCTAGCTATCTAGGAGCCGAGTTTTAACCCTGGGATAAGGCCAAATTAGTAGTTCTGACCAGAACAAGTTTTGGTTTTGGTGTTGTAGTTGCCGCATTTCACTGGATCCGTCCAATCAGCGATCAGGTCTTTTGACCCAGGCAGGAAGTCAGACCAAGCATCACCGGGTACCACGCCTTCCGTTTCCCAAACGGTTTCAAACTGACCGTCGTCTTGGATTTCGCCGATTAAAACAGGCTTACTCAGGTGGTGGTTTTTATTCATCACCGCGATACCACCAGTTAGGTTTGGCGTTTCTTGGCCAATCATGGCTTGCTCAACCGCATCTACATCGGTCGTACCTGCTTCAGTCACAGCATTTGCCCACATATTGAAGCCGATATAAGTCGCTTCCATTGGGTCGTTGGTGACACGATCAGGATTGTTGGTGAAAGCTTTCCACTGGGTAATAAAGGCTTCGTTTTCTTCTGTTTCAACACTTTGGAAATAGTTCCAAGCCGCCAAGTGACCAACCAATGGGCCAGTGTCTAGGCCAGAAAGCTCTTCTTCACCCACAGAGAAAGCCACTACAGGAATGTCTTCAGACGAGATACCTTGGTTGCCTAGCTCTTTGTAGAAAGGCACGTTGGCGTCACCGTTGATGGTAGATACAACAGCGGTTTTCTTACCGGCTGAACCGAATTTCGCAATATCAGACACAATTGACTGCCAGTCAGAGTGACCGAATGGCGTGTAATTGATCATGATGTCTTCTTCCGCGACACCCATGTCTTTTAGGTAAGCTTCCAGAATTTTGTTGGTAGTACGTGGGTAAACGTAGTCAGTACCGGCCAGCACCCAACGCTCAACACCAAGCTCTTCTTTTAGGTAGTTAACCGCTGGGATGGCTTGCTGGTTTGGCGCTGCACCTGTGTAGAACACGTTTTTAGACGACTCTTCGCCTTCGTACTGAACGGGGTAAAACATCAAGCCGTTCAATTCCTCGATAACAGGAAGCACAGACTTACGCGATACCGATGTCCAGCAACCGAAAATCACATCAACTTTATCTTTCGTTAGCAACTCACGGGCTTTCTCTGCAAATAGCGGCCAGTTAGAAGCTGGGTCCACCACCACTGCTTCCAATTTCTTACCTAACAAACCACCTTTCTTGTTCTGCTCTTCCACCATCATCAAGACAGTGTCTTTTAGCGTCGTTTCAGAAATCGCCATGGTGCCTGAAAGGGAGTGCAATACACCGACTTTGATGGTGTCTTCTGCTGCCATAGAAGGCAGCGCAACGAAAGTCGCACCGGAAAGAGCAATCGCAGCCGCGAGAGATTTGATTTTCATGATTGAAGCCGTCCTATGTGATTTTGATGTTATGGGCTAACCCAAGATGCTAGGGGTAGGAGCTAATAGCACCCTGAGTCAGTAAACCCAGTATTCAAAAATCAAGGCAGAAGCGGTATGCGCCAAATACCCTAGGGATATACGTCATTTGACGTAGGGATGGCGTTTTTGCCGCCGTGGACCTAGTATCAGATGCCATCACAATGGAGAGAAAGCCATGAACATCATCCGCAGCAAAGACTTCACCGCCGACCGTGCTTGGGGCGCAAAAGACATCGCCAATATGAACGGCATCACCACCCGCTTGCATTGGACTGATCAGCCCTACAAGTGGCACATCAATGATGGGGAAGAAGTGTTTGTGGTGCTCGATGGCGTGGTGGAGATGTTTTACAAAGACGCCGGCGAAGAAAAGTCCACCCTACTCCACATGGGTGATATCTTCTACGCCAGCATCGGCACCGAACACGTGGCTCACCCGAGGGGAGAGGCTCGTGTACTGGTCATCGAGACCGAAGGGAGTGTTTAGTAAGGGAGATAGTTACGCAAAAAACTACATCTCTGACGCCACCGGCTACGTGGATAAACTGCAAGTCAGTTACATCTAAATGTCGTATTTTTGCTTTTGAGAAATGTCGTATTTTTGTCTATTATATAGGCGGAATTAACGAGGTGATGTCATGACCATTCAAAGCAGAATACAATATCGAGTAAAGCGCTCGAAGCGTTCTGTGTTCATGCGCTCAGACTTTAAAGATATTGCCGATTACGACCAAGTAGGACGTTGTTTAAGGCAACTTGTTAGCGAAGGCTTACTGATAAAAATCAGCTATGGACTATACGTCAGAGCGCGCATAAATAGGATCACGGGTAAACCAATGCCAGATAATCCAGCGGGTTCAGATGGCGTTATGATGGAAGCACTTGAGAGACTCAATGTTGCATACTCTGTTGATGAAGTATCGCAATCAAGCCTTTCGGGTAATAGCACTCAAATCCCTGCCAAGATAAAAGTGACACCAAGCAGCCCCCGCTTTACACGTAAGATCAAAGTAGGAAGCCAGAGTGTCAACGAACTTCGATAACTCTCTCTTCGTTGATATTGCCGATGCCATAGGGCTTGGCAACCCCGCCATTGTCGAAAAAGATTACTACGTCGTCGAGTTGCTAAAACTGATTTCCACCATTGATCTGGACTACCATCAGATAGTATTTTCAGGTGGTACGGCATTAGCAAAGTCTGCCATCAAGACATACAGAATGTCCGAGGATATAGACCTCAAGCTGGTGCCAAAGCCAAACTACCCAGATGTTTCATCACGTAACGCAGGCAGAAATGCTCGCAAGAAAGTCAAACAACGTGTAGAGCTTCTGCTTGAACAAAGCCGTTTATTTTCAATAGAAGGCACGCCTGACATAAAAAATGAATACCGCTATTCAGCCTTTGAAATAAAGTATCCGCAGGCTCACCAACAAGCACCTTGCCTTCGACCTTTTATCAAGCTGGAGTTGATTGAATCAACGACGCTTAGCCCACCGGAAAAAAGACGTGTCCAATCGATTTATTCGGAAGTGCTAACACAACCTGATCAAACTATCGAAATGGACTGTGCCGCCATAATCGACACGCAAGCCGAGAAATTGGTGTCAATGCTACGAAGAACAGCCAGCTCCAGTCGGAATCAAAACCGAGTCGACGACGAAGCGCTCATCAGGCATGTCTACGACACTTATCACATCCAAATGGCCGAGCCTTCCAATATAAAAATGCTCGCGACTCTCGTTAGCAGAGTCATCAAAGCTGACATTCAACAATACGGCAATCAACACTCTCAATTAGTCGAATCGCCACTGGACGAACTGAGTTTCGGGTTAGAACAGCTCCTGAATAACAAGTTATATGCAGAGCGGTACAATAAGTATGTCAGCCCTATGGTATATGCGGAACATCCTGTCTCTTGGCAGGATGCTCTGGCCGTTTTCAACACGTTAGCGCACGATGTCTTTAAAGAAATGACATAAGGCGACCTAAAGGGCCGCTTTACATCACTCCTACTGCACGTGGGTAATATCTTCTACGCCAGCATCGGCACCGAACACGTGGCTCACCCGAGGGGAGAGGCTCGTGTACTGGTCATCGAGACCGAGGGGAGTGTTTAGCCATACATTTTTGCATACCCATTCTACATCCCTGCCAGATCCTTTTTGAGTGAGTTCTCTTTAGACTTCCTCCTATTCACAGCCAATGGGGGGAGTTATGTCGACCAATTTCGTTACTATTCAAAAAGATGCCCGCATTGCGGGGATGTTGTATCTATTACTGATACCACTAGGAGTTATGGGGATTTTGTATATCCCTGATATGTTGTTAGGTGGATTGCCACCGGCAGGGATGTTTGCTGTGTTGCAGGTAAATGGCGACGCTCTGCGGCTCAGTATTTTTTGTGCTTTGCTCATTCAGATGGTGCAGATGCCGTTGGCCTATTACCTCTACAAGGTATTGCGCCCTGCCAGTGAGTTTTATGCCCGTCTGATTATTATCTGTGTAGCATTTGCCGTGCCGATTGCCTTGGTAAATGAGTTATTTAGCTTTGCGGCATTGCTACTTACCACTGAGCCAGAGCTATTTAGTCAGTTCACCCATGGGCAGCAGGTGCAGATGTTGGCGCTGCTACTAAAGCTCCACGAAGGGGGTATTATGATTGCCCATATCTTCTGGGGATTGTGGTTGCTGCCGCTGGGTTACGCCATTATTAAAGCGGCGTATCTCCCTAGCTTTATTGGCTATTTATTGTTGTTAGCAGGCGTGGGTTACCTAGCAGATACGGGGATTTGGATCTTGCTGCCAGAGATGGAGCCAATGGTGGCGGATTACACCTTTATCGGTGAAGTGATCCTGCCATTGTGGTTGCTGATTCGGGGGGTGAAACCGCTGAAAGCAGGTCTCTAAACATGCCCCCTCCAAAGATTATCAATCTTTGGAGGGGGGTCAAACCGGAATGAAATTAACCTTCCTGCTCCCTCCGGCGTTTCCATTCATACACCACGGCAAGTACGACCGTGAGTAGGATCATCACCAAGCCCAAAGCATTTACCGCCGGTGTTAAGCCGGTGCGAACTTTAGAGGCGATGTAGACCGTCAGGGTAGTGTCGTAGCCTTTTACAAACAGGGTTGTGTTGTAGTTTTCAAAGGATTGTAAAAAGGCGATCGCCGCAGCGGAGAAGATCGCGGGCTTAAGGTAAGGCAACATAATACGGGTGAAGGTTTGCCAAGTACTGGCGCCGAGGCTAAGTGCAGCCTGTTCCAAGGTGCGATCAAACCGTTGTAAGCGGGCCAATACCATCAGCATCACATAGGCAGCGATAAAGGTGGTTTGTGCAATCACCGTCAGCACAATGCCGCCATTTACCGACAAACCACGCCAAAAGATCAGGGTCGAGATACCGACAATAACCCCCGGTGTGAGCAGTGGTGACATCATTAGGGAATACAGGAAGGTTTTACCTTTCCCCTCGACGGTGGATAAAAACAAAGCGCAACTGACACCGATGGGAACGGCGACAATCAGCACGCCAGCCGCAACGATGATGCTGTTGCCTAAGGCATCCCACATGGCACCATCTTGGGCTAGGGCGTCAAACCATTTTAGGGTCGCGCCTTTCCAAGGGGATACCGTCGGAAAACGGCTGTCATTGAAAGTAGCCAAGCCCATAATGATCAATGGGGTGAACAAATACAGGAAAAAGACGCCGAGATAGAAGCGGATCGCGTATTTTAGCAAGGTTTCGGATTTCATCGTGCAATGTCCCCCAAGCCCACTTTAAACACTTTCATCACCAGCCCGATGAAACCAATACAAATAATCAGCAACAAGAAGGCATAGGCCGCCCCCTGATTCCAGTCTCCGCCTTCGAAAAACCAGTTATAGATGATCTGGGTAAACCAGCGGCTTCCCGGCGACCCGAGCAAGGCGGGGACCGCATAGCTTCCTGCCGCCAGCATAAAAGTCATGATACAACCGGTGGCAATGCCCGGTTTGGCATGGGGAATAATGACCCGATAATGGGTGCGAACCCAACCGGCTCCGAGGTTGCGGGCTGCTTTAATTTGATTGCTATCGAGACTTTCAATGGCGTTATAAATTGGAAAAATCATAAACAGAATGTAGGCATATACCATCCCGATGAGAACGCCCCCATCACCGGATAAAAAGCGAATCGGTCGCGTAATGAGTCCGAGCTCTAGTAGCAACGCATTTAGCGGACCCTTGTAGGCCAAAATGATGTACCAGGAAAAAGTACGCAGTATCTCGTTGATCCAAAAGGGAATAATAAGCAGCAACAGGAATAAAGCGGCCTGCCTTGGGGTGGCGACTTTTGCCAAATAAAAGGCGATTGGGTAACTGACCACTAAAGTCAAAAAAGTCACCAACACACTCGACCAAATGGTCTTGAAGAAGATACCCAAGTGAATAGTGTTGCCAAACAAGGTGATGTAGTTGTCCAGCGTGTAGCTATCTTTTGGACCACCGATCTCGGCTGGCAGCAGGTTCGGTTTAAATGAGTAATCCACCATCAGTAGCTGTGGCAGAATCACCATTCCGATCAACCAAATGGCGATTAAACCGATTATGCCAGCTGCCAGCGGTGCGCCGAAGCGTTGCTTGAGGTGACTAAACATCGCTAGCCTCCCCGGCGATAACCACCGCATCTCGAGCATTAAAACCAAGGTGCAAGCGGTATCCAGCACTCATATCAGGCGTATATTGATTGGCATGGAGCTGTACCGCGAGGTTTTGACCATTTTCTGCCAGACTGTTTAGTGTCAGGTAAGAGCCTTCAAAATTGACTTCGTCCAAGGTTACAGGCAGCACAAATTCAAACTGCTCTCCCATATGCAAAGATTCTGGACGGATAAAGAGCGTGGCGGTACTACCGACGGCTAACGCGGTATCAGAACGCCCGGCTAAGCGCCCGAGTTTTCCCCCATCAATAACCACTTCCCCGGCATGACTTTCTAGCACTTTACCGGTGATTCCGTTATTTTCGCCGACGAAGGACGCCACAAAAGGAGTTTTCGGGTTTTGGTACAAAGCGATAGGGTCATCCACTTGCTGCAACTTACCCGCCGACATAACCGCCACTCGGTCCGACATGGTGAGGGCTTCCCCTTGGTCGTGGGTAATGTAGATAAAGGTAATACCGGTTTTTCGCTGAATCTCTTTCAGCTCGGTGCGCATATGCTGGCGTAGTTTTAGATCCAAGGCGGACAGCGGCTCATCCAGCAGTAGTACTTGTGGCTCTACCGCGAGAGCCCGGGCAATAGCGATACGCTGCTTTTGACCGCCGGAGAGTTCCAACACTTTCTTGTTACCGCTGCCTTCTAACGCGACCAACTCCAATAAGCGGTCGGAGGTTTTCCTGCGCTCCGCTTTGCTGACACCGCGAACTTCCAGACCGAATTCGATATTTTCCGCTACCGTCATCAGGGGAAAGAGTGCCAGATTCTGGAAAATCATCGAGGTTGGGCGCTTATTGGCCGGAACACCGCGCATATCTTGCCCGCCAATTTTAACTGCCCCTTGGGTCGGCTCTAGAAAGCCACTCACCATATTTAAAATAGTGGTTTTACCGCAGCCAGAGGGCCCTAAAAAGCTAAAAAACTCACCAGATTGGATCAGCAAATCCATCTGTTGTACGGCGGTAAAATCACCAAATTGCATGACCACGTTATCTAAATGAACGCTGCTGTCCATGTTGCCTCTCGATTATTCGTTATTCTTAATTCGCAATAGATGCAAAAAGCCCGCTGGTTCCCCAGCAGGCCTTTTTAACTCGGATTTGAACGTTATGCAGATAGGTAACGATCTTGGTATTCGTTACGCAGCGCCACATACCAAGGTTCTTGGATTGGCCACCACCATAGGTTTGCCAAGTCCTGATCAGAGTAGGAATCCAAGAAGAATTGCTTGGTTTCAGCCGGTAGTAGCTCCGCTGCGCCTTTTGAGGTGGAGTTGTAGCCCGTGGCTTTAACAAACATGGTGCCCGCTTCTGGAGTGTAGTACCAATTAATGAACTCGTAGACCGCATCCACGTTGTTGGCATTTTTCGGAATAACGAAGCCTTCCATCCATGCCAGGGCCCCTTCTTTCGGTGCGCCGTATGCGATGTTTTCACCTTCTTGACCGAGTTTGAATGCCGTGCTGTCCCATGTTTGGCCAATGACCGCACCGTTGGTACGGAACGCTCCTTGGGCTTCGTTTTCGGTAGACCAGAACTGGGCAATCATGTCTTTGTTTTTCACCGCTTCTTTGAGAATAACATCAAAGTTAGCGCGCATGGCGGTTTCGTTTTTGTAGGACTCAAGCAATGGGTAAGGCAACTTGCCCATGTTTTCTAGCCATAAGCCAATGCCAACCAGCGCCGAGTGGCCTCGTACGGTCACGCCACCTGCATGCTCGGGCTTCCATAAGTCTCCATAACTTAGGTTTTTCGGGTCTACTGAAGCATAATCCTTGTGGTAGGCAATGGCTTCCGTCCCCCAGTCAGATGGGGCAAAGTAACGTTTGCCGTTCACCACACCGCCCACTTCAGAGCCCGACATGGCGCTGTCTAAACAACCATCCCACTTCACGCGACGGGTATCTAGCGGCTGCACCAAATCAAAATCCACATAGCCCGGTACGCGGTCTACGGTCGGCATTATGATGTCAAAACCCGTCCCGTCGGTAGCTCGCAACGAGTTCATCAGCTCATCGTTGGTACCGTAAGGGGTAAAGGTGGCATTAATGCCAGTCTTGGCTTTGAAGTCGGCCAACATTTCATCGGTGATATAGCCGGCCCAAGCATAGATTTTCAGCTCTTTATTGGCGGCCATCGCCTTGTTGATATAGAAGGGAGTCGCAGCAACGGCACCGACTGCAGCGGCACCTTTGACGAATTGACGGCGGGAAATCGACATGTTTGCTCCTTAATTATGTTTGTCATTTGAGCGCCTAAAACAGGGCTTCAATGTTTTTTGATCAAACGGTCAATCAAGTATTAGCACAATTGATTTCATTTTTGTAACAGTTTTATGAAATTTGTTGCTTTTTTATACATCAAGTGAAACTTATATAGGCTCACTTGATACTATTTTTCAGGAGCAAAAAAAACGGCCCTAAGGCCGTATGGAAAATAGACGGAGTCATTTTCCCAAGCTAGCAACACGCACCAATACGATGGTTCTATTGCTGCACCAAACGCTATAAATAGGCATTTGCCAAAATGCTAGGATCATCACGCAGTTGCTGCGCCGCACCCGAGTAACAGGCGCTACCATTACGCAACACAGTGACACTATCCGCGATAGCGAGCGCCACTTCAGTAAACTGCTCCACCAACAAGACGCCAGTCCCCTTCGCGACTAACTGTTCTAGGGTTTTCACCAAGCGCTTCACAATTAAAGGCGCCAAACCTAGGGACATTTCATCAATTAACAGGAACTTTGGCTTCGCCATCAGGGCGTGGCCAATGGCTAACATCTGCTGTTGTCCACCAGACATGGTGCCTGCCTGTTGCTGCTTGCGCTCTGCTAGCTCTGGGAAAAGTTGGTAAATCTCTGTTACCGTGTCTTCTAGCTCACTCTTTCTAAGTAAGGCACCTGCAGCGCGTAAGTTGTCATCCACCGATAGGGAAGCTAATACCCGGTGACCTTCAGGAACGGCCGCGACACCAGTGGCTCGCACCACCTCTGGGGAGCAGTTGCTGATAGTTTTACCAGCAACCGTAATTTCACCAGACTCCACACCTAACATACCGGCAATAGCCAGCACTAACTCGGATTTCCCCGCCCCATTGGCACCAAGAATCGCGGTCACTTTACCCGGCTCTACCGATAAGGACACATTTTTCACATAGGCTTTACCACCGATGGAGACAGTAATATTGCTGACATTCAGACTGCTCATGCCACTTCCTCCACACCTAGGTAGGCTGCTTTTACTTTCGGGTTGGCCAATACCTCCCGCGTCTTACCAAAGGCGATCGGCTTGCCAAAATCCAGCACTAGGGTTTCAGCACAGATACGCGCGATCAAATCCACGTCGTGGTCGATCACCAAGGTATTTGCTCTGGTAAGTTGTGGGATTTTCAAAATCAAATCCCCAAGGCGCTCAGTTTCATCTTGCTGGAGACCACCGCATGGCTCATCCAGCATAACAATTTTAGGGTTCCCCAAAATACAACGCGCCAAATCAGTCAAGCGGCGCTCATAGGTATTCAAGGTGGCTGCTTCCCGGTAGGCCAACGCCGAGATGCCCATGGACTCAATGGCCCATTCTAGGTCTTGTTTGCGCTGGCTCCCCTTGATTCCTAGGTTGTCGATCAACGCTTTGAGGTTATCAATCACCGTAAGATCATCGGCAATTTGCTCTTTCTGAAATGAGCGTCGTAAGCCCCAGCGGGTGCGTTTAAAGGGGTTTAAGCCGTCAATCACTTCCCCGTTCCAACTGATGGTGCCTTGGTAATCTAGGAACCCAGAAACGGAGTTCATGGTGGTGGTTTTACCGGCGCCATTGGGGCCGATAATGCCAGAGATCGGCTGAGAAAACTCAGCGTTGATATTGTCTAATGCCTTGACGCCCCCGAATTGGACGCAAATATTATCTAGCTTAATCATGTGCGTTTACTCAGTTTGGCAATAAGGTCAAGCAACTGACCGGAAAGTCCGTTCGGTGCGGTGATAATGGCGTGCAATAACGCCGCCCCAAAGATCACCAAGGCCAAATCTGCATCAATGGTCCAGTCATTAAACAATGCTGGCACGACACGGTATAAGATACCGGCAATGATGACGCCCAACCAACCGCGGGAGCCGCCCACCACCATCAATGCAAATAGCATAATGGATTCCGATGCGCGGAACGTCGCAGGGTCAAGCAGCCCCAAACCACCCGCCAATAGCCCACCACTGATCCCTGCCAGAAAGCCGGCTAAACCAAACGCCCACGCCTTGTAATAAACGACATTGACACCAGAGGAGTAAGCAGCTGCTTCGGAACGGCGAATCATCGCCCAAGCACGGCCTGGGGCAGTACGCATGTGCATTTCGATAATCAAGAACGCCGCCACAATCCAGAAGATTATGTAACGCAAGTAGTCACTGTCTTCGGTTGCCAAAAGCGGACGCTGGAACGGTGCCGCAACCGAAGGCATTACACCCCAAAAGCCTTCGCCGCCATTGGGAAAGCGGAATGTGGAGAAAATAACCTCTAAGCCACCGGCTGCCATCAGTGTAATCAGGGCCAGATACAAGCCGCGCATACGCAGCGCCGGCATCGCTAGTAGCCAACCGAACATCAAGGTTACCGCACCAGCAACCGCCAAATTCACTTCAAATGGTAAATGAAACGCGTGGTTCATACGTAGCATGACCCACCCGCCTACCCCCATCAACGCCACTTGGCCTAGGGATACCATGCCCAAGCGCGAGTACATAAATGCCACACCGGAAGCGGCAATAATAAAACAGCCGGTGGAAATTAGGATCTTAATCCATTGCCCACCCAACACCATTGGTAAGAATACAAAGGCAAGCGCCGCGAGTATTAAGCCAACGCGAGCAGAAACCGTCATCTTCATGTCAATTCCCCGCAAAGTAATTCATGCGACCGCGCTGGAGCCAAACCAACACTAAAATGGCGATCACAAATGGCGCCATTGGGCGCACAGATTTAAGGAACGGATGAAGGGTCAACAGGGACTCAATCACACCAATACAGATCCCGGCGACTAACACCACGCCAAGATTCTTAAGCTGACCACAGATAGCCGCAGAAATAGCGGGGATCACCATAAAGGTGATGACGAATGGCTCAAGACGGACAAGGTCACCAAACATCAAGCCGGTAAAACCCGCGATTAAGCCAGAGATACCCCAAGCGATGGTTTCTGTCTTAACAATTGGAATGCCGATCAAGGCAGAAATGTCCCGATTATCCGCCAGTGCCCGCATATTTAGACCGGTTCGGGTACGACTTAGGTAGAACCATACCGCGACCACAATGCCAATCGCTGCCAAGATCACAATCAGTCGGGTCAATGTCACCCGCATTCCCAAAATCATGTATGCGATTTTGTCGCTTGGTAGCGCAAACTTGCGCACATCGTCTTCCCAAAGAAAGGCCGTCATGCCCAAGATAATCAGGGCATAGCCTAGCGTGGCAACCGCTTTTACCACCGGGTCACGCCAGGCCAAGCCCGGCGCAATCAAACGCCCATAGATCAAAGCCAGAGCCGTGGTGGTGAGAATACCAACAATCCAGGTGGCCACATGTGGCACGTCCCATTGCTGTAATTGCCAGGCAAACATCACCCCAAGTGCGCCGATGGCACCATTCGATAAGTTCAATACACCGGTCGCTCGGTATAACACCACCAGACCAATGCCGCCAAGGGCATACAAAGACCCAACCGCCATCCCAGAGACGACGAACAAGCCCACAACATTGGTAGGTTTACCCCAGGCAAGATAGGCGCATACCGCCACCATCAGTGCCAGCGCTACCACAAGGTTTGTAGTACGTTTCACCATGTTTTTACTTCTTTATAACGGTCAGCCCAGCCAAGTGGCCGGGCTGATTAGAGGGGAGTATTAACGTAGACCTAGTTTCTTCTCAGCCGCTTTTAGGGGCTCGAAGTAAGGACCTTCATACTCGAAGCAGTCACGTACGACGTGGAAGGCGCCATCTTTCAAGCCCACCATGATACCGGCATGGTTTGGCATATGACGATCTGCTTTGCCCACGTAGTAAGGGCCGCAGGTTAGGTCAGAGGTATAACCATTGATGTTTTGAATCGCTTCGGTCACCGCAGCACGGTCATCTAACTTCGCTGGATCCATTTTGTTTAGCGTTTCCACGAAGTATTTCGCAGATAGGTAACCAGATTGAGAGAAAGTATCACGAGGGTCTTGTGGGTTGGCGTAGCTATCCATCACTTTCAACCAGTTTTGGTTATCGGCACCGTCACCATCGATAGTGGTTAGCTCAGCACTGATAAACATTTTGCCTTCCCAGTATTCGCCCAAGGCACCTGGAACAGAAGCATCGTATAGTGGAGTAGAGGAAGTCCAAGTGTAGCCATCCGCCAAACCTTGCTCCTCTGCTGCGCCCAAGAAGGCAATCGCCAAACCGGCAGGTAGGTTAACCAAGATGGAGTCAGCGCCAGAAGAAATCGCTTCTAATAGAGCAGAGTTCACATCCGGAGAAGCGGGATTCAGTAGCACGTAAGAGCCAGATAGACCTTTTGATTCCATGTAGTCTTTCGCCGCGCCGCAAGACCAGTTTCCAACGGATGGGATCGCCATACCGATACAAGAAACGTTCGTCGCGCCAAGCTCTTCCACCGCGTACATTGCCGCACCAACGGAAGACGGCAATGGACCTTGGTTCGTTGAAACTATGTTAGAGCTTTCAAAACACTCAGAAGCGGCACAACCAGACGCCATGGCCATGATATTGCTCTGGGCATATAGGGGGGCGTTGACGCTCATTTCAACGAAAGAAGCGTTACCCACCATCGCGACCACGTTTTCGTCTTTTACGAGTTTGGCTGCCGCTTGAGCCGCAAGCTCAGGGTTCCATTGGTCGTTTTCGACCATGTATTGGATAGGACGACCTTGGATACCACCATTGTCGTTAACACATTTGAAGTAGGCCGCGGCAGCATCTGTCGCAGAAGAGAAGTCGCCAGGAGCCGCATTACCAAAAATGCCCCCAACTTTAATTGGTTTACCGGTCGCAGGTTGACCATTGTTTAGACCACAAACCGCATCACTGGCATAAACACCACTGGTGGCACTGATCGCACCCACTGCAACTAAGCTAGCTAGAATTGTTTTTTTCATTATTGTTTTGCTCCCATGTTGAACACTACACAGATCAATCGCACCTAACGCTGTGTTAGCTATCAATCGCCTGTGAAATTTGCTCTTTTCGCAAAAACCAGCGCTGCATGAGTACTGCTGCAGTCATCCATAACTTACAAGTCATGATAGGCTCGGTTTTTATTGTTATTGTTGAACTAGAATAGTTAACATATTAAATAGTTTTTCATACCCAAAACTTGGTAGATGACGGCAAATTTCTTGGTGTTAAGCGACAAAAAAGCCGATCGGCACTATATTTTGAGCACGTTATATGCACATTTGGAGGCATAGAGATGTTGGTTAAAATCCCGTCTTGCACATTAACCGTCGAGCACTTTGAAGCAGACCTACATGAAATCTGCGGTGCCTTTCAAATTGAGCCACGCAGTCATACTCAGGACATAACAGGCCTAATCAAGCACGAGTATTTGGCAGATCTTGAAGTAGCTCATGTGGCCAAAGACCTCAACTCGATTCGTCGCACCAAGAAAGAATTGGCACAAGATGAAGGCGATAACTTCTTTTTGATTATTCAAGAAGAGGGGCAAGCCCTGATGAATCAACACGACTGCGCTCGCATTCTCATGCCTGGGGATATGATCCTGATCGATAGCGCTTACGCGTCTGAGTTTTCCTTTTTCGGACGTTTTAGTCGCCAAGTATCGGTTCACTTACCTCGCCAAGAAATGCTACAACGCTTTGATAAGCTCGCCCGCGGGGGAATCTTTCTGCCGAAAGAAGATCATAGCTCAATTGCCGTATCCGCCATCTTGTCAAAAGCCTTTCAAGTACGAGAAAACGTGCCCCAAAGCCATTATCTGAAAGAAGCCATCTTTGGCCTGATCGGCTCCATGCTATACGAACGTAACAGCCAAGATAGCGCCAAACATATTGAAGCCGATGTCCATGGTGCTCAGTTACTGAAACGCGGTATGGCTTACATAGATCAGCATTTTTTGAACCCCAATTTGACCATCCATGGGGTAGCTGAATACTTAAATGTTTCTATTCGTCACCTACAACGGGCGTTTGCCATTATCAACACCACGCCGACGAACTACTTACTTACCAGAAGACTAGAAATGGCCTGTCAGTTACTGGCGCAACGACAAACAGGGGGAGACGGAGAAAGGGTTTCCACTATCGCTTACAACTGTGGCTTCAACGACGTGTCAAACTTTAACAAGCAATTTCGCAGAGCGTTTCAATGCTCACCCTCCAAATATCCTAATGGGGAACAAGAAGACAAGGAGTGATCATTTAGGCAAAGGAAGGTAGAAGGTGCCGGAATGACTCCGGCACCTGGCAGGTATTAGGCTTTAACCATGTTGTGTGGGTCGATAACGAATTTCTTCGCCGCACCACCATCAAAGTCAGCATAACCTTCTGGAGCTTGATCAAGACCAATCATTTGTACGTTAACCGCTTTAGCGATTTCAAGCTTATCGAATAGGATCGCTTGCATCAGAGCGCGGTGGTACTTCATCACTGGACACTGACCCGTATGGAATGAGTGAGACTTCGCCCAACCCAAGCCAAAGCGCATGCTTAGAGCACCTTGCTTCGCGTTTTCGTCAACTGCACCTGGGTCTTCTGTTACATATAGACCTGGGATACCGATCTGACCACCCGCACGAGTGATAGTCATGGCAGAGTTCAATACGGTTGCTGGTGCTTCTACGTGAGAGTTACAGCCACAAGCATGTGCTTCGAAGCCTACACAGTCAACGAAACAGTCAACTTCACGGTCGCCAAGGATCGCTTCTAGCTTATCTTCCATTGAGCCTTCTTCACGTAGGTCAATCGTTTCACAGCCAAATGAACGAGCTTGTTCAAGACGGTCAGAGATCATGTCGCCAACGATGACACAAGCCGCACCCAATAGGTGAGCAGACGCTGCTGCCGCTAGACCAACTGGGCCAGCACCAGCGATGTATACGGTGCTACCTGGGCCTACACCTGCGGTGACACAGCCGTGGAAACCGGTTGGTAGAATGTCAGAAAGCAGTGTTAGATCCTGAATTTTTTCCATTGCTTGTTCAGAATCAGGGAATTTCAATAGGTTGAAGTCAGCGTATGGCACCATTACGTACTCAGCTTGACCGCCTACCCAGCCACCCATATCAACGTAACCGTAAGCCGCACCTGGACGTGCTGGGTTAACGTTCAAACAGATACCAGTTTTGCCTTCTTTACAGTTACGGCAGCGACCACAAGCGATGTTGAATGGTACAGAAACCACGTCACCCACTTTGATGAACTCAACATCACGGCCAGTTTCGATAACTAGACCGGTGATTTCGTGACCTAGAACCAAACCTTCTGGTGCAGTCGTACGACCACGCACCATGTGCTGGTCACTACCACAGATGTTGGTGGTGATTACTTGCAAAATGACACCGTGGTCACATTTGCGGTTACCCAATGCTAATTCAGGATAAGCAATGGCTTGAACTTCTACTTTGCCCGGACCTTGGTAGACCACACCGCGGTTAGTTTTATTACTCATGTTGAGATGTCCTGTTTGTTATTGTTCGAAATACGCACCTTGCACGATAGGCGCTTGTACGAATTTTCAGTTGGCTAAAAACGACACAATATTGAAAGGAGACGAACAAAAAGCCCTTCGGACGGGCAAGATCATCTGAAACGCACTGACATGGGGCAAGAAAATCGCGTTTTATTGGGACAGAGACAACTGCTGACGACGTACCAAGAGCAAAATCAACAAGCTGGTACAAGCCACGCTCACCGCCAGCGGAAACAACATAGTCGCTAAGGAGTAGCTTTCTAGCGCCAACAAAGCAAAGAAGTTACGTACCGCAAACATAGAGAAAAACACCGCATTCTCTTCCCGAGGGAAGTAATAGGCTTTCCGAAAGGTAGGGCCAAAACCAATCATATCCACTGTGGTGAGAATCACTACCGCCGTAGTGGGGTCTTGGGTCACATACCAAAGGGGCAAGGAAGCAAGCGCCGTCAGCAAAAATAGCCAATCGGCTCGTGTGATGCTGTTATCCCCACGATTTAAATAAGCCAACAAGGCCACAATGATAGTAATGCCACCGGATACGCCAATGGGCCAAGCACCAATTCCACCGTCGGCCTCAAGCTGGGCAAAAAAGATAATCGACGTGGTAATCCCCCAGATTACCCAAGAAAAGACATGGGGACGGGTCTTGCCGCGTACAATCGACACCATATAGGGCACAAAACCGATAAAGGTCAACGCAATCGCCAGAATACTAAAGACCCACTTTGCCGAATCGCCCACGATGCACTCCTAAGGAATCATAAAAGAACTTTATTCTAGCGACAGAACCCAATTACTAGGCAGGGAAATACGACATTTAAAGAAGAATAAGTGACGCTATTAGCTGCATGAACATTTTACGATTCCATCCAGCAGGATATTCAACCCGGTCAATTCGCTCCTTTCATAGCGTGCCAAGGACGAATTTGTTGCAATTGCTCCGCCAGTGCTTCCTCTGCGACTTCAGTATCGTAGACGACTTGGGCACGCAGCCAATAGCCCTTCGACAACACCATCCCCAATTACGCTTGAACCATATTCATGACTCCTGCGTAAAATCACAAAGTAGGAATTTTTCTGCAACCGGCACTTCGCTTGTGCTGAGCGGTTTCATCCTATCCCCAAGTAGGCATACTGATGGTCCTGGTAATTAACTGCAATATTAGGGAAAACCTATGATCCGTAGTGTCTTCGTTGGTGTGGTAACAAGTGTATTCATCACTCTGTTAAGCGGTTGTTCGTCTTTGGAGCCCCGTTCTGAGCCGGTCACGTCCGTGGCATTCGCCAACTACCAAGCTGACACCATCAAACAGTTACAAATCGGCCGCCCCGAGTCACCCAATAAGTCCGATGAAGTGTTATGGAATGCGCCTCAGCAGTGGCTGCCCACAGGACACAATGACCAGCAAAAGCCAAGCAAAGGTATTTTGCTGATGCATGGACTGGGGGATTCGCCTTGGTCATTTCACGATTTAGGCGCAGAGCTCGCACAACAAGGCTTCCTCGCCCGATCCATATTGTTGCCGGGGCATGGCACCACACCGGCGGATATGCTGGATGTCAAAGCAGAGGACTGGCTGGCCGTGGTGCATCAACAAGCCCAAGCCTTGCAATCCGATGTGGATGGGCCGATTTACCTTGGTGGCTTTTCGACTGGTGCCAATTTGATTTTGGAATACGCGGTACAGCATCCAGAGGTGGCTGGACTGGCGCTATTTTCCCCCGGCTTTAAAAGCAGTGTGCCATTGCAATGGGTTACACCATTACTGGCGCCATTCAAGCCATGGTTGCTCGACCCCGAAGCGCGTAAAACACTACCTGCCCCCGTGCGCTATATGAACATGCCCACCAATGGCTTTGCCCAATATCATCGAACTAGCGCTCTCGCCCAACAGTTGCTGGAGCAGCCCTTACATCGACCGGTATTGATGGTGGTGTCTGAACATGATTCCGTACTGGACACTGGCTATCTCTTGGAGGTTTTTCAAACCCAATTCCCCCACCCAAGCAGTCGCCTGATTTGGTATGGGCAGTTGCCAGAAGGTGTTCAGCAATCAGAGCGTATACTGGTGAAATCCGACTATTTACCGGAAGAACGTATCAGCCAGTTTTCCCATATGGGCGTACTCTTTGCGCCGGATAACCCTTTGTATGGGCGCGATGGTAGCGTGAAGATTTGCCGGAACAGCCAAGACGAGGCGCAAACAGCAGCTTGTGAAAATGGTGCGGAGCTTTGGTATTCCGCTTGGGGTTATCAGGAGGAAGGCAAAGTCCATGCTCGACTGACCTACAACCCTTACTTTAATTGGCAAAGTGAGGTTCTAAGGACCGTATTTTCTGTTGGGAAGTAAGTGAAAAACTAGGGGGGTGTTTGCTCAACAAAGATCAATTCCTTGGTATCAAAGCCCTCGGCTTTTACTCTCGTCAAAAATCGTTGTTTGTCTTCGTCAGACACGATGGGGGTACGGGATAGATACCAAAGGTAGGATCGATCTGGCCCGGCAACATAGGCTTGTTGGTAGTCGCTATCTAAATCAAAAATGACGTAAGCCCCATAAAATGGGCCAAAGAAACTCACTTTTAAATGACCAGTAGTCGGATCTTTCACAAAGTAGGCTTTACCCTCGGCTTGCTCCCACTCTTGCTCCGCGACGTTGAAGCCGCGGTTAATCACCTTCACCCCACCGTCTTCACGCAGACTATAGTTAGCGCTTACTTGCGCGAGACCTCTCTCAAAGCTGTGATCGAGCCGGGCAATTTCATACCAAGTGCCAAGGTAGCGAGACAATTCGAAATCCGTAATCGGCGTGATGCCTTTCGGTGCCGTGGTACAGCCAGTGAGAAGAATAAGGCTGCTTACTAGCCAAAAAAAACTACGCATGGGAATGTCCTTGTTAAACAATTAACAAGGACATATACGCCAATCCCCGTGAACTGGATCGGTTCTATGGTCTAACCGAGATAGATAAATTACAGGTAAGAACAGCAGTAATCCGCTACGGTTTTCACTTGCAGTTTGAAGGAGGAGTTCGCTGGTACGTTGAAGGACTCGCCGCCTTTGATGGTTTGCCATTCGCTTTCGCCAGCCAATAGGATGTCCATTTCACCGGCCATGATTTCCATTAGCTCAGCCGCTTCGGTGCCGAATTCGTAGTCGCCAGGCATCATGATGCCCAAGGTTTTGCGTGTGCCGTCGGCGAAGAGCACGGTGCGGCTAGTCACTTTACCGTCAAAGTAGATGTTGGCGGCTTTCACTAGGGTTACGTTTTCAAATTGTGACATGGTGCCACTCCTTTCAATTGGACGGTTGGTGTTTTAAAAAGTGGCGCAAGTTTAATCGCAACAGCGTGATTGGGATAGTCCGTTGCAGCGGGGACAAAGAACTTTAGAGCTCTTCACCAAAAATGAGCGGGGAGTCAGTAGAGGTCTCTATCCAGCGCGGGGCTGGATAGAGATTTTGCTAGCGCAATTAGCGACCGGTTTTGATATCCGTCCACAGGCGCACCATTAAACGTTCGGTACGCAGAGCACGTAGTTTTTGCACGAAGAGTTTTTTGCGCACCTCCGCCGATGGGTAAATTCCCGCGTTGGTTTGAATCTCCTCGTCTTGTAGTTCCATAGCATCCAAGTTCGGATTGGCGTAGGCCACGTAGTTGGAGATGTCGGCGATTACATCAGGACGTAGCAGGAAGTTGATAAACTGATGGGCTGCGTCTTTGTTTTGGGCATCTTTGGGGATGGCCAGCATGTCAAACCATACCTGCGTGCCTTCCTCAGGAATGCTGTATTCGATGTTCACGCCATTATCCGCTTCGATAGCACGGTCTTGGGCTTGGATGATGTCGCCGGACCAGCCGATAGCGACACAAATTTCGCCATTCGCAAGAGCGCTAATGTATTGAGAGGAGTGGAACTGGCTAACATAAGGACGCACACTTTTCAGTAGTTGCACCCCTTCACTGGTCAGGGCATAGTCTTTGGCATCACGGCTGTTGGGGTCTTTGCCCAGGTAGTTGAGGGTCAGCGGGTAAAGCTCATCTGGGGAATCGAGGAACATGACGCCACAGGAGGCCAGCTTTTCCATGTTTTCAACTTTTAACACTAGATCCCAGCTATTCACTGGCGCATCTTCGCCAAGGACCTCTTTGACCTTGTCCACGTTATAACCAATGCCTGTAGTACCCCATAGGTACGGCACTCCATGGGTATTACCGGGATCAAGATTTTCCAAATAGGACAGCAACTCAGGGTCAATGTGTTTCAAGTTTGGTAACTTGCTTTTATCCAGCGGGTCAAACACCCCGGCCTGAATTTGTCGACCCATAAAGGAAGCGGTTGGCACTACCAAATCGTAGCCAGAGTTACCGGCAAGCAGTTTGGCCTCTAACACTTCGTTAGAGTCGAACACATCTTCCACCACTTCAATGCCAGTTTCGGCTTCAAAACGGTCGATGGTGTCCTCGGCGATATAATCCGACCAATTGTAGAATTTCAGTGTTTGTGCCATCACACCGGATGTTGCCAAACTCACTGCACAAGCTACCGTTGCCAGTGGCAAGACACGCTTTAGGGATGCCATTTTCATCGTCATCGTTCGCTTCCTTTTTGGGTTAAATACATTCATCAGGCGGCTGAGTCAGCCGTCGTCACCTCGTTACAACTTGAGTTAAACATTGAGCAACAGGTGCTCACGCTCCCAAGAGCTGATCACCCGGTTAAAGGTTTCAAATTCACTGCGTTTTACGCCCACAAAGGCGCGCACAAAGTGCTCACCCATGATTTCTCTAAGGGGATCACAGTCTTCTAACAAGCGTAGCCCCTCTTCCAGCGTTCGGGCAATTTCCACTTCCTGATATTCCGATGGCGGCTCTTTGCCTTCCGTAGGTTCAGTAGGACGTAGCTTCTCCTTAATACCCAAATAGCCGCAGGCTAAAGTCGCCGCAATTGCCAAGTAAGGGTTGCAATCGGCACCAGGGAAACGGTTCTCGATGCGCGTTGCCTCTGGCACGGAATACGGAATGCGCAAGCCCGCGGTGCGGTTATCGAAGCCCCACTTCATATTGATCGGCGCGGCCATTTCTGGGGAGAAACGACGGTAGGAATTGACGTTTGGCGCGAAGAAACTAATGGCATTGGGCGTGTAATGTTGTAAACCACCCAAGTAGTGATAGAACATTTCACTCGGCTGTCCATTGTCGTTGAACACATTGGCACCGGTTTCCGCATTCACTAGGCTTTGGTGGATGTGCATAGCGCTGCCCGGCTCGTCCTTCATGGGCTTCGCCATAAAGGTGGCGTAGATACCGTGCTTCATGGCCGCTTCCCGCAGCGTTCGTTTGAACACAAACACTTGATCCGCCAGATCGAGGGGGTCCCCGTGGATAAAGTTAATTTCCATCTGAGCGGCGCCCGATTCATGAATCAGGGTGTCCACGTCTAAGCTCTGAGCTTCACAGTAACTGTAGACCGTATCAATAATGCCGTTAAACTCGTTCACCGCATCAATACTGTAGGAGCGGCGGGACGTTTCCCGTTTGCCGGAGCGCCCAGCGGCAGGCTTCAATTCATAGTCGGGATCCGTGTCCGGTTGAATGAGGTAGAACTCCACTTCCGGCGCAATAATGGGTTTTAGTCCCTCTTTTTCATACAAAGACAGAATATGACGCAAGATATTGCGGCTCGCCAATGGATGTGGCTCGCCTGCGGTGTTGTAGCAATCGTTAATAATCTGAGCGGTAGGTTCTTCCGCCCACGGCACCAAGCGCACTGTATTTGGATCGGGTTTTAAAATCATATCTCGGTCGCTGGCGTCCACTAAATCATAGTGATTATCCGCCCAATCGCCGGTAACGCTTTGTACCAGAATGGTTTCTGGAATGCGCCCCGAGCGCTCTGCTAAGAATTTGTACGTCGGGTAGAACTTACCGCGGGCGTTACCTGTCATGTCCGGCAACGTGGACTCCACTTCGGTAATACCGTGTTCTCTAAAAAACGCCTCAAGTTCCGTCATAACTCACCTTGTTACTGTGATAGGTCATTTTGTGCCAATATCGGGTTGCGCTGGTGATAGAATTGTTTATGCTTTGCACTAATCCGAATAAATGTTCGGTTTATGACCATATTTTAGTCAGGCCACAAAATCAACTATTGATTAGCGGATGACCGTTTTTTCGCCCACCAGTCTGCGAGGACGATGATTTTGACAGACCACGCGCCCTCTTACTATGCCGCCAGTGCCATCCCATTCCCAGCCTTGCCTAGTTTATCGGGGGATTGTGACACCGATATTTGTATCGTTGGCGGTGGCTTTACCGGAGTCAGTGCCGCATTGCATTTAGCGGAAGCGGGCTACCGGGTTGTCTTGCTCGAAGCGCACCAGATTGGCTGGGGGGCATCAGGGCGTAACGGTGGGCAGATGTGCCCCGGACATAATAAAGGTCACGACGAGCTTATCCCAATGGTAGGCAAAGACTGTGCCGATCAGTTATGGCAAAGCTCGGTGGATGCGGTCGAACTGGTAAAACAACTGGTAACCCGTTATCAAATCGACTGTCATCTCACCCCTGGCGTACTGCATGCCGCCAATAAAGCTAAGCATGCCAAAGCCATGCAAGAGGAAGCGGACTATCACCACCAAGTACTGAACTATGATGCGGTCGACTACCTAGATGCACCACAAATGACAGAGCAGTTAGGTAACGATTACTATCAAGGGGGCCTGCTGTTTCGTGACGGGGCCCACGTTCATCCCCTGAACTTTGTCCTAGGTATGGCGCAAGCGGCAAGCGGTCACGGGGCCCAGCTATTTGAACATTCCCCGGTACTTAGCTATGAAGATGGAGCAACGCCAAGCGTCACTACTGCCCATGGCAAAGTGCGCTGCAAGGCGATTTTACTGGCCTGTAATGGGTATTTGGGCAAGCTACATCAGCCGTCGGCACGGCGTATTATGCCGATCAATAACTTTATTATTGCCACTGAACCACTGCCGCAAGAAGTCGCCGACCGTATCAACCCCAATCGAGTCGCCGTGGCCGATAGCAAATTTGTGGTGAACTATTTCCGCCTATCGGAAGATAGACGCATGTTATGGGGCGGCGGAGAAAACTATTCCCCTAACTTCCCCAAAGATATTGCCCGCTTTGTCCAGCTCCATATGGCTGAGGTGTACCCCGAGCTCGCCGACTATAAGATCGATTACGCTTGGGGTGGCACACTTGCCATCACCCTCAACCGTATGCCAGATATTCGTCGCGACTCGGCGAACCTGTTTGTTGCCCAAGGCTACTCTGGCCATGGGGTGGCACTGGCGACCTACGCTGGAGCAATCTTTGCCAAAGCCGTGCAAGGCTCGATGGAAAAAATGGATGTGTTTGCACACATCCCGATGCGAGACTTCCCCGGCGGCACGTTACTGCGCTGGCCCGGTTTAGTCGCCGGCATGCTCTATTACGCCATGCTAGATAGACTCCCCTAACGGCTGTGCTATGCTTGACCTCACTTTAGAGGCACTACTACCGATCACTTACCATTAGGTAGAGAGACTATTTCAGGTAGCACCATATGAGCGCAGCTGGCAACAAGAAAACCATGCAACCCACGGCACCCCGTAGTGCCCCGGTACAGTCACGTTCGAAAAAGCGTACCCAGGAAATCTTGGATGTCACGAGCGAGCTCTTGGTGACCATGGGGCTGGCCGACATGAATACGGCGCTAATTGCCAAAGAAGTAGGCATATCTGTCGGTGCCTTGTATCACTACTTCCCGAATAAACACGCCATTCTCTATGCCATGGGCAAACAATGGCTGGATAGCATCGCCGAAGTCATGGCTGAAATTCATACTTGGCCTTTGGAAGCGATGCCCCTAGAGGACTTTATCGACAAAGCTGTTGCCTTGAACCTGCGTACCTATCGCCAGCAAAAGGCCATTTTACCCTTGGTTCAGGCCATGTTTTCCGTACCGGAATTGCGAGAGCTAGATGAAACCCATGACGAGCTGGTCATTAGCCAAATGGCCAAAGCGTTTAAGCGCCTTGGTATCGACAAACACCCGCGGGAGCGGGAGCGTATCGCTCGCCACTATCTGGAAATCACTCACAGTAGCTTTTTGGTGATCGTCAACCAGAACCCACGCCGCTCCAACGCTACCTTAGAGGACTTAAAGCGGATGTTGGCCTGCTTGCTTTCCCACCATCTTAATTCTTAGCTCGAAAATGGATTCATTTTTTTTATAGCCACATGGACATGTTATGGCTAGTATTTAGACGTCCATTAATTTTTCCTTATATTCGGAACAATCAATAAAAGGATGTTTCCCGTCCCATGAATACCTATAACGGAAATTGGCTTGTTGTCGATGACCATGCCATGTTTGCCGATGCATTAGCGATCACCTTGTCCATGTTACGTCCAGGACTAAATGTCGATATTGCCATCACCGCAACCGATGTCATTGCTCGACTTGGACACCAAGAGTACGAACTGGTGATTCTCGATCTACAGATACCAGAGACTAGTTGCACCGACTTGTTTCAACACCTCACCCAAGCGGGCGCTGAGAAAATCATGATTTGCTCGGCAATTTTCCAGCCACAGCAAGCGGATGCTTTACGCAAGTTAGGTGTGCGTGGCTACATCACCAAAGAATCGGAAGCGATGGACATTTTGAGCTTTGCTGACCGCATTTTACATGGTGAAGATTGGGTGTGTACGCCGCGCTATGCCAAGCAATTAGCCCAGTTTGAACAGCAAAAACTTTTGCTTACAGAACGCCAATACTCGATTTTAGAACTACTAGAAAAAGGGGCTACCACTAAACAAGTAGCAGACACGCTGTGTTTAAGTGAGAACACCATCAAAACCCATATCCGTATGATGTACGAAAAACTCGGCGCTAGTAGCCGCACCGACTGCTTGCTCAAAGCTAAAGAATTGAATTTGCTTTAAATTCCCCTCCCTATTTAGGGCGCTAAAGGCAAAGTTAGGGTAAAGGTCGTTCCTTTGCCTACTGTAGATTCAAGTCTGATTTCTAGGTTTTGCAGAACACATAAACGCTTCACAATGGATAACCCCAACCCCATACCAATTTCTTGCTGCGCTCCGTCTTGCTGGACTTGGTAAAACTCATCAAAAATATGGATTTGACTGACCTTACTCATCCCTATACCGGTGTCTTGGACGTGAATATTGAGCTCGTTTTCCTGTACATCACAGCGAACTTTGATGCAGCCTTGCTCAGTAAATTTGAAAGCATTAGACAGTAGGTTTTGTAGTATTTCCGTGAGAAACTCCTCGTCAAAGCAGGCCCTTACATCCACTTTATCCACGTCGAAAAGCAGTCCCTTGGATTGAGCCAATAGCGCATAATCGTCAGCTAAATTCTGTAATATGGGCAGGACAGATAGGGCTTGGATATTGGGCCGTACACCGTTGCCGTCTAATGCTGAAATATCCAGCAGCTTGTCTAACAAGCGATTGCCACTGATGGCGGCTTGCTTCGCTTTATTTACCAAGATTTGACCATCACCTTTGACTTGTCCCGGCTGGATGGCACCTAAATACAAACTTGTTGCCTGCATAGGCTGGCGTAAATCATGACTGGCCGCCGCCAGAAAGCGCGTTTTTTCTAGATTGGCTTTTACCGCTTTTAACTCGGATTCTTTGTAGAGGATCCGCAACGCTGTATGCTCCATCTGGTCTTTATGGGTCATCAGACTGAACAATACCAAACTGGCGCAAGCGATAGGCACCATGATGGTAAGCAGCCAATATTGCTCTACCCCCAAATGGTAAATTTGCCAGGTAAAACAGGAAAATACCGGAACGACAAACAAGATGTAGACCCAAGGGTCATTCCCCTTGGTCATAGAGGGAATGGACGCATTGAGGATCAACACAATCACCACGGTGATGATTTCCACCTCGTTAGCATTTGGGAAAAACAACAAAGGCACGGAGCTGTATAGGGAGCCCCATAGAATAGCGATGCCATAGACCGCCATGCGCCAGCGTTGATAACTCTCATAGGTATATTCATCATGAGAGTCTAAAAAGCGCTTGTGACGCCGTAGCACGAAGAAAGAGACAAGCCCAACTAAACCGGCAAAGCCACTCCAAATAGACATCACGCTAAGCGAATTGGCGTCATTAAAAAAATAACCAATGGCCATCAACGTCAGAAACGAAAATGGCATGCGTGATACCATTTCCTGAATAAAAGTCTGGTGCAATTCGCGCCGAATTTGCCCGGCTAAGGGGTGACTTTTAAGAAACTGAGATGGTGAGTTAGGCTTCATACCCGAGTGTTTTCCCTCTTGCAAACGGCCCGCTGTGCCAACGAGCCGTATGCTCTGCGTTAAAATAAGCCGGTTTGCTGATACAACGGAATGCAGCTTTGCGTATCGGCTTTTAGTCCAGCTGGGCCTTCAACGTTACCATAACGCTGGGCGTGGTTCCCGGCTAATTGATACAAACGTTCTGCTTGATCAGCCCCTTCGGTGCCAGGAATAACAACGCTACGTTGGCTTCCCCACTGGCTGATGCGCTCGGCCGTGATGCGGCGCACTTGTTCAATCTTGTCCTCTGCCTCGCCGCTTTGTTCCATCAGGGTGAACATACGTGAAGTACAACGCAACGTAATGGCGAGCACTTCTTCTGGTGTGCCTTCTACCATACTTTCCAGTGCTGTTTCGGGCATAAAGAGAGCATCTTTCGCCCCTTGGTCACTCATGTCGACCTGCACCGCTTTGGGTCGATAGGAAACCGTTTCCCCATCGAGTTTTTTGAGCGGCTGATTGTGGGCGTATTCCATCGGAATAATCACCTTGTAAAGGGCTTCCCCCTGTTGATTGGTAATTGCGCACAAAGCTCGGTCTCCGACTTTGCCACCGCTAAAGTAACGCGGCTCGCGAATATGCCCCGCGCAGACCGACTCCATTTCCCAATTATTCGGTGCTAGCACTTGGGCGCGGAAGTCGTTACCACGCTTGCTGTTCGAATCATTGCTACAGTCTGATATCTCGGACCCATGGGGGCAACGCATCTTGATCATGCGCTCTTGCACGCTATTTTGATAGGCTAAATCCCCAGCAGCGATGGCTTCCCCTGTACGTAGATTGACGCAACTAAACTCCCCAGAGTTGGTGCCAAACTTATCTTCCCAATTCTCATCTAAAAATAGGGTCAGGCATTGATGTTGCTGTAATTCCACCTGACAAGCATTGCTGCCGTTAGGAGTAATGTTGTGCACATCATAAAAACCGGTGCTTTTGCTGACTTGAGCCAGTCCCTTTTTCCATTCGTAATCTCCGATGGTGCCAACGTACATTTTTTTAAAATCACCAGCGGATAGCGCACAAGGGACGGAACTTGGGTCAAACACTTCCTCTGCATAACTGAGAGTTGAGAAGGCCCCTACTGCACTCACAGCAGCAGAGACAAGTAACATTCTTATCATGGTCATCTTCCTTTAGTTGATGAAAGGGGCAGGTCAAAGCATCAAATAAGGAGAGTAAGCGGATTGGTCGAGTCGTTCTTCACCCAAAAGGGTGAAATTCCCTACCATAAGGAAAAAAGTGAGACAAGCCAGCCCCAAAGATCGGGACTAGCTGAAGATATCAGTGAGTGCCTTTCAGAAACTGCGCAATCCACGCCATGAGCTGCGGTGAATCAATGCTGTTTTCCACTAGAGACTGTTGCGCTTTGGCGACAATGTCATCCGGTACGGTAACTCCCGCATAGAGCTGCAACAAGTCCCCTTCGTATTGCTTAGAAAACTCTGGGTGCCCTTGGAAGGTGAGGATTTTATCGGCGTAAACCAGCCCGGCATGTTGGCAGAAAGGGCTGCTAAGGAAGGTGGTGAGCTTAGCGGGCTTTTCAACCACTTGATCCTGATGGAAGGCACACAGGGACAGGGTCTGGGTTTGCGGTAAGGTTGGGATGGTTTGCTGTACTTGGTATTGATGAACGCCAACACCCCAGCCCCCTTGGTATTTCTCTACTTTGCCGCCCAACGCCCGAGCAATGATCTGATGACCAAAGCAAATACCCACTAATACTTGGCCGTTGCGGTCGATGTCTTGAATCAGGTCACAGAGGCGCAAAATCCAATCCTCGTCACCGTAAGCATCGGCTTTGGAGCCGGTAATCAGCCAAGCATCACAGTCACTACTGGAGGCCGGAAATTCCCCCAAGCGTACATCGTAGGTGACAAACTCAAAGCTGGCCTCGTAGGCTTGCAGCTGCAAGGCAAACATTTGCGCGTAGGTTGGGTATTGGGGTTGCAACGCATCAGGGGTGACACCCGCCGCTAACAAGCCGATTTTCATCATCCGTTCTGCTCCTTAATCTTCTTGAGCAACTTGCTTCTGTTGACGGCGCATTAAAAATACCGCCGCGATCACCGCAATCATCACAATGCCGATCATCAGTGTTGCCAGTGCATTGATCTCTGGCGTCACGCCAAGACGTACTTTAGAGAAAATCACCATTGGCAACGTACTGTTCCCCGGCCCAGAGACGAAGCTCGCAATCACCAGATCATCAAGGGATAAGGTGAAGGCCAACAACCAACCGGCCAAAATAGCTGGGGCAATCAGTGGCAAAGTAATCAGGAAAAACAGGGTGACGGGCTTCGCCCCCAAGTCCATTGCCGCTTCTTCTAAGGTGTCGTCCAAGGTGGCTAAACGGGACTGCACCACCACTGCCACATAGGCCAAACAGAAAGTGGTATGGGCAATTACGATGGTGGTTAAGCCACGTCCTGCCGGCCAGCCAAACATATTTTCCATGGCAACGAATAGCAACAACAGGGATAAACCCGTGATGACCTCCGGCATGACTAGAGGGGCTGTCACCCAGCCCGCCAACATGGTTTTGCCGCGAAAGCGCCCGAAGCGACTTAATACAAAACCGGCCAACGTCCCCAAAACTGCGGCCAACGTCGCCGAAATAAAGGCAATCTTGAGACTTACCCAAGCTGCCGACATGATTTGCTCGTTTTGGAATAACTCCACATACCATTTGATCGACCAGCCTCCCCAAACGGTCACCAGTTTGGATTCGTTAAAGCTGTAGATGATCAAGGCAATGATGGGGGCGTATAAAAATACAAATCCGGCCCCGGCGCTAAGCCGCAATGTCCAAGAGGTACCTTTCATTACATGGCCTCCTTATTGCGGCTGCGCATAAACATAATCGGGCCAACCAACACGATCAGCATGATAATCGCCACCGATGATGCCAACGGCCAATCCCGGTTGAGGAAGAATTCATCCCACAACACGCGACCTATCATTAGGGTATCAGAGGCTCCAAGCAGCGCCGGTATCACGAACTCACCCACGGCCGGGATAAATACCAACAAGCAGCCAGCGATAATCCCTGGCACAGCTAGAGGCAGTGTAACTAAGAAGAACGACTGATAGGGCTTGGCACCTAGGTCTTGAGCGGCCTCAATTAGGCTCAAGTCCATTTTTTCCAATGTGGTGTATAGGGGCAAAATCATAAATGGCAGATAGGTGTACACAATGCCGAGATACACTGCAAAATCGGTCTGTAGAATCTGCAACGGTTGATCAATCACACCCAGCGCCATCAGCACTTCATTCACCGGGCCATTTTTCTTTAGCAGCGCCATCCAGGCATAAACACGCAGTAGGAACGACGTCCAGAACGGCAAAATCACCAGTGCCAGTAGCAGTGTACGCATCGTCGATTGACTTTTGGCGATCAAATAGGCCATCGGAAAGCCAACAACGAGCGTAATCAAGGTTGATATCGCAGCGATCTTGATAGAGCTTAAATACGCATCCAAGTAAAAGCGTGATTCAAACAAAAACAGATAATTGCCAAAGTTGATACGCAAGGTGCCAAACGCATTGTCGCCATCCCACTCCCATAATGGGGAGTAGGGCGGCACCGCTATAGCTGCCTCCGCTAAGGAGATTTTGAACACCACCAAAAATGGAATAAAGAAAAATGCCGCTAACCATAGCATGGGGATCAAGATCACGGCGGTGCGCCCGAGACGCAGTTCGCCGAAGCGACTCAGCAACGAACGACGAGGCTGGACGATGGATTCGTTAGCCCCCATCATGACGTGAGTACCACACAGCTGTAGGCATCCCAAGCAAGATAGACCTGCTCATCCCACATAATGCGGTTACTGGTATCCCGCGACATATTCGGCTGGGTAACACGCACTTCTTGGCCAGAGTTCAAGCGAATACGGAAAATAGACTGGCTGCCCATATAAGCAATATCCAGCACCATACCTTTGGCAAGGTTGGTAGTTTGCTCTGGAGCTTCACGACTTAAACGAATTTTCTCGGGGCGAATCGCGACGGCTACTTCTTGGTTTGGTGCACAGCTAATACCATGACCAATCTCTACCAAGCCTTCGATGGCATCACATTGAATCGTTACCCGGTCAATTTCGTCCTCCATGACCACCCCATCAAATAGGTTCACGTTACCGATGAACTGGGCCACAAAGCGACTGTTAGGGTATTCATAAACATCATGGGGCTCGGCGGTTTGGACAATGATGCCTTGGTTCATTACCCCGATACGGGTCGCTAGGGTCATAGCTTCTTCTTGGTCATGGGTCACCACCATAAAGGTAATGCCTAGCTCTTCTTGCAAACGCATCAATTCAAACTGGGTCTCTTCCCGCAGTTTTTTGTCCAACGCGCCAAGGGGTTCGTCCAATAACAACAGCTTCGGCTGTTTCACCACCGCTCGGGCAAGGGCCACCCGCTGACGTTGACCACCAGACAGCTGATTAGGTTTGCGGCGCGCCAAATGACCCAGCTGCACCATGTCTAAAATACCACTCACACGGCGTTTTAATTCGGCGCCTTTGACCCCTTCTCGGCGCAAACCAAAGGCAACGTTATCTTCGACTGTTAAGTGGGGAAACAGGGCATAACTTTGGAACATCATATTAACCGGACGTTCCCAGGGCGGAATATGGGACATATCCACCCCGTCAATTAGAATCCGCCCAGAAGTTGGGGTTTCGAACCCAGCAAGCATACGTAACAGGGTACTTTTGCCGGAGCCAGAGCCGCCCAGCAAACAGAATAATTCGTTTTCGTAAATATCTAGGGAAACCGCATCAACCGCGCGAAAGTCACCAAACTGTTTGGTAATTTCTTCGATTTGAACCAGTGGCTTGGCGTCTTTTTGGCGCCAACTTGGCAATGCGAGGGAAGCGTCTTGTGCAGTAGTGGTGTCCGTCATGCCCCAACCTTAGCAAAAAATGTTACGTGGAGCTGACGAAGCATAACACTCCGCCAGCTCATACCCAAATCCGGTCTGTTAACGACCAGTCTTGATGTTTGTCCAAGCACGGGTAAGTGAACGGTCAAAACGGGCAGTATGTGCCACTTGCACGTAAAGTTTCTCTTTTACTTCCTGCGTTGGGTAAACCCCTTTGTTTTCAGCCACTTCTGGGTCTAATAAAGGCTCAGCAGCAGTATTTGGCACAGCGTACCAAACATAGTTAGAGATAGCGGCAGCGATTTCTGGCTTCAAGATGAAGTCGATGAACTTGTGAGCTGCCTCTGGATGAGGTGCATCCGCTGGAATACCCATCAAGTCAAACCAAACTAGAGTACCTTCGTTTGGAATCACGTAACGAATATCAACGCCGTTATCTGCTTCTTCCGCACGGGCCTGAGATTGCAAAATATCGCCGTTGTAGCCAACTGCAACACACACATCACCATTGGCAAGATCGCCAATGTACTGGCTAGAGTGGAAGTATTTGATGTTGTCGCGGGTGCCCTTAAGCAGCTCAGCTGACGCTTCTAATACTTTGGTATCTTCCGAGTTCGGATCTTGGCCAAGGTAGTTGTTCACCACTGACATGACTTCCGCTGGTGAGTCTAAAACCGCAATACCACAATCTTTCAGCTTGGCTGCGATTTCTGGCTTGAATAGCAGATCCCAAGAATCCACATCGGCTGTGCCTAGACGCTCTTCGATCATCTTAGTATTGTAACCGATGCCAATGGTGCCCCAAGCGTACGGTACGTTGTGTTGGTTACCTGCATCATGCAAGGCAATTTGCGATGCCAAGGTGGCATCCACATTCCCAATATTGGCTAACTTGCTCTTATCGATCTTCTGGAATACGCCCGCTTTTACCTGACGTTCAAAGAAGGAGTTCGATGGCATCACCACATCGTAGCCAGAACCACCCGCCATTAACTTAGCTTCCAAGGCTTCGTTCGAATCGTAGACATCGTAGTTCACCTTAATACCCGTCTCGGCAGTGAACTGCTCTAGGGCACCTTCGGAAATATAATCCGACCAGTTGTATACGTTTACTACGTCTTCCGCCGCAGCTAAAGAAGACCATCCAAAAACACCGGCAACACACAAACTCAAAGCAGTACGTTTCATTTAAGGGCTCTCCTAGAGGCACCACCTCAGTGGCAAATCAATAGTTGCGATTTGTATACTGAGATGGGGTTTCGGTAAACAATTTTTTTATAAATACGCTTCATACTCCACATCAGAAATACGACCGTAAATTTTCTGTTGTTCTTGCAGTTTCGCCGCGCCAAACACGCGCACAAACTCTGGGCCTAAATACTCATTCAAAAAGCCACTTTCCAAGAAGCTTTCCGTCGCTAATTCCCAACGATTTGGTAGCGGTTCGTAATCCTCAGCAGCCGCATAAGCATCCCCAGTAATCGGCTCTGGTGGCGTCAATTCGGCTTCTAATCCATGCAAAGCAGCTGCCAATACTACGGCTAAAACCAGATAAGGGTTTGCATCTGCACCAGCGACTCGATGTTCAATACGACGAGCGTCTTCGTCACTTTCTGGAATACGTACCGCAACCGTGCGGTTTTCATAGCCCCAGCTGGCATAAGTCGGTGCGTGGGCACCATTTTGGAAACGACGGTAAGAGTTCATATGGGGCGCAAACACCAACATACAATCCGCCATATGGGCCAACAAGCCAGCCACAGCATTTTGTAATAAAGAGGAGCCTTCATCGGTGCCATCGTTGAAAACGTTATTGCCTTGCTCATCGAGCAATGAGAAATGCACATGGAAGCCGCTGCCACTCTTTCTCGGATAAGGCTTCGCCATAAAGGTAGCGCCGAAGTCGTGGCGCCGGGCAACTCCTTTGATCAAGCGCTTAAACATGATGGCATGATCCGCTGCTTCGACCGCATTAGCGGTGTGCTTCATGTTGATTTCAAACTGACCGGGACCTAATTCCGAAACGATAGTATCTGCCGGGATGCCCTGAACCTCACAGTCTTTACGCACTTCGGCAAAGAAGCTTTCTAGACCATCCATTTCTTCGATGGAATAACAGTCCGTCATACTCAGGCGGCGACCATTACCCTCGTTGACGACCGGCTGAGTTGGACGGCGCTTGGCTTCTGATTCCCCGTCTAACAGGTAAAATTCCAACTCCGTAGCGACAACCGGCGTCCAACCTTTCTCTTTATAGCGGGCGACAATACTGCACAGAAGTTGGCGCGGATCTGGGTAAAACGGTGAACCATCGGTGGCGTCATACATCATCGCCAATAGCTGCGCCCGTGGGGTTTCTGCCCAAGGCACGGGGATCGGCGCGCTGTGTACCGGGAAGCAAATACCGTCGCTATCACCGGTTTCAAAGACCAACCCGTTGTCGAGTACGTCGTCCCCCCAGTTATCGAAACCAATTACCGAACGAGGCAGTTTAACCCCTTCTTCCATAACATGTTTCAGGCCACTGGCTGGGATACGTTTACCCCGCAAATTACCGTTTAAATCCGTGATGAATAAATCAAATTCTGTATTGTGTTGTGTTAATGCGTCCGACATAAAAATGCCCCTTTCACTGTGGGTTGCTCCCACCGAGCTGCACATGGGGCTACCATGTGTCTAACAAAAAACGTGCGAGAATGATGTGGTCGATTGACTGAATTGAGCACCACATACCAGCGGTTTGCTGTATGCACTTCTAAATATATATACGCTAACCGTCAAAAAAGCGAAACATTATTCGGTTCTTGTGGTACAAACAATGCAAGCTATAAGCCAACTTAGCGCCATTACGGGGAAAGGAGTAGGGTGTGGCAACCATCACAACAACAGAATTGCAGGACTTAGCAACGCTAACCCGCCAAATCACGGAGCTCAGTTTTCTAGGAGCCTTAGAAACGGTACTGGCAACTTGGTGCGACTTCGACACCATAGTAGTAGTGATTTACCGGCCTCGAAAACGCCCCATTTTGTTGCACCCTCAAGACCCAGCGGAGCAAAGTAGCACCTTACGCTTCTATCTTGCCCATGCTTATGTCTTGGACCCTATTTTTAACGCTATCGAAACTGGCACCTGCCAAGGGGTATACCGACTCGCCCAACTAGCGCCAGACCAGTTTGAACAAACCGAGTACTACCAAACCTGTTACCGAGACTTTGGCTTAGTGGAGGAGACCAATCTCTTAATCCCCTTGTCATCTACAGAAACCTGCGCCATTTCCCTAGGGCGCAACCAAGTCAGTGGCCCAATCCGTCAGCGAGAGCTAAACCAATTGAAACGCTTCTTCGTCATGCTAGAAGCCCTAGTACAGCAGTTTTGGCAACTGCAAGGACAGAGATGGACTGGGGAGAAAACGCAAGAAGACAATTTGGAAGCCATGGGACAAGCATTGGATAGCTTCGCCGCCGACCGCCTCACCGAGCGCGAACGGGAAATCGTCGGGCTGCTACTGCGCGGCTTTTCCTCCAAAGCGATCGCCAATGACCTAGGTATCAGCGCCGAGACCGTAAAAGTACACCGCAAAAACATCCATACCCGCCTCGGCACCTCCTCCCAAGCGGATATCTTCAACCTGTTCTTGCAACACTTACAACATAAGTGACAGATCTCTTGTCTTAATCTCAGCATCAGGCTCCTTGCTGAGAGCCCCAAATTGCTATTCAGACCCTAGCTAACTACAATGTAATACATTGTTTTTTTCAATTTTGGGGTGTTGTTATGGGTGTTACAACTGTTCGCTTACAAGCTGATATTGAACAGCAGTTAGAGGCAATCGCAAGCAGGCTACAGCGCAGCAAAGGTTGGGTTATCAGCCAAGCTCTAGCAGAATATATCGACAAACAGGAGTTAGAGCAGGAACGCTGGAGGCAAACCTTGGACGCAATGGAATCAGCAGCTAACGGCAAGCTAGTGGATGCCATTGAGGTACACGATTGGTTAAATAGCTGGGGCTCGGAAAAAGAACTGGATGCTCCGAGGTCTAATAAGTGAAGCTCATCTATACCGCTGACGCTATTGAAGATTTACAGCGCTTGAGAGAGTTTATTGCAGTTCACAATCCAATATCAGCGAAAAGAATAGCGACAGAACTAGTTACTCGCATCGAACTGTTGTTGGACTTCCCTCAAATGGGCACTCCGGTTCAAATGTCACCAGTACCGGATGAAATTCGTGATATTGTTTTTGGTAAATATATTGTTCGTTATTCTCTGCATTGCAAGACCATCATTATCCTTAGGGTATGGCATGGACTTGAAAATCAACGATAGCAACAAAAAAAGCTGGCTACCGCGAATATACGGCCGCCAGCTTTTACTACTTGATACCTACCCCCTGTAATCGAGGGATAAGCTAAAAATTAAGCAAATACAAAGTACTTACGAACGGTTTCAACCACTTCCCAAGTCCCTTTCATACCTGGTTCGATAACGAATACATCGCCACCTTTTAGGTGTTTTGGCTCTTCGCCTTCTGGGGTGATGATGCAGTATCCTTCCAAGAAGTGGCAGAATTCCCACTTGTCGTAGTTCACTTCAAATTTTCCTGGGGTGCAGATCCAAGTCCCCATGATTTTGCTGCCATCAGCAGATTGGTAAGCGTTTAGGTTCACCGTGTGTGGCTCGCCGCCGATACGGGTCCATTTGGTCGCATCTACCACTGGAGTAGGGCAAGTTTCACGCAAAACGGTAATAAAATCAGACATGTTTGTCGCTCCGATATCAATGATGGAAATCCTCAGCGATTCTATGGGGGAGCGAGCCCCATGGGTTGTCAGATGCCGACGGGATCGTGAGAGCAGACGACGACACAGTCGATTCATTTCAGACTGACACATGGATCTGGCAACTAAACCGCTAAGTGGTTAGCAAAATCATCGCAAAGATAGTGAAGATCACGGCACTGAGCCGATCAATCAGTGCCATATGCTTTTGTAAATAACGCTGGGCGCGGGCGCCAAGCCATACCAACAGCAATTCGGCGATGGCTTCCACCAGTGCAAAAGTGGCAATCACGATGACAATATCCCATGCGTCGAGTTGCTCCACTAGCAAGATGGAGGGAATAAAAGCCAACCAAAACAACACGACTTTAGGGTTTGAAAAAGCAATCAAAAAACCACGCACCAGAGTGGATGCCTGCTTCTTGGTATTGTGCCACTGGTTTATACCCGTTGCTGGCTCATTATGGAATTTGGCATGGCGCCAGAGGCTTACTGCCAGCCAGAGTAGGTAAATGGCACCTGCTATCTTTAGCCCCAAGATAAACCAAGGCAGGGTGGCGACCAGTGCGGTTAAACCAACCAATGCGATAAAAATCAAACTAGCGAAACCTGTCGCACTACCGATAACGGCGCGTACACCGGCCCGATGCCCATATCGAATAGAGGTGCTCAAGGCATAGGTAGAGCTAGGGCCTGGGCTCACCGCCAAGGCGACGCAAGTAGCGAATAGAGCCAACCAATGTTCAAAATCCATTATCATACCCCAACAAAAAGATGGCTCTATGCTAGTGTCTTTGGGTGAAACTCTTGATAGCCTAAGTAGACATTTTTAGCCTGTATTTAGACATCATGACGACACCGCATTTTGTTTTACTCTTGCTCCCCGAAGTGACGTTACTGCCTTATGCAGGCTTTACCGACAAACTTCGTTTCAGTGCCGACGATGATGACCGCAGCCGCCAGCGCTATTGCACATGGCACTCCTGCAAGCTACTCGATGAACCACTCTATGCCAGTAGCGGGGCTTGTATTGATATTCCAGTGCTAACCCCAGACCTAGATCTAAGTCAGGCTGATTTTGTCGTGCTGTTTGGTGGCCGTACCAGTGAGTCCGCCCTGACAGTCGCCCCTAAGCTGCTGCCTGTATTACAACCGTTAATCCACCGCAACACCCATGTGGTTGCCATCGACAATGCGGTTTTTACGCTGGCCGCTTGCGGCTTCTTAACAGGGAAGCGGGCGATGCTACATTGGCGTCATCAAACACAGCTCAAGCAATTGTTTCCCAAAGTACAGGTGCAGGAGCAGGGACTATTTGTTACCGATGGCAATATCACCACAGCCTGTGGCGGTACGGGAGCAATTGAGCTGGCGGAATATTTACTGGCGCACACTATGAACCCCATGCAAGCCAGCAAAGGTTTGGCGGATATGATGGTATCGGAGCGCCGTAATCCATTGGAATTTACCCCGTGGCAGCAACAGTCCAGCGTAACCGACCGCCATGTTTATCGGGCGCTCATTTTGCTAAGTGAGGGGCTTGGCCACAGTTTGGATATGGAGTTAGTGAGTCGCCGTATCGGCATCAGTCGCCGGCAGTTAGATAGAAAATTTCTCCAGCAATTCCAGCTTACCGCCTCGGCCTATTTCCAGAAAATGCGACTTGAACGGGCTGCTTGGCTACTACATCACAGCACTGGAACGTTAGAGCAAGTGGCAAATACTGTTGGTTATCAAAATCTCGGTCACTTCCGAAGCCAATTTAAGCGATGCTTTGGTCATTCACCGAGAGCATATCGCGAAAACCAATAGTAGCCAGCAGAGATTGCAGCCCACATCCATTAGCAAACCCTTTATAATGGAATAAAACCGCCCCCTAAGAATAAAGACAACAGAGGATTCCTTGTGGACGCAGATTTTTGGCATAACAAATGGGAAAACAAACACATTGGCTTCCACCAAGCTGAGGTGAATGACGCCCTGAGAGAACACCTAACTACTCTTAACCTAGCACCGGGCAGCCGTGTGTTCGTTCCTTTATGCGGTAAGTCTTTGGATATGCACTGGTTGCTAGCGCAAGGCCACGGGGTGATTGGCGTTGAACTCAGCCCGATTGCTGTAACCGAGCTGTTTGAGGAATTAGGCGTGACACCGAAAATCCGCCAATGTGGTGAGCTAAACTGCTACCAATATGAGGATCTTACGGTATACCAAGGGGATTTTTTTGCTCTTACCGCGGCAGATTTGGGTCCTATCGATGCGGTTTATGACCGTGCGGCATTGGTAGCCCTACCGGAATCTTTGCGCACTCAATATACCGACCACCTGATGACTCTGACGCAAATGGCACCGCAATTATTGCTGACCTTTGAATATGATCAAGAATTAGTACAAGGCCCACCATTTTCGGTACGCGCCGATGAAGTCGCCCGCCATTATGATGCTGCCTATCACTTGCGGGAGTTGCTACGAGAAGACATCCCTGGTGGTATGCGTGGCCTCGCCGCGGCCCAAGATGTGGTCTGGTATCTACAGCCACTTACCCAAGAGGTGTAAATGTCACCATCGAAACGCCCGATAAATCAGCATGAGCTTTATCATGCGCACATTTATTTTGATGTCGATAGCCGTGATCTGGCAGCACAATTGTGCCACCAGATCCGCCAAGAGCTTGCGTTACCCGTGGGCCGCTTTCACGAAAAGCTCGTAGGGCCACACCCTCGCTGGAGCTGCCAAGTCAGCTTTACCAAAGCAGACTTTGACCACTTCATTCCTTGGTTAGAACAGCACCGCCAAGGGCTCACCGTGTTTGTTCACGGCGTCACCGGCGATTACTGGGAAGAGCACACCACCTATGCTTACTGGCTTGGGGATAGTGTACCGCTCAATTTACCCACCGATGGCTCAGGTAAAAGCGCATTTCGACCAGTATCAGATACCTAACTTGTCGCGCATACTGTAATAAGCCGCGCCAACAGCGGTATAGGGCACGCGGAACAGGCGCCCGCCGGGGAACGGGAAATGGCGCAAGGCAGCGAATACGTCAAAGCGTTCGGTATTGCCCATCAGGGCTTCACCAAGGATCTCCCCCATCAAGTGAGCATTGGTCACCCCATGACCCGAGTAACCTTGGGAGTAGTAGACGTTGTTGCCGATTTTTCCAACTTGGGGCATACGCATGAGGGTTAACAAGAAGTTACCGGTCCAAGCGTAGTCCACTTTCACATCTTTGAGGAATGGGAAGGTTTTCAACATCTTAGGTACGATAATCGACTCAATCTTGCCAGGATCACGGGCACCATAAGTGGTGCCGCCGCCATAAATTAATCGACCGTCACCCGACAAGCGGTAATAGTCTAGTAAATAGTTACAGTCTTCTACACAGGTATCTTTTGGCAACAGTTTTTGTTGTAGTTCAAGGGCTAAAGGCTCGGTGGCAATCACTTGGGTACCACAGGGCATGGCTTGACTCTCTACCTCTGGTAATAGCCCGAACACATAGGCGTTACCAGCGACCACCAGCTTCTCTGCCGTCACCGTGCCACCATTTTCTGTCACGACTTTTACTGGCGTACCATGTTCGATACGCACGACTTTAGAAGCCTCGTAAATTTTGCCGCCCTGAGCTTCCACCGCTTGAGCTTGACCCAATACCAGATTCAAAGGCTGAATGTGTCCACCAAGGGGGTCGAATAAACCACCCACATAGCGATCACTGCCAATAAAGGCCTTGATGCCGTCCTGATCCAACAGCTGTAAGCTTTGGTGTCCATTGGCTTCCCACAGGCGCTTTTTCTCTTTTAACTCATTGAATTGCTTGGTATTACAGGCTGCAAAGACGTTACCATTTTTCAAGTCGCAGTCGATGTTGTATTGCTCAATACGACGGCGTATCAGCTCCGAACCGGAGAACGCCATGGCCGCCATCTTACGGCCAATCTCGGCACCATAATGTTTGGTGATGTAGTCAATGTCCCGATTGAAGCTATTTACAATTTGCCCACCGTTGCGCCCCGACGCACCAAAACCGATGCGACTACCTTCTAGCACGATGACACTTTTACCTTGTTCCACCAAACTTAGTGCGGTGGAAATACCGGTAAAACCTGCGCCAATAATACAGACATCACAAACCGCAGCGCCACTGAATACCGGGCGCTCTGCCTTATCATTGGCAGAAGCCGCGTAGTAGGAATTTGCATGTGTCGGGAACGTCATGGTGTTACTCCTTCACCCTCGGTGGGTGGTTACTAGTTTGGGCAAGGCTTAACCCAAACGAATCCAAGTGTTTTTAATTTCCGTGTATTTTTCTAAGGCGTGCCAAGATTTATCACGGCCATTGCCGGAGGCCTTCACCCCACCAAATGGTACCGTGGTATCCCCATCCCCCCAGGTATTCACCCATACCATGCCAGTTTCTAACTGGCGGCTTACTCGGTGAGCGCGGGAGAGGTTATCCGTCCAAATACTGGCACCAAGGCCATATTTCGAATCATTGGCTAGGGCAATTGCTTGCTCTTCTGTATCGAACGTCATTACCGCCAACACTGGGCCGAAGATTTCTTCTTGCACGAAGGTCATCTCGTGGGAGGCCTCGGTGAAAATCGTTGGCTTGGCGTAGAAGCCTTTGCCTGCTTGATATTCTGGAACACCGCCCAAGGCCAGTTGTGCACCATCGGCGATAGCGCTTTCAATAAAGCGAGTGACCGTATCCAGCTGAGCTTTGTCCACTAAGGGCCCCATTTTAGTAGCAGGATCGAGCGGATCGCCAGGCACATAAGTTTTAGCGGCCTCTAGCAGTGCTGCCATAAACTCGTCTTTGATACTGCTTTGTACATATAGGCGCGAGCAAGCAATGCAGACTTCCCCTTGATTGGTGAAAATAGCCGAGGCCGCACCGCGAGCAGCGGCTTTGATATCTGCACAGTCTTCGAATACTAAACACGGGGATTTACCACCAGCTTCGAGCCAGACCCGTTTCATATTAGACTGCCCGGCGTATTGCATTAACAAGCCCGCCACACGACTAGAACCAGTGAATGCCAAGGTGCCGATGCCATGGTGCAAGGCGAGGGCTTTGCCAGCCGTATGGCCAAAGCCAGGTAACACGTTGAACACCCCATCCGGCACCCCAGCTTGGGTCGCGAGCTCTGCAATACGCAATGCACTTAGGGGGGACTTTTCCGACGGTTTCAAGATGATGCTATTACCCGCTGCCAACGCCGGAGCAATCTTCCACATCACCATCATTAGGGGGTAGTTCCAAGGGGTGATGATAGCCACCACACCCAATGGCTCCCGGGTAATCAACGCCAAATTCTTGGGGTTCGTTGGGGCGATTTCCCCATACAGCTTGTCGATGCATTCTGCAGACCAACGCAAGCAATCAATGGAATCAGGCACATCGATATTGACCATCTCGCTAATGGATTTGCCCATATCCAAGGTGTCGATTAGAGCTAATTCATCTTGATGTTGCTCCAGCAGGTCAGCCCAGTTTTGCAGGATACGTTTACGTTTACCGGGGGCCATCTGTGACCATTCACCCTTTTTGAAGCTAGCTGTGGCTGCTTTTACTGCATTATCCACATCGGCCACGTCACAGCTTGCCACTTGGGCCAGCAGACTTTCATCGGCGGGATTAATGCAAGGGAAAGTGTCACCACTAATAGCGGGGACAAATGCCCCATTGATGTAGGCTTGATTTGGGAAGGTGAGGGTATCCCGTAGGGCTTGCCACTCGGCTTTGGTTTTCATAATCGGTTCTCCGCTCGTTTCCGGCTTGGGCTCTTGGCTGTTAGAGACTGTTTCCATCAGAGGGTTGGATAAGTCAAAGGTAGTCTACTTGATAGTAGCCGACCATACCCCCGTGGGGGTATACCGTTTTTAGAGTCACAGGGTATTATCCCTCCCAATAACGACAGCCAACCACAATGTCTTGGCACCTGACTGATATTTGGATATATCTATGACTACTGTAACCGTCGCTGCTACTCAAATGGCCTGTTCTTGGGACAAAGCCGCTAACCTCGCCAAAGCGGAAGAGCTGATTCGCTCTGCTGCTGCCAAAGGCGCTAACATCATTTTGATTCAAGAGTTGTTTGAAACTCCTTATTTCTGTATCGAAGTACATGAATCCCATTTGGATCTCGCCACTACCCTCGAAGAAAATACCGCCTTCGCCCGCTTTCAGGCCCTCGCCAAAGAATTAAATGTGGTGCTGCCCTTTAGCTGGTTTGAGCAAGCCGGTGTGGTGCGTTTTAATTCCGTGGCGATGATTGATGCGGGTGGGGAACTGCTTGGCGTCTACCGCAAAACCCACATTCCGGAAAGTGACGGCTATTTAGAAAAGTACTATTTCAGCCCCGGCGATACGGGCTTCAAGGTTTGGCAGACCCGTTTTGGTAAAGTGGGGGTGGGGATTTGCTGGGATCAGTGGTTCCCTGAAACTGCCCGCGCCATGGCGCTCATGGGGGCAGATATATTGCTGTTCCCAACCGCCATTGGCTCTGAGCCAAGCCAGCCAGACTGGGACAGCATGCCCCATTGGACGAACGCCATGCGCGGTCACGCTGCCAGCAACGTGATTCCAGTAGTCGCTTCTAACCGTATTGGTAGCGAAAAAGCCCTACATCGAGATTTATCCCTCGATTTCTTTGGTTCTTCGTTTATCTGCGATGAGCGAGGGGAGCTAATCTGGCAAGCCAGCCGTCGCCAGGAAGAAATTCTTGTGCATAGCTTCGATTTAGAAGCCATTGCCAAACAACGCCAATGCTGGGGGTTATTCCGCGATCGTCGCCCAGAGCACTATGGCCCATTGCAGTCAATGACGGGCAAATAGGGGAATCGCTAATGACCATTCTCACCACCCCAAAGCAGGACGGATTCGCTATGCCGGGCGAACATGCCGCTCAACAAGCTGTATGGATCGCCTGGCCGGTACGCCCCGATAACTGGCGCCATAATGCGCAACCCGCGCAGCAGGCATTTTCCTACTTTATCGACAAACTTGCTGAGGTTGTGGCGGTAAAAGTGGCAATCTTGCCCAGTGAAGTCGAGAATGCCAAAACCCAACTGGATCAAAGCGCATTGTCCCAAGGGCGTATTGAACTCGTTCCCATGGCCTATAACGATGCTTGGTTACGGGATACCGCACCGACTATGGTGACAAACCAAGCTGGCGAACGCCGGGCTGTGAATTGGCAGTTCAACGCTTGGGGCGGAGAGTTGGACGGCCTGTATGATGACTGGTCTGATGACGAGCAAGTTGCCACCCGTATTGCAGAGTTTCACGGTTTCCAGCAATACGATGCGCCATTCATATTAGAAGGTGGCTCCATCCATTGCGATGGGGAGGGCACCGTCTATACCACTGGCGAATGCCTGCTGCACCCAAGCCGCAACCCCCATTTGAACCAGGCTCAAATCGAAGCCTATTTACAACAGTATCTCGGAGTTCAACAGGTGATATGGCTACCGGAGGGGCTGTACAACGATGAAACCAACGGCCATATAGATAACCTATTGCATATTGCCCGCCCCGGCGAAGTACTGCTCACCGTCTGTGACGACCTGAACGATCCACAGTACGCCATTAGTCAAACGGCACTAGAAATCCTTCACACCACAAAGGACGCCCAAGGCCGAGCGCTGAAAGTCCACGAATTACCCATGCCGGGACCGTTATATTTAACTGCCGAGGAAGCAAATGGGGTACAAATAGCAAACCATAACCCATTGAAGCAACAGGATAGCGTCGGCATGGTTCGTCGTGCTGGTGAACGCTTAGCGGCTTCCTACGCCAATTTTTTAATCTGCAATGGAGTAGTGTTTTACCCATTACTAGATGCCAAGACAGATGGTGCGGCAGCGGCTGTCTTAGCTCAAGCTTTTCCAGAATATCGCCTAGAAGGCATTCCCGCTCGGGAAATCCTATTAGGCGGCGGTAACTTGCACTGCATTACCCAGCAAGTGCCTGCCTAGTATTCGACTCATGTGATGATGCAATTAAACAGCCTATTTGAATCACTTGGTGAGTCGAATAAGTTTCACGGATAAGCAGAATTAGGTTAATAATCAAACTAGCGCTCCCCTCAGAACATGCTATATACTTTATGTATATAGCTTAAGGAGACGTCTATGTCAGTAGGTTCTATTTTCGTTAATAATCGTACTCAAGCAGTTCGGTTACCAGCCGATTCTCGATTTCCCGATGAGGTGAAAAAGGTCAATGTTCGTGTGGTGGGGCAGGATCGGATTCTGTCGCCAATGGAAAATACTTGGGACAGTTTTTTTCTCAGTGATGATAGAGTGACAGATGACTTCATGGAGGAAAGATCATCACAATATCAACAAGAAAGGGAATCCTTTTAATGCTGAAATATATGCTTGATACCAATATCGTTATCTATGTCATCAAGCGTCGTCCCATTGAAGCTTTACGGGTATTTAATTTACATGCTGGGCAAATGTGTATCAGCTCAATCACTCTTGCAGAGCTGCTTCATGGTGTAGAAAAAAGCTCCAAACCGGAACACAATCTTCAACAGGTAGAGGATTTTGTATCTAGGTTAGAAGTGCTGGAATATAGCCAAAAAGCCGCAGCACACTACGGTGAAATACGAGCAGAATTGGAGCGCAAAGGCACTCCAATAGGAGTAAATGATTTACACATAGCTGGACATGCGAGAAGTGAAAGTCTCATTCTCGTCACGAACAACACTCGGGAATTTGAGCGAGTTACGGCATTACGCCTAGAAAATTGGATTTAGGCAATTATCATGCCCTTCGCCAGCAGCTTAACCCATTGCTCTAGCTCCTCGGTGCTTGGGGCGGTAAAGCCCAGCACTAGGCCTTTTGGGTGCTCCCCCGGCAAGGAGAAGTGATCTGCCAACCAGGATAAATGCAGTCCTTGATGCTGAGCGTATTGGTGCAGAGCCTTTTGCCTCGACTCGATGGCGTATTCGTTTTTCAGATAAATCAGGCAGTGCATACCACCACTGGGGCGTTCCCAGGTAAACCAAGGGGCAAGGTGCTGCTCTAGCAACGCTAATAAGTAGTCCCGCTTTTGCAGATAGTGGCGTCGCATACGATTTAAATGACGGTAAAAAGCGCCTGTTTCAATAAAATCCGCTACCACCGGTTGTAAGGGCAACGAAGCCGCGTTACCGAGCTGTTGTTGGCTCATGGCCACCCGGCTTACCCAAGACTTGGGCACCACGACAAAACCTAGGCGCAGACCACGAAATAGCACCTTCGATAAGCTACCTACATAAAAGATGCGCTCTTGAGCCACGCCCCGCAAGGCCGCCACCTGATACCAAGGCACTTGCGGCTTACCATGGTAAATAAACTCGTTGTCGTAATCGTCTTCGATAATAAAGCCTTGTTCAGCGGCTAAAGCGTTAAGCCATAACTCCCGCCGAAGGGAGGAATAAGCCATTCCCAATGGGTATTGGCGACAAGGAGTAAGTACCGCCGCCCATCTGGAACCAGTCGGTGGTCGTGCACCTTCCGTATCGATGGGTAAGGTAAGATGCTGGGCAAAGCTTGCTCGTATCGGAGGGTAACACGGGTCTTCGATACACCAATGGGCCACGCTTCTTTGCAAGGTATGTTGCAGTAATGCGAGCGCATCGCGATTCCCAGCCACGATAAATACTTGCTCTGGGGCGCATTCCAGGCCGCGCAGTTGGAGTAAATACTGGCTGAGGGCACGCTGCAGTGGCTCGTATCCACCGGTAGCTTCCCCAGTCAACACACTCGAAGCGGGGTTTAACCAAGCCCGGCGCATACTGGCAGCCCATTCCCGTTTGGGGAACATCTGAACATCCGCACCCGAGTCGAATTGGCATAGCTTAGTATGGGGGACAGGTTTGTTAGTTTGAAGTTTCGTCGGCGCCACTTTGGCCATTGGCTGGCCGTCGGCAACATATAAGCCTGTTTTCGCCACACTGATGAGTACGCCTTCTGCAAGCAGTTGATCGTAGGCTTGCACTACGACACTGCGGGACACGCCCAATTCTTGGGCCAATACCCGGCTAGACGGCAGGCGACAGCCAACCGGTAGACGACCAGAGACAACCCCTTGGCAAACTTGCTGATACAGCTGCTGAAAACGGGGAATCCTTTTACCAGTGCGATCTACCGCTGCGTCGTCCAAGCTCCACACAAACTGACCCACTGCCGACATCATCACCTCAAAAAAAGCGCTACCGCCATAATCTGGACTGGTTATTTTTTACAAATCTGGCCATTTTTTATAAAACCAATATTACCTACACTGGCTCGATACTCAAGCTAGCCGCCACACTAAATGGAGCCACCCATGAGCGCATCACTACAAACTTCTACCAGTACCGTAAAACGGGGAGCAAAACGGGCCCTGTATGATCAGACAACCGTACACAAAATTATTGATGAAACCATGCTGTGCCATATTGGACAGCAAGTGAATGGGCAAGTGTTTGTCACCCCTACCTGCCACTGGCGCGAGGGAGATTACCTTTACTGGCACGGTCACGGCAAAGCCCGTAATGCCCATGGTGCCGCTAAGTCGGAGGAAAAGGTATGTATCAATATTTGTGCGCTAGATGGTTTAGTATTGGCACGATCAGCCTTTAATCACTCGGTGAATTACCGCTCGGTGACACTGTTCGGTATTGCCGAAGAAATTACTGACTTTGATGAAAAAGCCCGTCATTTTAAGCTGTTTGTCGACAAATTTTGCCCAAATCGTTGGGATCAACTGCGCCCCATGACAGCTACAGAGGTTAATGCCACGGCCTTGGTGCGCATCAAAATCGATGAAGCCAGCGCCAAAGTCCGCCAGGGCGCTCCGGTAGATGATGAGGCAGATAAAGATTGGCCAGTTTGGTCAGGAGTATTACCCCTGACCCGCCAATGGGGCACCCCGGAAACCGATGCGTCTGATGCCGAGCAATACAATCCACCTCAAGCACCAGAGTGTTTTTAACGAACCATCCCCTGTAACCTTGAAAGAAACTGGTCACGGGGGATATCCCCTTGAAAGCTATCCTTTGGTTGGGTATCCCCATTGAAGAACAACAAGCTCGGTGGACCGAAGAGATTGTGACGCTGTAGAAAAGCCTGATGTTCAGGGCTGTTGGCGGTGATATCTAGCTGTAAGAAGGTGATTTTGCCTTGGTAGGCAAGCGCCTCCGGTGTGTTAAATACTTGATGTTCGAGTTCCTGACAGCTGGTACACCAGTCGGCATAGATATCTATCACCAACGGGTTGCCACCTAGACGTTGAGCCTCAATCGCCTGCTGAATCACAGCCGTGTCCGCGGTGCGATGAAACAGTGACGCGGTTAACTCTTGATTCGCGACTTGGCTATTACCGCCACCTGTGAGAAAGCCTAATGGCGTGACCAAACTCGGCGCACCTGCCAGAGCAGACAACAGTAAGCTCGATCCATACAAACCCAGCAGCAGGGCAACGGCTCGGCCAATGCGTTTTCCGGTAGTGGCTAAATCCTCTGGCCAGATTTGTACCACATAAACCAACAGTAATACCCCCCAACCCATCACACTGATTTGGGCAGGAAGCAGACGTGTGATTAGTAGCCAAGCGATACCCAATAACACAAAGCCAAAAGTATGTTTCACCAACTCCATCCACATTCCTGCTTTGGGTAACAGGCGACTACCGCCAGCACCAAGTAGTAACAGTGGCACGCCCATCCCTAAACTCAAGGCAAACAAGGTCAAACCACCGACCAAGGCATCTCCCGTGGTACTGATGTACAGCAATGCTCCCGCCATCGGTGCGGTAACACAAGGGGAAACCACAATCGCCGAGATCGCTCCCATTACTGCCGCACCCACTAAAGGAGCCGAACTATTGCTGCCCACATTGCTCAGCTTGTTTTTCAGCCCAGAAGGTAAATCCAGATTAAAGACGCCAAACATGGGCAGTGCCAAAAACACAAATAACCCCGCAAAAATGCTCAGAATCAACGGAGATTGCGTTGCCGCTTGCAGATTTAGCTGAGCACCAAATAAGCCGACTAACACGCCAGCAGCACTGTAAGCCAGCGACATTCCCAGTACATAAGCCAACGCCAACAGAAAGCTCTGGCGGCGAGTCGGTGCGGTTTTGCCACCGGTGATAATACTGAGCAAAATCGGGATCATCGGCAGTACACAGGGGGTCAACGACAACCCCACCCCGAGCACAAAGAAAGAAGCTAATGTCCACCAAAGTCGCTCTTTGCTGGGTTGTACCGCACCGGTTTGTGCCTGTTCTTGAGATGGAGCTACAGTTTCTGATATCTCTAGGGTAGATGGCTCGGTTAAGGTCAAAGTGACCGTCTGGGGTGGGTAACACAAGCCCTCATCGGCACAACCTTGGTAACGCACTTTTACCGTTGCCGGAAAAGCCAGAGTCGCCTTGTTCAGGTCAATTTGTGCTGCGGCACGTTGGTGAAAGACCTGCACTAGACCAAAATTCGGGTCATCTTTACTCTCTGCTGAGGTCTCCCAAACCAATGGCAACTGGGCTTTATCGCCATCCAAAACCGCTATACGTTCTTGGTATAGGTAATAACCCGGTGCTATCGTCCATTCCAATCGGGTTTGAGAATGGCTGAGCTGGAACGCCTCATTGGCAGGTAGAAAAGCGGCAGTAGCATTGTTAGCCATTAACATTACTAGCCAGCCACCAATCCACGCAAAAAGAAGTTTCATCGGCATCCCCACTATTTGACGAATAATTCGACCGATTAGAGCCCCCCTGTCTTAATGAATTCTTAGCTTGGAGGGAAATAACCCACCTCGAAAATCGACTAATATTCTTTGAATAGCGCTTAATTAACCGTTAAGAAAGAGTATCTAGCCTGATCGTGATAACTCGTCACTTTGTCTAACCGGAGGTTTTTATGTCCCCATTTTCTAGGCTTCGCACCGCCTTTACCATGCTGGCCATATGTTCCAGTTTGAGTGTTTCCGCCGCCAACCTTACTCCGGCAAGTCAAAGTGAACCCGCCCCCAACGCCAATCTGTCACTTCCAACAGTCGCGGGTGACAGTGCCAAGCTGAGCGATTTTCGGGGTACAGTCGTGTTGCTGGACTTCTGGGCTTCTTGGTGTGGCCCGTGCCGCGAGTCGTTTCCTTGGATGAACCAAATGGAGCGTAAGTATCAAGACCAAGGATTCAAGGTAGTCGCTGTGAACCTTGACCAAGATGCCGCATTGGTTACCCCATTTCTTAATGATTTCCCCGCTAACTTCACTGTATTGCTAGATACGAACTTCTCTATGCCGGAGGCGTTTGGCGTCATTGGTATGCCGACCAGTTATTTACTCGACCGACAAGGGCGCATTAGAGCGACCCATGTGGGGTTTCGACAGCAAGATACTGATGACTATGAAGCCGCCATTCAGGCCCTGCTAGCGGAGTAACCCTATGAAATTCCTGGCTTTCTTAGCACTCAGCTCGGCACTTCTCACTGGCTGTAGTGACCTCGGCGTCAAACCTTGGGAGCGTGATTTGCTCGCCCAAGAAGAAATGAATCTGATCAGTGATGGGGTAGAAGTGGGGCTCGATGACCATATTTTCTTCTCTAAAGAAGCCAGCTCCGGCGGGCAAGGGTTTGGAGGAGGTGGCTGTGGCTGTAACTAATTCCAAACGCTCACCGAAGGATGTGGCGGCACTACTGGCTGCTGCTAGTTGTGCTTTAACAGCCCAAAACGCCAGCGCGGACTGGAGCTTCGATGTAGCGACTTTGCTTTATCAAGAAAGTGATGGTCGCGTTTCTGCCATCGAGCCAGTTATTAGCGCCAAGCAAGAGATCGATTCTGAAACCTCCTTGTCGATCAAAGTCGTGGGGGATACCCTTACCGGTGCATCACCCAATGGCGCCACTCCGAGCACCACTGCCCAAACCTTTACCCGACCTTCTGGGCAAGCGGGGTACACCAGTGCCGCCAATACCACTCCCTTGGATCCTAGCTTCAAAGATACCCGAGGAGCCTTGTCGGTGAATTGGGTAGCACCGATTGATCGGGATTGGGCCTACTCTTTGGGTGGCTATGGCTCAGTGGAGCATGATTATGCCTCGTTTTCCGGTAACGGCTCTTTGTCCCGTTATTTCGATCAAAAAAATACCACGCTTACTCTCGCAACTAGCTTGGGGTTAGATATTGTTTCCCCTGAAGGTGGGGCACCAACAGGACTTAGCGATATCAGTACCACCAATAACTATAGCGATGATGACGATGACGACCATGGAGAAGATAGTGATCATGACGATGATGATCACGAAGGCGGTGAAGGGGATGACGGCAAAACCAAATTGCTAGTTGATGGCATGGTCGGCATCACCCAGATATTAAATCGTCAGACGCTGATGCAATTCAACTATGGACTCAGCTACAGCTCCGGCTATCTAACCGATCCCTATAAATTTCTCAGCGTGATCGACACCACCGCTGGAAGCAATTACGGTGGTAATTACCAGCTCAATAGTAGCAATCTGTATGTTTACGAAAAGCGCCCCGACTCCCGGGTCAAGCAGTCGCTGTACTGGCAGACAAAACATCAGTTTGATAATCGAGATATCTTCAACATTAGCTATCGCTACATGTGGGACGACTGGGGTATTCAATCCCATACGGTAGATACCAAGTACCGACTACGCTTTGAACACCTGTACTTTGAGCCAGGAGTGCGTTGGTATACGCAAAGCGCTGCGGACTTTTACCGTCGCTACCTGACCAATACCAACTACCAGAGCGTCTCCTATGCTACGGCGGATTATCGTTTAGGAGAGCTGGATACGCTGACCTACTCGTTGCGGGTAGGCTATAAGTTTGCCTCTGGCAATGAGCTGTATGGCAAGGTCTCACTGTATGAGCAAACTAGCAAAGGGGACAATGGCTTTGGCAAGCTAACTAGCCAAAATCTGTACCCTAGCATGCAGGCTTATATGCTCACGGTAGGCTATTATTTTTAATTTATCGGACAATCATAGGAACAAGATTGTGAGCGATAGGCTACTTTCATTGGAAGGTATACTCCCCACATACCCTCGGCACCCAGTGCCTCGGGTGGTGAGGGAACAAAGTGGTATATTACGGGCTCGCTTTGATTGCATGGCAAGCCCCTGTGAAATCCTATTGTCGGATATTGCAGTGCCGCTCCCCGAGCAACTAACCTTGATCGCGAACGCCATCACGGAAGCGTGGCGCATTGAACATAAATACAGCCGCTATGAAGCCGACAACACGTGGGCAAAGCTCCACCAACAACGTGGGCAGCCTCAGAACGTGGACGCGGAAACCCAGCGCCTGTTGCTGTTCGCTAATCAAGCTTGGCAGCTTTCTGACGGTTTGTTCGATATCACCTCGGGTATACTGCGTCAGTGCTGGCGTTTTAATGGACAGAATGTGTTTCCAGAAAAAAGCCAAGTAGAAGAACTGTTGCCTTATATTGGCTGGCAGCGTCTGCAATGGCTGCCTGAGCAAAGCACCCTAATGCTACCCAACGGCATAGAGCTAGACTTCGGGGGGCTCGGTAAAGAATACGCTGTGGAGCGGGCCATGAGCCAGCTACTCGAAGGGGTTGCCAATAGCGAAACCTATCGCTTGCTGGTCAATCTCGGCGGTGATATCGCGGTACGCTGTGGACAGCTCGCTACAACTCCTTGGCGCATCGCTATCGAACAAGCGGACACCGACGGCGGTGAACACAGCCATATCACCCTAGCCAATGGTGCCGTTGCCACCTCCGGCGATACTAAGCGTCATATCAAACACCAAGGCAAACGCTACGGACACATCCTCAACCCACATACTGGCTACCCCATAACCGCAGCGCCACTGTCCGTCACCGTCATCGGCCATGACTGTATCCAAGCGGGTATGCTCGCCACCTTCACCCAACTCCAAGGCACAAACGCCCTCGACTACATCCGCGCCACCGGCGTGCCCTTTGTACTGCAAACCGCAGAAGGCAGTTTTCAGTCGGAATAGCGGCGACATCAAAAATACCGTTTAACGGATTTAGGGAAACGGATAATCATTGACGCGCAATTAGACGGCAACTAAAAAGGGCGCCGCGGCGCCCTTTTGTATTCCTTCACCCAAGGGCGAAGTCTTATTCAGAGATGTATTTCAACAACGCATCCACACTTTGCTTGGCATCACCAAACAACATGCGAGTATTTTCTTTGTAGAACAATGGGTTTTCAACACCGGCGTAACCACGGCTCATGCCACGTTTGAGGACGATGGTTTGTTTACCTTTCCACGGTTCGAGTACTGGCATGCCCGCGATTGGGCTGTCAGGGACTTCATTAGCCGCAGGGTTCACGATGTCGTTGGCTCCGATAACGATCGACACGTCCACTTTCGGGAAGTCATCGTTAATTTCGTCCATTTCATACACGATATCGTAAGGAACTTTCGCCTCGGCAAGCAGTACGTTCATGTGCCCCGGCATACGACCCGCTACCGGGTGAATACCAAAGCGTACGTTGACGCCTTTTTCACGCAGTTTCTTGGTGATTTCGTATACCGTGTGCTGCGCTTGCGCCACCGCCATACCGTAACCTGGTAGGATCATGACTTCCTTCGCGGCTAGCAAGGCATTGGCTGCTTCTTCCGCTTGAATCTCGACGATCTCGCCTTCGATTTCCGCTACCGGGCCATTGCTCGCTACTTTCTTGGTACCGATACCGCCTAGGATTACGTTCAAGAACTTACGGTTCATGGCGCGACACATGATGTAGGAAAGGATCGCACCGGAAGAGCCTACCAAGGCACCTACTACGATTAGCAAGTCATTACCTAGCATAAAGCCCATGGCCGCTGCTGCCCAACCGGAGTAGGAGTTCAACATAGAAACAACGACCGGCATGTCAGCACCACCGATGGCAACCACCAGGTGAGCACCGAATACCAATGCCAAGACCGTGATGATCCATAGGTAGGTCATACCGTCAGTGGCACCTGCTGCTGCAAATTCCACGATTAGGTACAAGGACACCAACACGATGGCGGAGTTTAAGACATGGCGACCCGGTAGTTGTAGCGGTTTACCGTCTACTTTGCCGCTTAGTTTCAAGTAAGCTACCAAAGAGCCGGTAAAGGTCACCGCACCGATAAAGATACCCAAAGAGGTTTCTACATCGTGAATGCGTTGCGCCACTAACGAGTCAAACTCAGCGTGACCGTATGCATTAGCAAAGCCAACGAATACCGCGGCCAAGCCAACTAAGCTATGCAGTATCGCTACTAGCTCCGGCATGGAGGTCATTTCGACGCGTTTAGCCAACACATAACCAATGATGGCACCAGGGATAAGACCCAAGCCAAGCAACAGGTAGTTGTCGTTCACCGCACCAGCAATGGTCACCACCATCGCCAACGCCATACCCAAGATGCCGTAAATGTTACCGCGGCGGGCACTTTCTTGGTGGCTCAAGCCACCCAACGCCAAGATAAACAGGGCGCTGGCTCCGATATAGGAGGCTGTCATTATTCCAAAAGTCATGAGCGCTTCTCCTATTTACGGAACATTTTCAGCATACGGTGAGTCACGGCGAAGCCACCCACGATATTGATACTGGTGATAAACACGGCTAACGCCGCCAAAATGGATACACCGAGACTCTCACCGGAAATCTGGGTGAGGGCACCGATGATGATGATGCTAGAAATCGCATTCGTCACCGACATCAAAGGTGTATGCAGCGAGTGGCTGACGCCCCAAACCACCATGTAGCCAACAAAACAAGACAGCACGAATACGGTCAAGTGACCCATAAACTCGGCTGGTGCAACAGAGCCAATACCTAGTAGCACTGCTCCAATCAACAACACAGGAACAAGGAAGCCAAACGCACTCGGCTGTTTTGCTTCTTTTTCTATGTCTTTGTGAGTTTTGATCGGCTCGCTAACGTCTGTTTTTGGTGCTGCTGACAAACGAGGCGCTGGTGGCGGCCAAGTAATGTTGCCTTCTTTCACCACCGTTGCACCACGGATCACTTCATCTTCCATATTGATGTCGATAACACCGTCTTTGTTCGGACAAAGCTCGGTCAACAAATGGTAGATGTTAGTACCAAACAACTGGCTCGCTTGGGCCGCCATACGGCTTGGCAAGTTGGTGTAACCAATGATGGTAACACCATGAGCCTTGATCACTTTATTGGCTTCAGATAGACGGCAGTTACCGCCAGATTCTGCTGCCAAGTCCACGATCACGCTACCTGGTTTCATGGATTTCACCATTTCTTCGGTGATCAGCTCAGGGGCTTCTTTACCTGGGATCAGAGCAGTGGTGATGATGATGTCCACTTCTTTGGCTTGCTCAGCAAATAGGGCCATTTCTGCGGCAATAAATTCCGCACTCATGGTTTTGGCGTAACCGCCTTCGCCACTGCCGTCTTCGCCAGCGAAATTAAGCTCAAGGAACTCGGCGTCCATACTGGCAACCTGTTCCTTTACCTCAAGACGGGTATCAAAAGCACGTACGATTGCGCCCATGCCTTTAGCGGCACCGATGGCAGCAAGACCAGCTACACCCGCTCCGATCACCAGCACTTTAGCAGGGTCAACTTTACCCGCGGCGGTGATTTGACCGGTGAAGAAACGACCAAAGTGTTGTGCTGCCTCTACCACTGCACGGTAGCCTGCGATGTTGGCCATGGAACTTAGCACGTCCATTTTTTGGGCACGGGAAATACGTGGCACCGCATCCAATGCGATGGCATTCGTTCCACGGGCGGCCAATTCATCTAATTTGGCTTTGTTCTGGGCTGGGTGCAGCAAACTGATTAGAGTTTGATGCTCTTGCAGCAGTTCTATACCGTAAAAGCCTAATTCAGGGTGCGCCACAGGTGGGCGCACTTTCACTAGGATGTCAGAATCATGCCATAGGGATTTGGTGTCCGAGGTCACCTCTACACCTACCGCACGGTAATCGTCATCTGAGAAGGAAGCCGGCTCACCGGCACCGCTTTCGACCGCGATGTCAAAGCCCAGCTGTTTGACCCGAGCGGCCACAGCGGGCGTCATGGCGACGCGCAGTTCTCCCTCTTCGATTTCCTTAGGGATACCTATTTTCATCATTTTCTCGCAATAAATTGTCTATTTTGGCGAAATTGCCAACACGTTCGCGGGATTATATTTTTTTGTAAACAGCGTGAATATTGCCCCTGTCGCAAGCGGTAAACCCCCTACTTTGGCCATATGGTCAATCGCAGTAGAGTGTGCTACTAACACCCACTAAATACGATTAATCTGCTGGAAGGGTCTTTTTCTTAAGTCGAACATAAGACAGAAGGATGCCATGATGAAAAATGATAGGTTTTCAAAAAACGCCCACTTTTATGTCTTAGCTGCGACATTTTGGGGCATTAGAGAGTTTTCATGTTTTATCGGGGATTCAATAACTTAGCCAACTGCTGCCATTGGGCTTCTGATTGGGCTGCTAATAGCTGCCCATCATGGAGCATCGGGTGATAGTCCTCACCGGTTAAAGTACGGGCAACACCACCAGCTTCTTGTAGTACTAGCACGCCCGCAGCATGATCCCAAGGCATGAGTTGGTAGTTAAGATTGAAATGGAATATTCCTAGGGCAATTTGGCGGTAGGCGTGACAAGAAGACAAACTCAGAAAGCGCTGGAATAACGGCGCACTCAATGCCAAATGGCGCTGCTGCTCTCCCTTAAATCCATGTAATGACAAGATACCTACTAGGCTTTTTAAATCCGTTTCTGGGGTAATCTGTAGCTTGATTGGTGCTTGGCCGGGGCGTTGAAAATAGGCCCCTTGAGCTTTATGGGCGTAAACCCAGTCATCGTGATCGGGGTCGTAGAGTAAGCCAAACTGGGTTTCCCCTTTTACGACTACGGCGAGAATGGTGCCGAAATTCGACAGGCCGTTGGCATAATTCCAAGTGCCGTCAATCGGATCGATAATGATGCAAATATCGGCACTGGCGATGGCTTGTAGATGTTCTGGCTGTGCTGCCACCGCTTCTTCGCCAACAATCACCCAATCAGGAAATGCTGCAGCAATCCGTGCACTGATTTGTCGTTCACAAGCCTGATCTGCTATGGTGACCAAGTCGGTCGGTGCACTTTTTTGCTGAACCTGTTGCCCTTCCAGCTGGCGAAAATAGGGCATCACGATATCGCGGCCGGCTTCGCGCACAATAGCGATCAGGGTTTCACGGGTGGTTGCGTCAAGCGTCATCGGGGTGTCCTTTTGCGTATTGGTCGTCATCAGACTGTCACCTATTTGTCATCTTGTGAGCCAATCTGTTCGGTATAGTGGAAGACCATAACATAAGGTAAGGAAAACATGTCGCTGCCTCAGCCCCACCACAGCCTTCAGGAACCGTTGTATTTTCTCTTGAATGAAGTGGAAACGCACTGTCAGCTTGTTGAACTTTTTTTGACAAGAAGTTCGGCTGGGGTGCTACCCCGTATTCGTGGCCGCCAAGGCTATGTCCGTACCTTGCAAGAAAAGCTCGATCTACAGTGCGCCCAGTTATTAGAAAGGCGCAAGCCAAATACCCCCTTCGCCCAGCGTATTACGACATTGCGTCAACTGGGAGCCGACTTAGCACGCATGACACAAATTTGTTTTGATGGTATCGCCGACGCCACCTTAGAGCAGGACTACCAACACCCCGCAACTACCTCAGCCCGCAAACTGATACGCCGCATACTCCGTGCCCTAGACCTCATCAAAGTGGGGCTAGGGGAGTACCCACGACGCATAGGGATCAAACTGGGGCGACGAACGCAAAAGTTAATCAACCTTTGTAACGAGGTACAAGAAACAACGCTTGAGCATAAACAGGATATAGACAATGGGGTTTTACTGGCATCCGTTTTAATTAATAGCGCATTAAAACGCTTGGTAGAGCAGCTTGCGGTGGTTGGGGAAAGCTTAATCAAAACCGATCTTGGTCATGTGGCTACTCTCGACAACTACGACCATCTACGCCGCAGCGCCGCGACACTCAATTATGATTTGGACGATCTCAAAGTTCGTCGTCTCGCGCTAACTCGCTCCGGCAGCGCCATTGCGGCGATTAGTCATAAAAACAGCGATGGGCAGCAGGTATTAGCCGTCTACAAAGAAGGCGCCCACGATAAAATTACTGAAGAAGTGGCCGGTGTAAATCACTGGCGAGGCGTGGATCCAACACTTGCGCCAGATGTGCTTGCACAAGCCTCCCCCGGTGATGGGCAATCCTCCCTACTGATCGAACATATCCCTGGTAAGACGTTGGAAACGTTGTTACTAGAAGGCAATGAAGCTGGGGTACAGCAAGCCCTTAAAGCCCTGTTCAAAACTCTTGAACGCACCTGGCAAGCCACTTTGACCAAAGAGCGCAGCCAAGCCAAGTTCATGCAGCAATTAGCAAAACGCCTACCAGATAGTCGGCGCATTCATCCCGAGTTTTTTACACCTGTGTTAACTATTTGCCAACATCGCTGTGCAGGCTTTGAAGAACTGATGGAACAGGTGGCGAGGCGTGAGAGCCGCTGGCAAGCACCGTTCTCTGTTTTGATTCATGGTGATTTTAACGTCGATAATTTGATCTACGATAAAAGTGAAAAACGCATTTATTTCATAGATTTACATCGCTCCAGCTATTTTGACTATGTGCAAGATATCTCGGTATTGATGGTCTCTATTTATCGTTTGCAAACCCTAGCTGGCAGAACCCGCTCCCTGATGATGGACGCCGCTCAACGCATCTATCGCTTTGCCGCGCGCTTTGCCAAACAGCAGCAGGACAGTTTTTTCGAAGTACGCCTAGCAGCAGGACTGGCACGCTCATTTGCCACCTCAACACGCTTTATTTTTGATAAGAAGCTCGCTTCACGTATGCACTTGCGCTCTCGCTATTTATTAGAGCGTTTAGCAGCTTTGCCCTCCCATGATGAAGAAACTTTTAAGATACCAGTCAAGGAGTTATACAGTGAATAAACCCAGAATCGCCGTGGTTGGTACGCCGGGGAAATGGTCAACCGAAGTGTTGGCAGACCGTCTGGAAGCCCTCACTGGGTTCCGCGCCGTGGTGTCTATGGCGGATGTAGAGCTGCGACTGGATACTCAGCAATTGCTCTATAAAGACTTAGATCTCACTCAACTAGACGGTATTGTCGTCAAAAAAATCAGCGAGCAATACGCCCCCGCCGCAGAAGACCGTATCCGTATGCTGGCCTTTGCGGAACAAAAGGGGGTTAAAGTATTTAGCTCCACCCATAGCATTGGATCACTGATAAACCGTCTTAGCGGTACGTTAGCATTGCAAGCGGGCGCGATTCCCATGCCGAAAACACGCATTACCGAGAGCCCTGAATTAGCCTTTGCCACAGTGCGGGAATTCGGTGCCGCCATATTAAAGCCACTATATTCGACTAAAGCCCGGGGCATGATCATGTTGGATCAAGAAAAGTCGGATGCAGAAGTCAGAGCGGCATTGGCCACCTACCGTGAGAGCCAATCCATTTATTATATTCAGCAAAAAGCCAACTTAGATGGACGCGATCTGGGCATGGTCTTTGTCGGCGGCGAATATCTTTGCACCTATGCACGCGTGGGAAATAAAGAATCCTGGAATACCACCATTCATAGCGGCGGACATTACGAAGTTTTTGACTCAAACCTTGATCTAATCGAATTGGGACGTCGTGCCCAAGCATGCTACGATCTAGACTTCACCACCGTAGACATTGCTCTGACCGACAACGGCCCTGTGGTTTTCGAGGTGTCTGCGTTTGGTGGTTTCAAAGGCGCTTGGGAAGGCTGCGGCATAGATGCTGCCATGGTGTATGCAGAGCATGTATTAGCACAGCTCGGAAAGCGTGACACACAACCTTTGTCGGATGTAACAAGGACAACTGTTAATGATTAACGATCTATACAACTCATCCCAATTACAGCAGGGAATTTCAAACTGTATCCATTCTTTATTGCTGAATTTCACTGGTTTGTCAGTGCGGCTACACAGCAATGAGCCGGTGCTTCTCGCCGAGCTCGCCAGCTACTACCACAGCTATCAGCCTAATACTCAGCTCAATGACACGGTATTAGAACTGTATGCGCTAGAACAAGCGCCTTTAGCCGAGCAGTTTGAGTGGCTACCCGTGCCCCGGGAGCCGGGAAAAACTGGCCGCAAAGAAGGCTACATTGATGTGGAAAGAGGGCGCTGGATTAAAAAGTTCAAAACTGGGATGAGCTTTTTACAACGAACAGAACAGCCACTTGCGGTGGGCCCATGTCGAGCGAATCTGGCGCAAGTGATCAACTTTATCAACAACCAGTTTATGAACCACTACCTACGCCTTGGCTATACCCTTGGCCATGCTGCAGCCTATGGAAAAAATGGTCAGGTGACAGCGATCGCCTCCGGCTCTGGTGGTGGCAAATCCACTTTAATGCTGCGCTGCTTAGAAGATGCGTCCCGTCATTTTGTGACGAATGATCGTATCTTGCTCGCCGCCAAAGAGCAGAGCGTTCATGCTATTGGCGTTGCCAAACTGCCACGGGTGAATCCCGGTACACTGCTGCACTCTCCGCGCTTGAAAGATATTTTGCCAGCAAAACGTCAAGCTGAACTGCTGACCATGCCCACCGATGAACTCAGATGCTTGGAAGAAAAGTATGACGTCGATGTTAGCACTCACTACGGCTTAGAACGCATTGATTACGCCGGGCCACTCGCAAAACTGATTATGCTGGACTGGGGCCACAACAGTGATCAAACCACCCGTTTAGAACCCTGTGACCTCAGACAAAACCCAGCCGAAATTGATGGTTTACGCAAACGCCCAGGGCCGTTTTTCCATGATGCAGCCGGCAAATTTGCCGATTTAGACGCCTTAGCTTCGCTGGATCATTATGCCGCTTTACTCGGTAACGTCTCTGTCTACCGATTGACAGGCAAAGTCGACTTTGATGCGGCCTACCAGCTAATTAATCAATTGGAGCAATAATGAGCTCACGCCTTGCCTTTGTTCGCCACGGTGCCTACGCCCAACGGCCAGACACCCCCAGCGCCTTGCAGCCCTTTGGCTTAACCGCGGAAGGGGAGGCAGAGGTGCGGCAGCAGGCAAGGCAATTTGCCCTTTGGCTTGAACAAACACAGCAGCAGCTTGACCCTGAGATAGATAGCTCGACCCTGTTACGGGCTTGGCAAACCGCGCAAATTTACGCCGAAGAGCTGGCACCGTTTTTCACAGTAACACCTGAAGTGCAAACATTTCCGGCCTTATGCGAGCGAAGCGTTGGGGCGGTAGCGAATCTCACCATCGCCGAGATTGAAGCCGCCATCGCAGCTGATCCTCGCTTTGACATGCCCCCCACAGGATGGAAAAGCGACAGCTTCTACCGTTTACCCTTTGATGGGGCTGAATCCTTAATGGACGCTGGCATGCGGGTTGCAGCCCATATTCTCAGCTGGCAAAGCCAAACTAAAGCCACAGAAAATGGTGCTATTAAGCTATTCGTCGGACACGGTGCCAGCATTCGTCACGCCGCCTGTCACCTGAATGTCATTAAGTTTTGCGATATTAAGCGGTTTAGCATGCACTATGGGCACCCCATCGTTTTTGATATGGTGGAAGCAGGTGTTCCGCAAAAACTGTATGGAGACTGGAAACATCGTCAGCTCCGGGATGCCCCGGATTGATCTAAAACCAAAAGGTACTGTTATGACTCACGCCCTGCCAACCATCCGTCGCAAGTCCGTCCACAACGATATACTTGCCCGCTTACCTGCTGAATGGACCTTGTGGCCACGGGATAACAGTAGCGTTAACCAAGCGGTGCAAGACGAAGATCACCCACTACCACCGCGCTTAGCAAAGAAAAAACTGCGCTTTCCGACCCGCCCCGTCGTATTTATCTCCGATGCACATGCAGACCCTCATGCGTTTGAAGATTCCTTGATTGGGGCAGGCATAATTGAGCGCAAACAAAACACTGAACCCGACGAGCTGCGCCAGTTTAAGCTCACCAAAGCAGGCAAGAAGTCCGAAATTGTCATTGGTGGGGACTGCCTTGATAAAGGCCCAAGCAATCTAGAACTGCTGCGCAGTATTCGACACTTGTACAAGCTCAATGCCCGCGTCACCTTGATCGCCGGCAATCACGACCTACGCCTGCTAATGGGCTTGTTGGCTCTCTCGCGCCAAAAAGACATTGGCAATCAACATCTGTTTGTGCGTATGGGCAAGAAAGTTGTGCCACTGTTTCGGGAAGTATTTGACCAATACCTAGCAGGAACGAAATGGGAAAAGGGCATTCCTAGCGAAGAGGAATGCCGCCGTCGCATTTTCCCTGACGCAGATTGGTTCAAAGAGTTTCCTTTTCATGCGGCAGGCTTCCTAACCGCCGAGGGTATCGAGCGTGAAGTACACAAAATGGATAAGAAGTGCCACAACTTCGAGCGCCACTGTCGCAGCGCCGGACTCAGTCTGCGTCAAATTTATGCGGCGTCACTCAAATGTCAGCAGCTATTTTTACGCAAAAAGGGCGAATTTCACTGGTTTTTCAAGCAGATGCAGCTGGTGGCTAAAAGGGGTTCCTTTCTATTCTTGCATGCCGGGCTGGACGATGTGATGTGCCATGTACTGCTTAAAAATGGCCCTCGTTATGCGAACAAAGCCTTTCACCGCAATATTCAGCGGCGTGATTTATTTAGTTTCTACTACAGCCCCATTGCTAATACCTTCCGTACTAAATACCGGGATGCAGATTTACCCTTGACGGATAGGGGAGTTAAAGCAATCCATCAAGCAGGGATTTTTGTGGTGGTACAGGGGCACGTTAACCGCCAACAAGGCCAACGCTTAACATTAAAACAGGGATTAATTCACCTTGAAGGCGATATCACCCTAGATAGACACTCCCGCGCCATCGAGGGGTTAGAAGGGCATGGGGTGGGGGCAACGCTCATCAATAAGAAAGTCGGCATTGTGGGTATCAGCTGCGATTATCCCACCGCGAAAGTCATGCCACCAAAACAACTTCAATCACTGTATGCGCCCATTTCATGAAATCAAAAACCGAATTTAAATACGAAGCTTTGCTCGAAAAAGACGATATCCAAGAAGTGCTCAAGGCCCTTTCAAAAGGCCTCGGCAAGGGCAAAATGGAGTTTAGTGACGACAAAGAGGGTGAGTTATTACTCACTCCTAAAGGCTTATTAAGACTTAAAGTAAGTGCCGAGGAAGACGAAGACACGCAACAGTTCGAAATCAAGGTTCGCTGGGAAAAACGCCCTAAAACCCTCAATCGAACTCCACCTAAAATTCGTTGATATTAGCCAATGCGGAAAAGAGCGCTGCACTCAAGCGCACCCTTGATTTTCGCTAGAGTTTATCCGCTAAACGCTGGGCTAATTTATGTAGCATCGGAGCGAACACAAACGAAATCGCACCTGCCGCTGGCCACGCTAACACCCAAGACTTCATCCAGAAAGACAAGAACTCTGGGTGCAAGCCCAAATTGACAAACGTAACCCACGCGGTCATCAAAATCGACAGCACAAAAGACATCATGGTGGCAAACAAAATACGGTGCTTCATAAAGGCAATCTCAAAAAAAACATTAGAACATATTCATATAATAGCCATTGTTGTCAGAATGAACCAGCGCTGACTTGTGCAACAAAGTGATAAAGCGCAACCGAACAGCTATGCAAATCGCTTTGCACCGGCGACACATAGCACGGCAATCAAGGTCACACCCACCATGGCCATATCGACCTGCTCACCCAACAACAGCGCGGCAAACACCAGACCAATAAAGGGCTGAATCAATTGCAATTGTCCTACGGTGGCAATGCCCCCCAACGCCAAGCCTCGATACCAAAATACAAAACCAATCAACATACTAAATATCGAAACATACGCCAGCCCCACCCATGCACTCACGGAAATACCGTGCAAATCCTCCGGCCACATGAACAAGGCAATCGGTAACATAATTGGAGCGGAGATCAGCAAAGACCAGCTAATCACCTGCCATCCGCCGAGGACTTTCGACAGCTTAGCTCCTTCTGCATAGCCCATACCGCAAGCCAAGATCGCAGCCAGCATTAAGCCATCCCCCACCAATGAAATCTCTGTTTGCCCCAGCGCTGCGTATCCACCAACAAACGCCGCTCCGAGTAAAGAAAACAGCCAAAATAACGGACGTGGACGCTCACCACCACGCAGTACCGCAAACAGCGCGGTGCACAACGGCAGCAGACCAACAAACACTATGCAGTGCGCCGATGACACGTATTGCAAGGCAATGCCGGTAAACAGGGGGAAACCAACTACCACGCCCAAGGCACTTAACCCTAACGCCGGTAATTGTGTAGCACTCGGTCTAGGTTGTTTTAGCAGTGTTAACAACCCCCAAGCCAACACTGCCGCAATGGTGGCACGAATGCAGGTTAAAAAAATCGGATCAAAATCCGCCACCGCCACCCGCGTCGCTGGCAGGGAACCGGCAAAGATAATCACTCCGAATAGACCACTTATCCAGCCAGCATAGGGGCTAGAAGATGAGGAAAGCCCCGAGGGCGTGCTCGATACAGACGTTACATTAGATAGCGACATACTTAGACTCCGGCTTCTCTGGCAGGGTAAAACGAATCCCTATGAAATCGAATTCCTTGATAGAAGTTGAGGTACAGAGCAGTACAATTTTTAAGAACTGTTATGGTTAAGCTAGCATTACGGTAGTAAGGTAGGGGCAGCAACCGAATTTCCTCCAGTCATACTCCCATTCGAGATCAAACCATGAGTCAGACGCGAATCGACCAAATCATGCAAGCTGTGCAAAGCAAAATCACCGCGCGACATTACCTTCCCGGCGCACGTTTGCCCTCGGTTCGCGCGCAAGCGAAAGCCATGCAGGTTTCGGTCTCAACGGTGGTGGAAGCCTACGAACGGCTTGTGGCAGAAGGCTGTATTCAATCAAAGCCGGGGGCTGGATTCTATGCCTGTGGCCATGTGGCACCACTGAATCTGACACAGATCGGCCCAAAAGTAGAGCGGGAGATTGATCCTCTCTGGGTCTCGCGCCAATCTTTAGAAGCTGACGACACCATGCTAAAGCCCGGTTGTGGCTGGCTTCCCCCGGAATGGCTCTACCAAACGGGGATTCGCCGGGCATTGCGCACAGTCGCGCGGGAAGACAGCTTGGATTTAACCGACTACGCCACGCCCCTCGGTCATCCGGCATTTCGCCAATATCTTCAACGCCGGTTAGCCAGTAATGATATCGACGTTAATGCCGAGCAAATCATGTTGACCGAATCCGGCACTCAAGCCATCGATCTAATCGGACGCTTGTTTTTGGAACCGGGGGATACGGTGCTAGTGGATGACCCCTGTTACTTTAATTTCCACGCATTGTTAAAAGCTCATAGGGCTAAGGTTATCGGTATTCCCTACACGCCCAATGGCCCCGATGTGGTCGCCTTTGAAGCGGCATTAGCCGAACACACCCCAAGGCTCTATATAACCAACTCCGGTATTCATAACCCCACGGGTGCCAGTCTTTCCCCGATGGTCGCCCATAAGGTGTTGATGCTTGCAGAAGCCGCTGACCTCGTGATTGTGGAGGATGACATTTTCGCCGACCTAGAAATGGATACAACTCCACGCCTTGCTGCCTTTGATGGGTTAAATCGTGTATTGGAAATTGGCAGCTTTTCTAAAACTGTGTCTGCTTCTGTGCGCTGTGGCTATATTGCCGGACGCGCTGACTGGATTGAAAAGCTGGTGGATTTGAAAATCGCCACCTCCTTTGGTGGCAGCCGACTCGGGGCAGAGATAGTGCTACAAACCCTGACGAACAGTGGCTATCGCAAACACATGGAGCGACTGCGACTTTGGTTAGCCAAACAACGACAAACCACCAAAGAGAAGCTGGCCAAGCTTGGCATTACCCCGTGGCTTGAGCCCAAAGCGGGGATGTTCCTTTGGTGCCAACTACCCAAAGGGGTAGAAGCCACTAAACTGGCGCAGATCTGCGTGAAACAAGGTTTGATCCTTGCACCGGGCAATGCCTTTAGTTTGTCGCAAAGCGCCCACGATTTCCTACGCTTCAACGTGGCTCAATGCACAGACGATAAAGTATTCACCATCTTGGCTAGCGCATTAAATCAATGTTTGGAGGCGACACCGGACTCCCACCTGACAAAATAATCAAAATATCCTTTGCATCTTGGTGCGACTGTCTATAAAGTGAACGGCAGCTAGAAAGTTAGTGTATTTAGATCCTCGTTACGTTGCGTTATTTTAAGTAGTTGCTCGTCCTGTAAGATTCAAAATTCGTTTATTTTTCCCGCTACATCTGCCAATTTTGGCTTCTATTTTTTATCTACAGGATAATGATTATGTCTAATAAAACTACTGGTACTGTTAAATGGTTCAACGAAACTAAAGGCTTCGGTTTCATTCAACAAGAAAACGGCCCTGATGTATTCGCTCACTTCCGTTCTATTGAAGGTAACGGCTTCAAAACATTGACTGAAGGCCAACGTGTTGAGTTTGTTGTTACTCAAGGCCAAAAAGGCCCACAAGCAGAAAACATCGTAGCGCTATAATTCGCTACGCTTCTGTTTTGACCGAAAGGGCGCTGTATAGCGCCTTTTTTTGTGCCTATTTTAAATCTACATTAGGTATAAAGGCTTTTAACGCCATTAATGTCACTCGCTCTACTTCCACTGAACTTGGCGCAGGGTATATCTGCATCATGCCAAGGAAGCTGGCGTAAGCGATCAGCGCCACGTCATTAGCATGATCGGTATCTAATCCTAGTTCGACGTAACAGCTGGCAAGGTACGCTCGGCGCTGTTGATCGATTTTCTCCAGATGACTAACAATTTTGGGCTCTTTTAAGGCCCAAGCACGAATGTGGTGTTCGGCCTCGATATTGTTGGCAGCAATCACCGCATCCAACGCTTTAAGGCGCTCCAACGCTGGGGCACTGCTGTCTACTTGATCAATGAAACCTTGTGTCGTGGTGTCGTACCAGTGCGCCATCAGAGCATCGATAAAGGCATCGCGGTTCTTAAAATGGTGGTAAAACGAACCCTTAGTCACCCCACGTAATTCACACAATGGGGTTATTTTGAGCTGTTCTGGGCCTTGTTGCACCAACACGTCAAATGCAAAGTTCAGCCAGTCAAGGCGACTGCGTTTTGCCGAGGGTATGCGCTCTGTTGGTGGACTATCTGTTGAAGTACGTGCTGTACTCATATTCTTTTCGCCTTAACTGCGTTGTTGATGACAGTGCGGGCAATTAGGTGGTGAAACGGCAGAATGGCATTGACGTAGACTCGTCCAATTAGCGTCTTTTGATTCACCAAAGTCGACACAATCACCGATGTTTCCGTCTTTTTGACACTAATAAAAAAGGTCATATGCCTGTCATCCGCCATGCTGATGATTTCATCGTCGGTTATTTCCATGACGGTTAAAAACCCCGCTTTGGTACCAACTTGCCATTGATCAGAGGACGGCACCATCGACGTCTGTCCCACCTCGAAACCCAAACGCTTGACGATGCGATTGCGCACAGACATTAGCCCATTCACCCACCCCGGCAGATAGTTAAAAATCCCATACTGCAATTGACTCGGGGACGCGGGGCTCTTGCTGAGGGGCGCGCTTAATACATCACGAAAGTAGGGGGCTTTTGCAAAGGTAGCCAGCCGATCGCCTTGCGGCTCCGGCAGTGCTGTTATCGCTGGAAACAACAGTGACATTGCCAATCTCCTTTTGTGTAGCAGGCTTGAGGGCTCTCAATTAACCGATAAAAATACATACCATACTGTATGGTATGTATTTTTATCGGTTATTCCTCTCCGTTGCAAGAGGATTACTTAAGAATTGTTGTAATTTTGACCAGGTGTGTCTTTTAGGATACAGTTTTAAGTATGGTACAAACCAAGAGTAGGAGACACCTTATGACTACGCTTACTAGCTCCTTCGATATTGCTGACTATCTTGAATCAGATGAGGACATACAGGCATTTTTACTCGAAGCCATACAAGATGGTAGCAGCGAACACTTGCTCCATTGTTTAAATGTTGCCGCAAAGGCAAAAGGCATGACAGAAGTAGCCAAACAAGCTGGCGTAACGCGAGCCAGTCTTTATAAGTCTCTCACCGAGAATGCGAACCCAAAGTTAGATACCATCGTCAGACTGCTTGCCGTTTTTAACTGTCAACTTTCTATCACGCCATTAAATGCCCAATCTCACCAATAAGTAGGTGTCTTTAAGCAGATTATTTGTTGCCCCATGCGCTCATGAGGCAACACCTTCCGAATTTTAATTGGTCACTTTCACAGCAATGCGGAACGATAAATTGCTGACAAAAATCGACAGCACAAAGGCAATCGGCCAGGCAATGATAAAACGGTGCATCCAGGCTTCTAGCCAAGCTTGGGTAGCGCCGAACTCAAAGAAGCCAAAGATGCCGACCATTAAGAAGGCCATCATGCAGGAAATTAAAATTTGCGCGACGATAAGAGTACGTTTTGGGTGCATTGTTTCATCCAACTGTGGGGATGATGCGAGGGAAGAGGTTATATAGCCCAGCACCACCCTGTTAAAGGTAAGTGCCGTGGGTTTACAAGGAGCAACTAAATCTCAGCGCGGCTGAGGACTGGAATAACCGAACCAGTCTGAAATCTTTTCGGCCAGCAGATGCTAAAAGTTCCGCTAATGGGAGTCAAGCCGCCGGTAGCATTGAATACCTGCCACCGGCGCAAGGTTTTCTATCTAGGCTTTATAGCTCTCGAGACGCTAGGAATTCGTCATAAGTGCCTTGGAAGTGTTCGATTTTGTGGTTTTTGATGTGCAAAATTTCCGTCGCCAACGAGGAAACAAACTCTCGGTCGTGGCTAACAAAAATCAGGGTGCCGGGGTACATTTCCAACGCCATGTTTAGGGACTCGATAGACTCCATATCCAAGTGGTTGGTCGGCTCGTCCATCACCAAGACGTTGGTTTCTTGCAGGATCAATTTACCGAAGATCAGGCGGTTTTTCTCACCACCGGAACACACTTTGGCTTTCTTGTTGAAGTCATCCGCCGAGAACAGCATACGGCCAAGGGTCGCACGCACGATTTGGTCGTCATCGCTTGGTTTACGCCATTGAGTCATCCATTCAAACAAGGTCATGTCGTTGTCGAACAGGTCGTTGCTGTCTTGAGGACAGTAGCCGAGAGTAGCGTTTTCCGCCCACTTGATCGTGCCTTCCTGAGCCTGAAGTTCGTTCATCAAACAACGTAACATGGTGGTTTTACCCACACCGTTTTCACCCAATACAGCAAGGCGTGCACCCGCATCCAGAATCAGGTTGCCCCCTTGGAATAGCTTTTCGCCTTCAAATCCGTGCCCCACATTCTCAAGAATCAATGCCTGACGGTGCAGTTTCTTTTGCTGATTAAAGCGGATAAAGGGGTTCTGACGGCTCGATGGTTTGATATCTTCTAGCTTGATTTTATCCAGCTGACGAGCGCGGGACGTTGCTTGTTTTGCTTTCGATGCGTTGGCCGAGAAGCGGGCAACGAACTGTTTCAGATCGGCGATTTGCGCAGATTTCTTGGCATTGGCCGCCATCATGGATTCGCGAGCTTGGGCAGATGCCAACATAAAGTCATCGTAGTTACCTGGGTAAACACGTAGTTCACCGAAGTCGATGTCCGCCATGTGGGTACAAACCGAGTTCAAAAAGTGACGATCGTGGGAAATGATCACCATGGTAGATTTATACTGGTTGAGCATGTCTTCCAACCAACGGATGGAGTCAATATCCAAGTTGTTGGTCGGCTCGTCCAGTAGCAGAATGTCTGGCTCGGAGAATAAAGCTTGCGCCAATAGCACACGCAGTTTCCAGCCCGGCGCCACTTCGCTCATGGGGCCATAATGGAGGGATTCATCGATACCGGCACCCAAGAGAATTTCACCGGCTTTACTTTCCGCACTATAGCCGTCCATTTCCATAAACTCGCCTTCCAACTCGGCGACTTTGATACCGTCGTCTTCGCTCATTTCCGGCAAGCTATAAATGCGGTCACGCTCTTTCTTCACTTCCCACAGTTCTTTGTAACCCATGATAACAGTGTCGATAACCGAGAACTCTTCAAAGGCGAACTGATCCTGATTCAACTTACCGACGCGCAAATTGGGGCTCACCGACACATTCCCAGCAGTGGGGATCAAACTGCCATCGAGAATCTTCATGAAGGTCGATTTACCACAGCCGTTGGCACCGATCAGACCATAGCGATTACCATCGCTGAATTTAACGGAGATGTTTTCAAACAGGGGTTTGCTACCAAACTGCATGGTAACGTTAGAAGCTACGATCATGGGGGTTCCAATAGTGAAATGAGGCTGTGGTCAGCGCAGAAAAAATTGATGGGGCGGACTATAAAGCCTGTGTATAAAATGTCTATGGCTGTGGTGAAAAAAGAAGCGATTTTCCTAGCGGGCACTAGGTACAGGTGCTATAAAAAGACCTGTTTAAAGTGGAGTATCTTATGCAAACCAAGTTTTCAGAAGATGTGATTCCTTTGTCGGATCTAAAGGTAAACCCCGGTAAAATCGTGGGCCGAGCGCAAGAAAACCATCGTCCCATTCTGCTCACTAGCCGAGGACGGGGCGTTGCTGTGATGCAAGGACTAGAGGACTTCGAACGTACCGCTGATGAACTGGCGTTTGTCAAAGCTGTCGCCAAAGGACTCGCCGAAGCGCGGGATCATGACACCGTATCGCTAGAGGATGCTAAGCAAGCACTAGGAATCGAGTAAATGGAATTACGCATCGCCCGGTCTGCCTTGGCGGACATGCAAGAAATCAAAGACTACTACACGGAATTGGGTGCGCCACAAGTGGGCAAATCGCTACTCGAAAAGATACTCAAGCAATGTCACGTCGCATTAGACCATCCGGACTCGGGACGAATAGTACCGGAGTTTTCAACGCCCGCCCTGAGAGAATTCATTCAACCACCCTTTCGGATTGTTTACCTACGCGAACCTGCCTTGATCACCATCATACGTGTTTGGCGTTCTGAGCGAATGCTCAAGCTACCCGACGAGCCAGTAAAGTAGCCCCTTTAGGCTCGACTTAAAGAGGCTACTCCCAAGAGCATGACAGATTACAAACTCTGTGCGAGATGTTTGATAGCCAAATAGCTCAACTCTTCGTACTTACCAAATAATGGCTGCTGGCGGGCTTTGAGCTTGGTAAACACAGGCTGTGTTAACCCTGTCAGAAAGCGGGTCAGTAGTACCGGTGTAACTTGGTGCTTGGGTAGTTTCTGTAGTAACCACATGTTCGCCAGTTGCAAATCGGCTAGGATTTCTTCTTCGTCCATAGACTCATTGTCCTCCTCCATCGACAACACCTGCCCACGACACACGGAGCAATGACCGCAGGAAGCGGGGGCATGAGCGTCGCCAAAGTAGCGAGCAAGGTTATGGTTCAAGCACCGATCCAGTTGGAAAAAGCGCATCATGGTGGCAAGTCGTGCCACTTCCGACTGTTCCTTTTCTTCTACATAGGCAATTAACTGTTCCCTTAGGGTGCTATCTATTCGCTCGGGAGCCACACCATAGACTTCTGTTAAGCCTTTGGTTTCTAAGGTAATCATGCCCTGGTCACCAAGCTGCTCAAGGAGGCTGAGCACGACACCACGTTCAAAACCTAGCTGGTGCAAACGCTCGAAATCCGGTGTACCCCAGATTTTCTTAAAGGCGGTATTCAAGACAATAGCTCGAAACAAAGTCGCTTGTTCCGGCGATAACATGCCGAGGATTCGACTTGGGTCATGGTGCCACTTCACCCGCACATCGTTGTAGTAGCTATACTTGGGCACGATGGCACCGGCCAGTTCAAGCTGTACTAACAAAGTTTTCAGGGGCAGGGAGCGAATATTGGTGGTTTGCGCTAAACCGTAGGCTTGGGTCTCCCATTCACCATTTTCGGTATTGGTGACAATCTCATCAAGCAAGGTTTGAATAGCATGGGGTTCCGGCGTATCACCATAAACGAAGTTTTCTAACACATGCAGGCCATCGGTACTGGCGAGCAACACACAGCGGCTGGGTAGACCGTCCCGACCGGCACGGCCAATTTCCTGGCTGTAGTTTTCGATGGATTTGGGCAGATCGTAATGTACCACCAAGCGAATATCGGACTTATCAATGCCCATACCAAAGGCGATGGTAGCGACAATAATACGCGTATTCCCCGCCATAAATTGGCTCTGGATCGCAGCACGTTGCTCGTTACCGAGCCCAGCGTGATAAGACACCGCCGAGAACCCCGCCTGCTGCAGTTCATTGGCTAGATCATCGGCGGTTTTTTGCTGGGTAACATAGACGATGCCTGCCCCATCTGTGTCGTTAAGTATCTGTTTTAAAAGCGCTAATTTGTCTTTGTCTTGAGCTGGCACCAGATCAATATCGAGGTTTTGTCGGTAAAAACCGGTTTGCACGATGTGCTCCGGCTGTATGGCAAATTTCAGCGCCATATCTTTTTGTACCCGACGTGTCGCCGTGGCCGTCAGCAATAGCACCAATGGGATTTGCAGTTCTTGCTGGTATTGGGGCAGCTTTAAATAGTCAGGGCGGAAGTTATGCCCCCATTCGGAAATACAGTGGGCCTCATCCACCACCAGCATAGAAATAGGCACTCCCTGAATAAATCGGCGAAAACGTTCGTTCTTAAAACGCTCCACGGAAATCATCAGAATTTTGATTTGCCCAGCGCGCACTTGCTGCATCACCTGTTGGCTTTCTTCCCGGGTTTGGGTGGAATCCAAACACGCCGCAGCAATGCCTTTGCTCTGTAAAAAGGAAAGTTGGTCATGCATCAGCGCGATAAGCGGTGAAATCACCAAGGTCAGATGGGGCAACTGGGTAGCGGTAAACTGATAGCACAGAGATTTCCCGGAACCCGTAGGGAACACCGCCAAGGAAGATTGGCCTCGGAGTAACTGCTCGATGGTTTGCTGCTGTCCTTCGCGAAACCCGTCGAAACCAAAAAGTGCTTGTAGCGATCCTGCTAACGTCGACATATCAATTCCTATTCTTCGATCAAAAGAAGACATTGTTGCGGAAATCTCGATAATTGAACAGGCTCGTGTTAACTGAACTAGGCTATCTCGGTAGACTGAGCGAAAGACAAAAATTCGAGAGTACATCATGGAAAACCTCGCCTTTTGGCAACTGGCTTTAATTGGCTTGATCTTTATCTGGAGTGGCTTTGTACGCTCCGGGCTTGGCTTTGGTGGCGCGGTATTGGCGCTACCGTTCCTGCTGTTGGTGCATAACGACCCGCTGGTGTACCTGCCCATTATTTCCATTCACCTACTGATTTTCTCCAGTTGGATTGCTTGGCGTGGAGCGAAAAAAGCCAAAGCAGATGCTAGCCTACCGCAATCGGGGGAGGACTCCGGCAACATCGCTTGGGGCTATTTGAAGAAAGCCCTCAGCATCATGATCGTGCCGAAATTGATCGGGGTATTTGGCTTACTATCGCTACCAGCGGATATAGTCACCACCATTATTTTTGTCATCATCGCCATCTTTGCCGTGTCCTACATAATTAATAAACCCTTTTATAGCAAGAACCCGGTGGTGAGTACGGGCTTACTTATGCTGGGGGGTTACGTTAGCGGTACCTCCCTTATCGGCGCTCCGCTGATCGTTTCCGTATTCGCCACCAATGTACCTCGCCATCAGCTGCGAGATACCTTATTCGTGCTGTGGTTTATCTTGGTGTGCATCAAGATGGTGTCGTTCCTGATAGCTGGCGTGGACTTACAACTAATTCACCAACTTTGGTTACTGCCCTGTGCCTTTATCGGCCACCTGCTTGGACAGCAAGCCCATGAACGCCTACAAAAAGCCGAAACACCCACCTTCTTCCGCTTTGTGGGTGTCGCCTTGCTGGTGGTGTGTGTGTTTGGTTTATCCACCAGTGCCATGTTGAATTAACCCCTATTAGCAACGAAAAAGCCCAGCTGTGAACTGGGCTTTCAAGGAGCGCTTATCTTGGTTGAGAGCTTATGCCGACACTTGATCCACCAAGTAGATAATTGACTGGTATTCAATCCCCGAGTGTTCGGTCAGGCCGATTTCACAGGTGCGGTTGTTGGAGTAGCCCACGTCGCAGTGTTGCACGGCGTTTTTGAGGGTTTTCAAGGCGCTTTGGTTTAACTCCGGTGTGGAGAAGCCTTTGTCGCCGGCGAAGCCGCAGCAGGTAATATCCGGTGGAATGAACACTTCTTCCGCGAGTTGTTGCGCAAGGCTAACAAAGGTATTCGCCAAGCCCATACGGGTGGCGCTACAGGTGATGTGCAGTGCCATATTCGGGATCTTTTTCTGGATAGTCAGATGCGGCATCACAAATTCAGCGAGAAAGGCCACTTGCTCATAGAGTTTCAGCTCTGGCGACAAGGTTTCTTTCATGCGCAGCAAACAAGGGCTGGTGTCACACAGCACTGGCACTTCCCCATTACGGCTGGCTTGCAACAATAACGTATTGAGTTCACGGGCTTTTTTCTCTGCGGCATCGAACTGGCCTTTGGATTGGAAGGCCATACCACAACATTGGCTTTCTACCTCATTGGGTATAATGACTTTAAAGCCAGCTTTTTTAAGTACAGATAAAGTCACGTCCATGGTGGAGCGTTTGTCTGTCGCCGTTGGGCCAGCCCCCATCACTCGAGTCGCACAGCTAGGTAGATAAACCACTTCGCGCTCTCCGACCGTTGGGATATCTTGTTTCGACGGCATACTAGCGCCAGTTGGCATCTGTTTGTGCCAGATCGGAATCATGCCACCGGTAACCGCGTTACCGATTTTGGTGAGCCCCTTCATGCCCATATTGCCCACCACATTGCGCATCCCCGAGCCAATCGCTAAACCAGCACGGGCGGTTTGGGTCACACCAGCAAAGTGATCGGCAAACCAGTAGCCCACTTTGCTGTCACCGTAACGGTCATGACGCAGTTCTCGGGTCAAATCGCCGGTATTAATGCCCACCGGACACTGCATGGAACACAGGCCACAGGCGGCACAAGTGTCCACCCCTTGGTAAGCGTATTCTTCGCGCAATTCCGCGAGACGCTTAGGGTCTTCGCCATTGCGCTCTAAACGCTGAATCTCGCGCCACAGCACAATGCGCTGGCGGGGCGTTAGGGTTAACGCTCGGGATGGGCAAGAAGATTCACAGAAGCCACACTCGATGCAGGTGTCCACCTTATCGTTGGCTTGGGGCAGAGGTTTTAAGTTTTCGACGTGAATATTGGCATTGTGAGACAAGATTACGTCTGGGTTTAACAGGGTTTGTGGGTCAAAGGCTTTTTTGATTTCCCACATCAAATCATAGGCTTGCTGACCCCATTCAAGCACCACATAAGGGGCCATATTGCGACCTGTGCCATGCTCGGCTTTTAGGGAGCCTTGGTATTTTACTGCGACGAGCTGTGCCACTTCGTCCATCAGAGCTTCGTAGCGTTTCACTTCCGCCGGATCATCAAACCCTTGGGTAAAGACAAAGTGCAAATTGCCTTCTAACGCATGACCAAACAAGATGGCTTCGGAGTAACCGTATTTTTGGAAGACCCCCTGTAGCTCCAATACCCCTTCGGCAAGTTGTTCCACTGGGAACGCCACGTCTTCGATGATAACCGTGGTGCCAACGGCACGCACCGCGCCTACCGCGGGGAACAAGCCTTTGCGGATTTTCCAGTAGGAATCGTACAAAGCTTGGTCTTGGGTAAAGAGAATCGGATTCACCGTTTCCATGGACGCCAATGCCGTTTCGACTGCCGCGACTTTTTCCGCCAACTCGTCTTGGGTTGCACCACGCACATCCACCAGTAGGCCTGCGGCATCGCTGCCCAAGGTCGCCAACAAATCCGGCATACCGGGTTTGCCTTCCACCGCACGTAGGCCAGCACGATCAATCAGCTCAACCGCGGAAACTGGCGTGGCTTTTAATGCTGTTACCGCACGACAGGTGGATTCCATATCGGGGAAGAAAATCATCGCCGCGGCTTTGATGGGGTGATCTTCCACCGTGTGATAGGTCACTTCGCTGATAAAGCCCAGCGTACCTTCGGAACCAATCATCAGGTGCATCAGAATATCGATCGGATCATCAAAGTCGATCAAGCTATTTAGACTGTACCCTGTGGTGTTCTTCAATCGGTATTTGTGTTGTATTTTTTCGGCTAACTCAGGGTTGGCTTTGGTTTGCATCGCTAAGTGGCTAAGGGTGCTAAGTAGCTCCCCATGGCTCTCGCGAAAGGCTTTACAACTCGTTTCATCCGCCGTATCCAGCAAGGTACCATCCGCCAAAATCACACGCATACTTTTGATGGTGTTGTAGCTATTTTGCGCCGTACCACAACACATGCCACTGGCGTTATTCGCCGCGATACCGCCAATCATACAAGCGTTGATGGAGGCGGGATCGGGGCCGATTTTACGTTGAAACGGTGCGAGCAACTGGTTAGCACGGGCGCCAATGATGCCCGGCTGCAAGGATACCGCCTGACCATGATCGTGAATACGGTAGCCTTTCCATTGATCCGATAATTGGATCAATACGGAATCGGTCACCGCTTGCCCAGACAGACTGGTACCGCCGGCGCGAAACGTCACCGGCAAACCCAGTTCACGGGCATGTTTTAACACCAACTTCACTTCGGCTTCATCGTTGACTCGCACCACAAGCTGGGGAGTCAAACGGTAAAAGCTTGCATCCGTGCCATAGGCCAAAGTACGTAGCGGGTCATGGATCAACCGCGCTTCGTCAATGTGCGCTTTAAGCTGTTGGAATAAAGTGTCGTAAGGTGCTTTCATGGTCAGAGGTCTCCTGCACACTTATTGTTATTAGTTGCCGTATGCGGCTGCGGGTAACCACAATACCAACTGCGGCCAGATCACAATGATGGCTAACGCCAACAACTGCAGCAGAATAAAGGGTACAACGCCTTTGTAGATGTCTTTTAATTTCACGTCCGGTGGACATACCCCTTTCAGGTAGAACAAAGAGAAACCCATCGGTGGTGTTAGGAATGAGGTTTGTAGCGCCATAGCCACTAGCATCACGAACCAAACCAATTCTGGGTTATCTACCACACCGTAACCATTAATATTCAGATCCAATGCCGAGATTACGGGTGCCAATAACGGCAGCACGATCAGGGTAATTTCGATCCAATCTAGGAAAAAGCCCAGTAAAAAGATGATCGCAAGGATACAGATAATGATTCCATAATCGCCAAATGGTAAGGCGTGTAACCATGATTCGATCAGCTCATCACCACCCAGCTCTCGTAGCACCAAGGCAAAACAGGTTGCACCAAGGAATACAGCGAAGATGTATGCCGTAGTGTTGTAAGAGCCTTTAAGCACTTCTTTAAAGACGGTGAAGTCCAGCTTCTTATTCCACCAAGCTAACAGTGTCGCACCAAAGGCACCCACACCGGAGGCTTCCGTGGCGGTCGCAATACCGGCGAAGATGGAACCCAGTACCGCAAAGATCAACGCCACCGGTGGCAGAATGCTCTTAAACACATCCCAAACCACGCTCCAGTCTGGCTTTTTCGCATCTTGCGGAAGTGGGAAGGCATCCGGTTTCACAAAGCCAACCGCAAAAATAAAGGCGATGTAAAGCAGACCTAGCAAAAAGCCCGGTGCCACCGCGCCCATAAACAAATCACCTACCGATAGGGCAAGTTGATCGGCCATGATCACCAACATAATCGAAGGTGGAATTAAAATACCCAAAGTACCCGCACTGGCGATGGTACCGAGCGCTAACGACTTGTTGTACTTCTGTGCTTGCATGGCAGGTAATGACATTAAGCCAAGTAATACCACCGAAGCCCCTACGATACCGGTAGACGCCGCCAAGATAATCCCAATCAGGGTAACGGTAATGGCCAAACCACCACGCACACGGCCAAATAGTTGCTGAATCGAGTGCATTAGCTTTTCTGCCACACCGGAGCGATCCAGCATGATACCCATAAAGATAAACATGGGCAGGGCCACCATCACCCAGTTGTCCATGACTTTATAGATTCGGTTCACTACCAACCCCAAGGTGAGGTAGTCCAGACCGGTCATGGTATCTAGGTAGATGTCGGCAAAGTAACCAATAAAGGCAAAGGCCACACCCACACCACCTAATACGAAGGCAACTGGGAAGCCTGTAAACAAGAGCACAATAAAGGTGACGAACATCGCCACCACTAGAATTTCATTCATTTCCATAACACTAACCTCGGCGTAATGCAGCCACAGTGCGGATAAGACGAGCCAAGCTGGCAAAGAACAGCAGCGCAAAACTTAGCGGAATCACAGCTTTAATTGCCCAACGGAACGGCAAACCTGTGGGAGAAGCGGAGGTTTCTCCAATACGCCACGCGTCGTAAACAAATGGCAAACTGGAATCAAACACCACATAAATAAAAGGAAATAGCAAAAACACAATGCCAAAGATTTCCCAGCGATATTGAGCGCGCTCACTTAACGCCGCATGAAACAAATCCACTCGGATATGGGCATTGGTCACTTGGGCATAAGACACCCCGAACATAACCCCAATGGCATACAGGTGCCATTGCAACTCTTCTAAAATCACCATGCCATGATTAAAGCCATAGCGCAGCACCACCTGTAACAGGATCACTGCGATCAGCAATACGTAGGCCCAGGCAAAAATTTTGCCGGCACCCAGTACAATTTTCTCCAGCCACATGGCGAAGGGCACAGCTGGCAATGAATTGGATTCAGACACCATAGACTCCTGGCAGAAACGATAGGAAACCGGTGCAGCCTATGCCGCACCGGTACAGAACAGTATTAACGAGGTAGGAAGGCGTTATCGCCCCATAGGCTGTAGCCTTGACGGAATTCAGACAGATCGGTCCAAACTTTAGCGAAGAACGGATCACGCGCAGTCTCTTCCATCACCACTTCATCCCAAGCTGTCTTGAATGCGCTTAGCATTTCTGGGCTCCACTGCTTGATCACAACACCACGTTTTTCCACGTTTTCTTGCATGACCTTGAACTGCTCCGCTTCACCTTGTGCCAAAGAGTCAGTGACTGACGCTTTACATACTTGGTTGATTTGAGCTTGCTGGTTCTCGGACATGCCGTTCCATTCGTCTTTGTTGATCAGAAGCTCTGCCAAGGTGGCTTGTTGATGCCAACCAGGGAAGTAGTTGTACTTCACGATTTTGTGGAAGCCGATGTTTTTATCCACCGCAGGGATAGAGAACTCGGTGGCATCAATGGCACCTTTCTCAAGGGCAGGAAAGATTTCAGAGCCAGGAAGTAGAGAAGTGGATACACCTAGTTTCTCCATCACCTTGCCGCCAAGACCGAAGAAGCGCATACGCAAGCCTTGTAGGTCTTCTGGTTTCTCGATGGGCTTCGCGAACCAACCAGAAGTCTCTGGGGGCGTGATACCACATGGGATAACGTGCACGTTGTAGCCTGCTTGATCGTACATTTCTTGGTACAGATTCAGACCGTTACCGTAGTAAATCCACGCCAGGTATTCAGACGCTTCTGGGCCAAATGGCACAGACGAGAAGATCGGCGACGCAGGGATTTTACCCGCCCAGTAACCCGCTAGAGTGAAACCAGCATTTACTTTGCCCGCAGAGACAGATTCTAGGATTTCAAACGGCGCCACCAGTTTGCCTGGCTCGTAGATTTTCATACGCACGTTTTTGTTGGAAATCAGATCTAGGTTATCCGCCACTTTTAGGATCGGCGAACCAAGGCTAGGTAGGTTGGTAGAGAAGGCAACTGGAACCTTAAGAAGAACCTTCTTATCAGCCGCGAACGCTGGTTGAGCAGCGATGGTGGCAAGGGTAACGGCGACAGCAGTGCTGGTAAGCACCATTTTGGCAGACTTTTTCATTGTTATTTGACCTATGCGGATATGGTTATTTTTATCAGCCACGGGATAAATTGATTTTGCTTCCCATGTATCCTTGATTAATAATTGGTAATACCAATTTACCTAATCAATGTTTGGCAAAGATAAAAACCATTTCATTTTTTGTCAACAATGATTTTTTACGACTTTTGTCGCGTTTTATGGGTGAATTTAAATTGGTTTTACCACTTTTCAACTTATCCACATAATTTGATCCGACTGACTTTGTATGTTAAAAACACACATATTGGTCATACCAAATTAACAATTTGCTTATAAAGCAAGGTTATAGCAGTGGCAAAAGAAGGTGATTTCAGGTGACAAGAGCTTCTTTCGGGCGTGTAAAGCAGCCCAAAATCTCCGATATCATCATGCAAGAACTGGAAAGCATGATTTTGGACGGCAGTTTCAAACCGGGTGAAAAATTACCGCCGGAGCGGGAATTAGCGGAAAAATTTGAGGTATCTCGCCCCTCATTGCGGGAAGCCATCCAGAAATTAGTGGCCAAAGGCATTCTTTTTTCCCGTCAGGGTGGTGGCACCTATGTGTCCGAGCAGGTAGGTTCCTCCTTTACGTCCGACCCATTGCAGGCACTGCTCAGTAACCACGATGAGTTTCTCTATGATCAATTAGAGTTTCGCGATGCTCTAGAGGGCTTGTCCGCCTACTATGCCGCTTTGCGAGCGACCGATGCCGACAAGGCCATGCTTACTAAACGCTACCAAGCCTTGGTGGAAGCCAACCTGAAAGAAGACTCCGCTAATGAATCCAAGCTCGACGCGGAGTTTCATATGGCGATTGCGGAGTGTGCCCACAACGTGGTGTTGCTGCATACCTTGCGTGGCTTATTTTCCACATTAGAGAAAAGCATCTCGGCCAACCTAACCAACTTGTTCGAGAAAAAAGACGCCCGCCCCCAGGTGATGGAGCAACACAAAGACCTCTACGACGCGATCATGGCCGGCAACGCCGACGAAGCCCGCGCCGCCGTGCATTCCCACCTAGTGTTTGTGGAAGATAACCTGCTAAAAATGCGCCGGGAGGAATCCCGTATTCAACGTTCACTGCGCCGCAGTGAAAAAGGGGAGTGGTAAGAGCAGGTTAATCAGCTCTTACCATAAACTGCTGCCGATATTGCCTTGGGGAGATACTTAAGATTTTACGGAAATGGTGGCGCAGGGTGGTGGCGTTGTCGAAGCCAGATTGGGCGGCAATGCGCTCCATATTTTGGTGACCTTCTTCCAGTTGGCGTTTGGCCTTTTCCAGACGTTGCACCACCAGCCAATGCTTCGGGCTCATATCAAAGCTGCTGCGAAATTTGCGGTCAAAGGTACGTCGGGACATTCGCGCTCTGGCGGCAAGGGTATCAATATCGATGGCGTCATTTAGATGGGATAACGCCCAATCGATGGTTTCTGAAAATTGATTCGGCACCGCCAGCACTGGCGTTTCCACAAACTGTGCCTGCCCACCTTGACGGTGAGGGGACAGAACCAAACGCCGGGCAACTTGGTTGGCAATATCATATCCATGATCTTGGCGAATCACTTCTAAGCCTAAATCGATACCAGCGGCACTCCCGGCGGAGCAACCGATCTTGCCATCATAGAGATACAACACATTGTCCCGGTAGGTTACCGCTGGAAAGCGGTCTTTGAATTTGTTGGCGTAACGCCAATGGGTGGTGGCTTCACGGCCATCGAACAGCCCCAATTCCGCCAGTAGAAAGGCGCCGGAGCAGAACGAAATCAAACGATTGCCACCCTTAGCAAAGCGTTTTAGCTCGCTCGCCATATGTTCAGATGGTGTGACATTCGTCGGCCAACTGGGCACCACCAGCATATCGTAGGCATCCAACGTGGTAATGTGCTTGGCGATGAGCTGTAACCCTGTCGTGGTGGGCAGCGGCTGATCTTCGAAGCTCACCACATCGCACTCGTACCAGTCCGCAAACTCTGGGCGAGGTAAACCAAACAACTCCACCGCGCTGGCTAATTCAAATAGCGCGACGTCTGGGTAACTCAGCACTGCAACTCGCATTATCTTCACCCATCAATTAGAAAAGATTGGCTTATTATTAACGATACATGTCTTTTAAGCCAATAGTTGATGTTGTCTTATTGAACAATAATGACTCCATCAACTGACCCAACAAGGAGTAATACCATGTCTTCTGCTGTTTCTCGTGTTCCTGCTGCACCTAGTGAAGAAGCCTTACGCCACTTTGAAGCCCTACTGCAATTTGAAACCGATTGCTGGGATGTGCACCATGCCATCACCAACAATCGCCAAGATTTTGTCTTGCTGGATGTGCGCAGTATCGAATGTTTCACCAAAGGACATGTGGATGGCGCAGAAAGCCTGCCCCATGCCCGCTTAAATGAAGGCACACTGGCGAAGTACCCGGTGGATACCTTGTTTGTTGTCTATTGCGCCGGCCCCCATTGCAACGCGACTGAAAAAGCGGCGATCCGCTTGGCGAAACTGGGTCGCCCGGTGAAAAAAATGATCGGCGGCGTGACTGGCTGGATAGATGAAGGCTTTAGCTTGGTGGCGGGTGCGCCCACTGAAGACACAAGCAAATAGGTTTGTACTATTCTGGTTGTTTTTTCTACAATGGTACGAAAAGTCAGTACGTTTAGTGAGGCGCCAATGGATACAATTAGCGTAAACAAATTTAGAGATAATCTGAAAAGTGTTGTGGAGCAAGTCGTCAGTCGTCACGAACCGCTTAAAGTAACACGTCGCACCGGTGACGCGTTTGTCGTCGTAAGTGCAGACGACTGGGAGCGTGAACAAGAAACGCTCCATGTGTTGCAAAATAAGGACTTAATGCAACAAATTGCCCAATCGCTTGAGACTCATCACAAAGGTCTTGGTTATCAACCAACGAAAGAGCAAATGGATGAGATCACTGGTCTTTGAAGGGAATACGTGGGAAGTGTATGAAGTCCTTCGCGAGAAGGACAAACGGCTTCATAAGGCACTGTGTAAGCTACTCAAGGAAATGCTACGCAGTGACGACCCATCTACCGGACTCGGCAAACCAGAAGCGTTAAAACACAACCTTACGGGACTTTGGTCGAAACGTATCTCCCAGAAGGATCGGCTGATCTATCGGTTTGACGATCATTCAATCTATATTTTTGCCATTGGCGGGCACTATGACCAAACCTAGATGTTTAAGTTACATTTGTTCTAGGTCATTTCGGTAATAACACCACCCCAAGGTAACAGCTCGCGCTACAAATAAGCAGATAAAGCTCAGCCATAGCCCATGGTTGCCGAGGGGTTGGGTTAGCCACCAAAGCGGAAAGAAGACACCCAACACACTGATAATCATGGTGTTTTGCATAGCTTTGACTTGGGTGGTGCCGATAAAGATACCATCCAGCATAAAGGACCAAATACCCAACAGTGGTAAGGCGATGAGCCAAGGTAGGTACAGTTTTGCTTCGTGTTGAACGCTTTCCACGCTGGTCAATAGGCTGATAATCCAGCCACCAAATCCCCAGAAAAAGACGGTCATGAGTAGGGCGGTGATCAGCGCCCAAAAGGTGGAGAGGCGCACCACTTTTTTGAATTGATCCCATTGCTTACGACCGTGATATTCACCGCATAGGGCTTCAACGGCAAACGCAAAGCCATCCAACCCGTTGGAGATAATCAGCAGAAACGTCATCAAGACAGCATTGGCCGCCAAGATGGCATCGCTTTGCTGAGCACCTTGGGCGGTAAAGAAAGCCATTACCGACAGCAGTAGCACCGTGCGCACAAACAGATAGCGATTCACCTGCACTAGTTCCATATAGGAGTGCCATTTGGTCAGTGAAATCAGCGGCACGTGGCCGTCAAAGCGTCGTAGCTGTTTAGCCGCCAGATAGAGCGCAAACAAAACACCAAGATAATGGGACGCCACCGTCGCCCAGGCCACACCAATACTGGCCATTCCCAAGCCATACACGGCGTAGTAGTCTAAAACCATATTGGCGAGGTTGATGATCAACAGCATCCACAGTGGCCCTTTGGAATATTGAACCCCAAAAAACCAACCCATCAGGGCGTAACCCGCCAATACCGCCGGCGCACTGTATATCCGCGCTTCGCAATAAGCTCGTGCCCACGGCTCAACCTCGGCACTGGGCGACATAAAATAGATGGCTAAGTCGATGATTGGGGTTTGCAGGGCGATCAACAGCAAGCCAATACCGATCCCCAATGAGAGAGACTGCAACAACAATGCACGCACCCGTTCCCCATCTTCGCGGCCAAAGGCTTGGGCCGTTAGCCCCGTTGCGCCCATACGCAAAAATCCAAAGGCCCAAAATAGGAAGCTAAACACACTAGCGCCTATGGCAACGGCCCCCAGATGCACCGCTGTCCCCAAATGGCCTACCACCGCTGTATCCACTAATCCTAGCAGTGGGGTGGTGATGTTGGACACCATCGGTGGCCATGCCATGCGCCAAATTTTGAGGTGCATGGGCTTATCGCGCATAACTTGGTTTGCAATCTGTTGATAAGTCACTAAAAGCCTTTAAATGCGTTGTGATTTTCTTTAAAAAATGTGGATAACATAATTATCCACCACTGTTACCAATTTGGAGCCCAAGCGATTTCTGTGTGGAAAAAGTACAGCGTTATACACAAAAATGGCCAAGTTACTCAGATTAACCTCTATATATTCGCTATTTATTAATAAATCAGCAGAACCTATCAACTATAAGATTGTCTTATCCACAAAATTGAAGCGTATTCAAGTGTATATTTAATCAGTGTTGACATCTGGATAACTGGCCGTTTTTTCCACAATGGCTCCGTTTCTGGGAGAACTTTGCTACACTCTGCGCCAATGATATCTGGGAGTTATTATGAAAAAAACGCTAAAACCTTTTCTTGAAGGCGCCGCCGTTGGCTGTGTGTTCGTCAGCATCACCATGTTGTTTGAAATCCCTATGTACATGAGTTTGATTATTGGGGCATTGGCTGCCGTCGGCGGTTACCACAACTCTATCAAAATGGACAAAGAAAAAGCCGCCAAAGCCGCAGGGAAGAGCACCGATGACAGCACCAATTAAATTCGGAGAAGGGGATGGCACCCTACAAGCTGTCGGTGGTATGGAAGGACTGACGAAGTTAGTGCATGCCTTTTATCGCATTATGGCCAGTAATGAGGACTACCGACCGCTATTTGATATGCACCCCCAGCCGATTGATACCTCAATCGACAAGCTCATCCTGTTTTTGCACGGTTGGATGGGGGGAGAAAAAATGTACGCGAAGAAGTACGGGCAAATTGCCCTTCCCCGTGCCCATGCACACCTGCATGTGGACGACAGCAACCGCATGATGTGGTTGAACTGCATGTCGGATGCACTGCAAGAATGTGGCTACTCTGCCGATCTGCGCGAGTACTTAATTACCCAATTAAGTGTACCTGCTGGACGGATTCAACAGGTCAGCGAAATGATGCGCGGGAACGAAGCGTAGCTATCATCCCAACAAACGCCTCAGCCTAGGGTCTTCTTGACCTCAAGGCCAAGGCGTTTTGCCAATCTCACCAAATTCGCCCTGTCCATATCGAGTTGTCGTGCTGCGGCAGACCAGTTAAAACCAGTGGCAACTAGGACTTGCTCCTCAGTTTAGACTTGCCCCCTAAGTCCTAAGTAATGAGACAAAATCCAGCCTTCGACCCGCTTCAATCGGCACAGGGATGTACCGATTGAACAGACGCCCGCTCAATCACACCGTCATCACGCAACCCAACCGATAGAAAAAGCCACGTTCTGGGCTTCACTCTTGAAGCCTTTGCTGTATCTGTCGATTTGTATCCATAAAGATACTAGCGTACACTAAACAAAGACTAAAGGAGTGGTTGATGCCCGAAATACTCAAAAAGTTGTTAGGTTTGAAGTTTGTCATGTATTACTTAGACAATGACTCCCACAACCGCCCTCATGTACATGTTGAGTATGGTGAGCACCGCGCCTCCATTGCTATTGATGATATTGAGTTACTTACTGGCTACTTGCCTGCTAAAAAGCTCGTCAAAGCTGAGCAATACATTGAGCAGCATAAAAACGAATTGCTGAACGAATGGAGCAAAGCCGTCCAAGGTGTAACGATTAAGAGGGTTAACTGATGTTAAAAATCATCGATGTTGATTGGGTATCTGGTTACGAGTTAGAACTTGAGTTTAGCGATGGTTTTCGTGGAGTTGCTGACCTGACTGAGCTCTTTGAGACTGAAGCATTTTCTCAGGTTGAGTCTTTTACAGAGTTCTCTCTTGAGGGGACTTACATCGATTGGGGTGTTGCTGAAATATCCGCAACCAAGTTGCGTCAATTAGCAGAGGAACAAGGTAAATACCTTGAAGCTAAAGAAAGAGCTATTTCACCTGATGATATTGAAGCTGTGCTAAAGCAAGCTGCTTGGGATTCGATCACACTTAATAGACCGGATATTCTTCAAGCGGCTATTCGTGGCTATATCGAGGAGTACGGCGTTCAAAACGTGCAACTTAAAACGAACCTTAAAAGTAGACCTAGTATATACAAGGCATTAAGCCCTCATACTTCCCCTAAATTCGATACGTTGGTTCAACTGGCTCATGGTGCATTAGCGGTAAAAGCTGAAAACGAAGCTCTCTCTCAATAATGCTTATCTAACCAATGAGGCTAAGATGGTTGTTTAAACGGCAAGAGTGCCTGTGTTTCTTGATGGTAACGGCGCACGGCGTCGGCTTCTTCCTCACAGAAACGTCCAATCGCTTCTCGGAATCCCGGGTGGGCGATGTAGTGAAGGCTGTGGCTAAATACCGGTTCAAAGCCCCGGGCGATTTTGTGTTCTCCTTGGGTGCCAGGGTCGAAGTGCTGTAACCCCCGTTCTAAGCAGAATTCGATGCCTTGGTAATAGCAGGCCTCGAAGTGGAGGCAATCAAATTCCTCCAAGCAGCCCCAGTAGCGCCCATAGAGTGAATGGTCGTCAAAGAAGCACCAAGAAGCGCCGACGGGCTTTTCACCTTGGTAAGCTAATACCAATAGGATCTGCTCCCCCATATCTATCGTTAGCTGCTGGAAAAAGGCTTCGGTTAGGTAGCCGGTTTGTCCCCGCTTGGCATAGGTAGATTGGTAACACAGATAGAAAAAACTCACCTCTTCCGGTGTTAATTCTGTACCCAGTTTTCGAACCAGATGCAGGCCCTGTTGCTGGATTTTCTCCCGCTCCTTACGGGCCGACTTGCGTTTACGGCTACTGAAATGACTAAAGTAGTCATCCATTGATTGGTAACCGCGGTTAAACCAATGGAACTGGCAGGAAATACGATGTAGGTACTCTTCCGATTGACCAAGATGCTCGGCCAGGTGTTCGCGGCAAAATAGTAGATGCCAGCTCGAAAACTCCCGCTCGGCGTTGGCTTGAGTGAGTAGGGGAGCTAAGGCCCCATACAATGCGGTGTATTCTGGGGAACGTCCATCTGGGTCAAGGTGACTAAATAGCCGCGGCCCGGTTACTGGGGAATAGGGAACAGCCCAAATTCGTTTCGGATAGTAGTTAAAACCGTAGCGGTGGTAGGCATCGGCCCACGACCAATCAAATACAAATTCCCCGTGGGAGTGGGTTTTCAGAAAGGTGGGGGCGATGGCAATTGGGCTGTCATCGTCTTCCATCACCAGTAGGTACTCTGGATACCAGCCAGTGCCTTCCCCGAGGCATTGATGCTGTTCAAGGGCTTGGTAAAACGCATACTGGGCAAACGGGTAACGTGTCTCACCGATGGCTTGCTGCCAGCGCTCCCTACCGATATCAGCAACACTACCAAACCACTGTGCTTTCATTGGGCCTCACTCAAAGTCTAATCTGTTTAAACCTATCGTCTTGCTACGGAACTTACTAGCGTATGGGCTAGGATCTGATTAGCAAGGACGGAGAGACTTATGAAAAGCACTTCGCCCATGGATGGGCGAGACCGACCTTACGGGCAGGGATGCCCGTCGGTCGGTGCGTTCATAAGTCTTCCGGCATTGCCCACCAACAGGCCAGTCGAGGGCTACATAGCCTGACGTAGCTGTTCCACAATCGAAGCTTGGTCAGGTCGTACGTGACGCCAGATAAAGAAGGCTTCCGCAGCTTGTCCAACCAGCATCCCAAGGCCATCTTCGCCGCTAGCGCCGCGCGCTGTCGCCCAGTTCAAGAATACCGTCGGCTCTTTCCCGTACATCATGTCATAGCACCAAGTCTGCGGGCCGATAACACTGTCTGGAATAGGCGGCAGATCACCTCCCAAGCTGGCGGAAGTGCCATTAATGATGATATCAAACTCGCCGGTTAGCTCTGCAAAGGACGACCATTGCACAGCAAAAAGCTCCGCTAGGGCTTGGGCTTTCGCTGGGGTACGGTTGACGATGGTAATACTTTGCGGATGTTCCAATAGCATCGGCTCGATCACCCCCCGTACTGCGCCACCGGCACCTAACACCAGAATACGTTTGCCGTGTAGAGGTTGGTTCAATACCTGCACGATGTCGCGTACCATACCGGCACCATCGGTATTATCACCGTAGATTTCGCCGTTTTTCCCCACCATCAGGGTATTCACCGCGCCAGCCCGTTGCGCTCGCTTACTCAGCACATTGCACATGGCGTAGGCCCGCTCTTTGAACGGCACGGTAACGTTTAAGCCTTTACCGCCTTGAGCAAAGAAGGCCGCGACTTGTTGTTCAAATTGTTCTAAATCCCCAAGGATACGACCATATTCCATGGCCTGTTGGGTCTGTTCAGCAAATGCCTGATGAATAAACGGCGATTTGCTATGTTCGATTGGATTGCCAATCACAGCGTATTGATCCACAGCTGACCTCTTTTACAGAGTGTTATCTTTATGATTTTTAACGGGAACTTTATCGATCCAGCCGCAGAACAGGGTTACCGTAGTACGGCGGCTGGACTGTTGTTATTGTGCTTGGCGACCAAGCCAATCTCTATCCTGTAGGTAGTAGTCCAGCAAACGGGCTTCTTCGGAACCGGCTTCAGGGGCATAGCCATAGGCCCATTTCACTTCCGGTGGCATGGACATCAGGATGGATTCGGTACGCCCAGCGCCACTTTGGAGACCGAAGTGAGTGCCACGGTCGAAGACGAGGTTAAATTCTACATAGCGACCACGGCGATGCAGTTGGAAGTCCCGCTCACGCTCACCATAGGGCGTGTCTTTGCGAGCCGCCACAATCGGCTCGTAGGCATCCATATAGGCATTGCCCACCGCTTGCATCATGGCGAAGCTTTCATCAAAGGACAGTTCGTTGAAGTCATCGAAGAACAAACCACCGATACCACGAGGTTCGCCCCGGTGTTTCAGGTGGAAGTAGTCATCACACCATTTTTTAAAACGGTCGTAGTAGGCTTCGCCGAATGGCGCTAATGCTTCGAAGGCGGTTTGGTGCCACTGGATACAGTCTGCTTCATTGCCGTAATAAGGGGTCAAATCAAAGCCACCACCAAACCACCACACTGGCTCCATGCCATCTTTTTGCACCACAAAGAGACGCACATTGGCGTGGGACGTGGGTACATAAGGATTATTGGGATGGATTACCAAAGACACGCCCATGGCTTCGAAACGCCCCCCAGCCAGCTCGGGGCGATCTGCTGTAGCGGACGGTGGCAGTTTATCCCCTTTGACATGGGAGAAGTTCACGCCTCCTTTTTCAATCACGCTACCACCGGCGATAACACGGGTACGCCCCATTCCACCGGTTTCCCGCTTCCAGGCATCTTCATGAAAACGGATTTCGGGCTCAAATGCTTCCAATCGCTGACAGATGCGATCTTGCAAATCCATCAGGAAGGTTTTGACAGCGTTGATGTTATCCTCAGTTAAGGTGGTCAAGACGGCTCTCCTGCACATTGTTGTGGGTGAAAGCCATCATTCTAGCATTGAAAAGGGCGCTGCCTAGAATCAAAAACGCCCAGCCAGGTCTCGCCAAGGGGCGATTGCTCTATCAAAGGCGGCAATATCACCACTCACTCGTGTTAGCAGCATGGCACCTTGAACACTGGCGAGAATTTGATGGGCATAGTTGTAAGTATCTTCGCTGGTGAGCCATTCTTTGGACATGTAAGAGACTAAGGTTGCCAAGTAGTCGAGCTGTAACTTCATGATTTCATTCAGTTCATCGACACATTCTTCATTAAGCAAATGGCTATCCGAGGCCAAAACCACATCTAAAGACATGGCTTTATCCGCGTTTAACCGCTCTCTGACGCCATCAAGAAATTTGTTCAGCGCTTTCTGGGCGGGGTTTTTCTTGCGTTTGGGCAGCTCTAGCGTTAGCTCCAACTCGCCACGGTAGTGCTGAATCAGAGCCAAGGCTAGATCATTTTTGGTAGGGTAGTGATAGTGAACACTCGCACTTTTAATGCCAACCGCTGCCGCTAAATCGCGAAAACTCACGGCTTTGTAACCATGCTCCGTAATCGCGGCCTTAGCCGCCATTAGAATCGCGACCTTGGTGGGGTTTTCCACCTGATTGACTGAAGAAATAACCTCCGACATTGGCATTGGGCATGCTCCTTGTGTTCACTAAAAGACCTACCTAATGGTAGGAATTATTGTTCCCTATGGAAAGTAAAATGTTTGTTTTTTAACCGTTTTTTACTTTCGCAAAGCCAGTACCTGATCAATATCCGTGGCGCTGTGCCGTTCCGCTAGCTGTTCCCAAGGTTCTCCAAAGGTACGGTTGACGATCTGCCCGCGCTGTACTCCAACGCGTTGGTTGATCTGATTTGCCCAACGCAATACATGGGTGTAGCTCTCTACCTGCAGAAATTCCCCTGCATTGTAAAGTTGTCCTTGCACCAATTTGCCATACCAAGGCCATGCTGCCATATCGGCAATACTGTACTGATCACCTGCTAGGTAGTCATGGGTGGCGAGGTGCTTGTCCAGCACATCTAATTGGCGCTTAACCTCCATGGTGAAGCGATTAATCGGGTAGGGCTGCTTTTCATTGGCGTAAGCATAGAAGTGACCAAAGCCACCGCCCAAAATGGGCGCGGCCCCCTGTACCCAAAACAGCCAATTCAACGTTTCTGTGCGTTGAGCACGTTCTTGGCTAAGGAAGTGGCCAAATTTTTCGGCGAGATAAACCAGAATCGCAGCAGACTCAAAGACTCTTACCGGCTCGGACTCGGAGTTATCCATCAAGGCTGGAATCTTAGAGTTTGGGTTCACTGCCACGAAACCAGAGGAAAACTGATCACCCTCTAAGATATTGATTAGGTGAGCATCGTATTCCGCTGCTGTAACGCCTTGAGCCAGTAACTCTTCCAGCATAATGGTCACTTTTTGCCCATTAGGGGTGCCGAGGGAATATAGCTGCAATGGGTGTTCGCCTACCGGTAATTCCCGTTCGTGAGTCGCGCCGGACACCGGGCGGTTAATACTGGCAAAACGGTTGTTGTCATCCACTTCGTGTACCCAAACCTTGGGTGGGGTGTAGTTTTCGCTCATGCTCTCTCCTGTTTTGTATTCCAAGCACTGACGAATCTCTGTGCTATGGGTAGTTGTGAGTATAGACATATTAGTGGGTGTGGCTGTTAACTCTCACAAGTCTTACAAGTAGGGGAAAGACAAGTTTCAAACTAGCTGAACATTTGCTTGACGAATTTTATATGCAAGCGTATTTTGGATACAAAATACATAAATAGGAGTTACCCCCATGAACACCTCTGTTTTCCATGGCGTGATGCCCGCCTTGATGACCCCTTGTAAAGCTGACCGCACTCCGGATTTCGATGCTTTGGTAAAAAAAGGCAAAGAGATGATCGCTGCTGGTATGTCCGCCGTGGTGTATTGCGGCTCCATGGGGGATTGGCCGCTGCTCACCGATGCAGAGCGAATGGAAGGGGTTGAGCGACTTGTCGCCGCAGGCATTCCAGTAGTTGTCGGCACCGGTGCGATCAATACCAAATCGGCAGTCGCATTAGCCGCCCACGCCCAAAAAGTGGGGGCAGCCGGATTAATGGTGATTCCACGGGTGTTATCACGAGGTTCCGTGATTGCCGCCCAGCGCCACCACTTCAAAGCTATTCTCGACGCTGCGCCGGATATTCCCGCCATCATTTACAACAGCCCAGTTTATGGTTTCGCGACTCGGGCGGATTTGTTCTTTAGTCTGCGGGCGGAGCACCCTAATTTAGTCGGCTTTAAAGAATTTGGCGGCCCAGATGATTTGCGTTATGCCGCCGAAAATATCACCTCAAAAGATGACGATGTCATTCTGATGATTGGTGTCGATACGGCGGTTTACCACGGCTATGTAAACTGTGGTGCAGTGGGCGCCATCACCGGCATTGGCACCGCGCTACCCAAAGAAGTGCTGTTACTGGCAAACCTTTCCCGCAAAGCGGCCGAAGGTCATGCCGAAGCCCGGGTAAGAGCCAAAGAATTAGAGGAAGCTTTCAGCGTCTTGGCGAGCTTCGATGAAGGCCCTGAGCTGGTCTTGTTCTTCAAATATTTACTTGTGCTTAATGGTGAAGAAGAGTATCGCTTACATTTCAACGAAACCGATGAACTCAATGACGCCCAACGCCATTACTGCGAACAACAATACGCGTTGTTTAAAGCTTGGTTTGCCGATTGGTCAAAGCAGGGCGGCATCATCTCCGATTTGCAGGTAGCTTAAATGAAAGTTGTCGATAGCCATACCGAAGGCGAACCGACCCGTGTGATTTTAGAGGGCGGCCCTGATCTTGGATCAGGGCCCTTATCTGAACGGGCCAAACTACTCGCCACAGAACATCGAGATTTTTATCGCTCACTGGTAACGGAACCCTACGGCCAAGAGGCCATGGTGGGCGCATTACTGGTGGAACCGGTAGACCCTAGCTGTGTCACCGGCGTGATCTACTTTGATGCCGCAGCCGTGATCGGCATGTGCGGCCACGGCACCATTGGTCTTGCGGCGACACTCGCCCATATTGGGAAAATTGGTGTCGGCACCCATAAAATTGAGACCCCCGTCGGCATCGTGGAAGTAACACTGACCGATAAGAACACGGTGACGGTGCAAAACATCGAAAGCTACCGCTACCAGAAAGACGTCGCCGTCGAGGTAGACGATGTTGGCACCGTGATTGGCGATGTGTCTTACGGCGGTAACTGGTTCTTTATTGTGGATGACAGTCCAACACCGGTGGTGCCATCCAATATTCGCACTCTAACCGAGATCGGTATCAAGGTACGTGAAGCCATTTATGCCAACGGCATCGAAGGGGAAAATGGCGGGGTAATCGACCATATCATCTTCTATGGGCCAGCTTTAACCGAAAGTGGGCACAGTCGTAATTTCGTACTCTGTCCAGACAATGCCTATGACCGCTCCCCTTGTGGCACCGGCAGTTCCGCCCGTTTAGCCTGCCTGGCTGCGGATCAACGTTTAGCCCCTGGGGAAACGATTTACCAAGAGAGTACCATTGGCAGTGGGTACAGTTTGAGCTTTCAATGGGGGACACGCTCTGGCGGGGTGATCCCGTCCATTACCGGTCAGGCGTTCATTACGCGCGAAGCCACCATGGTAAGTAATCCAACGGATCCATTGCGTCACGGAGTGTGATTGTCCATCCAGCACCTTGGTAGTAAGGAATTGGTTTGTTGCTCTGGAAAGGTAGGAATGGAAGGGGCAACCAAAAAGCGATGTTGGCAATCCAACATCGCTTTTCTTTTTCAGGAAGGCTGACTAGTTTAGATCGTCTGGCAACAAAGCTGCAGGAATATCCTGATAACACACCGGACGCAAGAAGCGGCGGATGGCCATAGTACCTACAGACGTAGCGCCAAAGTTAGTCGACGCTGGGTAAGGCCCACCATGCACCATGGCATCACACACTTCCACACCGGTTGGGAAGGCATTCGCCAACACTCGACCCGCCTTGCGGGTTAGCACGGGCATAAAGGCTTTAGCATCTGCCATATCGGCCTGATCCACATGCAAAGTGCAAGTTAACTGCCCCTCCAGACTATGGGCGACGGCAAGCATTTCAGCCAATGACTCAGCGATAACGACCATACCAAGGGGGCCGAAGACTTCTTCCGCAAGAGACTCATTGGCCAGCCACGCTTTTGCAGTAGTGGCGTACAAATAAGGCGTAGCGCTGCGTTGATCGCACATAGAGGTCAGCACCTCTTGCACGCCGGAAACCGCCGCAATACGTTGTTGTCCTTTCCGGTAAGCCTTTGCGATTCCATCCGTTAGCATGGTTTGAGCAGGTACAGAAGATAGTGACTCTTTCATTTTAGCCACAAATTTATCTGCCTCCTCACCTGCAATCAGTACCGCGATACCAGGGTTAGTGCAAAATTGTCCTGCTCCCATGGTTAACGAGCCCGCCCAGCCTTGGGCAATAGCGTCGCCACGGTTTGCCAACGCATTTGGGAAAAGGAACATGGGATTCACCGAGCCTAGTTCACCGAAGAAGGGAATCGGTTCAGGACGGGCGGCACACAAATCGAAGAGGGCACGGCCGCCTTTCAATGAACCGGTAAAACCTACCGCTTTAATAAGAGGGTGCTGCACGAGGGCACGACCTACGGTGAAGGACTCACCACTGTCTTGTACTAGGCTAAATACGCCTTTGGGCATCTGACAAGATTCGATGGCCGCTAGAATCGCCTCCGCAACGATTTCCGCAGTGCCAGGGTGAGCTGGATGGCCTTTGACAACAACTGGGCAACCCGCCGCCAAGGCAGACGCCGTATCGCCGCCGGCGGTGGAGAAGGCGAGGGGAAAGTTCGACGCGCCAAACACCGCTACCGGCCCGACGGGCTGTTGGATTAGACGTAAATCCGCTCGGGGCAGGGGCTGGCGCTCCGGTACCGCAGGATCATGGCGCTTATCTAGGTAATCACCGGAAAGGATATGCTCGGCAAACATACGCAATTGACCACAGGTACGGCCCCGCTCGCCGATCAGACGGGCTTCCGGTAAGCCGGTCTCAGAGAAGCCGATGGCGGTGATGGAATCACCCCGAGCATCAATTTCATCGGCAATGGCATGTAGAAACGCCGCGCGCTGGGCGCGAGTGGTAGCACTATAAGGATAAAATGCTTGCTCGGCAGCTTGTACGGCAGCGTCAATATCGCCAGCGGTACCACAGGCATAACGATAGGCCTGACCATGAGCGGGCTGGGACACGAAGGTCTGCTCGGCTGATTGCCATTGTCCTGCAATTAAATGCTTGCCACTGGGTGTAAAGGTCATCTTGCCTCCTCATGGATAGGGTTAAGTCAGATAAAGCACTATGTATTTTGTATCCAAAATAACACAGTTAGAAAAAAATAGACAAGGCAGAGCGGCTTTTATCCGGCAAAGCTTGTCTATTCCCAGTGTTTAAAAAGGTTTACGGTCAAACGGAGCAAGCAACTCCGTGATCTACTTCTAGCTGGCGCGGTTAGCTTGAATTAACGCCAACACCTGCTCCTTGGTATTGGTTAAATGCTCCCGCAACACCGCTAATGCCTCCTCAACTTGTCCAGCTCGGGCTAATTCCAACAATTTGGTATGGTCTTGCTCGGCGCTGTGACGCTTCTGTAGTTGATCAATGTGCATACTGACGTAGCGATTTGCCTGCTTACTGACCCGCTCCAGCAATTGGCTGGTTAACTGTCGTCCCGCCGCTTGATACAGGGCACTGTGATATTCGGCATTCAGAGGCCCCCAGGCGGCTACATCACCACTTTGATAGCTGGCGTGCATGGTAGCTAAAATGTCTTCGCAACGGCTAAAGTCAGCAATGGTCATTTTGCCGATGGCTCGGGCGAATAAATCCACTTCCAACAAGATGCGCACGTCGAAAATTTCGGCGATTTCTTCCAAGCTATGTTTGACGACGGTCGCACCACGGTTGTTCTGGAACCTAACTAAACCCTCCCCATCAAGGCGCTTTAAGGCTTCACGAATCGGCATGCGGGAGACATCGTATTCATCCGCCAACATCTCTTGGCGGATTAACTCCCCTTCTTGTAATTCACCGGACAGGATGCGTTTGGTCAAATCTGCGCAAATGACATCCGCCAAACTCTGGCGCACCACGGCTCTTTTCACTGTCAAAGTTCCTCCACCGTCATTTATCTCAACCAGCCAGCATCAGGATAGCTAGTCAACTTTGCTGCCATTATAACCAAAGCGAGGGTGAATACCTGCAATCTTCTTACCAGCTATGGCAGTTGCCAAAGCGCTAATGTTTGAGCAAGTCCAAACAAAGCATTGATAGCTTCACATTTTCCAGCACAAATCCTTCTCCTACTATCCTAACAATAGCGTGTAGCTTTGCGCCTAGTGGTGCTTAAACTGATTCAGATCCTTTTTCGGGGGTGCTAATGCAAGCCTTGTTAACCAATCCTGCTCTGCTAAAGAGCCAATCCTACGTTAATGGTACGTGGGTCAATGCCGTATCCGGCGCCACCTTTCCCGTGACCAACCCAGCCACTGGTGAAGTCATTATCGAAGTGGCTGATTTAGGTGCAGCGGATACCGAACAAGCGGTAGCGGCTGCCGACAATGCTTTGAAAGCATGGCAAGACACCACCGCGAAAGAGCGTGCTACCTTGCTACGTCGCTGGAACCAATTGATCCTCGATAACCAAGACGATCTCGCCAAATTAATGACCTTGGAACAAGGCAAGCCCTTGGCAGAAGCCAAAGGTGAAGTGTTATACGGCGCATCATTTATTGACTGGTTTGCCGATGAAGCCCGTCGTCTATACGGAGACGTGATTCCTACTTTCGCCAAAGGTAAGCGTGTACTTACTATTAAACAAGGCATTGGTGTCGTCGCTGCGATTACCCCTTGGAACTTCCCGATCGCCATGATCACCCGTAAAGCGGGCCCAGCTTTGGCAGCGGGTTGTACCATCGTCATCAAGCCTTCTGACGAAACCCCGTTGTGTGCCCTAGCACTTGCTGAGCTAGCCCACCAAGCAGGTATCCCAGCAGGTGTGATTAACGTGGTCGTCGGCAAAGACGCGAAAGCCGTGGGCGGTGTGCTAACTGGCAGCCCAATCGTACGTAAGTTGAGCTTTACCGGCTCCACTGGTGTAGGCAAATTGTTGCTGACTCAATGTGCGCAAACCGTGAAACGTACCTCCATGGAACTCGGTGGCAATGCGCCATTTATCGTGTTTGATGATGCGGATCTTGATGCGGCGGTAGAAGGCGCGATTGCTTCTAAATACCGTAACGCGGGTCAAACCTGTGTTTGTGCCAACCGTATTTTGGTTCAAGACGGTGTCTACGATGCCTTCGCCGAGAAATTGGCAAAACGGGTGAACGAATTTAAAACCGGCAATGGTTTAGAGCAGGGCGTTAACATCGGCCCGCTGATTAACCAAGCAGCGGTTGCTAAAGTAGAACAGTTGGTCAGCGATGCGGTGAGCCGTGGTGCCCGTGCTATTACCGGTGGACAAAAAGCCACTGCAGCAGGTGAACAATTCTACGAGCCAACTATTTTGGTAGACGTAGCAGAAGATATGGACATTTTCTCTAACGAGATCTTTGGTCCAGTCGCGCCCTTGTTCCGCTTTAAGACCGAAGAAGAAGCCGTTGCCATGGCCAACAATACCCCATTTGGTTTGGCGTCTTACTTCTATTCCCAAAATTTAGGCCGCATCTGGCGCGTTGCTGAAGCACTGGAATACGGCATGGTTGGCATCAACGAAGGCATTATTTCTACGGAAGTGGCGCCGTTTGGTGGTGTGAAAGAGTCCGGCTCTGGCCGTGAAGGCTCTAAATACGGCATCGATGAGTATGTCGAAATCAAATACCTATGTATGGGCGGCTTGAACTAAGCCCTCGTTTATACCGGTCGGTGTCATGCTAAGTGGCGATGTTGGAGTCGTGTTATAGCAAATACCAACGCCCATGGATGGGCGTTCCGTCCCGTTAGGGCATGGATGCCCTATAGGGCGGTATGGCTATAACACGACGTAAACCAGCGCCAAGTCCAAACCATGACATTGCTCGTACCCTGTTTTGAGAGAGATTCAGACAAATGACAACAAACGCTAGCTTGCAACAACGTAAAGTAAACGCCATGGCTCGTGGCCAAGGCAACATGGCTCCGGTATACGTAGATCGCGCTCTAAACGCTGAAGTTTGGGACGTGGAAGGCAACCGTCACATCGACTTCGGTGCTGGTATCGCGGTAGTCAACACAGGTCACAACCACCCGAAAGTAAAAGCCGCGGTTCAAGCTCAACTAGAACGCTTCACACACACTTGTGTGATGGTAAGCCCATACGAATCTGCCGTTGAATTGGCGGAAAAACTGAATGCTGCAGCTCCTGGTAACACACCGAAAAAATCCATCTTCGTGACTACGGGTGCCGAAGCGGTTGAAAACTGTGTGAAGATTGCCCGTGCTTACACTGGCCGTCCTGGCATTATCGCCTTCAACGGTGGTTTCCACGGTCGTACCAATATGACCATGGGTCTTACCGGTAAAGTAAACCCTTACAAAATTGGCTTTGGACCGTTCCCCAGCGATATTTTCCACGTGCCATACCCAAATGAGTACCTTGGTATCACCGAAGAGCAAGCATTAGCCGACCTACAAATGCGCTTTACCTGCGACATTGAGCCATCTCGTGTTGCAGCGATCATCATCGAGCCAGTGCAAGGTGAAGGCGGTTTCTACATCGCTTCCGCAAGCTTCCTACAAAAGCTACGTAAACTCTGTGATGACCACGGTATCCTATTGATTTTGGACGAAATTCAAGCAGGTTTCGCCCGTACTGGTACCATGTTCTGCCACGAACAAGCAGGCATCGAAGCCGACCTAATGACAGCAGCTAAAGGTATCGCCGGTGGCTTCCCTATCGCCGCAGTAGTCGGTAAGGCAGAGATCATGGACGCGCCAATCCCTGGCGGTCTGGGTGGTACTTACGGTGGCTCACCAGTAGGTTGTGCTGCAGGTCTTGCCGTATTCGATGTGATTGAATCAGAAAACCTATGCGACCGTGCTAAACAAGTGGGTGCCCGCTTCGTTGAACACCTAAAAGGTCTACAAGCTGACTACCCACAAATCATTGGCGACATCCGTAACGCTGGCGCCATGATCGCGGTTGAATTTGTTCACGACGGCGACGTAGCTAAGCCATACCCAGAATTAGCGAAGGGCCTATCTGCGAAAGCAGCGGAAAATGGCTTGATTCTATTGTCTTGTGGTATTCGCGGTAACGTTATCCGCTTCCTACCTGCCTTGACCATCGAAATGGAAATCATCGATGAAGGCATGGAAATCTTTAAACGTTGTTTCACTGAATTGGTGAAATAACCTATACAGCGTTCCTATGTAGTCCTCCCGGACTTCCGCTTGCAAGGTGCGCCCTTGCATTTTCGCCGCTATCAGCCGAGCTGATAGCGGTTTTTTTACGCCCTCAATAGGGTGCCGCCGCTCCTTCATCTAAACCAAATACTTGCCTTATGGTGCGTACAAATAATTCACGGGGCTTATTGGGCTGGGCGGTTTTCTTATAAATGACCGCCATTCCCAAGTGGTAGGAGCGAAAGTCTCGGGCGACGGGGACAATTTCGCCGGCCTCTACCCATTTCTGGGCATAGTTCTCTGGCAGAAAACCGATATAACGACCGGATAAAATCAGCGCTAGGCGGCTGTCATAAAAATAGGAAATCGCCGAGAGATTCATATTGGAGATTTGCTCGCTCACGCCCTCATGGGGCTTAAGCCCGGCATGGGAGGCAGGAAAAGAGTCGACTTTAGCCGCTTGCTCTGATTTCGACATACTTGCTAAAGGGTGACTTGGAGCCACATAGACGTAGCAGGCATCGCTGTATAGATGGATGTAATCCAAACCTTCTAATTTGCGATGGTAGGGGATAAAACCCACATCGGCCTCGTCGTTTAAGATGGTGCGCTCAATGTTCGCCATGGACGACACATTGGTCATGATAGATACTTCTGGGGCGGTTTCGGAAAAGCAGCGAATCAACTCCGGAAAGCGACAGCGCGGGTCAAGGCTCACGTTGTCTGACAAGGCAATGCGCAACTGTCCCGTTAGGCTAGCATTGAGGTTGTTTACGGTGGTGCGAAAGCGGTCGAGGGACTCGAGCAGATTCTCGGTCATACGATATATGATTTCCCCTTCTTCCGTTAAAGAAAAACCACCTCGCCCACGCTTACACAACACTAAGTTAAGGCGGGATTCCAAGTTAGAAATATGCAGACTGATCGTTGAACGCCCAATATTCAGCGCCGTTTCCGCCGCTGAAAAGCCGCCGCAATCGACTACTGTCTTAAACACCTTAAGCTGTTTAATCTCATAGTCACCCACCTGCCCAAGGGAATAATTCTTGGCGCTCATGATCTCTCCCGCACTGTTATTGTTTTGTTACGTACGCACGCTAAGGTGTTCACCAAGGTTTATTAAGACCACTGGCGGTAACGCACATTTTATGCCATTCACTGTGCCATAAAATCCAGTGATTTGTTTGTAATTTCCCCAACTTTAAGTTGATAGATAACAGTTTCACCAAACTTTCTCCTTATTTAAGGTGAAGGGGTTGGATGCTCAACTGGTTTTACCCTAACCAGACTATTCAACACCTGACACAGGTAACGGTCGTGCCCGTTTCTTGTTCTGAAACTTTCAGCAATCGTTGTTTTTGCCCATCTACTACAGATGGGCTTTTTTCCAGCACGCTCCGAAAGCCCGGCGGCTGGGTTCAGTAGGAGAATCATATGGGTTTATCAGTACGCCAGAAACTTATCGCCACCTTAGTCTTGGTTTGTACCGGCTACGGCGCCTTCGGTTTTTACGCCATTATTAATATCAATGATCTACAAGAAGCCAGCTATCGCGCCAACGCTTTGTCTGACATGACAACCACAGTCAAAGATTTAGAAGTAGACTTACTCAAACTAGAGCAGTCGGTTGCCAGTACTAATGGCAGTAATATGGCTAGTGTTGCAGAAGAGCTAGAACACATTAAAAATAGTGATGCTTTAGACCAAGCGATAGCCTCTCCCTTATTAGACCAACAAGCTGTCACCTTATTTGCCACAAATAGCGAGCTGTTACCCACTTATCTTCAGACCATCGAACAACGCCTTACGCTAATGACTGAGCTTGGCCTATCCGCCCAAGAGGGTGCATTGGGTCAACTGAATCAACAGGCCAGTAGCGTAGCCGAGCAATTATCCATGTTGGAAGCCTTCGCTGCAGGCTTCAATCAAGTACGTGCTCAGGAAAAGGAGTTCTTGGTATTTCCAAGTCCTGCCCAAGAACAAGTTTGGTTAGCTGCCTTAGCCAGTTTGCGCCAACAAATTGATCAAGTGGGCTTTGGGGATGTATTTAACCCCTTGTTAGACAGCTACCAGCAAGCTACTAGACCAGTAATCGACCTCTCTTTTGAAGCGGCGCAGCTTACCCAGCAACTGGCTCAGTTACGACAGGACAATGCCATAGCCTTGGAACAGACGGCGACTTACTTGCAATCCTCATTGGTGACAAAAGCTCAGCAGCAAGCGCAACAAACTGCCTCTGCGGCACGTCGTGCCATGATTATTGGCGGTATCGTCTTAGCAGTATTGGTCGGGATTATTTTAGGCACGGTCGTGGTATCCCTGAACCGTAATTTGGGCATCATTCTGGCGCGTCTAAAACAAGTGGCCAACGGTGATCTCAAAGATTCAGGGGAACAGCAAACTAGAAATAGCAACGATGAGTTTGAGTAGCTTGGTTATGCGGTTCACACCACCATCACCGGTTTAAAAAAGTTGATCTACCAGCTAAATGACAGCAATCGTTTACTTGCACAGACGGCGAATCAATTAGATCAAAATGCCAATAGCATTCTGTCCGGTAGTAGCGAAATTCGCGATCGCAGCAATACCTTAGCCACCGCCACTGAAGAAATCTCAGCCACGGCTCACACGGTTGAAACCATGACCGAGCAAGTTAGCTTAGCGGCCCATGACGCCCACCATAGCGCCCAAACCGGAGTCGGTGTGATTCAGGATGCTATCGGTGCGATTCGTAATGTAGCAGCGAGTATCGAAGAAACTCACCAACGGGTGGCATCTCTTGGGGAGCGCTCTAAGGAAATTGACTCGGTGATTGATTTGATTGTCGGGGTGGCAGAACAAACCAGTCTGCTAGCTTTAAATGCGGCCATTGAAGCCGCACGAGCGGGAGAAGCAGGGCGCGGCTTTGCCGTGGTGGCCGATGAAGTCAAAGCTCTCGCCGAGCAAACTGTCCGCGCCACCGGTGATATCACCAGCAAAATTGAAGGTATCCAACAGGAAACCCATACAGTGATCAGTGCCATGCAAGCCAGTCTCGAACAGGTTGAACAAGGTCAAGAGAAGGGGGCTCTGGCGGTAACTACCATTCATGAAGTGGAGAATCGAACCCTAGAGGCGGTGAATCATGCCCAAGCCATTAGTGCGGCCATTCGAGAAGTCGCCCTAACTACCCAAACTATGGCGCGAGATATGGATCAAATTGCCCACCATATTGCGGATAACCATGAAGCCACTGAGTCCATTCAGGTTTCAAACCGAGAAATCCGTGACAGTGTAAACAGCTTGACACAACACCTACATCAATTCGATGTAAGTTAAATAAGACTATAGTGACGTAACGCAAGCGCTAATTAAGACCCCAAAGGTTAGCACCAAAACAGTGCAAGTGAGTTAATTAATTATGAATACTTATTCAAAATAATTACTGCGAACCACCAATGGGGCTGACAAACATCAGTTAATATATTGATTTAATTAAAGATAAAAGCGTTTCATGAGCAGCAAAGCGACACTTCGAACAGCTCAGTAAAAGGTGCTTTATGAACAAAATCGGTGCGTAATGGAAAATCTATTTGACTGATTTCTAAGGTAATTTAGCACTAAGAACTTTGTTTGACGGTAGCAAAACTTTACATAGATTTTGCACGGTTTAACACACCCTAGGTTTTTGAAAGTATCGAATTAATGGTTTCACACCGTAACTGGTCGTGGCCAGTTTATGTAAATTATGTTCACGAGAGGTAACGCATGTTAAAAACTCTACAAAAAGTAAAAAAACGATTATTAGCGAGTTCTCTGGCAGTGGCTTTGGGTGTTGGCGCAGTCGCTTCCACTGCTCACGCAGCCGATCATAACTGGCGCTTTGCTAACCTATACGGTCGTGGCACCGCGTTCGGTGAAGTTTACGAAGACCTAGCGAAAAATATCGAAACCATGTCTGACGGCCGTATCAAAGTACAAGTACTGTACTCTGGTGAAGGTGTCGGTACTTCTGGTATTTTGGGTGCAGTTAAGACTGGTCTAGTCACTATGGGTGCACCTTTCCAATCTATGCACGCTGGTGAGCTGCCTGCAGGTGTGGTTGAAATCGGTCTACCAGGCGGTACTGATGACGCGGGTGATCTTCTAACCCTATTCCATGAGCGTGGCTGGGACGAAGTGCTAACGAAAGCTTACGGTTCTCAAGGTCTAGTATGGCTTGACCCATACATTCAACCACCGGTTTACATCATCACTAAGAAGCCAATCAACTCCGTTGAAGACTTCAAAGGCTTGAAAATCCGTGCGCCAGGTGCATACGGTAAGTTCCTACGTAACCTAGGTGCTTCTCCTGTTTCTCTAGCTTGGTCTGAAATCTACACCTCTCTTTCTACTGGTGTAATCGACGGTTCTATCGGTTCAAACATGATCGACCACCGCGATGGTAACCACGTTGAAGTAGCGAAATACATGTACCGTCTACCTCTAGCAGGCGCGCAAGTATTGCCAATCATCGTCAACAACAAAGCTTGGAACAAGCTAACGCCTGATCTAAAAGCCATCGTGAAAGCTGCGACTACTGTTCACGCTCAAGAACAGCTAGTGAAATCTCGTAAGTGGGAATCTGAAGCGGTTGCTGAAATGGAAGCGAAAGGTCTGCAATGGTCTCCAGAGCCAAGCGCAGCTGATAAAGAAGCATGGGCGGCAGCTGGTGCAGGTCTATGGGATGAATACGCTGCGGCTGACCCATACAGCAAAGAATTGATCGAAATTCTACGCGCTGAGAAATAATCGTTACTCTCCCTGAAGGCGAACGCAATGCGTTCGCCTTTTTACGTTTTCCCCTTGAGGTATTTTCCCATGTTACAGTCTGCGATCCGACGCTATTGCTTAGCTGTCCACGCGCTTGTGGCATTGATCGGTAAATCTGTGTCTCTGGTCATGCCTGCGTTGGCGTTTGTCGTAGCCTTCGAAGTGTTTTCTCGCTACTTTTTAAATAAGCCAACCATCTGGGCTTATGATTTATCCTTGTTTATGTTTGGCTATATCGCCGCACTAGGCGGTGCCTACGCGCAGCAACGCCGCGCCCACATTAACGTGGATATTTTGTATAACAAAGTTCCGCCGCGAGTTCGAAGCGTCTTTAATATCCTTTCGTTTATTTTGGCGATCTTCTTCATGGCCATTGTGCTGCAAATGAGCATCGGCAAATTCGAGGAAGCTATCGAGTTCAATTACCGTCGCCAAAGTGAATGGGCGCCTCACATGCATCACTACTGGATCATGATGGCCGTTGCCAGTGTGTTGCTCATCCTACAACTTTCCAGTGATGTGTTAGAAGAAGCGGTGCATTTGGTTACCGGCAAACACATTATTGACCGTAGTGAATACGAAGAGGAAACCGTGGAATGATTGGTATCGAGTTATTAACCGGCATTCTGCTGGCTTGTATTTTAATTACTTTCGCTCTTGGTGCACCGGTGGGCTTAGCCCTTGGCGGTATCGCCATGGGAGTGGGCTACATGACGTGGGGGGATGGTCTCTTTAACGTTATCCCAACTACGTTAGAAGACACCCATTTTAGTTTTATCTTGTTGGCTATTCCTTTGTATATCTACATGGGCCAGTTGCTTACCCGCTCCGGTATTGGCGACGCTATGTTTAATGCTAGCCAGCTCATTATCGGTAAGGTACGCGGTTCGTTGGCCATTAGCGTCATCGTGGTCTGTTCCATGATTGGCGCCATGGTGGGCATTATCGGTGCCGGTATTATGACCTCGGGCTCGATTGCACTACGCCCGATGCTAGAGCGTGGCTACGACAAGCGCTTGGCCCTAGGTGTCATTATGGCTGGCGGTGGTTTGGGCATCCTGATCCCACCAAGTATTCCGATGATCATGTTTGCCTCGGCCACGCAAAACTCCGTCGGCCGGATGTTTATCGGGGCACTGGTGCCAGCGGCGATTTCTATTGTTTGTTTGATTGCTTATGTGGTGATCACTTGCAAACTGAACCCGAAAAAAGCGCCCCTAGATCCGCCACCGGAAGTGGAACCTACGGTGAAAGAGAAGCTGTTAACCGCCCGTGACGGTGGCTTAGCACTACTGCTTATCGTTGCGGTACTTGGCAGTATCATCATGGGTATTGCTACGCCGACCGAATCCGGTGCGATTGGTGTAGTGGGTGCGATTTTACTGGCGATTTTCTTTAAGCGCTTCAAAGTGCGCATGGTGAAGAATGCCGGTATGCAGGCAGCCATGCTGGTTAGTGTCGCCATGTGGATCATCTTCGGTGCCACCGTATTCAGTAACTTCCATCTTTTGATGGGGGTTCAGAACATGGTAGCCAGCTTCACCCAAGACCTTGGTTTGCCACCGATGATGGTCATCATCATGTTCCAGATCATCATGTTGTTGCTGGGCTTTATCATTGATGAGTTTATCATCGTGTTGATGTGTGCACCTATCTTTACGCCGATTGCGGTATCCCTCGGCTTTGATCCAATCTGGTTTGGTGTGTTGATGATTTTGAACATCGAGATCGCCGTACAAACACCCCCATACGGATTTGCCCTGTTCTACCTAAAAGGCATTGCGCCACCGGGCATCACCATGTTGGACATTTACCGTTCGGTTACTCCGTTTGTATTGATCAAACTGATGGTTCTGATCATTGTGATGTTTAATCCAGATCTGGTGACTTGGTTGCCAAATCTCGTGATGAACTGACGACATTAACAAACTGGATATACTCCATAAAAGAAGGCCCTAACTGGTAACAGTTAGGGCCTTCTTATTGGCAACAACCATGGCGCTTTAGGATTCTTCACTTTGCTCATACCAAGCCATAACGTAAGGCGCGATCGTTGGGCCTGCCACAAAGAAATGGCCGTTCAATAGGGTTTTGCGCTGATTGTAGCGGAAGGGTTCACCGGTCGGAGTAAGTAGAGCACCACCCGCGGCTTCAATCACGGCTTGTTGTGCTGCCGTATCCCATTCACTGGTGGGACCACGACGCAGATGCAAGTCAGCAATGCCCTCGGCGATACGGCAGCCTTTGATCGAACTACCTTTGGGTAGCTCGCGTACGGCGTCAAATTCGTCCGTTAGCGTCTGCCGTAGGGATTCTGGGAGGGAAGGTCCATGGCTGCGGCTAGTCATGGCCACAAGAGGTGCCCGTGGCTCTCTGACACTAATTTGATCAATACGCTCCCCATGCCATTTGTAAGCGCCAAGGGGTAAACCCTGCCAGTTTTCAGTAACACCGATATAACCTTCCGCAGTGGTAGGCAAATAAACCACGCCAACGATCGGTCTGCCATTATCCACTAGAGCAATGTTAATGCTAAACTCGCCGTTTCGTTTGATAAATTCCTTGGTGCCATCTAGCGGGTCAACCACCCATAGACGCTGCCATTGGATACGTTGTTCATAGGGCACCACCGCTTCTTCAGACAGAATTGGGATGTCCGGCGTCAGCGCCATCAAACCATCGCGGATAATACCGTGAGCTGCTACGTCCGCAGCCGTAACTGGGCTGTTATCGGATTTTTGTTCAATACCTAGGTCTGCTTGCTGATAAATTGCCATGATCGCCTCTGCGGCATCACAAACAATTTTCTGCAGTTGCAAAAAGGTAGGGGAACGACCAAGATCCGTCATAACAGCCTCAATTTTTTATCTTTCATCTTTGTTGTCATCTACCTATGAGTAAAGCAGAAAAACAGACTGAATCACAAGCAGTAAGACTCGATAAATGGCTTTGGGCGGCACGTTTCTTTAAAACCCGTACTTTATGTAAGGAAGCTATTGATGGCGGCAAAGTCATGTACAACGGCGCCAAGGGTAAAGCGGCGCGCAATGTGGAGCTAGGGGCGCTAATAACCATCCGTAAAGGTTGGGATGAAGTCACCGTTGCCGTTAAGGGCCTCAGCGAAGAGCGTCGTGGCGCACCGATTGCACAGCAGCTATACGAAGAAACCCAAGAGTCCATCGAGAAACGTGAACGCCGCGCCTTAGAAAACAAATCCTTTGGTGGTCGTATTATGGCCGACCACAAACCTAACAAAAAAGAGCGTCGGGATATCAAGCAGTTGAAGCGGGATATTTTTAGCCAGTTTTAACACTAGCGCTTATTAACCACTAATGCTTTTGTAGCCGATACATTCCCTGCTGGTTGGTAATCACCCCAGTCAGCTCTAGGGACATCAATTGTTGCATCAAGGAGGGGACGTGACACTGGGTGGCCCGTACCAGCTCATCAAAATCCATTCCTTGGGCAGCGTCAGTTAGACATTGTAATACTTGTCTCTCCGACTTACTGTAGCCAGAAAAATCCCAGTGAACGGCCTGATCTGAACGCTCCCGATGAGGTGCATGTTGTTCGTTACTGGCAAACAATAATTCCGTTTGCTGGGGCTTGGCTGGGCTCTGATTTTGATGGAGGTTTTGCATCAGATCGCGGCATTCTCTGGGTAATTCATTCAGCACCTCCTCAACAGAAGTCACTAACGCCGCACCTTGCCGGATAAGTAGGTTAGTGCCGCCAGCGTTGGTGTCATAAATCCGCCCTGGAATCGCCATTACTTCACGATTGTGCTCCAACCCGTAGCGGGCGCTGATTAACGAACCACTCTGGGCTGAGGCTTCCACTACCAGTATCCCATAGCTGAGTCCGCTAATAATTCGATTACGAGGAGGGAATAGCTGTGGTCTCGCTTGAGTCTTTAGTGGATATTCACTTACCAATGCGCCACCGGTGTCGACAATTTGTTCAAAGAGGTGGTGATTCTGACGCGGATACAACGCCTGTAGCCCCGTTCCCATCACCGCAATGGTCGCTTGTCTGGCATTGAGTGCGCCCTGATGTACACAGGTATCAATCCCCATAGCACCGCCACTTATTGGACAAATACCAGCCTCGGCTAACTGCTGCGCCCAAGATTGCGCCACATCGCGACCGTAAGGGGAAGCGCGCCGCGCGCCAACGATGCCAATAGCAGGGGGCGATAACGCCATTACGGAGCCTCTGACATATAAGGTTACCGGTGCAACAGGAATGGCCTTTAGTATAGGCGGGTAAGCAGGGCTAGACGGTAACAATATTTGGTGCTGACGACTGTGTGCTAACCAAGCAAACGTATCGTCGATTTGCCGTTGTATGTTATCGCCCCAACGTCCATTTAAACCGTATAACGCTTGCCCGATGCTGTCTTTAGGCCATCCAAGCTGCTTGAGTAGCTCCGCAGAAATTTCCTGAGCAGGGGAGTTAGCGGAGTCAAGGTGAAGTAGATAGGTGGCCAGCTTGTTGAGGCGACCAGCCCCAACGCCATTCAAGCAAGAGAGGCCAACCCAAGTTTTCAGATCGATGCCAGCAAAGAGGTTTTCGATGGTCATATGCTCATCCATGTGCAAAGTTTGTCACGTATACGGGAAGTGACTCCCCAGTAAAGTTGCTAATATTCAATCACATTGGGTAAAACTTCGCCAGCAGCTAAAGAGCTTTACCGATTTCTACGGTACAATAACGACATAAACCTAGCGCCTAACACGAGTAGGCGCATCAGAATGAATAACTGGATAAAGATATGGCTGTACTACCTGTTTTAGAATTTCCTGATCCGCGGCTACGCAAAGTTGCAGAGCCGGTAACCGAATTTACGGACGCATTACAAACCCAAATCGACGACATGTTCGACACCATGTACGAAGAGAAAGGGCTTGGGCTTGCCGCAACTCAAGTAGACTATCATTATCGAGTGGTGGTGATGGACTTCTCTGAAGATCGCTCGGAACCCTTAGTCTTTATTAACCCCGAGTTCGAAGTATTGGATGAAGAGCCAAATGAATACCAAGAAGGCTGTTTATCCGTCCCTGGCTTTTACGAGCATATCTATCGGGCAGCCAAAGTTCGCGTTAAGGCGTTAGACCGCCACGGCAAACCATTCAGTTTGGATGTAGATGAGTTGATGGCGGTTTGTGTGCAACATGAAATCGATCACTTGGATGGCAAACTTATGGTGGATTACCTTTCTCCCCTTAAGCGTAACCGTATCAAATCCAAGTTACAGAAAGCCCAGAAAAAACGTGAAGGCTAACGGTTGCAGCGTGATAGTACCTTCCATTATTTGATCTCTATCTCGCGCTTCTAATTGATATCAAAATCAGGCCACGGCCTGATTTTTCGTTATAGGATTGTTTATGTCTGCTCCATTGAAAATCATTTTTGCCGGTACACCAGAATTTGCTGCTGCCAGCTTGCAAGCTTTGTTAGATCAACGCCAAGAAAAGCGCTACGAAATCGTTGCCGTTTACACTCAGCCAGACCGCCCAGCTGGCCGTGGTCAAAAGCTAGTACCTAGCCCAGTCAAGCAGCTGGCTCTAGATCATGGTCTCACGGTGAAACAGCCGCTGAATTTTAAAGAAGAGGCCGATCGGGCAGAGCTTGCCAGCTTTAACGCCGATATTATGATTGTGGCTGCCTATGGTCTGATTTTGCCAAAAGCGGTACTAGAAACTCCCCGCCTTGGCTGTATCAACGTACATGCTTCATTGCTACCCCGTTGGCGTGGTGCTGCACCGATACATCGCGCCTTGCTGGCTGGTGATGTGCAAACTGGCATCACCATCATGCAAATGGATGTTGGACTGGATACCGGTGACATGATTCTTAAGCACACTTGTGACATTAAGCCATCTGATACGTCCGCTAGCCTGCATGATCGTTTAGCACCTCTGGGCGGCGCAGCCTTGATTGCCGCCTTAGATCAAATTCAAGCAGGTACCCATACTGCTGAAGCCCAAGATAATAACCTCGCAAATTACGCCCACAAGCTGACCAAGGAAGAGGGCAACATCGACTGGACTCAACCCGCCGCCCAAATTGAACGCCAGATTCGCGGTCTTTGCCCTTGGCCAAGTGCCTACACGCAAACAGGCGCCGGTGTGATGAAGATTCACGCCGCTAGCTTAGTCAATGATAATGACCAAAGCGCCCCAGCAGGCCAGGTGGTACTGGTTTCAAAAGAAGGGGTAGGTATTGCTACCGGTGACGGTACACTATTGATTACTGAAGTCCAATTTCCCGGCGGTAAGCGCATTTATGTGCGCGATGCCCTGAATGGTAAATATCAGCAGACCCTTGGTTTAGGTGTAATGCTTGGGGAAAGTGTATGAGCACATCCCGTTTCATCGCGATCAAAGTTCTGACTCAAGTTCTACAGCAAAATGGCTCTTTGTCTACCCAACTGAGCAAACAGGTTAAGCACCTTGATGAAGGGCAAGGACTAATTAAAGAGCTTTGTTTTGGTGTTTGCCGTTTTTACCCGCAACTGAATACCATCGCCCTCAGCTTGTTACAAAAGCCTTTTGAAGAGAAAGATACAGACCTTTATGCCAACCTATTAATGGGGCTGTACCAGTTAGATCACATGTCTACCCCAGACCATGCGGTTCTACATGAAGCGGTGGAGCTCTGTCGAGAGCTGGACAAAGAGTGGGCGACTAAACTGACCAACGCGGTGCTAAGACGTTACCTACGGGAAAAGGAAGACATTCTGGCCAACCTAGTTAGCCAGCCATCCATGACTTACAACATGCCCAAGTGGTTGGTAAAACGTTTCCAGAAGTACTGGCCAGAACATTTGGATAGTATTATTGAAGCAACCAATGCCCATCCGCCAATGTGTATCCGGGTTAATTCAGCACAAGTTTCACGTGAAACATATCAGCATCAGCTCCTAGAAAAGGGCATTGTTTCACATGAAACATCCATATCAGAGTCAGGTTTATACCTAGATACCCCTATAGCGGTTCATTTGTTACCAGAATTTGCTGCGGGTGCTTCTAGTGTTCAGGATGAATCGGCACAACTTGCCGCTGAAATTCTGCAGCCAGCCCCAGGCGAGAAGGTGCTGGATGCTTGCGCCGCGCCCGGAGGCAAAACAGGGCATTTGCTTGAGTTGGCACCTGAGTGTGTATTGACAGCGGTCGAGCTGGAAGCTTGGCGTTTAGCTCGTATTGAAGAAAATTTGGATCGACTCGGCTTGAGTGCTGAATTGCATTGTGCCGATGCGGGTGCATTGGAAACTTGGTGGGATGGCCAACCGTTCGACAAGGTGATATTGGATGCGCCTTGCTCGGCCACCGGTGTCATTCGTCGCAATCCAGATATTAAGATCAATCGTAAGCCTGCTGATATCGAGGAACTTGTCGCGATTCAAAAGCAGTTGTTGGCGAAAATTTGGCAGACCGTTAAACCGGGGGGGTATTTGCTTTATGGTACCTGCTCTCTAATGCAGGAAGAAAATGAGCAACAAATCGCGGGGTTTCTCGAGTGCCATCAAGATGCCGAAATGCGCCCTCTGAATCATCTCAATGCAACATTAGCCTTGGCGGGTAATCTCACAGAACGTCCTTATGGAACCCAGTTGTTTCCAACCATACATGGCCATGACGGCTTTTACTATTGCCTACTACAAAAGCGCGCCTAAGCTCAGTTATACGCCTACCTAATTATTTTTAGGTAAATCTGCCTCAACACATTAAAACTTGAAATATATGGGTTTAAAATGTGTCCAACTAGTCCCTGCTGCTTTAGTCCTTCAAAGCGCAGGGCATTCCTTTTTTGATCGGGCACCCGCCAAGGTAGGTGCAGAGGCATATCCATGAAAATCATTATTATTGGGGCTGGGCAGGTTGGCGCCACTTTGGCGGAGAACCTTGCCAATGAAGATAACGACATCACCGTTATCGATACCAACAGTGTAAGGCTACGAGAGTTGCAAGATCGTCTCGACATACAAACCGTAATCGGTAACGGCTCTCACCCGGATATTCTCGATCAGGCTGGTGGTAATGATGCGGATATGCTCATTGCGGTGAGCAACCAAGATGAGATCAACATGGTAGCCTGTCAGGTTGCCCATACGCTTTTCAAAACCCCCACTAAAATTGGTCGCGTGCGTTCCAGTGCTTACTCACGCTATCCCCAGTTGTTTGCCGATACCGCGCTGCCGATCGATGTACGCATCAGTCCAGAAAAGGAAGTAACTAAACACATCACTCGGTTGATTCGTTACCCTGGAGCTTTGCAGGTGATGGAGTTCGCTGAAGGGCGAGTGCAATTAGTGGTAGTAAAAGCGGAAACTGGCGGGCCCCTTATTGATCAGCCAATTAGCTATTTGACGGAACATATGCCGTCGATTCAAACCCGAATTGCGGCTATCTACCGTAACGGTAAATCCATCAAGCCTGACGGTGATACCTTAATCCGCGCCAATGATGAAGTGTTTTTCCTGACCGCCCAAAGAGATGTATTGGATGTGATGGGGGAGCTGCGCCCCTTGGATACACCCTATCGCCGTATCATTATCGCCGGTGGTGGCAATATCGGTGAGCGTCTCGCCCAGGCCCTAGAAAAAGAATACCGAGTCAAAATCATCGAGCGGGATCCAGAGCGTTGTCGTTATCTCTCGGAGACCCTCAACAACACCATTATTCTCAACGGTGACTCTTCTAAACAGGAATTACTGTTAGAAGAGAACATTGAGTCTACCGATGTGTTCTGTGCTTTAACCAATAATGATGAAGCCAACATCATGTCTTCCATGCTGGCTAAAGTACTTGGTGTACGTACGGTTATGACCATCATTAATAACCCTGCCTACGTGGACATCGTACAAGAGGGCATGATTGATATCGCAATCTCACCCCAACAAACCACCATCAGCTCTTTGCTCAGCTACATTCGTCGGGGGGATGTGGTGAACGTTCACTCTATGCGTAAGGGAGCCGCAGAAGCATTAGAGGCGGTTGCCCACGGAGATTATCGCTCATCCAAGGTAGTTGGCCGCAGTATCGCTAACATCAATCTACCGGAAGGGGCGACTATCGGAGCCATCGTGCGTGGTGAAGATGTGATTGTCGCTACCGGTGACTTAGTCATTCAGGCGGAGGATCACGTGATTATCTTCGTCTCGAATAAAAAACAAATTCCTGCCGTGGAGCAATTGTTCCAGGTTGGCTTAACCTTCTTTTAATCGCCTTTATCCGAGACTCCATCGACTATGCATATTCAGGTCATCTTCCGCGTCATTGGGCTAATGATTATGGTCTTTAGCTTGACGCTGATTCCCCCCATCTTAGTGTCATTGATTTACAGCGATGGAGCACTGCAGGCATTTCTTTACGCCTTTGTGATCAACTTGGTTGGTGGTGCGGTGGTGTGGTTTCCGTTTCGGAACTTTCGTGGCGATCTGAAGATACGTGATGGCTTCTTAATCACCGTATTGTTTTGGTCGGTGCTGGGGCTATTTGGTTCCGTACCATTCGTGCTAACAACGGATCCGGAGTTAACCTTCACTGACTCTCTATTTGAGTCAGTATCAGCATTAACCACTACTGGGGCGACGATTTTAACTCATATAGATTCCCTTCCTGAGTCGATCCTGTTTTATCGCCAATGGCTACAGTGGTTAGGTGGTATGGGTATCATCGTATTGGCCGTGGCTATCATGCCAATGCTAGGGGTTGGGGGTATGCAGTTATACCGTGCCGAAACTCCTGGGCCAGTGAAAGACTCTAAACTTACCCCAAGAATCGCCGAGACCGCCAAGGCTCTTTGGTACATTTATGCCACCTTGACTGCCGTCTGTACCTTGGGTTATTGGGCGGCTGGCATGACCTTCTTTGATGCCCTGTGTCACAGTTTTTCGACCGTCGCCATTGGTGGTTTCTCGACCCACGATGCCAGTATCGGCTATTTCGATAGTGTGTTAATTGAAGCGATTTGTACGCTGTTTATGCTGATTTCGGCATTAAACTTTGGCCTGCATTTTTATGCTTGGCGCCACAAGAGTGTCTGGCACTACTTTAAAGATTCGGAAGCTCAGTTCTTCTTCTTTCTGCTGTTCAGCACCATTACCATGGCGTCCATCGTACTGGCGATTACCTCCACCTATGACTGGGCCACCTCGATTCGCTATGCCATTTTCGAGAGTGTTTCTATTGCCACCACCGCAGGTTTCGGCACATCGGACTTCTCAGTTTGGCCGCACTTCCTCCCTTTCTTGTTAATCGTCACCTCCTTTGCCGGTGGCTGTGCCAGCTCTACCGGTGGGGGTATGAAGGTCATTCGTATTCTCTTGATCCTGAAGCAGGGCTTCCGGGAAATTCAACGTCTAGTGCATCCCAATGCGGTTATTCCGGTTAAAGTCGGTGGCAAGGCAATTGAGGAACGGGTGGTTTCCGCTGTGTGGGGATTCTTCTCTGCTTATCTGTTGGTGTATGTGATGCTGATGATTGGCTTGATGGCAACGGGGATTGATCAGGTCACCGCTTGGTCAGCGGTCGCTGCAACTCTGAATAACCTAGGTCCAGGCCTTGGGGAAGTGGCTGCCAATTTTGCCAGTATTAACGATCCATCTAAATGGATGCTTTGCTTCGCTATGCTCTTAGGACGTTTGGAAGTATTTACTTTGCTGGTACTCTTTACGCCCATGTTTTGGCAACGTTAACACTTAGGAAAACCGATGACTCCAGCCATTTTACAGCTTAAAAAACTAGGTATTGCCCACGGTATTCACGAGTACGATCACGACCCAAACTGCCAAAATTTTGGTGAAGAAGCGGCTCAGAAGCTAAATCTGCCGCCGGAGCAAGTATTTAAAACCTTGCTGGTGAGCGATGAGAAACTGCTGTACGTGGCGATCGTTCCCGTTACCGGCAAACTGAATTTGAAGCGTGCAGCTCAAGCATTAGCCGTAAAAAAGCTACGCATGGCAACGCCACAAGAGGCTGAGCGTAGTAGTGGCTATCTGGTGGGAGGGATCAGCCCAATAGGGCAAAAGAAAGCACTCACTACCGTTGTAGATGCCAGTGCCGAAGCCTTTGATAAGGTATATGTCAGTGGCGGCAAACGGGGGCTAGATATCAGCTTAACCCCACAGGACTTGGCGAGAGCGTGCCGCCAGACTCGTTTTGCAGACATTGCAGAGCACTAAACTAGGGGATTATTCCTTTCCCCGATACTCGTTGTAGGGGTTCTTAAGCCCTTCAGGCGGAGTTTTGAAGCGCTTGTATTCCCATTGATACTGTTCTGGATGGGTAAGTACAAGCTGTTCAATGCCACGGTTCAGTGCCGTCAGTGATGTTTTAATATCATCACTGTAGAAGTCTGCGTCGACGGGATACGCCACCATTTCAAAACCTGTCGGTGTCTGGATACCGGCCACAATAAAGGCTTTTGCTTTGGTTTTATTGGCTAATTGACTGGCTAAAGTCATGGTGTAGGCCGGTCGACCAAAGAAGGGGGCGTATTCACCGCTACCTTTTTGGGGGACTTGATCTGGCAAAATTCCGACCACGCCGCCAGTGTTAAGGGTCTTCATGAGCTGCATCACACCACGACGATTCGTTGGTGCCAATTCTGCACCGGAACGCTCTCGGGCTTTAAGGATGAAAGCATCCAAGGCTTCGTTCTTTTGCGGACGGTACATGACTGTCATTGGGCGCACTGAGCAGATATAGTTATTTAAGCTTTCCCAATTCCCCATATGCGGCGCGATTGCCAGAACCCCATGTTCTTCTGCCAGCAGGGCTTGTTTAAACTCAGCAGCCCCAGGACCATCAACACAACGGCTCAATAACGTAGCACTGTCTTTAGTCCAAAAATGACTCATTTCTGCCGCGGTTTGACCAATCAACTCAAGCCTTTTGCGCAATATAGCCCGCTTCTGCTGCTCGGTGTAATAAGGAAAGCAGATGGATAAATTCACTAAGATCGCTTCCTTAGTGCGTCGATCTAAACGAGCCGCATTACCACCAACTTGACGTCCCAACCAGCGTACAACCCCTAGTGGGAGCCTACTTAATCCTGTTAGCAATGTGGTGGTATAGGAACGAGAAGAGTCAGCCATAGTTACCCAGCAATCCAAATCAATTTTTTAGTATTGTACCTCATCCCTTGTCCCTTACTTAACCACAAATTGTTTCACGTGAAATACTCTTTCTCTTTTAACATTACACTATCGAAATCATGGTGCTATTTGCTCTGTAGGGGGATTCCCTTAAACTAAGCCCACTTAATTAATTCCACCCCAGTAAATAGGAGCCCCTATGGCGAGTATCAAACCCATCATCCTGCTAGATAGAGATGGTGTTATTAACCAAGATTCTGACGCCTACGTAAAATCGGTGGAAGAGTGGATTCCTATCCCTGGCAGCATAAAAGCTATTGCAGCCCTTTCTAAAGCGGGTTTCCGAGTATTTGTGGTGACAAACCAATCTGGTGTTGGCCGTGGTTACTACAGTGAAGCCGTACTACAGGCAATGCACGATAAGATGGTGCAGCTGGTCACCGACGAGGGCGGTCAAATAGAAGGTATTGAATACTGCCCCCACACGCCAGAAGAGAACTGCCAGTGCCGTAAACCACTTCCCGGAATGATTGAAGCAATTGAAACCAAAACTGGCTTAAACTTCGAGCAACATCCCGCCATTATGGTAGGGGATTCACTGCGTGATTTAGAAGCAGGTAAAGCCCGTAGCTGCCATCCGGTGCTAGTGTTGACTGGCAAAGGTCGCCAAACCCAATATAAACAGATCGATTTCTATTTTGATGTCTATAGCGACTTAGCTGCGTTTACCCTTGCTACACTACATAAATACGCGTAAAGCAAGAGCTGCTGGTGTTAGCGTCCGGCGATCACCAGCAAACGCCACCAACGCCATACTAGCAATAATGCTAGCCCAAGCAGCAACGCTGGGAATGCGGCAACGCCCAAACTTTCGATAATCGGTCCAGTTAGGGAAGGGGCAACCAAGGCCCCCGAACCACAACACACAAATACGATACCAGTACGACGTCCAGTTAAGGTGATAATACTGTTGGCGTAGGCGAACATTAACGGGAACAGGGCCGAGCAGCCTAAACCAAGTACTAAGGCAATAAATGCTAAATAGGACTGGGACAGCGAGATCAACATAACTGAACCAAGGATACACAACCCCATCAGGCTATAAATCAGCGCCTTGGCAGGAATCCAAGTTTGAATCGGTACTGCGAATAAACGACCAAAAGATAAAGCCAAGAAGAACCATGAAATCAAAATTGCCGCTTTATCTTGCTGCCAACCTTCTAGCACCGCATAGGTAGAGAGCCATCCCGCGATGGTAATTTCAAAACCCACATATAAAAATACTACCCAGAGATAAGCATGGAAGCGTGACTTTTGTTTATCGGCCGCTATCGCTCCGGTAGTGCCAGAGGACTCAAAAGTCGGGCTCACTTGGCGCAGCAAAAGTATCGGAAACAATAAGCTATACAAGGCGATTAACCAGAAACCGGCACCAAAATCACCGCTTAACCAAGTAGAAAAGACAAACACAAACGGAACCAACATGGCGCCAGCGCTATAGCAAAGATGCAAAAAGGTAACATAGGAACCTGCCTTTTCTCGATGTAGCCATAACATCATCAAGTTGGCGCCGGTATTAATGGAAACTTCACTGGCTCCCAAAAAGAAAAAGATCACGATCAGCATCATCAAGCTCGTGGCCATCGGAATCGCCAGCAAACCGACAATAACAATGGCTAGCATCGCGATTAGGTAATGATGGCCAGCAAAACGGTCATACATGCGCGATGCCAATAACGCACCTAAAATATTACCCACACCGCGAGCGGTAAACAAAATCGAAATTTGACTAACCGACGCCTGAGCAATATCGGCAAGATACACCAGCGCGGGGCCCAACATACCAGCGACAGCACCGCAAACAATAAACATGGCGTTGTAGGTGAGGGTACGCTTCCATTCCTGTATTCTCATAGTCATCTCTCGATTATTCAGCTCGGTAGCAGTGAAGCTATCAATCAACTGTAGTGAATTGTGGGCGATTTAACCATGTGATCGGTAACAAAAGAAGCCTAGCCCCACTCTTAATCTGAACTTAAAGCCAAGCTAAAATCAGCACAGTTTCAGCATTCAGACACACAAAAGCCAGACCCGAGGGCCTGGCTTTTGTACTCTAGTAAGCCGAGTCTTGAAGCCGTTTACACGTCCAAGTTTGCTACCGATAGAGCATTCTCTTGGATAAAGTTACGGCGTGGCTCCACTTCATCACCCATTAATGTAGTAAACATTTGGTCTGCGGCAACGGCATCATCGATGGTCACGCGCAACATACGACGGGCCTCGGGGTCCATGGTGGTTTCCCATAATTGCTCTGGGTTCATTTCTCCTAGACCCTTGTAACGCTGGATCGACATACCGCGAGACGCTTCCTTCATCAGCCAATCTTTCATAGCTTCGATGGTGGTCACCGGCTGTTTACGCTCACCCCGTTGAATAAAGGACTCTGCACCAAATAGTTCATCAACGGTATTCGCTAATGCAACGATACGTTTGTACTCTGGAGAGTTGAAGAAAGCGCCTTCAAAGCGATAGTGATTGCTTACACCATGGGACATAATATCGACACTTGGTAAGTACAGATTACGCTCTTGATCAAACTCCACATTGAAGTCAAAGCGAAAACCTGTACGCACATCCAATGGCATCTGTGCTCGCAACGCTTCTACCCAATCACTGACTGCGGCTTTATCCGTTAGCATTTCAGAGGTCAAGGCTTTGCAGTACAAGAGTTTCGCCATCACATCTTGCGGATAAACTCGCGCCATACGCTCGATATCTTCTTCAATCTTGATGAAGTCACGTACCAGTTTCGATAGACCTTCACCTTGGATTGCTGGCGCACCGTCGTTGACATACAGTTGCGCACCATCAAGGGCAACTTCAATTAGGTGCTGCTCTAAGGCAGCTTCGTCTTTGATGTACTGCTCTTGCTTACCTCGCTTGATTTTAAATAGCGGTGGTTGGGCAATGTAAATATGACCACGTTCAATAATTTCCGGCATTTGACGGAAGAAGAAGGTCAACAGCAAGGTACGGATGTGAGAACCGTCCACATCGGCGTCGGTCATGATCACGATGCTGTGGTAACGCAGTTTATCCGCGTCAAATTCATCGCGACCGATGCCACAGCCTAGTGCGGTAATCAAGGTACCGACTTCGGCAGACGACAACATCTTATCGAAGCGGGCTTTTTCTACGTTTAGGATTTTACCTTTCAACGGCAAAATCGCTTGAGTACGACGGTCGCGGCCTTGCTTCGCAGAACCACCGGCAGAATCACCCTCCACCAGGTAGATTTCAGAGAGGGCTGGATCTTTTTCCTGACAGTCGGCCAATTTACCTGGCAAACCCGCGATATCCAGTGCTCCTTTACGACGGGTCATATCGCGAGCACGGCGAGCCGCCTCACGGGCACGAGCCGCGTCTAACATTTTGTTAACGATGATTTTAGCTTCGCCAGGCTTCTCAAGTAGGTAGTCCGCAAAACGCTTACTCATTTCCTGCTCGACTGCGGTTTTCACCTCAGAGGAGACTAGCTTATCCTTGGTCTGAGAGGAGAATTTCGGATCGGGCACCTTCACCGATACGATAGCAGTCAAACCTTCACGGCAATCATCACCTGTGGTTGCTACTTTTTGTTTCTTAGCGAGACCTTCTGACTCGATAAAGTTATTCAGGGTTCGAGTTAGCGCACCACGGAACCCTGCTAAGTGAGTACCGCCATCCCGCTGGGGAATGTTGTTGGTGTAACAGAAAATATTTTCTTGGAAGCCTTCGTTCCACTGTAACGCTACTTCTACCGCGATACCGTCTTCGAGATCGTCCCGTTGGCAACTGAAATGAAAAATATCGTTGATTGGGGTTTTGTTGTTGTTCAAGTGCGCGACGAAGGACATCAAACCGCCTTCGTAGTTAAAGAACTCTTCTTTACCCGAACGCTCATCTTTCAGATGAATCGCTACGCCCGAGTTTAAGAAAGACAGCTCCCGTAGGCGCTTGGCAAGAATGTCATAGACGAAGTGAATATTATTAAAGGTCTCAGCGGACGGTTTAAAGCGCACCGTAGTACCTTTACCATCAGAATCACCCACCACAGCTAACGGCGCTTGTGGTACACCATGTACATAGTGTTGCTCATAAACCTTACCGTTTTTGCGAACGGTCAAGGTTAGCGACTCAGACAAAGCGTTTACTACCGAAACACCAACACCGTGCAAACCACCGGAGACTTTATAGGAATTGTCGTCAAACTTACCACCGGCGTGCAGCACCGTCATGATCACTTCCGCCGCGGAGACACCTTCTTCGGGGTGAATATCAACCGGAATACCACGACCATTATCGGATACAGAGACCGACTCATCCGGGTGAATCACCACAGTTACCGTATCACAGTGTCCTGCTAATGCTTCGTCGATAGAGTTATCGACGACTTCAAACACCATATGATGTAAGCCGGTACCATCATCGGTATCGCCGATATACATGCCAGGACGCTTGCGCACTGCATCTAGGCCTTTAAGAACCTTGATACTGGACGAATCGTAATTTACTTCACTCATTTAACTCTCCTGCAAACCGTTGCTCGCTCAGGCAAGCTCGCCTTCCACCATGGTGAAATGACGAACTTCAGTCGTGTCGGGCCAGATACTATCCATGCCTTCTGTACCCACACTGGTAATAAATATCTGGCTACCTAAAGAGGCCAACATGTGGCATAACCGTTCCCGGTGATGTTGATCCAGTTCTGCTGGCAAATCATCCACCAAAAACACCAATTGGCGTCCCCGTTCGATCAGTAATTGGCCTTGGGCAATTTTTAACGCCGACACCACCAATTTCTGCTGTCCGCGTGACAGGCTATCCAACGCATCCCCTAAGGGCGTTTTAACCCGTAGATCCGCCCGTTGCGGCCCCATTTTAGTGTGCCCAATCTCGATATCAGACTGGCAACTGTGTGCTAAGGCTTCCGCCAAAGAACGCTGTGCATCCCACCCTTGAAAAAAACCGAGGGAAACCGAAACAGAGGACAACAATTGCGCTAATACATCGTTAAAACGGGGGGTTAGCGCTTCAATATAGCGCCGCCGAGATTGGGTAACTAGCTCCCCTAAGCGGATCAACTCTTGATCAAACGCAGCCAACAAATTAGGGCTTATTCTACCACGTCTAAGCAAGCTATTCCGCTGTTTTAGCACCTTTTGCCAGTCACGCCAGTGAGAAATAAAATGCGGATCAAAATGAAAGGTTCCCCAGTCAATAAACTGGCGGCGTACTTTGGGCGAACCTTCTAACAACCTAAACGCATCAGGGTTAATCAACTGTACTGGCAAATTCTGAGCCAGTTCCACCACCGAAGGAACGTTTTGGCCGCGAATACGCACCTCCAAACGCCCCTCTCGATCTCGCTGCAACCCAATAGGGAATATGTCATTGTCTACATCTTGTAGCTGGGCAAACAGGACACAGGCATCTTGCTCATATTGGATATAGGTTTTGTGCTTATGGCTACGAAAAGAACGCCCATATGACAATAGATAAATCGCCTCTAACAAAGAAGTTTTGCCGCTCCCGTTAGCACCGACAATTAAATTTACCTGAGGTGAGGGCAGGAAGCGTAGCTGATTGATATTGCGCAATTTGGCAATATCGAGGCGATGAATAGGCATAAAAAACCGAGGCGGCGGGGAAAGCGACTACTCTGAGCGGCGCCCAGAGTAGTCACATTGACATTAGAGACGCATTGGCATCACAACATACTGACAAGCATGGCCGTGGCCTTCTTCGAGTAGTGCGGAGCTATTGGCATCATTTAAGGAAATTTTCACTTCCTGGCTATCCAGTACGCCCAGTACATCCAATAGGTAACCAACGTTAAAGCCAACCTCTAAGGTATCACCTTGGTATTGCACCAACACCGACTCTTCCGCTTCTTCTTGCTCAGGGTTATTGGCAAAGACTTTTAACATGCCATTTTTCAGATCTAAACGTACGCCGCGGTACTTCTCGTTAGATAGAATAGATGCCCGCAGGAATACCTGACGCAGTTCAAAACGATCCGCCAAGATCACTTTACCGTTATTACGCGGGATGACTCGGTGATAATCTGGGAATTTTCCGTCAACTAATTTAGAGGTAAAGGTATAGTCAGCTACTTGGGCGCGAATATGGTTACTGCCAATTGTCAGCGTCACTGTCTCCTCGGAGTCCGCCAACAAACGGTTCAGCTCTAATACGCCTTTACGCGGTACTATCACTTGGGTGAGATCACCAGATACCTGGGCATCTTCAATGGCTGTGGCTAAACGGTGCCCATCTGTAGCCACCACCCGCAACTGACCATCGGCTACCTCAAAAAGCATACCATTCAAATAGAAACGCACATCTTGGTTGGCCATAGCAAAGCCGGTACGGTCGATCAATTTACGTACGCTTGCTTGAGGGATAACGACTTCAAGGTCGCCCTGCATATCTTGGATGTTAGGAAACTCTTCTGCCGGTAGGGTGGACAGGCTAAAACGGGAGCGACCAGAACGAATCACAGCTTTTTGACCATCAACAGACAGTTCAATGACCGCACCATCTGGCAGACTTTTGCAGATATCCATCATTTTGCGGGCCGGAACCGTAATACGACCTTCTTCACACTCGTCTAGGGGTAAGCGACCAACAAGTTCTACCTCTAAGTCAGAGCCGGTCAGAGTCAAAGTATTATCTTTTACTTCCAACAGCACATTCGACAACACGGCCATGGTGCCTTTCCGCTCAACAACACCGGCTACCAGTTGTAAAGGTTTTAAAAGAGTCTCTCGGACGACTGAAAATTTCATTATTTTCCTCGTTATGCAAAGTCTGCGACTGCCATCAGGTAGTCAGAATACGTAGCAATTGTTTGTAATCTTCACGGATATCGGAATCCGTATCTTGTAGCTCTTTAATCTTGCGGATTGCATGCAGTGCCGTAGTGTGATCACGTCCACCAAAAGCATCACCAATCTCCGGTAGACTATGGTTGGTGAGCTCTTTTGCCAACGACATGGCAACCTGACGGGGACGAGCTACCGAGCGGCTACGACGCTTGGATAATAAATCCGCGATTTTAATCTTGTAGTATTCAGCAACAACTCGCTGAATATTATCAATGTTGACTAGCTTGTCCTGCAAGGCCAATAAGTCTTTGAGAGACTCGCGCACAAAGTCTGGGGTGATCGCTCGCCCAGTAAAGTGAGAGTTAGCAATGACCCGCTTTAAAGCGCCTTCTAGCTCACGCACATTGGAGCGAATTTTTTGCGCGATAAAAAAGGCAGAATCGTAGGACAGTTTGACGCCGCTTTCTTCCGCTTTACGCATCAAGATGGCAACGCGGGTTTCTAATTCTGGCGGCTCAATAGCAACCGTTAAGCCCCAACCAAAGCGGGACTTCAGACGATCCTCTAAGCCCTGAATCTCTTTCGGATAGCGGTCACAGGTGAGGATCATCTGCTGCTCACCTTCCAATAACGCATTGAAGGTATGAAAGAACTCTTCTTGGGTGCGGTCTTTACCGGCAAAAAACTGAATATCGTCAATCAGTAGTGCATCCACTGAACGGTAGTAACGCTTAAAGTCATTGATGGCGTTCAACTGTAATGCCTTTACCATATCCGCCACAAACCGCTCTGAATGCAAGTAGACCACTTTAGCATTGGGGTTATGGCGCATCAGTTCGGTACCAACGGCCTGCATTAAGTGGGTTTTACCTAAACCAACGCCACCGTAGATAAACAGAGGGTTATAAGCTCCACCCGGATTTTCCGCCACTTGTAACGCCGCGGCATGAGCCAACTGGTTGGATTTACCCTCAACGAAATTATCAAAGGTAAAGGAATTGTTCAGATTCGCTCCATGGTTTATCCCCCCTTCAACATCCACTTTGCGATTCACTGGGGTAAGGGGTAGCTGACCTTGCTCATAGGGTTCCATTTCCGGCCTTGCCAAGTCTTGGTCGGATAGCGTCAGGGGCGCTTCAAATTCAATATCAGACACCATTTCATCACTATCACCCATCAAACTAAAACCTGGGCGATAGGCTGACTGGGGCCGCGGTTCTGATGGTGGGGCTGGAGTAGATGGAACAACCGGAGCAGGTGGCGTACTGACATTGGCAAAGCCTGTCTGGCGCACGTCAAACACGAGATTCGGGGAGGGTTGATCACCTGCAAATTCTGCTAACAACTCTTTAATACGAGCTTGATATTTATTGTTTACCCAATCTTTGACAAAGCGATTAGGAGCAAACAGGCACAAATCCCCGTTTGGCAAAAGCTCTGCCTGTAGGGGGCGAATCCACGTATTGAACTGCGAGGCGGAAAACTCTTCTTGTAAACGCACAAGACATTGTTCCCAGTACTGCAAAGCCACGATAGCCATACTCCTTGAACACTCGAAAGTTAAGGGGTGAGATTCTACCTTGGTAAGGAAAAGTTATCCACAAAATTTCTTTTTTAGTCTCGCGACTCCCATTTTGAGCCGAATGTTAATAACAGCTAAACTTATGCACACCAGTGAAAAAACACTTCCACATGTGCATAAAAGAACAGGTTACCCACATATTAACAAGGGTGTTTAAAATATTTTATACACAAGATAAAAATTACATTTTTTGTTACTTATCAACATATTATAAATTTTAAGGAAGTAACACCTCGCTCTTAATCCATATTTGTGAATTAATTTACACACAAGCAGCCTATAAACCTGTGCATAAAATAGTAATTATTGTGCGTATCATTTTTTCGTTGTGACAGTGGATAAATGATTGAATTTGCAGCACAAAGACAATAGAATTCGCGCCCTGATTTTGATATCAAAACTGAGGCTTGGCGGACGCTAACCCTCCCACTCTAAAAACACTGTTTCAGTGAGAGCATTGCAATGAAAAGAACTTTTCAACCTAGCGTACTAAAACGTAAACGTACTCACGGCTTCCGTGCCCGCATGGCGACTAAAAACGGTCGTAAAGTATTGGCGGCTCGCCGTGCTCGTGGTCGTAAGGTCCTAAGCGCGTAATCCTTCGGATGACTCGCTATTGTTTTCCTCGGCAAGTCAGACTTCTGACTGCCGGGGATTATCAATCCGTTTTTAATACCACTTCCGCTAAAGTATTTGCCGGTGAATTCCTGCTGCTGGCGAAAACCCAGTCGAATCAAGCACGCCTAGGCCTTATTGTTTCTAAAAAGAATGATAAGCGCGCTGTTGGCCGCAACCGCATAAAACGGGTCGTACGCGACTCATTTCGTCTGCATCAAGAGCAATTGCAAGGTTTGGATATCATCTTCTTAGGCCGTGCCGGCATTAAAGAATTAGACAATCCGACGCTACATAAGCGCCTAGAAAAGGCGTGGCAACAATTAGCAAAAAAAGCACAGAACAAGCACCCTAACGAAATTTCCACCGACAAACGGCAGAAATAGGCTGAAAAAACCACCAAAGGCTGGTTTAATAGCGCCTGATCTAAATTTGGCCTACGGGCCCATGTCCAACCAAAGAAGTTAGTTGAATACCATGGATTTCCGACGTTACTTTTTATGGGGAGCGCTCTTTGTCAGTGGCTACCTATTGCTCCAGCAATGGAACCAAGATTACGGTGCGCAAACGCAGGCCGTTGCCACCCCCACAACGAGCTCTACCCCCGACACTCTCCCTGCTACTAGCAGTTCAGATATTCCGAGTGCTAATACCCAAGCGGCAACCAGCAATGACATCCCTAGTGCTACCAATAAAGTTGCACCAGGTCAGCTAATTCGGATCACTACCGATACGTTGGACGTAGCAATTAACCCAATTGGTGGGGATTTAGTACAAGCTTCATTGTTGCAATACAAGAAAACTTTGGAAGCTAACGACCCATTTGTGGTGCTTGATAATGGTGTAGAACGTACCTACGTTACGCAAAGCGGTTTGATTGGACAAAATGGTCCAGATGCCAATGCTGACGGTCGTCCACAGTATCGTACTGAGCAGACTCGCTACACCCTAAATGAGGGAGATGGCGAACTCGCTGTCAATCTGTATTACACCGACAATAATGGCGTACAGTACACCAAGACCTTTACTTTTAAAGAAGGTGATTACGCGATTCGTCAGGACATTACGGTGAATAACCTGTCTGCTAATGCTTGGCGAGGAAATCTATTTGCTCAGATAAAACGGGATAACAGCGAAGACCCTAGCACTGCAACCAGTATGGGCTTGCAACCTTACCTAGGTGGTGCCATTTCTGACGAAGAACGTCAGTACGAGAAAGTGTCCTTCAAAGACATGGCAGAACAGCCAGTCAAAGTAGCAACGACTAAAGGCTGGGTTGCGTTGCTGCAACATTACTTCGTGACCGCTTGGATCCCAACTCAAGGGGAAAAAGTCACTTTACAAGCTCGAACCAATGGCGAATACAACTTGATCGGTTTTACTGGTCAGGAAGTGGAAATTGGTGCTGGGCAACAAGGTACTTTAAGTTCTACCTTCTACGTTGGACCAAAATTACAGGACCAACTTGCTGCAACAGCTGAACACCTTGATCTAACCGTCGATTACGGTTGGTTATGGTGGTTAGCGCAGCCGCTATTCTGGCTACTCACGGCGATTCAATCTGTCGTGGTCAACTGGGGTGTGGCAATTATCCTAATCGTAGTGGTTGTTAAAGCTCTGTTCTTCAAGCTGTCAGCAGCGAGTTATCGTTCTATGGCCAAAATGCGTAAGTTTGGCCCAGAGTTAGCCCGTCTACGTGAGCAATATGGCGACGATCGTCAAGCCATGTCCCAAAAGATGATGGAGTTATACAAGAAAGAGAAGATCAACCCTCTAGGGGGCTGTCTACCCATTCTGGTACAAATGCCGGTGTTCCTGTCCTTGTACTGGGTACTAATGGAATCCGTAGAGTTGCGTCACGCGCCATTTATGCTATGGATTAATGACTTGTCATCCATGGATCCATACTTTGTCCTACCGATTTTAATGGGTCTAAGTATGTTAGGCCAGCAAATGCTAAACCCAACTCCACCAGACCCGATGCAGGCACGCATTATGAAGATTATGCCAGTGGCATTTACCTTCTTCTTCCTGTGGTTCCCAGCAGGTCTCGTATTGTACTGGGTGGTGAACAACACCTTGTCTATCATTCAGCAATACATCATTACCCGTGCTATCGAGAAAGGTAATGGGTAATACTTACCGCTTTTAGGGTTAAGAAAAAGGCTTCCTCGGGAAGCCTTTTTTGTCATTAGCACATACACTATCGCCAATACTGTCTTAATTAAAAGAGTTTCGCCATGACTGAGTTTCAGTTTGCCACCGATCAGGACACCATCGTCGCCCAAGCTACAGCCCCCGGTAGAGGAGGGGTAGGGATCGTACGTGTCTCAGGGCCATTGAGCGCCACCATCGCTACCGCCATTATTGGTTTTCCTCCAACACCAAGACACGCCCATTATGTTCCCTTTAAAGACAGAGCTGGCGAACAATTAGATATGGGGATCGCGTTATATTTCCCCGGCCCTAACTCCTTTACCGGAGAAGATGTGTTTGAATTACAAGGCCATGGTGGGCCGATTATTCTAGACATGTTGATTAGCCAATGTTTAGCCCTAGGAGCTCGCTTGGCACGTCCAGGGGAGTTTTCAGAACGGGCTTTTCTCAACGACAAAATGGACTTAGCTCAAGCGGAGGCGATCGCCGATCTGATTGACTCGTCCTCTGAACAAGCCGCTAAATGTGCGCTACGCTCATTACAAGGAGCATTTTCTAAACGAGTTAATGAGTTGGTTGAAGAGCTGATTCAGCTACGCATTTATGTGGAAGCCGCCATCGATTTTCCAGAAGAAGAAATCGACTTTATTGGTGATGGTAAAGTGGCAACAGATCTAGCAGCTATCCAGAGCCGACTTCAACAGGTGCTACAAGAAGCCAATCAAGGTGCTTTGCTTCGTGAAGGTATGAACGTGGTCATTGCAGGGCGCCCCAATGCGGGTAAATCAAGCTTGCTCAATGCTTTGTCTGGTAAAGATTCAGCCATTGTGACGGCCATTGAAGGCACCACTCGCGATGTGCTACGAGAACACATTCACTTAGATGGAATGCCGCTGCATATCATTGATACGGCAGGACTACGGGATAGCCCAGATGAAGTTGAGCGCATTGGTATTGCCCGTGCGTGGGAAGAAATCCATAAGGCCGATCGTATTTTGTTAATGGTGGACGGACAATCTACGCAATCCACTGACCCCCATACTATTTGGCCGGAATTTGTTAATCAGCTCGGCTCTTTAGAAAATCTTACGCTCATTCGCAATAAAATGGATTTAGTAGGACAAGCAACGGGAATGGATGATACCGCCACTGTTCCGGTTATCTCTATGTCCGCTAAAACCGGTTCTGGCGTCGAGGCGTTACGTCAACACCTTAAGAATATCATGGGCTTTGATAGCACCACAGAGGGTGGCTTTAGTGCCCGTCGTCGTCATCTTGAAGCGTTACGCAAGGCACAAGGATTCCTTGAGTCGGGAGCCGCACAGCTGCATGGCTATGGCGCAGGAGAGCTATTAGCGGAGGATTTGAAAGAAGCTCAGCATGCTTTAAGTGAAATCACCGGCACTTTCAGCAGCGACGACTTACTAGGACGTATTTTCGGCTCATTTTGTATCGGTAAATAGTTATCCACTTAGCAGAGGCTAGCACCAAACGCCTCTGCTCCCCCTTCCCAGTGTAGTTATGCACCAAATTCAATAAAAATCTCTCTTCCTGCACAGATTTCATGATTTATTTTTTGTGAATAATTTTTCTCAAAAAATACTGTTTATAATTCCATAAACTCAATTTTCTCTATAAAAAACAATAATTTAAAATCCTAGAACTCTCTCTTCAAAGCTGTGGATAATACTGGTGATAGTACGACAACAAGTTATGCACAGAAAATAACAACTTGGCGTGTAATCTCCCTCTCTGTATAAGTGGATAAGTTATCAACAAGTTAATATTATCCACAACACAGCATTTAGCCCCCTTATTGAACAGTTTATAAATTACATAACTCTATGAAAAAAATGGATTTTTATTTGTTGTGCACAGAATTCTCTGAGACTAGTAACTAACATAAACATAAAACAAGATATATATTCTTTCTTTTGATTAATATTGATGACCGGGGAAAGTCGCGTGCATCACTTTCATTTTGCAATTTAGCCGATATACTTACCGCCCTTGCCCTGAAATTGTTCGTTTTTTATTCATTTATCCTGAGGTCGTGTGTGGATTTTCCAAATCTGTTTGATGTAATTGTGGTTGGCGGTGGTCATGCAGGTACCGAGGCCGCGTTAGCCGCAGCCCGTATGGGTGTTAAGACATTACTAGTTACTCATAACGTAGAAACACTAGGCCAAATGTCGTGCAACCCAGCTATTGGTGGCATTGGTAAATCCCATCTAGTAAAAGAAATCGATGCATTAGATGGTTTTATGGCTTTAGCCACTGACAAAGCGGGCATCCAATTTCGTACCTTGAACAGCCGTAAAGGGCCTGCTGTAAGAGCGACACGGGCTCAGGCAGATCGGATTTTGTATAAAGCTGCAGTACGTCATCAATTAGAGAATCAAGAAAACCTTTGGTTATTTCAGCAGTCATGTGAAGACTTGATTGTTGAGCAAGGTGCAGCACGGGGCGTAGTAACCCAAAGTGGTATTCGATTTCGCAGCAAAACCGTGGTACTGACTACTGGTACCTTCCTTGGCGGTAAAATTCATATAGGTCTAGAAAACTACAGTGGTGGTCGTGCCGGTGATCCTGCTTCAATTGGTCTAGCCCAGCGACTACGTGAGTTGCCATTTCGGATCGATCGCTTAAAAACAGGAACTCCCCCACGTATTGATGCCCGCAGCGTGGATTTTAGCGCAATGCAACCACAGCCCGGTGATGACATCACGCCTGTCATGTCTTACATGGGGAGTCGTGATATGCACCCAGAGCAAATCAATTGCTATATCACCCATACCAATGAGCAAACCCACGACATTATTCGCGGGGGCATGGACCGTTCGCCTATGTACACTGGGGTGATTGATGGGGTAGGGCCACGCTATTGTCCTTCTATTGAAGACAAGATTGTGCGTTTTGCGGATAAAAACTCCCATCAGATCTTTATTGAACCTGAAGGCCTGACGACCCACGAACTTTATCCTAATGGTATTTCTACCTCTCTGCCGTTCGATGTGCAGCTCAATCTGGTGCGTTCGATGAAAGGCATGGAAAACGCCCATATCACCCGTCCTGGATACGCCATTGAATATGATTATTTCAACCCCCAAGACTTGAAATATTCCCTCGAAACTAAGCATATGGCGGGGCTGTTTTTCGCCGGCCAGATCAATGGCACCACCGGTTATGAAGAAGCGGGGGCTCAAGGTTTGCTGGCAGGCTTGAATGCCGCATTGCAAGCTCAAGATAAAGCGCCTTGGACCCCCCGTCGCGATGAAGCTTACTTAGGGGTGTTGGTCGACGATCTGATTACCATGGGAACCAAAGAGCCCTATCGTATGTTCACCAGTCGTGCCGAATATCGACTGATCTTACGTGAAGATAATGCCGATATGCGTTTGACTGAAAAGGGTCGCGAACTAGGGCTTGTAAGCGATGCTCGTTGGGCTGCGTTTAATGAAAAACGCGAAGCCATAGAGCAAGAAACACAACGCCTGAAATCCAGTTGGATTGTACCAAATACCCCAGAAGCTGAGGCCATTAATCCGAAATTGGAGACGCCCATAACCCATGAGTACAGTTTGCTGGACTTACTGAAACGTCCGGGGGTCGAGTATGCTGACGTGGCGCACTTGAAACATACACCAGAGCAGCCGGTGGCGGAGCAAGTCGCCGAACAGGTTCAAATATCGGTTAAGTACGCTGGATATATTGCGCGACAAGCTGATGAGATAGAGCGTTTGCGTCGTCAGGAAAACACTTTGTTACCTGCTGACTTGGACTATCAGAGCATTGATGGACTATCGAATGAAGTGAAACAAAAACTGTCTCAAGCGCGCCCTGAAACCCTGGCTGCAGCAGCGCGGATTCAAGGGGTAACGCCGGCGGCAGTGTCTTTGTTGTTGGTTCATTTGAAAAAACGTGCCATTGCTCGGAAAAGTGCCTAAAATCGTCACCCCAAAACGTGTCAAGGTTAGGTAACAGTCATGTATTTTGAGCAATTAAAGCGCGGCGCCGCGGCAATGGAACTCAGGTTAAGCGACACCACTATTGAACGCTTGGTTGCTTATTTGGAGTTACTGATCAAGTGGAATAAAGCCTATAACCTTACGGCGATCCGCGAGCCAGAGAAAATGGTTTCGTTACACTTGCTCGACAGTTTAGCGTCGCTGCCCTACATCACAGGGCAGCGTGTGATCGATGTCGGAACTGGCCCTGGGTTACCGGGTATGGTGTTGGCTTTATGTTTGCCTGATAAAGAATTTACCTTGCTGGATAGTAATGGCAAAAAAACCCGCTTTCTCATGCAGGTAAAAATGGCGCTAGATGTTGCCAACGTAACCGTTGCTAATGAGCGTGTTGAGCAGCACCCATTGCAGGGATATTACGATCACGTTACATCACGAGCGTTTGCTTCCCTAGAAGATATGATTCGCTGGTGTCGCCCATTGCCAGCTGAAAAAGGCACTTTCTTGGCAATGAAAGGGGTTTATCCTGACGCAGAGTTGGCCGCATTACCGGATGATATACTGGTACAGCAAGTCGATGCGTTGCAGGTGCCAACGATCGATGCTGAACGTCATATGGTCATATTAGCGCGGAAGGATAAGTAAATGGCGAGAATTATCGCAGTGACCAACCAGAAAGGTGGCGTAGGAAAGACAACGACCTGTGTCAATCTGGCAGCTTCGTTAAGTGCTATGAAGCGACGGGTATTGGTAATTGATCTCGACCCTCAAGGGAACGCCACTACGGGTAGCGGAGTCGACAAGTCGGCATTAACTACCAGCATATATGATGTGCTGGTCGGAACCCATAGCGTACAAGAGGTTTATCAATTTTGTGATCCTGCAGGCTACCATTGTTTGCCTGCCAATGGCGATTTGACGGGAGCCGAAGTTGTCTTATTAGACCTTCCCAGCAAAGAAACACGATTGCGTGCTGCGCTGTACGATGTTGAGCAAGAATTCGATTTTATCTTGCTCGACTGTCCGCCGTCGCTAAATATGTTGACCGTGAATGCGTTAGCTGCAGCTCAAGGGGTGTTAATTCCAGTTCAATGTGAATACTACGCATTAGAGGGTCTCAGCGCCTTGTTACAAACCATAGATACGATTTCCCAAGCCCTCAATCCGGCGTTAGAAATTGAAGGTATCTTACGCACTATGTATGATCCGCGCCCAAGTCTTACCCATGATGTATCGAATCAGTTAACGGAATATTTTGGCGATAAAGTCTTCTCAACAGTGATTCCCCGTAATATTCGGCTAGCCGAATCACCGAGCTATGGTTTGCCAGTACTGCACTACGAGAAGCAATCCCGTGGTGCCGTAGCCTATCTGGCACTAGCCGGAGAGTTCATCCGTAAACGAGCTGCTTGACTGTAATTCACCGACGAGAAATAGAGATATGAATGTAAAAAAACGCGGTTTAGGGCGCGGCTTAGATGCTTTGCTTGCACCTAAAACAACAACGTCTGACAGTGAAAACAGTGATGCTAGCGCTGATATTAGTGGTTTAACCTACTTGCCAGTGGACTGGCTTACTAAGGGGAAATATCAGCCTCGTCGTGATATTAACCCAACCCAGCTAGAAGAATTAGCTAACTCGATTCGCAATCAGGGTATCATGCAGCCCATCGTTGTGCGCCTGATTGCTGAGCAGCGCTATGAAATTATTGCTGGTGAGAGGCGTTGGCGTGCTGCACGGCTGGCTGGGCTTGATAAAGTTCCCGTCATCGTTCGTCATGTGGAAGACAGTGACGCTATCGTGATGGCGCTCATCGAAAATATTCAACGGGAAGACCTTAATCCAGTTGAAGAAGCCAGTGCCTTACAGCGCCTGATCGATGAGTTTTCTCTTACCCAGCAAGAAGTTGCAGAGACGGTTGGTAAATCCCGCTCAGCGGTGGCAAACCTATTGCGCCTGCTGAATTTGACACCGGAAGTACGTCGCTTCTTGGAGCATGGGGATATTGAAATGGGTCATGCTCGGGCCTTACTCCCCCTTGCCAGTCAACAACAGCTTGATGCCGCCAAGACAGTAGTCACCAAATCCTTATCTGTTCGGGAAACGGAGAAACTCGTTAAACAGCTACAGCAACCTCTGACTGAAGAGACGTCTTCAGATAAGCCTGCTAGCGATTTTTCAGCTCAGGCAAAAGCCCTAGAACAGCGTTTTGGTACGGGAGTGAAGATCCAGTCGGGGGCGAAAGGGCGTGGCAAAGTGGTCTTAGAGTTTCGTGATGAAGACCATCTTACACAGCTGTTGGCGCAACTTATTGCTGATGCTTGAGACAAAAGACTGACATAGCGCGGATTTATAGTAGTCATTCGTCGAATATTCGAGGCTGGCTAGGAGTTTGAGTTGAACCGGCTAACTATTACCCATATAATGCGGCGGTTTTTAAAGTTGATCACATTGTGTGCTCATTTTATGAAAGATCTAAGTACGCAAGTGAGAGTTTTATGAGCAACCAGAAGCCCAAAAGTGCCTCTCAGTTGCTGGCAGCAAAGAAAAAATCGGTGTTTTTGTTTATCGGTTTGCAATCTTTACTCGCTATTTTTGTTGCCTTGGGAATTTTTTTGTTAATGGATGGTCTGTATGCCTACTCCTATTTAGCGGGGGCCTGCGCAGCAATCATACCAAGTATCTATATGGCGTGGCGTGTGTTTGGCCATGCTGGGACGCGTGCAGCGAAAGACGTAGTGCGGTCATTTTATCGCGGTGAAGCTGGTAAGTTGGTGTTAACAGCCTTGATGTTGGCGTTGATGTTTATAGCAATCAAGCCATTATCTGCCGGAGCTTTATTAGCCGGGTTTGCGATAGCGGTTTTGAGTCATTGGCTCAGTCCATTATTTTTGAAACATTGATGTTCAAAAATGGTGTGAAACAGGTTTAATCATTGAAAGAGTGTGGATGTAAATATGGCAAGTGAAAATCTCACAGCGTCAAGCTACATACAGCACCACCTTCAGAACTTGACCTTTGGTCAACATCCTGATGGTTCGTGGGGTATCGCTCACGGTGCTGAAGAAGCGGCGGCAATGGGGTTCTGGGCAATTCACCTAGATACCATGTTGTTCTCGATCGGCCTAGGTATTCTATTCCTATGGTTGTTCCGTAAAGCAGCGAAAAAAGTTACTGCAGATACGCCTTCTGGTCTGCAAAACTTTGTTGAGATGATGGTTGAGTTTGTTGATCAAAGCGTCAAAGAAACTTTCCATGGCAAAAACAAAGTCATTGCGCCTTTGGCTCTGACCATTTTTGTTTGGGTATTCTTGATGAATACCATGGACTTGGTGCCGGTAGACTTCCTACCTCATCTTGCTTCCTTGCTGGGTGTGCCTTACTTCCGTGTGGTACCAACAACGGATTTGAACGCCACACTTGGTATGTCTATTTCGGTATTCATTTTGATCGTTTACTACAGCATCAAAGTGAAAGGCGTGGGCGGCTTCGTTGGCGAGCTAACGCTACAACCATTTGGTAAGTGGATGATTCCTTTCAACCTTCTACTAGAAGGTGTGGGTCTGCTTGCAAAACCTGTTTCATTGGCGTTGCGACTATTCGGTAACTTGTACGCTGGTGAATTGATCTTCATCTTGATCGCGATCTTGCCTTGGGGCATTCAATGGGCTCTGTCTGTGCCTTGGGCGATCTTCCACATTCTAGTAATCGTATTGCAAGCATTCATCTTTATGATGCTAACCATCGTTTACTTGAGTATGGCGCACGAAGATCACTAAGATCTGAACGCTAAGATCGTGTTCAAAAAACTGTTTTTATAAACCTTGAAATCTAAAACTGTGAAAATTAGGAGTTAAAATGGAAACTGTAGTTGGTCTAACCGCTGTTGCTGTAGCCCTTCTTATCGGTCTAGGTGCCCTAGGTACTGCGATTGGTTTCGGTCTACTTGGTGGTAAATTCTTGGAAGGCGCTGCGCGTCAACCAGAAATGGTTCCAATGCTTCAGGTTAAAATGTTCATCGTAGCTGGTCTTTTGGACGCAGTAACAATGATCGGTGTTGGTATCGCTTTGTTCTTCACTTTCGCGAACCCATTCGTTGCTCAGGTTGCAGGCTAATATTTCGCTTTGACGAAAAGTGAATTATTAATTTTGAACGACTAGAGCGAGGATATTTGCGTGAATATTAATCTCACACTAATAGGCCAAGCTATCTCGTTTGCTATTTTTGTGTGGTTCTGCATGAAGTACGTGTGGCCACCAGTGATTGCTGCGCTCGAAGAGCGTAGCAAGAAAATTGCAGACGGATTGGAAGCAGCTAACCGTGCTTCACGTGACCTTGAGTTGGCCCAAGAAAAAGCCACTCAAACGCTACGTGAGAGCAAGGAACAAGCGGCCGAAATTATTGAACAAGCCAACAAACGTGCTAACCAAATGATCGACGAAGCGAAAGAGCAAGCTCGCCTAGAAGGTGAGCGTCGCCTACAAGCGGCTCAAGCAGAAATCGAACAGGAAGTTATGCGTGCCAAAGAAGCACTTCGTGCACAAGTTTCTGCTCTTGCATTAGCAGGTGCTGAGAAGATTCTGGGCGCTTCTGTTGACGAAAAAGCACATAGCGAGATCGTTGAAAAACTCGCCAAAGAGCTTTAAGCGAGGGTCTAATGGCTGAAGTAAAAACAGTCGCGCGACCATACGCCAAAGCCGCTTTCGAAGTAGCGAGTGAGCAAGGCAGCGTTGCACAATGGGCCAATATGCTAGACATATTGGCTGATGCAACCAAACAGCCGAAGCTTGCCGCAGCGCTTCAGAATCCAGCTTTTAGTGCGCAAGAGAAGGCGTCTGCCTTGGCGCAAGTGTGTGAAGAAGCGGTGACAGAACAAGGTAAAGCGTACTTGCTTTCCCTAGCGGAAAACAAACGTTTGCTATTGTTACCTGCCATTGCCGAACTGTTTACCCAGTTTAAGTTGAACTTCGAAAAAGCGGTGGACGTAAATGTTACTTCCGCTTTCCCATTGTCCACTGAACAGGAACAGGCACTTGCGGCGTCATTGAGTAAGAAACTTGATCGTGAAGTTAACCTTACCAGTGTCACAGACGCGGCCCTTATTGGTGGCGTGATAATCCGTACCGGCGACTTAATCATCGACGGTTCAGTACGCGGAAAGATCGCGAAACTGGCCGAGGCGATAAACTCCTAGCGTTTCGAAGGAAACCAGGGTTGAGGAATTTAGCATGCAGCAACTGAATCCATCTGAGATCAGCGAGATCATTAAGAAGCGCATCGAAACTCTTGATGTGACTTCCGATGCCCAGAATGAGGGCACTATTGTCAGCGTTGCAGACGGTATCGTGTTGATCCACGGTCTGGCTGACGTAATGTACGGGGAAATGATTGAATTCCCTGGTGGTATCTATGGTATGGCATTGAACCTAGAGCGTGACTCTGTAGGTGCCGTAGTACTTGGTGATTACCAAGGTCTTGTAGAAGGCCAAAAAGCAAAATGTACTGGTCGTATCCTTGAAGTACCAGTTGGTCGTGAGCTACTAGGTCGTGTGGTTGACGCACTTGGTAACCCAATCGACGGTAAAGGCCCAGTCAATGCTCAATTAACTGACGCAGTAGAAAAGGTTGCACCTGGTGTAATCGCGCGTCAATCCGTTGATCAGCCAGTTCAAACTGGTTACAAAGCGATTGACTCTATGGTGCCAATCGGCCGTGGTCAGCGTGAGTTGATCATCGGTGACCGTCAGATCGGTAAAACCGCTTTAGCAATCGACACCATTATTGCTCAGAAACATTCTGGCATTAAGTGTGTGTATGTTGCGATCGGTCAAAAACAATCTACCATCGCTAACGTAGTACGTAAGCTTGAAGAAAACGGCGCAATGGAATACACAACTGTTGTCGTTGCTGGTGCAGCTGATCCTGCTTCTATGCAGTTCTTGGCACCTTACTCTGGCTGTACTATGGGTGAATACTTCCGCGACCGCGGTGAAGACGCGTTAATCGTATACGATGACTTGACGAAACAAGCTTGGGCTTACCGTCAAATCTCATTGCTACTTCGTCGTCCACCAGGCCGTGAAGCTTACCCAGGTGACGTTTTCTACTTGCACTCTCGTCTTCTAGAGCGTGCGTCTCGTGTAAACGCAGACTACGTAGAAAAATTCACTAACGGTGAAGTAAAAGGTCAAACAGGTTCTTTGACTGCTCTACCAATCATCGAAACCCAAGGTGGTGACGTATCTGCGTTCGTACCAACGAACGTGATTTCCATCACTGACGGTCAGATCTTCCTAGAAACTAGCTCATTCAACGCCGGTATCCGTCCTGCGATGAACGCTGGTATCTCGGTATCTCGTGTAGGTGGTGCAGCACAAACTAAGATCATCAAGAAACTAGGTGGCGGTATCCGTCTTGCCTTAGCTCAGTACCGTGAATTGGCGGCATTCGCTCAGTTCGCTTCTGACCTTGATGAAGCTACTCGTAAGCAGCTCGAGCATGGTAAACAGGTTACTGAATTGATGAAACAAGGTCAGTTCAGCCCAATGCCAGTCGCTGAGATGGGCGTAATCCTTTACGCTGCCAACGAAGGCTACCTTGCAGATGTTGAAACAAGCAAAATTTCCAGCTTTGAAAAAGCGTTCCTGTCATACATGAACAGCGAACACGCTGACATGATGGCAGATATCAACAAAACTGGTAATTACAACGACGAAATCGCTGGCACCTTTAAGTCTGCGATTGAGAAGTTCAAAGCGACGCAAACTTGGTAATGATTCTGTGGTCGGCATCGTCGACCACGTCTCATCTCTGCAGTTTGTGAATTAACATTCTCACAAGGGCAGTTCTATTATGGCAGTCGGAAAAGAGATACGCGCTCAGATTGGGAGCATTAACAATACGCGAAAAATTACTCGCGCAATGGAAAAAGTTGCGGCAAGTAAAACGCGTAAAGCTCAGGATCGTATGGCCTCTTCTCGTCCGTATGCGGAACGAATTCGCCAAGTAATTGGTCATTTGGCCAACGCGAACCCTGAGTATAAACACCGTTACCTAACCGAGCGTGAAGCGAAGCGTGTGGGTTACATTGTTGTATCTTCTGACCGTGGTCTGTGTGGTGGCTTGAACGTTAACTTGTTCAAAGCAGCACTACGCGACATGAAGAAATACTCTGATGCGGGCATTGGCATTGATGTATGTGCTATAGGCTCGAAAGCAGTATCTTTCTTCAAAAACTACGGCGGCAACGTCACTGCAGCTGTTACTGGCTTAGGTGATACACCGGAAGCGGCTAAATTAGTTGGCAGTGTGAAGGTGATGCTCGATGCTTTTGATAGAGGCGAAATTGATCGTCTGTTCGTAGTGTCTAACGAATTCGTTAACACCATGACGCAAAAGCCAACTCTAGAGCAGTTGTTGCCATTGCAAGCAGAAGAAAACGAAAAACTGAAACACCACTGGGACTACATTTACGAACCTGAAGCTGAAGAAATTCTAAATGGCTTACTTGTTCGTTTTATCGAATCTCAGGTGTACCAGGCCGTTGTTGAAAATATTGCGTGTGAACAAGCGTCTCGAATGCTGGCGATGAAGAACGCAACCGACAACGCGGGCAACCTCATCGATGAGTTGCAGTTGGTATACAACAAGGCACGTCAAGCAGCCATTACTCAGGAAATTTCTGAGATCGTTAGTGGCGCGGCAGCGGTTTAAGGTATCAAGGTATTAAGAGGATCCGAACATGAGTAGCGGACAAATCGTACAGATTATCGGTGCGGTAATCGACGTGGAATTCCCACGCGACAACGTGCCAAAAGTATACGACGCCCTCACTATCGAGGGTAAAGAGCTAGTGTTGGAAGTTCAACAACAGCTAGGCGACGGTATCGTACGTACTATCGCCATGGGTTCTACTGAAGGTTTACGTCGTGGTCTAGAAGTTCAAAACACTGGTAAAGCGGTGTCCGTACCTGTTGGTACAAAAACTCTAGGTCGTATTATGGACGTTCTTGGTAACCCAATCGACGAAAAAGGTCCTATCGGTGAAGAAGAGCGTTGGTCTATCCACCGTTCAGCTCCTTCTTACGCAGACCAAGCGTCTGGTAACGAATTGCTAGAGACTGGTATCAAGGTTATCGACCTTGTATGTCCTTTCGCGAAAGGTGGTAAAGTTGGTCTGTTCGGTGGTGCCGGTGTAGGTAAAACCGTAAACATGATGGAGCTTATCCGTAACATCGCGATCGAGCACAGCGGTTACTCTGTATTCGCCGGTGTAGGTGAGCGTACTCGTGAGGGTAACGACTTCTACCACGAGATGACTGACTCGAACGTAATCGACAAAGTATCTCTAGTATACGGTCAGATGAACGAGCCACCAGGTAACCGTCTACGTGTAGCCTTGACTGGTCTTACTATGGCGGAGAAATTCCGTGACGAAGGTCGTGACGTACTATTCTTCGTAGATAACATCTACCGTTACACACTAGCGGGTACTGAAGTATCAGCACTTCTAGGTCGTATGCCTTCTGCAGTAGGTTACCAGCCAACTCTTGCAGAAGAGATGGGTGTACTTCAAGAGCGTATCACGTCGACTAAAGTTGGCTCTATCACTTCTATCCAAGCGGTATACGTACCTGCGGATGACTTGACTGACCCATCTCCAGCGACCACTTTCTCGCACTTGGATGCAACCGTTGTATTGTCTCGTGACATCGCTGCGCTAGGTATCTACCCAGCCATCGACCCATTAGACTCTACTTCTCGTCAGCTTGACCCACTTGTTATCGGTCAAGAGCACTACGATGTAGCACGTGGCGTACAGACAGTACTGCAGCGTTACAAAGAGCTTAAAGACATCATCGCGATCCTAGGTATGGACGAGCTTTCTGAAGAAGATAAGCAAACCGTTAACCGTGCTCGTAAGATCCAGCGTTTCTTGTCTCAGCCATTCTTCGTAGCGGAAGTATTCACTGGTTCTCCAGGTAAATACGTTTCTTTGAAAGACACTATCCGTGGCTTCCAAGGCATCCTAAACGGTGAATTCGACGAGCTTCCAGAGCAAGCGTTCTACATGATCGGTAGCATCGACGAAGCTGTTGAGAAAGCGAAAAAACTTTAATCCACGCACAGGCTGGTAGCAGTGCTATCAGCCTAGCCTGACAAAGAGAGGCATCTTATGGCTATCACAGTCCACTGCGATATCGTAAGCGCTGAACAAGAGATTTTTTCCGGCTCGGTGGAGTCTCTTGTGGCTGCAGGTAGTTATGGCGATCTGGGTATTATGCCAGGTCACGCGCCTTTGTTGACTACTCTGCAACCAGGCCCAGTTCGTGTGATTAAACAAAATGGTCAAGAAGAGGTAATCTTCGTGTCTGGTGGCTTCCTAGAAGTTCAACCACACCGTGTGACTGTTTTGGCTGACACCGCTGTTCGTGCAAACGATCTAGATGAAGCATCAGCTCTTGAAGCGAAGAAACACGCTGAAGACTTGCTGAATCAACAACATTCTGACATTGATTACTCTCGTGCAGCTGCAGAGCTTGCCGAGGCTGTGGCGCGTTTACGTACGATCCAACAGTATCGCTCTAAATAAGCGAGATATCTTTGTTGAGAAAAAGCAGCCAACTGGCTGCTTTTTTTTGTCTGCGAAAAATCGTTTTTGTCGCGACTTTAGTTTTTTATTCTCATTTTGCTAGCGAGAGTGTGCTTTTATAAGGGAGCCATTTTTTGCCACAACTGAATAAGGAAATACCTGTGCACACCATTCAATGCGATATTGTTAGTGCCGAGCGAGTGTTATTTTCCGCTCAGGTACAATGTCTGATTATTACTAGCGAGCAAGGGGAGCTGGGAATTTACCCTGGTCATGCCCCCTTATTGGCGACTCTGTCCAACGGAGCTGCTCGAATTCAATTACCTTCTGAGCAAGAGGAAGTCGTGTATCTATCAGGTGGTTTTGTCGAAGTACAGCCTTATAAAGTGACTGTCTTAGCAGATGTTGCACTGCGTTTAGATGAACTGCATGAAGAAGCCGCGTTAGCAGCCAAGCAACATGCGGAAGAGCATTTAGGTAACAATCAGCCAGATTTAGATCATCAGCGAGCCATGAAAGAGCTCAACGAAGCATTGACCCGACTACGAGTTATTAATAAATATAGCCACCACAATACTTAATATTGTCGACAATTATGTGAAAACGAACACTTTTTTCGCTGTATTAGCCTTAAGTATTAGTTTATTTGTGCTTTTTTTAGTCTATTTTTAATCCATAACATCAGGATTGTTGACAATCTTGGGTGACTAACAATAAGCACAATAAAGGTCTAATCATGTCATACGCAGCGGAGTATCAACGTTCAATTGAACAACCGGAGCAATTCTGGAAGGAAAAAGCCCAGGCACTTGAATGGTTTCAATTCCCCAAAACGATTCTTAGCCAAGATGAAAACGGGATGGATCGCTGGTTTGCTGACGGCGAGCTCAATACCTGTTATTTGGCCCTCGATCATCATGTGGAACAAGGTCGTGGTGAGCAAGCCGCTCTTATCTATGATTCCCCAGTAACGGCTACCAAGAAGACCTACAGCTATCGGGAGCTTAGAGACGAAGTATCCCTATTCGCTGGGGCGTTAAAACAGCAGGGCGTCACAAAAGGGGATACGGTCGTCATCTATATGCCGATGATTCCCCAAGCGGTAATTGCGATGTTGGCCGTGGCCCGTTTAGGTGCCATTCATTCCGTAGTGTTTGGTGGCTTCGCACCCCATGAGTTAGCCGTGCGCATCGATGATGCTAAGCCGAAAGTGGTAGTTACCGCGTCCTGTGGCATTGAAATTGCCCGTATCGTGTCTTACAAGCCATTGTTGGATGATGCACTAGAGCAAGCCAGCCATAAGCCCCATGCTTGTATCGTCTATCAGCGTGAACAGGAGCTTGCGACGCTGCAAGAAGGGCGCGATGTGGATTGGCTAGAAGCAGTTGCCCATGCCCATCCCACCGATTGTACCCCAGTAAAAGCTACTGATCCCCTCTATATCCTATATACCTCAGGTACAACAGGTAAACCGAAGGGAGTGGTACGGGATAACGGCGGCCATGCTGTGGCGCTAAACTACTCCATGAGTGCCATCTACAATATGCAGCCGGGAGAAGTGTTCTGGGCCGCTTCTGATGTGGGCTGGGTCGTTGGACACTCGTACATTGTATATGGGCCGTTGTTACACGGATGTACTACGGTAGTGTACGAAGGCAAGCCGATTAAAACGCCGGATGCCGGTGAATTTTGGCGTGTTTGTAAAGAATACGATGTCAAAACCTTGTTTGCCGCCCCGACAGCATTTCGTGCTATTCGTAAAGAAGACCCCCACGCTGAGCTGCTTAACAAAGAGGATCTCGCGGGACTACGCGTCATCTTTATGGCGGGTGAGCGTCTTGATCCTCCCACCTACGAATGGACCAAAGCCGTCACCGGTAAATGTATTGTCGATCATTGGTGGCAAACCGAAACCGGTTGGGCAATCTGTGCGAACCCCATCGGAATCGAGATGAAGATTGCTAAGGCTGGATCTTCTACCGTACCAACGCCTGGGTTCCAAGTACAGGTACTAGACGACCGTGGAGAACCATTACCAGCCAATGAACAGGGCAGCATCGCTCTGAAACGCCCTTTACCCCCCAGTTGTCTACCCACTATTTGGGGGGATATCGAACGCTTTAAGTCCGGTTACCTAAATGTATACCCCGGCTACTACACTTCCGGTGATGGGGGCTATATCGATGAAGATGGTTATGTCTTTATCATGGGGCGTACTGACGATGTGATTAATGTGGCGGGGCACCGTCTTTCTACCGGCGAAATGGAAGAAGTGGTTGCCATGCACGAAGCGGTGGCTGAGTGTTGTGTCATTGGTATCAATGACGAACTCAAAGGTCAGCTACCACTGGGTATGGTGCTGTTAAAGAATGGCTATGAAGATCATGCTGAGAAAATTCAAGACGAGTTAGTCGCCTTGGTCCGCAAAGAGATCGGTGCATTAGCCTGTTTCAAAATTGCCTTAGTGGTACCGCGTCTACCCAAAACCCGCTCAGGTAAGATTTTGCGTAAACTGCTACGTCAAATAGCCTCGGGGGAAGAATTTACCATTCCGTCTACCATTGATGACCCTAACAGCATCCACGACATTCAGGAATTAATGCTGGAAAAAGGTATCGTGGTGCAGCAAATGGCAGGTTAGTGCCAACCGGTGACTAGGGGCGCGATGTAAATCGCGCTATGCCAACTTGCCCGAGCCCCGCTCGGGCTTTTTTTGCTTTACGTACTTCATAGTAAACGCCACAGGGTATCAAAGATAATCTGCTGAGCCTTGGCGATATCATTAGATTCTAATACCACCGCCGACGGGAAATTCTCCCGCGCTAGGGATATGATGGCACACTTAGGTGGATAGATTGCAATATAGCTGGCATCGACGGCACCTTCCGTTTTAATCCATTTACGCTGAGACAGCTCGGCATCTTCACCACCGTCACCTAGAGCGATAACCTTTACATTGATACCCAGTTTTACTCGTTGCTTCGTATAGGTAGGAAATGGACGATATAGGTAGGGCCGAATTGGCTTAGATGAGAACACACAATATTCTTTATGGTCTTGTTGTGAGACCACGTTTAAAATATCGCGCAAGACCCACTCAATGCCATCGTCGCCCTCATAATAGCGTACATCAGTGTGGTGAAGCTTAGGTTGGGATTGGATCAAGTCGGGAATAACTGTATGTTTAAGCGTTTCAATGGTTTTTTCCAACCGTTGTTTCCGCTCTTGCGCTAGATTCAGTAAAATTTCTGGGCTCTCTGCCATGAAAAAGCGCCGTTTTCCCTTCGGAAAGTAGCTTACTACGCCTTTGGCCTGTAACTCTTTTAAGGACTCATAAGCAGAACCTCGGTTAATCCCCGAATGGCTGGCGATATCCCGAATCGAGGTTGGCCCTAGTTTCAGCAAGGTTTGGTAAAGCTTGGTTTCACGGCTAGTGAGTCCTAACTGTTCAAAAACGAAATCCGACATATAACAATGATCAACCTGTGCCAGTGGTGCAAACGAATACCATCATTGTGCCCCTTTTTATGCAATCTGCAAGGAGTCTGACATGACAGATGAACAACGCTTTGGCGGCATTAGACGACTTTACGGTCAACTAGCCTACGAGGCTTTTCGCCAAGCTCATATCTGTGTCATTGGTATTGGTGGTGTCGGTTCATGGTGTGCGGAAGCATTAGCACGATCAGGGGTAGGGCAGATAACGCTTATAGATATGGACGATGTGTGTGTGACCAACATCAACCGCCAGATTCACGCACTCGATGGCAATATCGGCAAAGCCAAAGTCGAGGCTATGGCGGAGCGTATTAAACTCATCAACCCAGACTGCCAAGTCCATTGCGTCGAAGATTTTGTCACGCCAGACAATGTGGCAGAGTTGCTTGATCAGCCGTTTGATTACATTATTGATGCGATTGATAGTTTGAAACCGAAAGCCGCCATGATCGCATGGTGTAAGCGCAATAAGCGTAAGCTAATCACCGTCGGTGGCGCGGGTGGTCAGATCGACCCAACTAAAGTCCAGATCGCCGATCTTTCCCGTACCGAGCAAGACCCGCTGGCAGCTAAGCTGCGCAACTTCCTACGTCGCCATTACAACTTCCCCCGTGATACCAAAAAACGCTTCGAAATTGAATGTGTGTACTCATTGGAGCAACTAAAATACCCACAGACAGACGGTACAGTGTGCGAAACCCGCGAGAAAGGAGATACAGAAACCAAGATGAACTGCGAAACTGGTTTTGGCTCCAGCACTGTCGTCACGGCAACCTTTGGGTTTGTCGCAGTAGGCAGAGTGCTAGAGAAACTGGCGCAGAAGGCGACACAGGGTTAATTCAGTTTGCTTGGACCTGTTTCAATATTGTCAAGATACCATTAGTTCTGGAGCTGGTGAGATAGCTAGATAGGTTAAATTCGCCAAGCTCGGCGACTAAGTCCCGTCGCTGTAGCTCGGCTTTGCTGTAGCCATTTACTAAGCTAAGGATGACCATAAGAACGCCGCGCATAAGTTTGGCGTCGCTATCTGCTTGGAAGGTACACACGCCGTTTTCTTGGTGCTCAATCAGCCATACGGCGCTTTCACAGCCTTTCACCTTGTTATCTTCGGTTTTGTCGGACTCGGATAAACGTGCTAGCTGTTTGCTGAGGTTAACTAATTCTTTGAAGGTAGCCTCTTTGCTGGTGCAAGCTTGTAAACGTTGCTTGATGAGCTTGGTGTCAATCATCACTTAGTATCTCTATGGCATCGAGTAGCACGCTACAGAAATGCTGTGCTTCCGCTAGGGTGTTGTAACAGGCAAAGGAAGCACGCAACGTCCCAGTAACTCCCAGTTGTGCCATGAGTGGGTGGGCGCAATGACTACCGGCGCGTACTGCAATTCCCTGGCTATCCAAATACGTATTTAAATCAATAAGATGAATGCCAGGAACCCCTAAGGATACCATGGTTGACCCTTGTTCTGGGGAGTAAAGCTCGATCCTAGTATCGAAGCGCAATTCATTGTAAACCCAAGCCGCGAGTTGCTGCTCCCACGTTTGGACCGCCGATCTGTCTAATTGTGCTAAAAACTCACAGGCAGCGGCTAGTCCAATAGCGCCTTCAATATGGGGTGTACCGGCTTCTAAGCGGAATGGTAAGTCATTAAATTCGGTACTGTTGTAACTGACATGGCGTACCATTTCTCCGCCGGTTTGATAGGGTGTCAAAATATCTAGGGCATGAGCTTTGCCGTACAGCACTCCAATGCCAGTAGGCCCATACATCTTGTGTCCCGAAAAGACATAAAAATCGCAGTCCAGAGCCGCCACATCAATGGTCTCATGGGCAACAGCTTGTGATCCATCGATCAAGGTAAGTGCGCCCACTGCTTTGGCGCAGGACAACAAGTGTGTTAGTGGAGTATGTACACCGAGGGCATTGGAAATATGCGTACAGGCCAAGATGCGGGTGTGTTTATTAAAGTAATGTTCATACTCCGGCTCCCATTCCCCTTTCGAGGTGAGTGGCAAAATACGTAGCCGCGCACCAGTTCGAAAAGCCAGCTGTTGCCAAGGCACTAGGTTGGCATGGTGCTCTAGGCTGGTGATAAGGATTTCGTCCCCCGCTTTGAGCTGCCACTCCAAGCCGTAGGCCACCATATTAATCGCTTCAGTGGCGCCTTTGGTCCAAATGACATGACTGTTCGCAGGGGCATTAATGAAGCGCGCAACTTGTGTTCGTGCTTGCTCGAATTGCCCCGTAGCGCGGTCACTGAGGTAATGGGCCCCCCGGTGCACGTTCGCATTACTGGTTTGATAGTAATTCAGCAAGGCATTGAGAACCTGAGTCGGCTTTTGGGTTGTTGCCGCATTATCCAAATACACCAGTGGCTGATCATTCGCCTGTGTTGCCAAAATAGGGAAGGCGTCGCGCAATAGATGGGGGTTAAAAGTCATGTTACAGCCGCTTCATCGATCAATGTCGTTATTGTAGCGCAAATCCCGCCTTGACCAAGTAGAGTAACGATAAGTTGCAAAGTGCTGGTTTGTCGCGAAGCATATCTTTTATACTGTGATGACAGTTTAAAACTATATTAATAAATAGGTACACATCATGGCGGACTTTCTCTATAAGCAGGTAGTGGATTGGTTTTTAGCCCAGTTAAGCCAAGGGGACCTTGCTCCGGGCGATAAAATGCCTTCTTTACGGAAGTTAGCGAAAACCCTCGACCTTAGCTTGAACACCATCATTCACGGCTACGATATTTTAATGGAAGAGAAGTGGATTGAGTCACGGCCTAAGTCGGGTTACTTTGTTTGCCACAAATCGACCACGCGATACGCACATGTATTGGCCGGGGATCAAGTACGTAACTTGGTGGAAGATGGGGGCAAGCTATCTTGGGCGGCTCTATCTCATCGTGCTGCTTTAGTCGACCAATGTGATGCTTTTTTACCGCTGGCGCAAAAACAAGATGAAGTTTCACTACCGGTACTTGGCAAAGGGCATTTAACCGCCCGTGAAGCAGTCGCCGACCATCTTTCTAAAGTCGGTATCAAAGCCCACCCTTCACAGATCTGGTTGGGGCGCTCGCCCCTCGCTATTTTTACTCAGGCGGTGCAATCTCTTACGCAACCGGGGGATCGTGCTTTGGTTCTAACACCCTGTGACCCGCGTTTGACTGCCACGTTAAAAAGCTTGCAGCGAGAAGTATTTTGCCTCGCCAGTGGCGAACGTGGTGTGGACCTAGATGAAGTCGTACGGTGTTTGCGAGATGACAATATTAAACTACTGGTGTTGCCGAGCCAGTATGGCTTCCCGGCTGGATTAGAAATTTCAAATCTTAGTTTGCGCCGTTGGTTAGCCTTACTGAAGCAGGTAGGGATTCCTGCCATTGAATGGGATATGACCTCTCATCTTGGCTATAAAGCCACGAATATCATGACCTACAAAGCCCTCGATGAAAGCAATCAACTAGTTTATATCGGTGGAGTGGAATCTCGCGGTGTTGATCGCAGCGCTGCCTGGTGTTTAGCAGCTCAATTTACCCACCTAGAAGGTGCTATTTTAAGTGCGGATTTAGCGTTAACGGAGGCGCAACAACAGGCACTAACAGACGCCCTGCAACCCAATGCCACCCAATCCCTAAGTAAACGTGCTCGGCAAATTTGGTCTGCGGTGGAAAAAGCCAAAAGTGAACTAGAACAACAGCTTGGCGAGCGGATTCAGATCGCGCCGGCGAAAGGTGGTCTTGCATTATGGGTACAGATCGCTGCTCCCTTGAATCGAGATGACATGACGAAATTGCTAGCTAAGCATCGCCATGGAATTTTACCTGGGAATCTGGCCACCAACGAAGAGGATGCGGAACATTGGCTGGCCGTTAATGCCACCTATCCAGAACTGAGTTCACTCGCGGCCATGTTAGCCACTCTGATTCCTCTGCCAACGTCGGATAATGGGGATGATGGCGTTGCTGTTGATCAGGAGCCACGTCAGCAAAATTCGTCAGCAGAAACCATTGCGCAAATAGAGCTGGATACAGATGTTGTGTTGGACGACGCTGAAATCGTAGCGCTTCCGTTAGAGCAGGGATCTGAGGAGAGCATCTCGGGAGAGGTGGCGACGCCAGAACTCGAAGAGGCGAACAGCCACCAAGCACCAGATGAAAGTACGGAAAGCAAAGCGACAGGAACCGCATCTTCCCATCATTACAATCCTATGCTAGACCTGATTAACCATGACTTTGGTTAATCAGGAGTTGTTCAGTCTTATTGGTTGAAAATATCTAAATCTGGGCGATAAAACTCACTGGTTAACCCCAGAGCCCCCATGACCGAGTGGAAGATTTCATCCTGACTGTTCTCGGGGCGATCTCGTAACTGCTGGGGTTGCACTTGATGCTGACGCTGGAATGCGTCCGACATCCAAACGATAAATGGAATCTCTAATTGCTGTTTGGGCGCTAGGGAATAGGGAGTGCCATGCAAATAGAGACCATTTTCTCCTAGTGACTCACCGTGGTCGGACAGATACAGATAAGCGCTGCTCTGCACTGAAAGCGACTGTAACGTTTGCGTCAAACGTGCGAGAAAGTCATCGTTGTATAAGATGGTATTGTCATAGGCATTGAGTAGGGATTCGCTGGAACATTTGCTCAGCTCCACTGAGTCACACACCGGCGTAAAGTGCTCAAACTCAGGCGGATATTTCTTGTTGTAGGCGGGGCCATGGCTTCCCGTCTGATGCAAGACCACAAACACCTTATCGGCGGTCGCGTTTTCTATTTGCTCTTTGAGACCAGCGAGCAATACGCCATCATAGTTGCAATCTATGCCCTGACATTGTGCCTTTAGTTCTTTGGATGTGAGGTAGCTGGATACAGTGATCGGCGCTTCCCCCCAGTTTTTACTACGCCAAATAACTTCCACCCCTTGTCGTTGTAGATAAGTAGGTAGGGTCTCGTATACCTTGCCAAAGGACTTCTCCTTAGTGTGAGCCAAGATACAAGCGACCGCTGCGGTGGTGTAACTGGCACAGGCGCGGGTGTTGGCCATCGCTACCGCACCGCTTTGGGACGTTTTAGGATTGGTGTTACGGGCGTAGCCATACATGGAGAAGTTTTCCGCTCTTGCCGATTCTCCGATAACGAGTACGACAACGGTTTTCTCCTGATTCGTGAAACTTCCGTCAGCTAACGGAGTTTGTGTTACATGCAATGCCGCGTAGTCTTGATAATACAATGCGCTGTTTACGATATACGACCAAGGTAAGATGGTGCCCCCGAGCGCTTTTCCGTGTTTATCTATCCACAGCCACGTCGCGCTGGCTGACCAGATCCAGACAATACTGAGCCCCATGCCTACGAGCCATTGAGTCGCTAAACGCCAGCGTGATGCCGTGCTAACTTGCATACGCCATAGCCACCAAGACGGCAAAACCCCTAACAGCAGTACATACAGTAGCAAAGTAAAGGAAAGGTACTGGCTGGATTCAGAGGTCTGGGTATTGAGGATATTACCTATCATGGTCTTATCAAGAATGACCTGATAAGTGTTCAAGAAATATAGTGCACAAGCGTTGGTCAGCAGAAAGAGTGTCGCTAGTACTTTTGCCAAGCGGATTGAAAGTAATGTCACCAAGGTGAAGCTGGTATAAGTAAAAACGACGATGACTACTGCAATAGTGATCAATGTTTGCCAACCAGCCCAACTTGCCAACCCTAAGTGAGTTGCCACATACGCAGCGACTGGCCAATTGTTTAATAACACAATAGCAAAGGTCAGCCAGAGTGCGAACTGTCCTCGGCTAGGGGTGAAGAAGTACTGCTTTAGGGATGTTTGTGAAATCATAGTGGAGTGTGCTTGGGTAATATCGACGTTAGTGGGGGCATAGTACCACTTCTAGGAATGCCTGCATGGTTTTTACTAAACTCCCTGAGCGTTGATTTAAGTAGTTATATCTTTAATAAAATGGATTTATATCCTACTAAGTATGTGTTAAGTTTTGCAGATTAATATTTGTGCAATCACTTAGTAAAAACACGTCAAAGAATATTCAATATATGTCAGCCCTGCTTAATCGGTTTTATATTTCTAAGCAATATCAGAGCCTTATTCATACCGCTCAAGAACAACGATTTTCCCCAAAAAAGTCGGATTACATCGCCCTTTCCATCATTGCGATGATATTGGGGGTGACGGCTTTATTGGGTTTTGTTGTCGAAGGCTACCATTTTGCATTCTTAAGTATTAATGCTTTGAATCCCTACATCCCTGATCTTATCTTAGAGTGGGTGACTTCCTTTGGCGACACCATGTTTTTGCTCGGGCTGATCCTGATTTTTGCTACCCGCAACGTACAGTATCACTGGTCTATTCTATTTGCCTGTGTGGTTGCCGGGTTAGCGATCAATTTGCTCAAAGATTATTTTGCTATGCCTCGTCCTCCCGCGGTATTGGATGCGGGTAGCTTTTACCTCACTGGCAAAGCTTACATGGCCCGTAGTTTTCCATCTGGGCACAGCTTCACGGCCTTCTTGGTCGCAACCATCAGCTTCTTCTATTTGCCCAAAACCTGGATGAAGTGGTCTGTTATCGGCCTTGCCTGCATGACAGCACTAAGCCGAGTGGTTATTGGCGTGCATTGGACAGCAGATGTCACCGTCGGAGGCGCACTCGGAACTCTATTTGGTATGTTTTGTGTGTGGGCAACCTGCTGTTGGCGTTTAGGTGTTTGTAAGCTATTACACCTTTTTACCCTAGTGCTCATGCTATTAGTGACTGACAGCGTGTTTTTTACTGGTAATGATTACCCACTGGCATTGCCATTGATGTATTTGGTGGCATTTTTAGCGCTTGTACAAGTGGTGCGTTATTACCTATTACCGGTGAAGACAACGGCTTCTACTTGAATCTATCGTGACAGTCTAAAGTCACTTTAATGGATATAAAAAAACCGCTTAGGTGAAAGCCTAAGCGGTTTTGTCTTTCAGAGAGGAGTTAACCCTTCAATACTGCCGCAATGGCGTCACATAGGGGTTCCATATTGTCTTTGGTCATACCTGCTACGTTGATACGGCCCGAGCCAACAATGTAGATACCATATTCCTGTTTCAACTGGGCGACGTGTTCAGGGGTTAGACCGGAGAAAGAGAACATGCCCTGTTGTTGAGAAATGAAGGAGAAATCCTGCTCTACGCCTTTGGCGCGCAACGTAGCAACAAACAAGCCTCGCATTTCATGAATACGCGTGCGCATCGCCTGCAATTCCATTTCCCATAAACTGCGTAGTTGTGGGTCTGTTAGCACCTCAGTCACCACCGCAGCACCGTGAGCTGGCGGGTTGGAATAGTTGGTACGGATGCAACGCTTAACTTGGCTGAATACGGCCTCGGCTTGTTCTGCAGTTTCACACACGGCAGTGATTGCACCTACACGCTCATTGTACAGGCCAAAGTTCTTCGAGAACGAGTTAGCAATCAGCATCTCTGGTACTTGCTGTAGGAAAGTACGTAGTCCTTGAGCGTCCTCGTCTAGGCCAACTCCAAAGCCTTGGTACGCGAAGTCAAACAACGGCAAGAAGCCTTGTTTACTACATAGTTTAGCAAGTTGTTGCCACTGGCTAGTGGTTGGATCGATACCCGTTGGGTTATGACAGCAACCGTGGAACAGTACCACATCTCCCGCTGGAACCTGAGACAAGCTTGCGAGCATAGCTTCAAAATCCAATGATTTAGATGCGGCATCGTAGTAGGCATAGCTACCTACTTCCAAGCCTACCGATTGGAAGATGGACTGGTGGTTTGCCCAAGTTGGGTTAGATACCCATACGGTTGCATCCGGCATATGTTTCTTAATGAACTCAGCTGCAACCCGTAGAGCACCGGTGCCACCTGGCGTTTGCGCCGTGTGTGCACGTTGTTTAGCGATAATTTCGTGATCAGCACCTAACAACAATGTTTGAACGGCCGCGCGGTAGGCCTCTGTACCTTCGATACTCAAGTAGCTTTTGGTCTTTTCATTCGCAACTAGACGCTCTTCTGCCTGCTTTACTGCTTTCAGAATAGGAGTGGCGCCATTTTCGTCTTTGAATACGCCAACACCCAAGTTGATTTTATTCGGGTTGGTTTCGTTACGAAATGCGTCGTTTAAGCCTAGTATCGGGTCCGCTGGTGCAGCTTGGATATGTTCAAACATTGGTGACTCCCCAAGGGGTTATAGGTATTTTTGTTATGGTTGATGGGACATAAAAATCAGCGGCAATGTTACTCCAAGCACGGTTTGATCGCTATAAAAACCATGCTTGCTATTGAGCTAATACTGGGGAAATTGACTGATATTAGCCAAATTTTAAAGCGCAAAACACCACGCCTGCTGCCCGTGGCAGCAAGCATGGAATAGACTTACTAGGATCTTAGTCGCTAATCGTCCCAGCCGTCACAAATAGAGCGTTTTAGGCGCTTTTCCTCTAAGTAATCTTCAATAGCACGGCGTGCTTTGAGCATGCGTACGCTATCTTCCTTCTGATTGCGTTCGTCCTCTTCCTTCTGCAAGCTGATAGAAGCATGCAACAAGTCAGTTTTTACTTCGGACACAGTTTCTGAAGATATACTCATCGTTTTTTCCTCTCTGGAGCATTTCGACGACAGAAATACAGAGATCACTGTCATCGACAGGTGAAAAAAGTCAAAATAGACAGATAAACAGATATCAGTGGTATAAATTGCCCAAAACTGATTAAAAATCAACCTCTATTTGATGAATTTTTTGTTGGCAGGTGGAATGGACGTTTCTTTTATTCTTGATGCGCTAAACGACAAGCAGCGCGAAGCCGTCGCGGCCCCGCTACAGAACAGTTTAGTACTCGCCGGAGCCGGTTCCGGTAAAACCCGGGTGCTGGTACACCGTATTGCTTGGTTGATGCACGCCTACGAGCTGTCACCCTACAGCTTGATGGCGGTGACCTTTACCAATAAAGCCGCCCGGGAAATGCAAGGGCGGATCGAGCAATTGGTTGGCGTGCCACCCCAAGGCATGTGGGTGGGAACGTTCCACGGCTTAGCCCATCGTCTGCTACGTGCCCATTGGCGTGATGCTGGGTTGAAAGAAAACTTTCAGATCATGGATAGTGACGATCAGCTACGTTTGATCAAGCGCATCATGCGGGATATGAGTATTGATGAAACCCGCTGGCCGCCGAAACAAGTGGCTTGGTTTATCAATGCCCAAAAGGATGAAGGTCGACGGGCTGCTCACGTGCCAGATAGCCACGATCCATTCTCCAACGGTATGCGTGAGTTGTATTACCACTACGAAGAAGCGTGTGAAAAAAATGGCTTGCTGGATTTTGGCGAATTACTGCTACGCGCCCATGAGTTAATGTTAACGAACCCCGCATTATTACGTCATTACCAACAGCGGTTTGTGCATGTACTGGTGGATGAGTTTCAGGATACCAACAGTATTCAGTATGCTTGGCTAAGAGTAATGGTCGGGGATCAAGGCACGATTACGGCGGTCGGGGATGATGATCAGTCTATTTACGGTTGGCGTGGTGCGAAAATCGAGAATATTCAGAACTTTACTAAGCATTTCTCTGATGTACAGACCATTCGTTTGGAGCAAAATTACCGTTCCACCGGAAACATCCTAAAAGCGGCGAATGGTTTGATTCGGCACAATGATGATCGTCTCGGGAAAGAGCTGTGGACCGATAGCGGGAGCGGAGAGCCGATTTCCGTCTATGCCGGATTCAATGAACAGGACGAGGCCCGTTTTATCCTAGAGGTCATTAAAAAATGGCGTGACAAAGGGACCTCTCTAACCGATATGGCGATTCTGTACCGCTCCAATGCCCAGTCACGGGTGATAGAGGAGTGTTTGGTACGTGAGCAGATACCCTATCGAATTTATGGTGGTCACCGCTTCTACGACCGTCTAGAGATCAAAAATGCGTTGGCCTATGCGCGTCTGGCGATTGATGCAAACGACGATGGTGCTATGGAGCGGGTGATCAACGTGCCACCCCGTGGCATCGGCGAGCGTAGCATCGGTACAATTCGTGAAATTGCTCGGGATCAAGGCTGTTCTATGTGGCAGGCTGCCGAGCAAATCGTCGTCCACGGTACCTTACCCGCCCGTGCTACCAATGCCATCAAAGCCTTTATGACGCTGATTCAAGGGATGGCACAGACCGTACAAGCTCCGGATTTGGGTTTGGGAGATGTGTTTGAGCAGATTATTCAAGAAGCCGGATTAATCCCATATCACGAGAAAGAAAAGGGTGAAAAAGGCGAAGCACGGGTCGAGAACTTACAGGAATTGGTGAGCGCTGCCAGCGGCTTTAGTTGGTCAGAGACGGATGAAGAGTTTAGTTCGCCTATGTTAGCTTTCTTGGATCAAGCGGTGTTGGATGCCGGGGACGCTCAGGCGGATGAATACCAAGACTCGGTACAGCTGATGACCTTGCACTCTGCCAAAGGTCTGGAATTTCCCTTAGTATTCCTAACTGGTGTGGAGGAAAATCTCTTCCCTAGCAAAATGTCGTTCGAAGAGCCGGGGCGTTTAGCAGAAGAGCGTCGCCTATGTTATGTCGGCATCACCCGAGCGATGGAAAAGCTCTATATCACCTATGCAGAATCCCGTCGCTTACATGGCTCTGAGTCCTTCAATAGCCCCTCACGCTTTATCCGTGAGATACCAGAAGATTGCTTAGAGGAAGTACGCTTACGTTCTCAAGTGGCACGCCCTGTGTCACTGCAACGTCCCGACTATCAAGCGCAAAATCAACGTATTATGCAGGGGCATCAAGTACCACAAACCAACATTTCCATGGGAGATCGGGTACGTCATCCAATTTTTGGGGAAGGTTTGGTCATTAACTATGAGGGACAAGGGCCACAAGCACGGGTACAGGTAAATTTTGACACGGAGGGAACCAAGTGGCTGGTACTCTCATTTGCTAAGCTTGAGGTACTCTAGCTAGAGGTAAGTGGGCGGTGATCGGTCGCCGCCCACTTACTGCGGTAATATCAACAGCTGCTCGCCACTTCTTCTAAACGCTGACGACTTAACGGTTTGATCAGCACGTCATCAAATCCTAGCGAGAGAAACTTATCGTAGTCTTCAGACTGAGCATGGGCAGTATAAGCCACAATCTTGGCCTGAATGTCCGGCCGCTGACGTAGTTTTTCGCAGGCTTCTTCCCCTGACATACCGGGCATACTGATATCCATTAGGATCAGTTGATAGCGATTTTTATCGGCCAGCTCCAATGCCTTTTCACCGCTATCTGCTTCTTGTACTTGCCAGCCTAGGCGCTGTAATAGGGTACAGGCCAAGAGGCGATTGATGGATTGGTCATCGACCACCAGGGCAGTACGTTCAGTCATGCTGTTGTTCCTCAATGGGGAGATATAAAGTAAAGGTAGACCCTTCGCCAAGTGCCGATGTGACTTGGATATGACCACCCATATTTTCAACCAGTTCTTTGACTAATGAAAGCCCTAGGCCAGTACCGGCTTTTTCTCGGGTTAGGAAATTTTCCACCTGTTTAAATTTCTCAAAGATCGCTTGGTGATGCTGTGGGTCGATACCGATACCGGTGTCTTTCACGGCAATCACAATATTGCCCTCGTTGCCGGAGACTTGAACGGCAACCGAACCTTTATCGGTAAACTTAAGCGCATTACTAAGTAAGTTGTTCATCAACTGTGCTAAGCGCTTTTTATCGGTGCGAATCGCCGTAGGTGCGCTGTCATCAAATTTTATATCTAAAGCGATACCATTTTGCTCGGCGCTGGCTTTGTGGATGAGCACCATTTCTTTAAGCAAGGGTTGGGTTTCCCAATCTTGATATTGGTAGGTCATTGCCCCTGCTTCGATTTTCGCTAAATCTAAGATTTCATTAACCAGTAGTAGTAAGTGTTCACCGCTGGAGTGAATGATACGGGCATATTCACCTTCCGCTTTATCCGACAATTCATCTTTCAGCAATTCGGAGAAGCCAAGGATACCATTTAACGGAGTGCGTAATTCATGGGAAACGGTGGCTAAGAACATGGATTTAGCACGGCTAGCCTGTTCAGCTTGCTCTTTGGCTTCTTCAAGACGTTGGAATGAAAACTCTACAGAGTCCGCCATTTTATTAAAGGAATGACTTAGCTCGGCGATTTCATCATTAGAGATTACCGGAATACGGCGCTGACGCTCACCCTTCTGGAAGGCCCGTATCGCTTCTACCATAGGTGTGATGCGCCCAGTAAGGACATTCGCCATCCAGAATGCGATAAAGATAACTATGATCACCATCACGATGGTAGAGCCCCACAGCCCGTAAGCTGCGTTTTCTAAGCTCACTTTAATACCATCTATGAGGGTGTCTCTTTGTTGGGTGAAGACAACGTTTTTCTCTTGTATCAGAGCATTCAGTTTCTCTGCGCTTTCGGTAGCGGCTTTATGGAAATCATCGATATTGGCACCGATGGTGACAAAACCAAACCCTTGTTTAGAGTTGCCGTATTGACCGGTGTAATAGGGAATTGCCGCTGCTGTGGTCAGTTTCCATAACCCAGAGAAGAAAATCACAAAGGAGCCGGAGCCACCGTGCTCGGTCACTGCATTCCAGCCATGACACTGAGGAGAGAAGTTTAAGTAGCGACAATCTAACCCCACGTGCCCTGATTTGGCTTGTGCTAGGGCTGGTTTCAGCTGCAAGCTTTGATTGCGGAACGGCTCGACGGTGGCTAAAAATTCATGGGATGGCAAACCACTAGCTTGCCACTCATCGTATAGTTGCGCATCCATCCAAGGAGTATCTGGTTGACCAGTTTGTGGATCGTAGCCGACGATCATGTAATCCCGTGGATGGGAAATAGCGCGACTTTTATTATCCCAAATGAAGGCATAATTCCCCTCGATGGGGTCTGATATGGGGGTATAGCGTGACTCATTAGGGCTAGCTCGATCAGAGAACTGGCGAATATGATCATGGTTTAATGCCAAGGTCACATAGCCAACTTTACGACCGTTTTCGATTACTGGCGTTGCCCAACGCACAATGCCTTGGAAGTGTTTACCGACAGGGTTTTCGGTGCCAGCATAGGCGGATTCTTGAGGTAGAAATTCTTTACCTACTTTTTCTAGGCGTTGGGGCAAGTAGGCACCAATAATGTGGGTTGGCACATAAGCGCCGATGACTTCGGATACATATATGTCCCCAGCTTCTAATGCTTGCAGGTCGTTAAAGTAGTTCTCTGCGCCTAAAAAGGTGTTGCGCTTATTGGCAATGTTTTTGAGCTCAGGTGAAGTAATACCTTGTTGCGTGACTTTCACCAGTTCTTGACCATTTAGGTCAACAAACGTCATCTCTACAAACAAGGGTTGCATGGTTTTTTCGCCTAAATACTCTGGCGCACGAGCATGGAAGGCTTTGTTATTGTCAGCCAAAATTTCTCGGGTAACTTTGGCCTCTAAAGCCACTTCTGTTTTAGGTTGCCAGCGACTGCCATCGGCAGACAGTTCCCAGTCCCCGTGCCGATACATAGGGCGTTGCATATGCTCGATAAAATCTCGATAGGCCTGCTCTGTTCGCGGCAGGTTTGCGGCGTAGCGCGCATCGGCATCACGCTCGTAAAGAAAGTTCGCGAGGTTAATGGCGATCGAGGTGGTTTGCGCTTCAATGGCTTCCCGAGATTTTTCATCCAAGGCAGCGATAGCATCTTCCACTACAATGGCGCCGAGTTCTTCCACGGTATTTAAACTGTTACTAGCCATTTTAGTGCCCTGCTCAGAGACACTGTTGCCGAGTTGTTGAGCGGTGCTCCAAGCAAACCATGCTAATAGCACGAGTGGTAAAACTTTGATCAACACAAAGATGCTGATGAGTTTACTGCGGATACCTGAGAGAAATTTTGGAAGCGGCATAGTAAGTCCTTGCCAACCTTGGATCAGTTGAATTGTGGAAATATAAACTAAATGAGTTAGGTAACCTGTTTGTTAGTGTAAACAAATATCGCATCAATGTTACAAAAAGTAAGTAAACAAAAATTACTCTATACCCATCGCTAACACAGACTAAACCAATTCTCTTTGAGATGCCGCTCTAATTGCTGTATTTATTACCTATATCAGTCTATTTAGCGACTGATTCTCTATTTATTAACGGGATTTATCATGACTGAGATTCGTGTCGGGTTGGTGGGGTTCGGCCTGTCAGCTCAAGTGTTCCACGCCCCTTTTATCCAGTATCAGCCGGAAATGACATTGGCTGCTGTGTGTTCTTCTCAATGTGACAAAGTAGAGCAGTTGTATCCGGGCACTGAAGTTGTTGTTCAGTTTGATCAGTTACTCAGCCGTGGTGATCTGGATTTGTTGGTGATTACCACACCAAACCACCTACATTTTTCCCAGGCGCAGCAGGCGTTACTTGCTGGTAAGCATGTTTTGTTGGAAAAACCGTCGGTAACCGAAGTGACGCAAATTGAGCAGTTATGTGCCCTCGCTAAGCAGCAGGGCGTACAGTTCTGTGTGTATCAAAATCGCCGCTTTGATGCCGATTTTGTCTACCTCAAAGCCTTAGTGCAGTCGCAGCAGTTAGGGCAATTAAAACACCTAGACAGTCGCTTTGACCGCTTCCGCCCCCAAGCCCAACAGCGTTGGCGTGAATTACCGGGAGAAGGCACGGGGATTTTTTGGGATCTAGGTCCACACTTACTCGATCAGGCGCTGGCTTTGCTTGGCCCTCCGCAATGGTTGCAAGCGAGTATCGATATTTTGCGGCAAGGAGGACAAACCCACGATTGGTTCGAGCTGGAATTGGGTTATCCAGACACGCGGATTAAATTAGGCTCTACCCCATTTGAAGCCGGAGAGATGCGTCGCTTTAATGCTCGTTTTGAAGGTGGAAGCTGGCACTGCTTTGGTCTTGATCCCCAAGAGGATTGCTTACGCCAAGGTGTTATGCCTTGGCAAGCCGAGTTTCCAACGGCGGGAGGGAGACAGCGTAGTGTTTGCTATGAACTGGATGGCGCTAATGGCGCCCAGATTTTAGCTCAAGTAGCAGAATTGCCGGACAGTTCTTACAAAGAGTTTTATCAAGCCTTCACCAATGCCATTCTTACTCAGCAACCTTTGCCAGTCCCCCATGAGCAAGCAGCTATGTTGGTCTATGGTATGCAGTTAGCACTGCAGTCGGCAGAGCAAGGCCAACGTTTAGCGTGGCAATATCAATACCCTAGTGCTTAACGCAAAAAAAGCCCTCTTGTTAGAGACAAAGAGGGCGCAAAACTCAGCTAGCGGGAGCGCAGGCTGAGTACGAAGGAACAGGGGGTCTACCTAAAATGGTAGAGCGGCAGACAGGGCTGCCGCCTAAGGTTTTACTCCGCGGAGCTACCTAATTCCAATAGTGTCGCGTTACCACCGATCGCGGTGGTGTTAGTGGTGATGGTTTGTTCGGTCACAAAGCGCAGAATGAAATGGGGAGCAGCAATCGTCCCTAGGTTCTCCACATCGGTTTCGTTTACCAATTGACATAGCAATCCGGCTTTTTGTGCCAAACGTTGGGTCAATTCATTGGCCTGCTCAGGTTCACAAAGAATCGCGACGCCAGCTAGTTCGATATCATCAATGATACTGTCCTGTACTGACTCAGCCACGTTTTGTATCACCCCGTTGGGTACATGGTTCGCGATGAGATCCATAATCGCTTGGCCAGTAGGACCAACCGTGATCACTGGGTTTCCCGCCACTAGAGCGGCAAATACGGCGCCCACTAAACCTACCGCGGCATTATTGCCATCAAGAGCGCTAGTGCATAAGAAAGCGCCGCGCCCGTGAGTGCTCAGCTCGTTGCTTTCGCCAGTTGGGCCTTGTAGCACCAATTTGTCACCGATCTCGGCAACAGCGTTTTGCAGCTGCCACTTCGCCATACCCGCTTGTGCGCCTTGCAATTTCTCAGCTGCCTGAGCCAATAGTTGGGCACGACCTTTCACCCCCAACTTGTCCCATGCTTCGAATACTTTGTTAGCGACTTGGATTTGTACCGGTTTTACGATTGTCATGTTCTTGTCTCCTAATACGGCCGCTTAAAGTAGTTGTTCTTTAGCAAAACGAGGTAAGTAGTGGGGGCCACCGGCTTTTGGACCAGTACCAGATAAACCTTGACCGCCGAACGGTTGTACCCCAACCACAGCACCTACTTGGTCACGGTTAATGTATAGGTTACCGACACGGGCGCGGCGAGCAATGTGCGCACAAGTGCTCTCATTACGGCTGTGTACACCCATTGTTAAGCCGAAGCCAGACTGGTTAATGGTGTCGATAATCTTGTCGAGATCTTTCGCTTTATAGCGAATCACGTGCATGATCGGGCCGAATTTCTCGTCTTTCAGCTGATCAATGCCGCTAATCTCAAACGCGATTGGTGCGACAAAGGTACCTTTATCGGCCCATTCCGGCAGTTTGGTTTGTGCGATCAGGCGGCCAGCGGATTTCATTTCCTCAATGTGATCCAACAAGACTTTCTGTGCTTTGGTATCAATTACTGGGCCGACATCGGTTTCATGTAGGTAAGGCAAGCCGACGGTTTGCTCTTTCATAGCGCCAGCGATCATTGGAATCACCCGATCAGCGATGTCTTCTTGTACAAACATGACCCGTAGGGCGGAACAGCGTTGACCCGCAGAGGCGAAGGCGGAACGTACCGCATCCCGTACTACTTGCTCTGGCAGAGAAGTGGAGTCAATGATCATAGCGTTTTGACCACCTGTTTCCGCGATAACAGGTACGGGGCCAACGCCACGGCTAGCTAAGGTACGGTTAATCAACTGGGCGGTACCAGTGGAACCCGTGAAGGCCAAACCAGCGATGAGCGGATGTTGGGTCATTGGCGAACCGATGGTAGAACCATTACCCGGTAGGAAGTGGAGAACATCCCCTGGGATGCCGGCTTCATGCATCAGTTGCACAGCACGGAAGGCAATAATAGAAGTCTGTTCTGCCGCTTTACATACTACCGCATTGCCTGCCGCTAGAGCCGCTACCACTTGACCAGCGAAAATCGCTAGGGGGAAGTTCCAAGGGCTGATACAAGCGAACACCCCACGACCTACCATGCGAGCTTGCTGCTCTTGACCTAGGTAATTGGTAAAGGTTTTCGGTGCCCCAAAGTTTTTCCGAGCTTGTAGCGCGTAGTAGTTACAGAAATCGACCGCTTCACGAACTTCGTCGATACTGTCTTGGATAGTTTTACCCGCTTCCCGGTGACAGATGGCTACCAACTCGGCGTAGTGTTGTTCCATGAGATCAGCGAAGCGCTCTAAACAGGCAGCACGCTCATCGGCAGGTGTTTGTGACCAGCGTGGATAAGCTCCATGGGCCATTTCAATGGCATTGTCGACGATATCTTTATTGCCCCACTGAACTTCACCCACTTTTTGCGAGCGGTCGTAGGGACTTGTCACTTCACGAATCGTATCGCTCGTTAAATTTTGTCCGCCTACGATTGGGTGAGCGTGCCACTGTACGTCAGGACCCATAAAGGCATTCACTTGCTCTTTGAAAGGGAACCATTGGCTTTCGATTTCAATGTTCGGGCCGTAGGAGTTGCGACGGTCGCTGAACATATCTTTTGGCAAATTAATGTTCGGGTTGTGTAGTGTTTTACGGCCTTTCAGTGTCATGACTGGGTGACCCACCAATTCGGAAATTGGGCAGCGGGCATCTACCAGACGGTGTACGAAAGAGCTGTTGGCACCATTTTCTAGCAAGCGGCGAACCAAGTAAGGAAGCAAATCTTTATGGCTACCGACCGGTGCGTAAATACGTACACACACGTCTTTATCTTTGATTAGACGGTTGTAAAGGGCATCCCCCATACCGTGAAGACGTTGGAATTCAAATTCATCGGTTCTGGCACCAAGCTCTTCCGCCATAGTGGCGATGGTCGCGATAGTGTGAGCATTGTGGCTAGCAAACTGTGGGAAGATATGGGCGCGAGTGTGTGCGCTCAAAAGGAATTTCGCACAGGCCAAGTAAGAGACGTCAGTGGCTTCTTTACGGGTATAAACTGGGTAGCCGTTGAGGCCACGTTGTTGGCAAAGCTTGATCTCAGAGTCCCAGTATGCGCCTTTTACTAAACGTAGTGGGATGCGATCTCCTTGCTCTTTCGCGAGGGCAGCAAGCCATGCCAATACCGGTAGACAGCGTTTGGAGTAGGCTTGCACCACTAGGCCAAACAGCCCCCAGCCCTGTGTGCCTTCATCACGATAAAGTTTTTCAAATAGTTTTAGGGAAAGTTCCAAGCGGTCGGCTTCTTCTGCGTCGATGGTGATACCCACGTTCAGTGCCCGTGCTTGTTTGATTAGGCCTTTGACACTGGCAAACAGCTCGGTCATGACACGTTCTTCGTTGCCCACTTCATAGCGAGGGTGTAACGCCGAAAGTTTGATGGAGATAGTTGGGCGGTGGCCTTTGCTGTAGGTATCTTTACCAACAGAATCAATAGCTTGGGAGTAAGAGTCTAAGTATTTTTGCGCATCCGCAGAAGTCAGCGCTGCTTCCCCCAACATATCGAAGGAATAGGTGTAACCTTTATCACGGTAGCTTTTGCCGCGCTCTAAGGCTTCTTTGATAGAACGGCCTAGTACAAACTGGTGCCCCATGATCTTCATGGCTTGGTTCATGGCTTGGCGGATGACTGGCTCAGAAACACGATTCACCATACGGTTAATCAAGTTGGCTGGACTACCGTCTTGCTTTTCGCTCATGGTGACTACTTTACCAGTCAGCATGAGACCCCAAGTAGACGCATTGACGAAGAAGGACTCGGAGTTTTTGGCATGGGAAGCCCAGTCCGCCACGCTTAGGCGATCTTTAATAAAGGCATCAGCGGTTTCTTTATCTGGAACGCGCATTAGGGCTTCTGCCAAACACATGAGCAGAATGCCTTCTTTGGTATCCAAGCTGTACTCTAGCAACAGAGCATCAATCATGGACATGGAGGCATCGTCTTTACGCACCTGTTCGATAAGCTTAGTCGCCGCATTGGTGCTGGCGTTGAGTTGTCCCTGGGTAGGCTCCGCCAGTGGCAACAGTTGTTGTAACCATTGGCTTTCGTCGACACTGTAAAGTGGCGAGATGTTGCGCCACAGATCGTTTAGTGGACGCTCAATGAAATTGGGTTGTAACACCTCTAGCGCGTTAAACATAATTGGATTCTCCCGCGACAAACAAAAGCACTGTGCTTATGTGACCGTTATTAAACAGTTAGACCGTTTGTGTTGTTTTTGCGAACTATTGGGTGTGTAAAAAACGTGCAGTTTTTTACCTTGTAAATAGCTCGCCAGCATCATCACACTTTAGTGACAGGCAGGAGAAACTGTCTTACTAAATCATCGGTTTTTTTTATAAGAAAATCCGATTAGCCGCGAATAGGCTGCTAACGTGCGCTTATACGACGGAAAAGCGCTGATTTAGTAGGTAGAGAACGAGTGAGTTATGAGTAGGTTTAAGGGCGAAATTGCTTCTGGTATTTAAGTGGTGTGATGCCAAGTAATTGAGAAAACACATTGGTCATGGCGCTTTGACTAGAAAAGCCGCACATCTCCGCTACCTGTACCGGCGGGTGGCCCTCGCGCAACAGGCTTTGGGCGCGCTCGATACGCTTACGCATCAAGTACTGGTGGGGGGTCATGCCAGTGCGTTCTTTAAAGCGCTCATGGAATTGGCTGACGCTTAAAAAACAAAAATTCGCCAATTGGCTGATATGAACCTTGCGAGACAAGTTCAGTTCGATGTACTGGTCCAATTTATCAATATCGAGTTGATTTCCCCGTATCCGTACATCCTTATTGTTGATTTGATGACGAATGGCGCTCAACAAAGTGTTACCGCAGGCGCGAGCCAAGATTGGGTCATCGGGGTACTGCTGTAGCTCCCCGGACAAGGCGGTGGCTAACACCTGTAGACGAGGGTTTAACTGAAAATAGGCGGCTTTATCGAACAGACGGGAAACGATTTCGTACTCTTCATCCGTGATGGCTTTTGGGGGCGGTACCGGCAAATTGACCACCATGATGCGGTTTTCCCCTAACCCCACAAACTGATGACCTTCCGCAGAGGGTACGATGCATCCCGATCCGGACTGCATCTGCTGGCCGCCTTTGCTTTCCAAGTCAAAATCCGTATTGCCATCCAGCACGACCACCAACTGATGGTAGTCATGATCATGGGTGTCTGCTACATCGGGCAAACTGAATACGTCGGATTTGGAAAAGGTCACTGCCGTTGCCTATTTTGGTGCGTGATATCTAGACAAAGTATAGCGACCTTTCCGGTACTTTAGTAGGGGCGCATCTTGGTAGGCGGATACACCATTAGACCTCTAGGTCGATGACCAAGTTACCGAGTGCACCGGGTTTAAGAATATCTTCATGGGCATTGGGCAACTCTGTAAGGGCATAGGTCTTACGGATAACTGGGTTCAGAGCGCCAGCTGCGAGTTGGTAATACAAATCTTGCGCAATCTCTTTCAGCTGTGCTGGAGAGGTATTCGCCAGTGCCACTCCGACAATGGCAGCATCTCTAGCCATTAATTCCCGTGGATTGATTTCAATGGTACCGCGATTGCCCACGACGGCCACACGCCCACCTTTTTTCAGCGCTTTGAGATCCTGATCCAAGTTGATATTGGCCAGCATTTCGATAATCACATCGAATCCTGTGTCCAAGCTCTGGAAAGGCGCTAAATGGTCTGCTTGGTTATGCATGATTACTTGAGCCACTCCTTGCCCTTCTAATAACTCTGCCCCTTCTTGGGTGCCAGCAGAAGCGACCACTTCCAGCCCCGCTGCGAGGGCTAATTGCACGGTCGCCAGTCCCACTGCTCCGGTGGCGCCATGTATCAACACCTTGTCCCCTGTTTGGGCATGGGCACGGCCAAACAGGGCCCGGTGTGCTGTGGTGTAAGGAATGCCCAAACAAGCACCATCAGTAAAGCTAATGTTGTCGGGGAGTGGGAACACGAAGTCAGGTAGCGCAAGCGCAAATTCGGCACTGGAGCCGGTGAGATTGCGACTAAAGTAGACCCGCTGCCCGATACTGAGAGAGGAGACATTAGCGCCAACTTTAACAATAGTGCCAGCACCATCATTGCCTGGGGTATGGGGAAAGGTAGCCGTGTAGTTGTTGGTGCCGGAGCGCACATAGGTATCGACTGGGTTAACACCTGCGGCACCGATTTGAATCAGTACTTGATCATCGCCAACAGTTGGAATGGGTACATCGACAAGGGTTAGGTCACTGGCTGGGCCGTAGTGTGGTATTTGCATCGCTTTCATAAGTCGGTATCTCGGAGGTCAAGTTAACTGGTTGCCATCTTGGGCATCAATATAGCTCTAATCTGGGGACAGCTAAAAAATAATCAAAGATTTATTTTTTTAACATTAATGTCACAAACGATCATTACAGTGAACACCATCGAACGAGCTTATGGGCAATTGCCCAAAGATAAATTCACGTTAACCACTGAGGTTGAAGTAATGAAAAAATTAGTTGCAACACTAGCGGTATCCACCCTAGCGGGCGTTTCATTCAACGCTATGGCAGATGTTGATCCAAAACTTCCAGCATACGCTAAAGCAAGCGGTGTATCTGGTAACATTTCTAGCGTTGGTTCTGACACTCTAGCGAACCTAATGACGCTTTGGGCAGAAGATTTCAAACGTCTTTACCCTAACGTGAACATCCAGATCCAAGCAGCTGGTTCTTCTACTGCGCCACCAGCGCTAACAGAAGGTACTTCTAACTTCGGTCCTATGTCTCGTACAATGAAAGACAAAGAAGTTGCCGCATTCGAGAAAAAATACGGCTACAAGCCAACTGCTATCCCAGTTGCGATCGACGCTCTAGCTGTATTTGTACACAAAGATAACCCAATCAAAGGTCTATCTCTTCCTGAAGTGGATGCGATCTTCTCTTCTACTCGTAAGGGTGGTCACAGCGAAGACATCACTAAATGGGGTGCAGCTGGCCTAACTGGTGACTGGGCGAACCGTGACATTCAATTGTTTGGTCGTAACTCAGTATCTGGTACTTACGGTTACTTCAAAGAGCACGCGCTTTACAAAGGTGACTTCAAGAACTCTGTAAACGAACAGCCTGGTTCTGCTTCTGTTGTACAGTCAGTTTCTACTTCTCTTAACGGTATTGGTTACTCTGGTATCGGTTACAAAACTTCTTCTGTACGCGCTCTACCAATCGCGAAGAAAGAAGGCGGCGAGCTAGTTGATGCCACTATCGAGAACGCTGCAACTGGTAAATACCCACTATCTCGCTTCCTTTACGTTTACGTAAACAAAGCGCCAAACAAACCACTTGCTCCACTAGAGCGTGAGTTTGTGAAAATGGTTCTTTCTAAAATGGGTCAAGAAGTTGTAGTGAAAGACGGTTACGTGCCACTACCAGCTAAAGTTGCCAACAAATACCTATCTGACCTAGGTATCAACTAAGCAACGTCCCAATCAGGGATGATGAAGGTGCAGCAATAGCGCAATAGCAGGAGAGGCGAAGGTTTCTCCTGCTTTTCTTATGTTGCAATCTGTCACAAAAATGTCATAAAAGATGAAAATTGGATGAGTACAAAAACCGATCTAAGAGTGCCTGAACTGGACTTTGATACGCCAGCATTGAAGCGTCATCGTCGTATTCGTGGCTTAAAAGATCGCGGTGCCACCATGGGGATCGCGGTAGGGGGCAGTAGTGTCATTTTGGCAGTGCTGTTGATTTGTTTCTACTTACTGTATGAAGTGGCACCCTTGTTTCAAGGGGCGACGATAGACAAGGCTCGCAGTTTTGCTTTACCCGCAGGTGAAGCAGGTAAGAGCCTGTACTTAACCTCGGAAGAGCAGGCCGAAGTCGGCTTCCGGGTGGCCGAAAACGGCGACATGATTTTCTTCGATTTAGCCAATGGCGATGTGATGAATCGCGTTGTTAATCCCCATAGCAGTGTCCCAACCGCGTTCGCGGTAGAGTCTGACACTAGCCATGAGATCGCATTTGGTTATGAAGATGGTCGTATCCTAGTCGCGAAACATGTCTACAAAATCACCTACCCCAACGGTGAACGACTCATTACTCCAAGCATCGAATTCCCCTATGGTGAAGAAGGGGTGCAAGTGGCGGATTACCCGATTCGTAACATCACCATGCGTGACAGCTCTGATCGTATGACGTTGGCGATCATGGGGGATCAGCAAGCGGATGTCATTCGCTTTACCAAGGATGTGAACTTTATTACTGAGGAAGTCGAACTGACCGAAGAACGTCAGTCTTTGCCATTTGTGGCCGACACTCAGGCGCTCCTGCTTTCTGGAGACCAGCGTTATTTGTACATGGTAACCAGTACGGGCGATCTTTCTGAGTTCGATGTACGTGATATGGATGACATCACGTTAAAAGCTGAGCTTGATCTGCTTGCAGATGATGCCAAATTGGTTTCTATCAGTTACCTACTTGGTCAGTCTTCGTTGATGGTAGCGGATACCTCAGGTCGTGTTAGCCAATGGTTTAACGTACGTGATGATGCCACCAATGAAGAAATTCTGACCTTCATCCGCGATGTAAAACAGCCAAACGGCATTACTGGCGTCGCTATGGAGCACCGTCGTAAAGGCTTTGCGACCTTGGATGAAAAAGGCAGTGTTGCGATCTACAACTCAACGTCTTCACGTCAAGTAATTGATGAAGTGGTGAGTGATGGTAGTGCGCGTATGATTGGTTTCTCGCCACGGGCTAATGGCCTACTGCTAGAAGACAGCAAAGGCATTCACTTCTTTGATGTCGACAACGAGCACCCTGAAGTATCTTGGACTTCCCTATGGGGCGAGGTTTGGTATGAAGGCTACCAAGAGCCAACTTACACTTGGCAGTCATCGGCAGCGAATAACGACTTTGAGCCAAAATACAGCTTGATGCCATTGGCTTTCGGTACGATCAAGGCAGCGTTTTACGCTATGTTGATGGCGGTGCCATTGGCGATTTGTGGTGCTATCTATACCGCGTACTTTATGGCGCCAGGTCTGCGTCGCAAAGTTAAGCCTGTTATCGAGCTAATGGAAGCATTGCCAACCGTAATCCTAGGTTTCTTGGCGGGTCTGTTCTTTGCCCCATTCCTAGAAGAAAACCTAGCGGCTGCCTTTAGTATCTTGGTTGTATTGCCTATCGGTATTCTACTGTTTGCCTTTATCTGGTCGCGGATGCCGCAAAATATTCGTTGGTTAGTGCCAGAAGGTTGGCAGCCCATGTTACTGATCCCAGTAGTAGTAGTATTGGGTTGGTTCTGCGTGGCGATGAGTCCAGTGATCGAGCTGAACTTCTTTGATGGCAATATCCGTGGCTTTATTACCAATGATCTAGGTATCACCTTCGACCAACGTAACGCTTTGGTGGTCGGTTTTGCCATGGGCTTTGCGGTGATTCCGACCATCTTCTCGATTACGGAAGATGCGATCTTCTCAGTACCAAAAGCCCTAACCCAAGGTTCATTGGCACTGGGTGCCACTTACTGGCAAACCATGGTTCGTGTAGTCCTACCAACTGCGAGCCCAGGTATTTTCTCTGCCGTAATGATCGGTATGGGACGTGCGGTGGGTGAAACCATGATCGTACTGATGGCTACCGGTAATACGCCGATTATGGACTTCAATATCTTTGAAGGGATGCGTACTTTGGCGGCAAACCTAGCGGTGGAAGTGCCAGAGTCTGAGGTGGGAAGTTCCCACTACCGTATCTTGTTCTTGGCTGCGTTCGTGCTGTTTATCTTTACCTTCGTGGTAAACACCATCGCAGAGTCCGTGCGTCAGCATCTACGTAAGAAATACGGGTCGTTATAATGAGTAAAGAGCTGAAATTAAAGAAACAAACCGTATCAGAGTGGATGAAATCTGGTGATCCCTGGGTATGGTTAAATGCCGGTGCGGTGGCGATTTGTGTCATCATGGTTATCGGTTTATTGCTATTGATTGCCGTGCGTGGTTTGGGGCACTTCTGGCCAGCGGACATCGTTGAAGCCCGCTACGAAATGCCAGGTACTCCGGCTTACAACCTTGTCGCTGAACGTGTTGAAACCGCAGAGGTGTCTGCTGCACAGTTACGTGAAGCTGGCATTCAGGTAGAAGATCATCACGATATGATGTCCCGCACCCTAATGAAAACCGGTAACCGAGATGTATACGGTTCCGATTTCCGCTGGGTGATCGACGAGTATCTTACTGATCTGCGCCGTCCAGAAATGCTGTTTGCGGCTGAGCGTTATGAGTGGGGTAACCTATACGGCTACCTACTAGCGGTCAAAGAAGATGGCAAAGTCGTGGCGGAAACATCGGACAAAGAGCCGACAGCTTCTGCTTTAGCAACTTGGGAAGCCTTCCAGCAGCGTATCGATCGTGCCTTAGCGATTCATGATGATATTTATGAAATCGAAAAGCATGAGATCGGTTCTATTAACTATGCCCTAGAGCGTATTCGCTTGAAGCAGCGTGGTTATGAGTTGCGTAATGAACTGACGCCTGCCCATCTGGCTGACTTGAATGCGGAACGTGCTCAGTACGACGCAGAGTACAAGCAGTTGCAGCAGCGCCTGATTGAACTGTACAAAGAAATCAACCGTGACACCTTTGTGGTGGAAGCAATGGATGGTTCAGTACATGAAATGCAGGTTGCTAAAATTGTTCGTGCTTACCGTCCTAACTCCATGGGTGTGTTTGCTAAACTCGGTCACTACGGTTCCAAAGTCGTTGAGTTCCTGACTGCTGAACCCCGTGAAGCCAATACCGAGGGCGGTGTATTCCCAGCGATCTTCGGTACCATCATGATGGTCTTGTTGATGACCATTCTAGTGACTCCGTTTGGTGTGGTTGCAGCGGTTTACTTGCGTGAATATGCGTCTCAAGGTTGGTTTACACGTATTATCCGTATCGCTGTAAACAACTTAGCCGGTGTACCATCCATCGTATACGGTGTGTTTGGTCTAGGTTTCTTCGTTTACTTCCTTGGTTCTGGCATTGACCAAGCCTTCTTCCCAGAAGCTTTACCATCGCCAACTTTTGGTACGGGTGGTTTGATGTGGGCGTCGATTACGCTGGCGTTGCTGACGGTACCAGTAGTAATTGTGGCAACAGAGGAAGGTCTTGCGCGTATCCCACGTAACGTACGTGAGGGTTCCTTGGCACTGGGTGCAACCAAAGCGGAAACCCTATGGCGTGTAGTCTTGCCAATGGCCAGCCCAGCTATCATGACGGGGGTCATCCTAGCCGTTGCCCGTGCTGCAGGTGAGGTAGCACCACTGATGTTGGTGGGTGTGGTGAAGTTGGCACCATCACTACCACTTGATGGCAACTACCCATTCCTACACTTGGATCAGAAGTTCATGCACTTGGGCTTCCACATTTACGACGTGGGCTTCCAGAGCCCGAACGTAGAAGCGGCGCGTCCATTGGTTTACGCCACCGCCCTTCTATTGGTGATTGTTATTGCTTTGCTTAACTTGGCGGCAGTGACCATCCGTAACCACCTACGTGAAAAATACAAATCGCTGGAAATGTAAGACGGCGGGGAAGAGACGATTATGAGCGAAGCAAAAACACATTCAATTGATATCTCAGCAATGCAACGTAGCCAACAGGCGCTGCGCATTGAAGACGAAAAAGTCTGTCTTGCCGTGAATGACCTTCACCTTTACTACGGTGACAAAGAAGCATTAAAAGGCATCGACATGGTCATTCCAGAGAAAAAGGTAACTGCTTTTATCGGGCCATCTGGTTGTGGTAAATCGACCTTATTGCGCTGCTTTAACCGTATGAATGACTTGGTAGATAGCTGCCGTATTACCGGTGAAATCACGCTACATGACCAGAATATCTACGAAAAGGGCACTGACGTAGCTGAGCTACGTCGTCGTGTGGGCATGGTATTCCAGAAGCCAAACCCATTCCCGAAAAGTATCTACGAAAACGTGGCTTACGGCCTGCGTATTCAGGGCATTAACAAAAAGCGCGTGATCGACGAAACCGTCGAATGGGCGCTACGTTCAGCGGCACTGTGGGACGAAGTAAAAGATCGCCTACACGAAAGTGCGCTGGGCATGTCTGGTGGTCAGCAGCAGCGTTTGGTTATCGCCCGTACCGTGGCGGTCAAACCAGAAGTGCTATTGCTAGACGAGCCAGCATCTGCTTTGGACCCAATTTCAACTTTGAAGATCGAAGAGCTAATCCACGAGCTAAAAGAAGAATTTACCATCGCTATCGTAACCCACAACATGCAACAGGCAGCCCGTGTTTCTGACTATACTGCCTTTATGTACATGGGTAACATGGTGGAATTTGGTGATACCAATACCTTGTTCACTAACCCAACTAAACAACAAACAGAAGACTACATCACTGGTCGTTACGGTTAACCTGAGGATTTGCCAATATGCGAGAATTAACAACGGATCATATTTCGCAGCAATTTAATGCTGAATTAGAGACCTTGCGTCAGCACTTCCTCACCATGGGTGGTGTGGTAGAAAACCAAGTAGCGGATTCTATCCAAGCTCTGTTAGAAAGCGACAGCGAGCTAGCAGAAGAGGTGAAAGCGAAAGATCGTACCGTGAACCAGCTTGATGGTCTGATCGATGAAGAATGTACCCGTATTCTGGCGAAACGTCAGCCTGCGGCGACAGACTTGCGCATGATCGTGTCCATCTCCAAAGCGGTATCCGACTTGGAACGTATGGGTGATGAGTCCAAAAAAATCGCTGACCATGCGCTAAATCTGATCAGCGAAGGCGAGTCGCCACGGGGTTACGTGGAAATTAACCGCATCGGTCAAATGGTCAGCCGTATGGTAAGTGAAGCGCTAGATGCTTACGCTCGTCTCGATATCGACCAGGCGATTCGTGTGGCTAAAGCAGACCGTAATGTGGATCTTGAATACAAGACCGCATTACGTTCACTAGCGACTTACATGATGGAAGACCCACGTTCAATTTCCCGCGTTTTGAACGTGATCTGGATTCTGCGTTCCCTAGAGCGTATCGGTGATCATGCACGCCATATCTGCCAACACCTGATCTATATGGTGAAAGGTGTGGATGTACGCCATGTGGCTACCGATGAAATTGAAAACATTCGAAGCAAAGCCTAATAAGGCGATTTGCTGACTTCCTTGAAAGACCTGCTGCGGCAGGTCAGACTGCTGATAAAGTCCTCGCCTTCGTGCGGGGACTTTTTATAATAGCCTTATGCTTAAAGAACGCCCCCAAACCCAATCGACTCTAGAGTTTGTCTCCATTGATGAGCTCGTCCCAAGTG